>CAMYPM010000010.1 GCA_947290775.1 uncultured Bacteroidales bacterium | reverse complement strand
CTAAATGATGATATTTCAAATAGTTACATTCCTTGCGTTTCCCCCTATTTCCCTTGATTCTTAACAACTGATTATGCCCGCAAAAAAGGTTCTGATCTTTTGACGGAAAGATTCTGATGTTTCATTTGAAAGATACTGATGTTTTGAACGAAAGGTTCTGATATTTTTCCCGGTGCTTGGGAGAGCGTGGATCACCCCATAAAATCACTCATCTAATCTCGTGCTTCACTTGGCTATTATCATAAGAAGAGGCCCTCCGTATAAATGCGGTGTGACGAGTTTCTGTTATCTTTGTTAGGCATTGTTGAGAGCCAAATAGAAAAAGAAAGAAAATGGACACGAATAAAAATCAATCTAATACCCCCCAAGCATTCCAACGCACTTTAGTCACCACGGCCCTACCCTACGCCAATGGACCGGTACATATTGGGCATTTAGCCGGTGTGTATGTGCCGGCGGATATATACGTGCGCTTCAAGCGCGCCAAAGGCGAAGAGGTGCTTTTTATAGGCGGTAGCGATGAGCATGGAGTTCCTATTTCTCTAAAAGCAAAGGCAGAGGGCGTTACACCCCAAGAGATTGTGGATCGCTATCATAAATTAATCAAGGAGTCTTTTGCAGAATTTGGGATTGACTTTGACATTTATTCACGTACCACAAGTGATATACACAGCGAGACGGCCAGCAACTTTTTTAAGAAACTCTACGAAGAGGGTAAGTTTATAGAGCAGGAGAGCGAACAGTACTGGGATCCGGAAGCGAAAATGTTTTTGGCGGACCGCTATATAGTAGGCACATGCCCACATTGCGGTAACGAAGGCGCTTACGGAGATCAGTGCGAAGCATGCGGTACCTCGCTGAATGCCATTGATCTGATCAATCCGCACAGTGCCGTGAGTGGAGCTAAGCCCGAGCTGCGCAAAACAAAGCACTGGTATCTACCGCTCAACGAATATGATCCATGGCTTAAAGAGTGGATACTCGAAGGGCACAAAGAGTGGAAAAGTAACGTCTACGGACAATGCAAAAGCTGGCTGGATGCCGGGTTGCAACCTCGTGCCGTGAGCCGCGACTTGGACTGGGGAATACCCATTCCGATAAAAGGGGCTGAAGGGAAGGTGCTATACGTATGGTTTGATGCGCCCATCGGCTATATCAGCAATACCAAAGAGTTACGCCCCAATGATTGGGAAATGTGGTGGAAAGATCCTTCTACCCGCTTGATACACTTTATCGGTAAAGACAACATCGTCTTTCACTGCATCGTCTTCCCGGCTATGCTTAAAGCAGAAGGATCCTTTATTCTACCCGACAATGTACCTGCCAACGAATTCCTCAACCTGGAGGGCAAAAAGATCTCTACGAGCCGCAATTGGGCCGTTTGGCTACATGAATACCTGCGGGACTTCCCGGGCAAACAAGATGTATTGCGCTACGTATTAACTGCTAATGCCCCTGAAACGAAGGACAACGACTTTACGTGGAAGGACTTTCAATCGAGAAACAACAATGAGTTAGTGGCTGTTTACGGCAACTTTGTGAACAGAAGTCTCGTACTAACGGAGAAATACTTCGAAGGCGTTGTGCCGCCCTGCGGTACCCTCACCCCGGTAGACGAAGCGGCACTTAGCGAAATGGACGAGGTAATTCCTCAACTGAACAATGCCTTAGAGCATTTCCACTTCCGCGAAGCACTCAAAGAGGCTATGCAGATCGCCCGAATAGGCAATAAATACTTGGCAGATGTAGAGCCTTGGAAGGTAATCAAGACAGATAAGCAGCGTGTAGCCACTATACTCAATGTAGCCCTTCAGCTAACCGCCAATCTGAGCATTGCTTTTGCTCCGTTCCTGCCCTTCTCTACACAGCGACTGCTCCACATGCTCCAAATAGAGGCATTGGGTTGGGATCATTTGGGGCGTCACGATCTTTTGAAGGAGGGACATAAGCTGGGCAAAGCCGAGCTGCTCTTTGAAAAAATTGAGGATGCAGCTATTCAGGCACAGATAGAGAAACTTCTCGAGACAGAGCGCCTCAACGAACAGGCAGCCAAGAAGGCTCCGGACTTTGCGGCACCCTGCTCCTTTGACGAATTTGTCAAGGCCGATCTACGGGTAGGACAAGTATTAGCTTGTGAAAAGGTTGCCAAGAGCAAAAAACTACTCCGCTTCACTTTGGATGATGGTAAGGGCGAACGCACCATACTGAGCGGCATAGCCGAGTATTACAAGCCTGAAGAGCTGATAGGCAAGAAGTTGCTCTTTATCGCCAACCTGCCTCCTCGTAAGATGATGGGAATTGAATCCTGCGGTATGATCTTAGCAAGTGAGGATTGGAAGGATGGCGCTTTGCGTGTTGTACTGGTAGACGACGCTATCGCACCCGGAAGTAAAATATCCTAACTATGAGACGACGCCTTTCTATTCTGATATGTGCCGCAAGCCTACTCATGTGGGTGACCGGATGTAGCGCACCCAAGGAGTACACAGTGCGCATTATACATACGACTGATGTGCATGGTGAGCTCTTTCCTACTGACTTTATCTCGGGAGAGGATACAGGGGGTTCAGCGGCTCGCTTAGCCACTTTCCTGCATGAAGCACGACAAAAAAATCCGGACCTCCTGCTTTTAGATGGGGGAGATCTACTGCAGGGTACCCCGCTCATTTACTATGACAATAGTCACTACAAAGAGGGTCCCCACTTTGCTACAGAAGTTTACAACCGTTTGGGCTATGATGCCATGTGCTTCGGCAACCACGATATTGAAGCCGGGCATGAGGTATATGATGCTTTTGAGTCGAGAGCTGACTTTCCCATCCTATGCTGCAATATAACCCGAATAGAGACCGGTAAGAGCTACTATCAACCTTATAAGATATTTAAGCGGAACGGATTGAAAATAGCGGTAATAGGCGTGATTACACCGGCTGTACCCGAGTGGATCGCTGAGCCGCTCTATGCCGGAATGCGCTTTGAGGAACCGATTAGTGCCGTAGCCCGCACACTGCAAGAAGTACAAGCAAAGGCACAACCCGACTTGGTCGTTCTGCTTGCACACACAGGCTTCCTGAACCGTAATGCCGATATACAGGAAAATGCTTCGAAAGCAATTGCGGAGCAGATAAACGGCATTGACATCATACTAATGGGGCATGATCACGAGTCAGCCATTACGCAGGTAAAAAAACCACAGGGGGATAGTGTACTACTTATCAATCCGGCTAACCGTTTGCAGCGTGTGAGCGACGTAACGATCACTATTCGCAAAAAGGGAAAGCAGGTGATCGAGCGTACCATAACCCCTCAATTGACAGAGCTAAACGCCTATGAGCCGGATAGCGCCTTCATGAAGCATTTCGAAGCAGCGATCCACCACTTCGAAAAAGAGATGCAACAGCCAGTTGGTGCTATAGATGCGCCACTAAATGGGGGTGATGCACTCTGGGGTAGCTCTGCTTATATGTCCTTCATACATGAGGTGCAGCTGGAGGCAACCGGTGCAAAGGTTAGCTTTGCCGCTCCGCTCTCGCTCTCTCTTAAGCTCCCTAGCGGTACACTCACCTACGCCGATATGTTTGCGCTCTACCCCTATGAGAATAGTCTCTACGCCATGGAGTTGACCGGTCAAGAGATAAAAGATTACTTGGAGTACAGCTATGGGCTTTGGGTCAATCAAATGCACACTGCATCGGATCATTTACTTGCTTTTAAGGCTGACTATAAACAGGGCGAGCGGTTCCCTACGCAAAACCCAACGTTCAACTTCAGCGCAGCAGGGGGTATTCGCTACACAGTAGACGTCACAAAGCCGGTAGGTAGCCGAGTGGTTATACAGTCTCTCTCTGACGGCACCGCTTTTAGCTTGTCGCATACCTACTTGGTAGCGGTCAATTCCTACAGAGGCAATGGGGGCGGCGGGCACCTGACCCGAGGGGCCGGCATTCCCAAAGAGGAGCTTCCCGGACGTATTAAGGCAACCACAAAAGATATACGCAGTGCCATTATGGAAAAGCTTTCCAAACAGCCTGTGACCCATGTAGCGGATGCAGCCAATTGGCACTTTATTCCGGAAGAAATAACTCGGGGAGCGATCGAAAGGGATAAAAAAATACTTAACCAATAGGAAGCTATGTTTTTCGTTGATGTAGCGCTTTTAGTGCTAATCGTGGTGGCCCTTTATTGGTTCGGCACGAAGCGTAAGCATCGACAGCGTACTATTACAGAAGAGTTGTTCACGTTGCCCGGAGCCTCGCTCAATGTAACAAAGAGCAGCCTGTTCCACTTTCCTAAAGCACCAAAGGGAAGCGAGCCCTATTTTCTCTGTTTTGATACGGAGACCTGTTCGACACAACCCGGAGATCTGCTGTTCTACGAAGAGGCCGTTGTACCTACGCGAGTGGTAGTACTCTCTTATGCACTACTTGATACTAAAGGGCGGCTCATTGAAAGCCACTGCGATCTACTGCATGCCGACGAAACTATTACGCCGGAAGCAGAGCAGATACACGGCATTTCAACCGCTATGATGCAGCGCTCGGGACATACCCCTACATCTGTATATACCCCATTCGCCCGTAGCTTAGAAAAGGCAAAAGTGGTAGTTGCCCACAACCTATTTTTTCACAAGGTAATGATGGATGCCGACTGCCTTCACTATGGGCTTCCCTCCCTTCCCTGGAGTGGGAAGGCGGCACTCTGTACTATGAATAAGGGAGAGTACTTTATGGAGCGCCTCAACCTCAATCCGACGCATAAAGCCCCACGCTTGACCGAGCTATATGGAGTACTCTATTTTCGTAAGCCGGACCTTCTGCTTTCTTATACCAATAAGGGAGAAGCTGATCTAAAGTTGCTCATCGCTGTACTACTATATATGCTGGATGCCCACACTCTCCCTCAGTTCAGAGACTATGACCTACTAAACGACTTAGAAAGCGTACAGCCCTAAAAGCGCCATCGGGTTATTGATATTCTTGATAGGTATAGCGCAGGGGAAAAGGGCATCTAAGGAGGTAATTTTCTATCTTTGCAGAGGATGCGCAATACATGAGATAAGCACCTGCGGCAAAATGAGTAAGTAAGTGCTAAGGGTATGAGAGCTTATTAGGGTAGTGTGTATCTGCCAGAAGAAGGAACCAGTATAGGTAACAAGTTAGCCACGCGCAAGCATGTCGTTTTCAATCGAGACTCTGCTACTTTTTTGTAGTGTTATCATCTTTGCAGGTATTATTATCGGCAAGGTAGGCGCGCGTTTTGGTATTCCTGCATTATTGCTTTTCCTTTTTACGGGAATGCTCTTTGGCGTAGATGGATTTGGATTCAAGTTCAGCGATGCCAAGATGGCACAGAATATAGGTATGGTCGCATTAACCATTATCCTCTTCACCGGGGGTATGGATACGAAGATAAAGGAGATACGCCCTGTACTGGGTCCCGGGATAGTACTTTCCACGGTTGGCGTCTTATTGACTACAATCTTCACAGGCACCTTTATTTGGTACCTATCGAACCATTTTTCTCTGGGGCAGGTATTTCCGCTTCCGCTAGCTTTTCTGTTGGCAGCTACGATGAGTAGTACGGACTCGGCTTCTGTATTCGGACTGTTACGCTCTCAGCGTGTGCAGCTGCGTAATAACTTGAAGCCTGCTTTGGAGCTTGAAAGTGGTAGTAACGACCCTATGGCCTACATGCTTACGATTGTACTTATGCAGTATATAGAGAGTGGAGCTCTATCGGCATGGGAGATGGTATTTCAGTTCCTCTATCAATTTGTATTAGGTGCGGTCATTGGAGTAGTCATAGGATTTTTAGCCGTTCTATTGATCAATAGGCTCGCAATACCGAATAAAACGCTCTACCCTATTATGTTGCTTTGCTTGGTACTCTTCACATTTGCCACTACATCGCTTATTAAGTGTAATGGTTATTTAGCGGTGTACACAGCGGGTATTGTAGTGGGTAATAACCGCTTGAAGCATCGCTCGGGAATAAATAACTTTTTCGATGGATTGGCTTGGTTGGTGCAGATTACGCTGTTCCTGCTCCTTGGCCTACTGGTGAATCCGCGTGAGATGCTGCATGTAGGTGTTTTAGCTGTATTGGTCGGCATATTCATTATGTTTATTGGAAGACCTCTTGCCGTATTTGTATCCCTATTGCCATTCAGGAAAATGTCGATCAATAGCAAAGCTTTTATCTCTTGGGTAGGACTTCGTGGTGCTGCACCCATTATATTTGCCACCTATCCGGTAGTAAATGGCATAGAAGGGGCGGAACATATTTATTCGATTGTATTCTTTATCACACTGCTTTCTCTCCTGGTGCAAGGAATGACCATCACTCCCGTGGCTTATTGGTTGGGATTGGCTACTCCGGCACCCCCTGAAGGGAGCTTCGTAGGTGTGGAGATACCGGAAGAGACAGGCACTCGCATGGAAGAGCGTGTAGTAGATAAAAATATGCTTGCCCATGGATCCGAATTGCGTAGTGTGCAATTGGGAGAGAATGAGTTGGTTATTCTTATAAAGAGGAATGATCGCTTTTTAGTACCGAAGGGTAAAAGTAAGCTTCACGAAGGAGATTCGCTGCTTATCGTATGGGCGTCGAATGAGGAATCAAGCGAGGAGAGCAACAAAAAGCTTGTTCAAAGGATACGCCAGACCTTGATGCAGTAGAAATCTGTGTATTGCGGAAGGGTGAAGAGCGCGCGTATTGTATTATCGGATAGTCGTTATCGTCCTCATTATCGTGCATTGATAAGCTTGGGGCTACCTATTGTGATCGGACAGCTGTCTATCATATTGGTTGCTTTTATGGATAACATAATGGTTGGGCACCATGGGAATGACGAGCTTGCGGCAGCCTCCTTTGTAAATAATTTTCTGAATCTTTTTGTAGTGATGGGATTAGGCTTTTCCTATGGCTTAACCCCTATGGTTGCAGAGGCGCAGCACCGAGGCGATTATCAGCGTTTGGCTGCACTACTGAAGGGCTCTTTTAGGCTAAACATCTTGGTAGGGGTATTCTTTTCGGCGATTGCCTTGCTGCTAATTCCCTATTTGGGGTGGTTCAATCTACCCTCTTCGCTACTTCCTATCGTATTGCCTTACTATTACTTACAGATTGTTTCGTTCTTTGTTTCTATGCTGTTTAATAGCTTGAAGCAGTTCTTTGATGGTATGAGCGAAACGAGGTGGCCTATGTATGTGGCGCTCTTGGGGAATGTGATCAATATCATCTTCAATGCCTTTCTCATCTATGGCTGGGGTTGTTTTCCCGAATGGGGACTTTTTGGAGCGGGCGTAGCGACTTTGTTGGGCAGGCTCTCTATGTTTGTATTACTGTGGATTATATTCTGCCGCAAAAGGTCAATGAAGGCTATTCTAAGGCTCTATGGAAGCATCAAGGTAGACAAGCACATCTATCGTCGTTTGTTTAGTTTAGGTACACCCATTTCGCTGCAATTAGGTTTAGAGACTGCTTCATTTACTTTTGCGGTTATAGCGGTAGGCAAATTAGGCTCTACAGCACTGGCTGCTCATCAAGTAGCAGCTACTGTGACTACGCTTGGATTTATGGTGTATTACGGCTTGGGCGCAGCTACCGCCATTCATATTAGCCACTATCGCTCGGCTCATGATTATAAAGGGGTTCGCACGGCTATGAGGGCGGCTATTCGGATAGGGCTGCTGATAGCTTCCGGGGTAGCTATATTTATTTTATGTACACGAAGTTGGTTAGGCTGCCTTTTTACTTCAGATAAAGAGATCATTGCCTATACGGCTTTGGCACTGCTTCCGGTAGTACTTTATCAATTTGGAGATGTACTACAGATCCTCTTTGCCAATGCATTACGCGGAATGGAATATGTACGCACGCTGATACCTATTGCCGTATTGTGTCATTTGGTATTGGCACCTCTCTTGATATGGTTATTTGCCTTTGTGATAGTAAGGAATAATCCTATGGAGCAGCTGGCTGCCGTGTGGAGTGCTTTTCCTATTACCTTAACCTTAATGGGGTTACTTTTGCGGTACTCATTCTATAGATTGGATGCTTTGCGCAAAGCTTAAAAAATCAATTGTGTAAAAACATTACCTTTGTGGACTTATAGTAGCGTGGGAAAATGGATGCATTGAGCATACTCCGGGAGAGTGAAAAGAGCTTTTTTAGTCAGTTTCAGAAGACTTATAATAGTCTTTTGGAGAGTCGTGTCTCTATTGCTAATGATGCTTTAGGACGGCTAAAGAAGAGCAGTGGTAAGCATATGCGCCCCACTATCTTAGCTCTTTCTAATCGTTTAGCAGGCGGAGAGGCAGGTGAAGAGGCTGCATGCATGGCGTCTGTAATAGAGCTCTTACACACTGCTTCCCTGATTCACGATGATGTAATTGATAATAGCGCTCTCCGGCGCGGTAAAGAGACCCTCAATGCAATCTACAACAATCACATTGCGGTATTGGTAGGTGATTTACTATTAACTACAGTATTCGACTACGGCTTAAATCATTTTTCAAAGGATATATTGCAGATCGTAGCACGAACCGGTCGTAGTCTATGTGAGGGTGAGCTGCAGCAGCTTGCTGAATCTCAGCATACCGAAAGGCTTAGCATAGCGCGTTACAACGAAATCATATATCACAAGACCGCCTCTCTGTTTGAAGCGTCTGCAGCCTTAGGTGGCATGATAGCCGGAGCTTCACCGGAAGTACTGGGCAAGCTCTTTTCGATAGGTAAATGTATCGGCATGGCTTTCCAGATTGGGGATGATATGTTGGACTATGTGGGTGATGAGAAGACCGGGAAGCCGCTTGGAAATGATCTGGTGGAAGGAAAAGTCACCTTGCCGCTACTCGTCTTATTGGAGCGTGCCGATAGTGCAGCGTACACAAAGCTTATGCAGCGTATAGAAGATAGTAGGAGTGATCTTACCGTACGCAACGAGCTTATTGCCTATACCATACAAAACGGGGGCATTGATTATGCAAAAAACAAGATGCTTGAATATACATCGGAAGCCAAGCAGCTATTAGCCTCATTTGAAGAATGTAGAGCACGCAATCAAATGATCGATTTGCTGGATTGGATGGTACAACGCTCTTATTGAGCTGTTCCTATAGATAAGCTAAAAGCGAGAGCCTCGCAACCGATATGGGTTTGCGAGGCTCTTTCTATAAAAGTTGTAGTGGCTTTACTTGATCACACCAAGCTCTTTACCAACCTTGATAAATGCTTCTATACAGCGATCAAGATGCTCTTTCTCGTGTCCTGCAGAGAGCTGTACACGGATGCGGGCTTCTCCCTTCGGCACTACGGGATAGTAGAATCCTGTTACATAGATACCCTCTTCGAGTAGCTTTGCAGCATACTTTTGAGAGAGAGGCGCATCGTAAAGCATCACTGCACAGATAGCACTTTGGGTCGGTTTGATATCAAAGCCGGCAGCGAGCATTTTATCACGGAAGTAGTTTACATTTTCCATGAGCTTCGTATGACGCTCATTACCTTCTTCCAACATCTTAAACAATTCCAATCCGGCACCTACTACTGCTGGGGGCAGTGAGTTACTGAATAGGTAGGGACGAGAGCGCTGACGCAGCATATCGATTACTTCCTTAGGTCCGGCTGTAAAGCCACCTACTGCACCTCCGAAGGCCTTGCCTAATGTACCGGTGTGGATATCAATCTTATCCATACAGTTAAATTGCTCCCCAACGCCTCTACCCGTAGGACCAACTACACCGGCTGAGTGGCATTCATCAACCATTACCAAAGCATCATATTTTTCAGCGAGGGCACATATTTTGTCCATAGGCGCCACATTGCCGTCCATAGAGAATACCCCATCGGTAGCAATAATACGGAAGCGCTGTGCTTGAGCTTCTTGCAGGCACTTTTCAAGTTCTTCCATATTAGCATTTGCATAGCGGTAGCGCTTAGCCTTACACAGACGCACTCCATCGATAATAGAAGCGTGGTTGAGGGAGTCGCTTATGATAGCATCATCCGGTCCAAAGAGTGGCTCGAATACCCCTCCATTAGCGTCAAAGCAAGCTGCATAGAGGATAGCGTCTTCCGTTTTAAAGTAGTGTGCAATAGCTGCTTCAAGCTCTTTGTGTATATCTTGTGTACCACAGATAAAACGCACACTGCTCATACCATACCCATGGCTGTCCATAGCGCGTTTAGCTGCATCGATGAGACGCTGATTGTCTGCCAAGCCTAAATAGTTATTGGCGCAGAAGTTAATCACGTCTTTTCCGGGTTTAACCTTAATGGCAGCACGCTGGGGCGTAGTGATAATGCGCTCCTCCTTATACAGGCCGTCTTGCTTAATTTGATCCAATTCCTTTGCAAGGAATGTCTTCATCGATTTGAACATAATCTGTATGATCTTTTAAAAGTGAATGATACGTAAGTTACTTGTCGTTATTACCCGCTTCCTCAGCATCGGGCTTCTCTTCTTTAGACTCCTCTATACGGGCAAACTTAGTAAACCCATTATCCAAGAGCAGATTATACCAAGTGAAAAGCTTCTTTATATCGGTCGGGTACACACGACTTCTGTCGTAAACAGGAAGTATTTCTTCCATCAGAGCGTACAGCTCCTCTTTTTTCCCTTTGATAAAGCGTTCATCGCTCATCTTTTGCCCCTCTAAATGTGCGTAAACCTTATCCAAAACTTCCCCTAACGGCATCTCTCCCTCCTTCGTGTAGAGTGCTATCTCTTGAAGGCTCATAGCCTTATCAGATGCATAAATGGGCATGCGTTTTTTGTCCACTAACGATTCCACGATAAAAGCATTGTTACTCTGTGATAAGAGGCGGAAGAGCCCGGGTTTACCTGATACGGATAGTATCTTTCTTAGCATGATACGAAATAGTAGTCTTCTTTGTGTATTACCAAACAAATCGCAGACCTACGGTACAAAGATGTACTCTTAGCCAGCGCAACTACAAATATAGCTATTTTTACTGCCTATCGTGTAATCAATCGGTTTAATAGGGCTAAGCGCATTAAAAATAGACCCTTGAAGATAGTTTGACTTTTCCAAACTCCTCTTCAAGGGTCTATAGAAATAAAGTTATGAGGACTATTTCAAAAGATACGGATCTTTCAAACGAAAGGTTCTGATGCTTCGTTTGAAACTTTCTGATCTTTTGACGAAAAGATATAGATGAATGGGCAATGCCCACACGATCCCCCTAAAAACAAGATAGGGGGCGGTAGATCAGTCCACCTCCGGTATGGATAGCTCCTTTCCGGGGATTAGCTTAACCGTGACGCTCTTTATGTCGTTTATACGCATGAGTGCCTCAATCGTTACATTGTGCCGTCGAGCTATCGAATAGAGCGAGTCTCCGCGCTTTACGGTGTAGCTACGATTGGGGTTCGTATTGATGGTTACTTCTTGTACGATGATCTTATCCCTTTTGATAGGATCTTGCTTGCCGGGCGCAGAGAGCATTAAATCGGATTGCTCCAATCGGGTAATAGCAGCAATAGGCAGCTTGATCGCATAAGGATGGATATCTCCGGGTATATAGCTCGCTTTGAACTGCGGATTGATCATCTTAAATAGCGATTCACTTATACTGGAGGCATTTGCCAATGAAGCTATGGAGTAGCGATCACGGATATAAATCGTATCTACATCACAGGGTAGTGCCGCCTCATCTTCGTGCAAATCGTACTCGTTATGGTAATGCATGGTGTAATAAGCACCTACAAAGAGAGGTACATAGTCACGTGTTTGATGAGGTAGATAATTGTATATCCCCCAGAAGGAGCTCTTACCGCCACTCTTTCGAATAGCCTTATTTACATTCCCTATACCGCAGTTATAGGCGGCAATAACCATCAGCCAGTCACCATACACTTGATACAAATCCTTCAGGTGCTTGGCCGCTGCTTCGGTACTTTTCTGCGGATCCATACGCTCATCCACCAGCCCATTGACTTCCAACCCATAGGCCTTGGCTGTGGGTAACATAAATTGCCACAACCCTTTGGCTCCGGAGCGTGATGTAGCACTCGGATCGAGTCCGGATTCAATGAGTGCAAGATACTTCAGCTCTGTGGGTATTTCATACTTATCAAAGATAGTTTCGATAAGTGGGAAGTAGTAGTTACCTAAGGAGAGCATGGAGGGGATCATACGTCTCTTTTTCTTGAGGAAGAGATCAATCCCCTTTTGTACAGAAGAATTGTAAGTTACGTCTATCTCAGTGGGTAGCTTACTAAGCCATGTGGATACATCCGCATCATTGAATTGAGTGCGGGGAGTGGATCCTGCCTTTTGATCATTATTGGTATTGATATTGAGAGGCTGCGCCGAGTAGCTTCTATGCCATTTCCTTAGCAGCTCTACTGCATCCGCCTCTAACTGAGAGGGAACAACTATTTCGCTACTTGAAGTAATAGGCTTGTGCGTTTGGCCTATCAGCGGAGACACAAGCACAAGGGTAAGCGAAAAAAAGACTATTGCATGTCTTATAAGACGATGAAATTGCATTAAAAATTAAACTTACAAGTAAGCCCGACCGTTGTGTACGGTACCATTGGTGAGGCAATACGCCCTCCATTGGCCATAGAAAGATCAGGCGAAACATCAAAGGTAAATAGCTCTGCATCTACATAAGTATCTATAAAAGAGAATATGTACACAACAGCTGCTATTATTATGCTGAGGTCTCTACTGCGTTGAAATTGCTCAGTCCCACGCTTCAGTCTATTTTGTATATTACTATCTCCTACGTAATTAGCAGGATCTTGTCCGGGAGGAACAAAGCTCTTCCATGAATCATGATCCAAAGGATTGGGATTCATAAAATCGCGGTAGGCCGTTCGATACTCATTGAATTGGCTTGCATTCCATCCAATGAGATAGGTAAGTCCGCAAGCAGCTGACAAGACGATAGGCACTTTCCAGTACTTTCGATTATACAACTGCCCTCCACCCGGTATAATAGCACATAGGAGTGCCACAGTGGAGTTAGGAACAAAAGGCTTGCGAAGTGCCACTTTTTCAATATCTGCCGGTAGCTCTGCCGGCGGCAAGGTATCGACAGCCGCAGTGGTCGCAAGAGTGTCGGTATAAGTTGCTTCAGGTACAACAGAGACATAATGCATAGGGGTGCGCTCAAATGAATATACTTCTTGAGCGAATAATACGCTCGAAGTAAGAAATAGCAGCATGCCTATGCCTATTAATATTCTACTGTATATGCTGTAAAGCAACTTCATATAGATTCGTTAGAAAAGAGGCTATCAGCGGTGGCTCTCTTCTATTTGTTGTATTATATACATCAACTCCTCTTCTGAGTTGAAGCGTATGGTCAGTTTTCCTTTGCCGGTAGCGGTAGCAGATAGCGATACAGGGGCATTAAAGTGCTTACTCAGCTGCTTACTCAGTGCATCATACTCATCGTTGCTATAAAAGCGATTCTTTGTTTTGGCTCGCTTCTTCTGATCAGTAGTACCTTCCAAGTATGCCTTGCAGCGTCTCTCCAACTCACGTACACTAAGGTGCTCATTCAGTGTCTCAGCATAAAGCGAAAGTTGCTCCTCCGGTTCGGGTAGAGAGAGTAGTGTACGGGCATGACCCATATCAATTTTCTTTTCGGTTAAGCCAAGCTGTATTTCTGCAGGAAGCCTGAGTAGGCGCAAATAGTTACTAATGGTAGCCCTATTTTTACCGATGCGTGCACTAAGTGTTTCTTGTGTCATCTCTGCCATATCCAACAGCTTGCGGTAAGCAAGTGCTATTTCAATGGCATTCAGGTCCTCACGTTGTATATTTTCGATAAGGGCCATTTCCATCATCTCATCATCGGCAGCTGTTTTTATATAGGCCGGAATGGTAGCTAATCCGGCTTCTTGCGAAGCACGCCAGCGTCTTTCGCCGGAGATGATCATGTAGTCGTTATCGGCAATCTTACGTA
The DNA here is from genome assembly GCA_947290775.1 of uncultured Bacteroidales bacterium. Classification (GTDB taxonomy): domain Bacteria; phylum Bacteroidota; class Bacteroidia; order Bacteroidales; family Porphyromonadaceae; genus Porphyromonas; species Porphyromonas miyakawae. Next base: position 46,587 of record CAMYPM010000010.1, on the reverse strand, counting down.
CTGTAATGGGTTGTACAAGCCCTATTGACTTAATAGAGGCTGCCAGCTCGGAGAGAGCCTCCGGATCAAATGTGCGGCGGGGCTGCTCCGGATTAGGACGTACGAAGTCTATCGGCAGATCATTGATGGATGAACTCCCGGTTGCATCGCTCATAAGTGCTCCTAAGCCGCGTCCTAATACATTATGTTCTCGTTTACTCATTTGGTTCTTTACTCAGCAAGTCCTCTGCCCATACTCAGAGAGGGACTTCTATGATTGTTTATTCCGCTTAATGAGTTCCTCAGCAAGCTCTAAGTGATTTACAGCACCCTTACTCTCTACATCATAGAGAATAATGGGAAGTCCATGTGAAGGCGCTTCACTTAGCTTTACATTGCGCTGAATAACGGTATCGAATACCAACTCACGGAAGTGACTCTTTACCTCATCATATATCTGTCGTGCAAGGCGCAATCTACTATCGTACATGGTCATTAAGAAGCCTTCAATCTCCAGTTGTGGATTTAGTTTGCTCTTAATAATGCGAATCGTAGAGAGAAGTTTGCTAATACCTTCCAAGGCAAAGAACTCGCACTGCACAGGTATCAGTACAGAGTCGGCAGCAACTAATGAATTAACCGTAATAAGCCCCAAAGATGGGGAGCAGTCGATCAGTATATAGTCGTAGAGAGGTTTTAGAGGATGCAGCAAACGCTTCATGATGCTCTCGCGATTGGGTAGCTCAAGCATCTCTATCTCCGCACCTACGAGGTCAATATGGCTAGGGATTAAGTCTAGCCCCTCTATCTTGGTATGACAAATAGCCTCCTTAGCATCAATCTCCTCTATGAGTGCTTCGTAGATAGTTAGCTTACCCTCTTCGGGAGAAACTCCGAGACCGCTTGTGGCGTTAGCTTGAGGATCTGCATCAATTACCAGCACTTTCTTCTCTAATGTAGCCAGAGAAGCAGCCAGATTGATCGTAGTAGTAGTCTTACCTACACCACCTTTTTGATTAGCTAAAGCGATTATTTTTCCCATATAATTGTCCTTACCAACAGCAAAATTACGCATAAAAATGATAGCGCACTTACTTGTTGATAACTCTACCGGATAAGAAATGTTATCTAATAGAAGCTATAAACAAACCGGAGCACTGTACCCGACAGCCTCCAAAGATGAGTTTTGGATCGTGAAGAAAGGAGGGGTTGATTCCCCCTCCCAATTAATAAATTAAGCTATTCGCCCCGCTCGTTGCGCTTGTTAAGCACAATATGCAGTATGTATCCCAAGATTACAAGTATGATGCCGATGTAGAGCGTCACATTGCTTGTCGTGTGCATAAATGCGGGTACAGCTAGTACTAATACGCCGATCAACAGCACGATAGCACCAAGGTATGTAAGAAACTTTCTCATATCGTTTTACTCTTTTCTTGTTTTTTCCCTTTTGCAAAGAAACACATAAATATTGACTTACGTACTTTTTTGCCTCTTTGTGTTGTCCTCAAATCATAGTTCAAAGCCCGGCGGAAGCATTCCGGATACATCATATCCGTAGCTAATCAACTCACGTACCGAGCCGCTGCTGATGTGGGATAAGTTCTGCTGTGTAAAGAGGAGTACCGTATCCACACCACTTAGCTGGTGATTGATATCTGCCAATGTACGTTCGTACTCGTAATCCACTCCACTGCGAATACCGCGAACCAAAGCAGAGGCTTTGTACTGAGCTACTAAGTCTGCCGTTAAGCCACTGAAAGTAATTACTTCTATGCGCTGGTTATCCTTGTAGTAATCGCCTATTTGGCGGTGGCGTACTTGTGCAGAAAACATAGGCTTCTTCTTCCCATTCACGCCAATGGCTATGATCACTTTGTCGAAGAGACGAAGGGCGCGCTCTACTATATCGTTATGACCGATGGTAAAGGGGTCAAAGCTTCCGGCAAAAATAGCCACTTTCTCGCTTGTCTCTGTATTACTCATCTTCTTCTACCAGGTTATCCATAATGAAGTCTTGCCGCTCAGGTGTATTCTTGCCCATATAAAAGGTAAGTAGCTTTTGCGGTTCATCTACCCGACGCATAGATACTTGTCGCAAGCGGATATTGGTTTCGGAAATTAAATCGCGAAACTCATCGGCAGATATTTCTCCAAGACCCTTAAAGCGTGTTACTTGAGCGGAAGAGCCTATTGTTTTCATCGCCTGCTGCTTTTCCTCTTCCGAATAGCAGTAGTAAGTATGCTCCTCTTCTTCTACCTCTGCACCCTTTGCTTTCTTTTTGAGGTTCTTCTTACGCTTGGCTTCTACTTCGTGTCGAGGTAACGAGACACGAAACAGCGGAGTCTCTAAGATAAAAAGGTGACCTCGTCGGATCAGCTCGGGGAAGAACTGCAAGAAGAAGGTAATCATCAGCAGACGTATATGCATACCGTCATTATCCGCATCCGTTGCGATAATTACCCGATTATAACGAAGCCCGTCTAAGCCATCCTCTATATTAAGGGCCGCTTGAAGTAGATTAAACTCTTCGTTCTCATATACGACCTTCTTCGTTTGTCCGAACGTATTAAGGGGCTTGCCTCTCAAACTGAATACGGCTTGATAACCGGGGTCACGTGCCGTTGTAATAGAGCCACTTGCAGAATTGCCCTCAGTAATGAATATAGACGTTTTTTCGGGATCTTTCGCCTTACCATCATTGAAGTGGTGGCTACAATCGCGAAGCTTCTTGTTGTGTAGATTGCTCTTCTTTGCCCTCTCTCGCGCCAGCTTAGTTACACCGGACATTGCCTTACGCTCACGCTCACTGGCTTGCACCTTAGTGAGAATTGCCTCTGCACTCTCGGCATGCATGTGCAGGTAGTCGTCCAATTCGGCTTTAAGGAAATCACCCACAAAGCGTTGTATTGTGGTCCCATAAAGAGGTTCATTCTTGTACTGGGGTTCCTCCGGCACCATATCCTTACTGCCGAGCTTGGTCTTAGTTTGGCTCTCGAAAGTAGGTTCAATTACTTTAATACTGATAGCAGCAGCCATGCCACTTCGTATGTCGGCATAATCAAAGTTTTTACCAAAAAACTCTTTGATTACCCTTGCCACAGCTTCTCTAAAGGCACTCAAATGAGTACCGCCTTGGGTCGTATTCTGCCCATTGACAAAGCTGTAGAACTCTTCTCCATACTGGTCTACATGAGTGATGGCAACCTCTATATCATTACCCTTTAGGTGTATGATGGGGTAAAGAGGCTCGCGTGTCAAGTCCTCCGAAAGAAGGTCTTGCAGCCCATTGTCGCTATGGAGCTTTTCGTCTTTGTATAGGATGGTAAGGCCGGCATTGAGAAAGCAATAATTGCGTAGCATGGTACGCACATAATCGTCTCGATACTTATATTGCTTGAATAGTCTTTCATCAGGAGTAAAGCATACCGAGGTACCTTGCTTCTCTTTGGAGGGAACTATTTCACCCTCTTCCAGCAGTTTGGCATTGCTATAAACAACTTTCTTCTCCTGTCCTTCACGGTGGCTGACTACAACAAAGGAGCTACTCAACGCATTGACTGCCTTTAGCCCGACTCCATTCAATCCCACAGACTTCTTGAACGCTTGCGAGTCTATCTTAGCGCCGGTATTCATTTTGCTTACCGCATCTACCAGCTTACGCAAGGGAATACCGCGCCCATAGTCGCGCACGGTCACTTGTCCCTCATCAGATATAGCAACCTCTATCGTAGAGCCTTGTCCCATGACAAACTCGTCTATAGAGTTGTCAATAACCTCTTTGAGAAGTACATAAATACCATCATCCGGTGATGATCCATTGCCCAACTTGCCAATGTACATCCCCGGGCGACGGCGTATGTGCTCGTCCCACGAAAGAGTGGAAATATCCTCTTCTGTATAGTCTACCCGCTGTTCGTTCATCCTTGCAAAATTACGGATATTTGGATTAATAGCCAACGACAACGTTTATAATCCCTTTAACGCAAGGCGAAGAGGAAGATAGGGTAGAGCAAGATAGACGCTTCGCCCCACCTCGTCTATGTAAATAGGCTATTACTTGGTAGGAATATGTAGATCGGCGGCTCCCATTACTTCGGTAGATGTCTCCCCGATCCATCCGCACACTTGCTGCATACCACATACGACCTTGATAAAGTCTATTCGATCCAGTGATACCTTATTTCCCTCGTTGTCCACAGCCCAATCGATGTCCATACGGGCCCGTTCGCTACTATTCGGATAGTTATCCACGTAGCCATACTCAAAGTTGGGAAGTAGGTAGGTACCATTGTTGTTTATCGCATTATCGGGTAGTCTTGTACCGCTTAGCGTGTAGCTGTTTTCTTTGATCCATGTAGGATAGTAGAACTGGGCGTGGTATTTGTTTTTGGGGATAAAGCCCGTATTACCCTGATTATCCTCCCAACGGATGTATTGAAGACTGTCAGTACTTGTCACAGGCTCCTTGTCCGGACGGAAATAGGAAACGGAGTAATTGTGAATAGTTTTAGGGTTGTGATGTTCACTTCCGGCTAATTGGTACCATTCCTCCTGATCGGGTTTTCCATTTTTATTTAAGTCTTTTGCCACCCATACACAGCCCGGCTCTGCATCGTTGGCTCCCTCTTTTTTATAAATCTCAACCGCATTACCAAACACAATGAAGTCCATACCCGCTCTATTGACTACAGGGTGATCAAAAGTAAATATCACATAGCCCCCAAATGCCCCTAAGGAGATCAAAGCATTTTGTTTCAGGCTCTTTTCTGCCTCTGTGCGCATGTCTTCTTCTGTTGATGCGCTTTTGGAGGAGGGGAGTACATTAACAAATTGTCCCGGCGCAGGTCGGAATGTAAGCACATGAGCCAAATATCTACTGTAGGGCGTTTTCTCCGGTATTACCTCTATGGTAATGGGCAGTTCTGTGGTGTGCTCCTTTTCTGTAACGGAGAGGGCAAGCTTATAGCTTCCGCGATCTCGGGCAAAGAACTGATAAGTGGGTAGTTCGCTGCTCTCTTGTGCCACTCCGTCGGGTGTGGTAAGCTGCCATCGAATGGCTTGAAAGGCACCTTTAGGAGCAATATTGAGCTCATGGAGCCATTCAACGGTATAGACTTTCTGTAGGCCGAAGGCACTATAATCAACGGAAGTAGGCTCCTCGCCCTGCTGCTCATTGTGTGGGGGTTGTGGTGTGCTGTGACTACAGGCTGTCAGAAAGCATAAAAGGAGGCACGCTGCACAAGCGGCAGCGTGTCTCGTTAGATAGTTAACTAGCTTTTTCATAGTACGATCAAAGCAGGATTACTTCTTAGGACGGAAGGCGAAGCAGGCAGGTATAAAGCCGGTCTTCACTTCCCAAAGCAGCTTGCCGTCTTGAGAGAACGTGTAGAGCTTACCCTGCACTTCATAGTTATCTGCATCGGTAATGTATATATCGCCTGTTACAGGATGAATGGTCAATCCGTAAGGCGTCTTTATTTTAGCTACATACTCAGCAGGAATAAAGCTGTCAGAAATCTTTTCCTTGGTATTGGTATCGATTACCCCATAGCTAACCTTCGATACATTATTGATCCACTCACTTGCTATATAGTAAATGTAGTGTTTGTAGCGTACCATATTGGTGCAGGGGATATCGAGCTTGCTTACATTATCCGAGGCATCAATTATGTAAAGGGAGGAATGTATTTCGTTGTAATCGCCTCGTGAGGTAACCCATATATTGTTGCTTTCATCTAATAGCATACGATCCAGATTGATGGCAACGGGGATCTTCTTCATCTCGGTGAAAGAGCTTAAGTCAACTACAGATACGGTATTGTCGTAGTGTGGAGCCATATAACCTCCGGAATTGGCTACATAGAGCAAGCCGTTACGCACGACCATTTGCTCGGGCTGATACCCCACTTCAAGCTCTCCTGTGATTTGAAGGCTGGCGGTATCTATTCGGTACACTTTGCCAAGGGCCTCCTTACCAAATTCGGCTATACCATAGCTAGATACATATACATTGCCATTATATGAAGCAACGTAACGGCAGTTCGGTATATCTATCTGTTGGATACGACGTGTACCATTTATATTGATCACTTCTACTTTATTGGACGTATTAAGTACTGCAAACAGCTTAGAGCCATAGATATGCAGGTCGTTGCCTACATCGCCCAACTCCTTTACGACATTGGGGTTACGCGCTCCATAAATGTCATGAATGTAGTAGCCTTTTTCGAAGCAGATGAAGTCCAATGAGGCATTGTTCTTCCCCATCCCTCCCTGATTCAAAATGTACACACCACCAAAGACATCCTTCGGACGGTGAGCCTCGGCTATTTTCTCATAATAATCCGGCATCTCGGGTTCATTCGTACAAGATGCAAAGCCGATCAATACGGCTAATAAGAGTGGAATAATAAAATAACTTCTTTTCATATTTTTGTTTTTAGGGTTATTCTAAAGTTTCTGCCCGGCATAGGATAATTAATAATCACTTCATATTGTCGGTTAAAGAGATTATTGCACTCTGCCAGTAGCTGCATATGGCATTTCCAAAGGGTAAAGTCATAGCTAAGCGACAGGTCGTGTGTATTCCAGCGCGGTACGTAGTTGACAAATATATTCTCCGATGCACTAAAGCGGGCGCCTGTGTACTGCATGTTGTAGGCAAGGAGCCACTGCTTATATCCTAAGGCAAGGTTTACAGAACCACTATGCAGCGGTATATAGGGTATCTGGTGCTTATAATAGCTATTTTCCGGGTTCGTTACGTCAATTGCCTTCTGGTAAGTGTATTGACTTCGTAACTCAAGGGAAGTACTTCGGGTAGGCCTTGTCTGAAAAGAGAGTGACGCATCTATCCCTCTAATGGACACTCGACCTAAGTTGAGCATGGTCCAGCGAAATTGCTGCCCCTTGGGATAAGCAACGATCTTGTTGTGCACTCGGTTGTAATAGGCATCGCATCGCACGGCTAATGAGGTCACTTTGCTCAAGTGGTGGGTATAGTCTATGCCGGCACTTAGTTGCTGTGTTGTCTCCGGGAGTAGCTGTGGATTGCCAAAATCCGTGTAATAGAGATCATTGAAAGAGGGCATTCTAAAGGAATGCTTGTAGAAAGCATTGATATGTAGCAGCGGTAACTTGCGCAAGGGCTGCCAGGCTATGGTGACCGATGGGCTATACCGATTGAATCGCGGATGAGTGTCCTTCTGCTTTGTCTTATCAATGATCCAAGTAGTAAGCAGTGCGCCTTGCACCTTTACTTGTGCTCCGGAGTAGGTAGTGGAAAGCGCTACAAAGTGACTCTGCCTACGCGGCCATACAAAGCCATATCGATCACCGGATAGGTGGTTCCAAAGAAAGTCATACGCCAGGGCCGCATACCACCCTTTGTGTAATTCGTAGGAGGCGGCTAATGAGGTGTACAGCTCTAATTGGCGGAAGCGGGTATCTATAGGTACGGGAGCATCGGAGCCGTTCTTGTAGCGCGTGCCGTAATGTGCCCATTTGGCAATAGCCGATAGGCGTAGCTTAGGGGTGAGGAATGTGTTGGCATAGGCTTGTGCAAAATTGTTATTGTCCCACATACGCTCACTACGATACCATACATTGTTTACGATGGCTCCCGGTATTCCACGCTCACTGCCAAAATGATACACCTTGAATGTGTAGCGTCCTTTGGAAGTAGAGCCAAAGAGCGTCCCCTCTAAGCGTAGTGAGGTAATATCCCCATTCTCTCGTACCGCCGTTGTATCATAGGCTACTACATCCGTGCCGGGAATCATTTTGCGGTATCGGAAGCGATATCTACCATGGGCAGCCACAGGCTCCGCACTAAGCGAAAAGGCGAGGTGAGGCGAGAGCTTATACTCGTAGTAAAGAGAGGGATTGAGTAGCCCGAAAGACCCGGTTCTTATTTTTGCCGTGAAGTGCTGCTTCTCATTGCCTTGAAAAGAGGGCGTGCGGGTTGTCAGATAGACCGTACCGGATGAGGCAAAGTCTTTAGCCGTCTGTAAGTAAGTGCTCTTTTGACCATGATATACCTCAACACGTTCAATATTATCTAACGAGTATTGTCCTAAGTCAATTTGTCCGTTCTGTGCATTGCCCAACTCCACTCCATCGTAGAAGAACCCCACATGATGGCTTCCCATACTTCGTATATTGATTGTCTTGACCCCTCCGATACCTCCGTAATCACGTACTTGTACCCCACTAAAAGTGCGGAGTGCATCAGCTACGCTAAAGGAGGCTACCTGCTCCAACTGTTTGCCGCTAAGTACTTTAGGCTGTACTACTTCATAACGTGACCTTAGTGCCGTTACCATTACCCCTTGTAGGTGATAGGTAGAATCGACAGGAATAGGCTCTTGAGCACGAGAAAAGTACGAGATACCAAGCATGCAAATCGTCATTAGAGCGGATCTATGCGACATAAACTAAAAGGGGGAGTGTATCTCTATCTCCGAAACTACGCTTCATTTTCAGCGCGGCGTCGTTTCAGTTCTTTTTGGATGAGCGAACGTTGATATCGTATTTGTGTGCATCCGGATGCACACTCTTCGATGCGACGCATCAAATAGGGCGCCACCTTGCGTACCGTCCCATAGGGCGCATACTTTGTTACATTGTAGCCTGTATCAGCGAGGTTGAAGGATACATGGTCGCTCATCCCATATAGTTGGGCAAAGACAATGCGTGGGTCTCCCGGCGCAATCTCATTTTGCTCCATCAGCTGCGCAAGTAATTGGCAACTTTGTTCGTTGTGTGTACCACAGACCAGAGAAAAACGATCCAAATGCGCTACAATAAATCTCAGGGCTTCGTTGTATTGCTGATCCGTATCCTCTTTCGTATCGCAAATGGGGGAGGAATAGCCCTTCTCTCTTGCTCGCTTTCGCTCTGCTTGCAGATAGGCTCCGCGCACTAACTTAATCCCTATTTTAAGATCCTCCTTCTCGGCTTTATCAAGTAAATGCTGTAGGTACTCCAGGCGATCCTTTTTGTACATCTGCAGAGTAGTGTATACGATCGTACGATGCTGGTTAAAGTGCTGCATAGCCTCTTCCGTAAAGCGATCTATAACAGCTTGATAGGCATGATATTGGGCATCTACAAGGATCGGCATGTCTAAGTCGTAAGCAAGCCGGCAAAGCTCCATAAAGCGATTGTAAAAGAGTGTAATCTCCTCTTTTTCGTCTTCCGAAAGGCTGTCGGGTTGCTCGGCATAGCGAACTAATGTATTGAGCGGCACTAATCCGCCGGGCTTGAAGATAGCATGGCTAATCAAATTACGATGGTCGGAAGCAAATCGCACACTATTAACCATTTCGCTATAGATAAGCACTCTCTCTTCCTCGTTGCGGCTTGCTTCTGACGAATAATACATAGTCGCTTTTACATCTTGCTCCCTCAGTTCATTTAGACGTGGAATGGAGTCGTCTAAAGTTTTACCGGGTACAAAGTGACCATATAAGGTCGGGTTTACGATCCATGCAATGGGAAGGTGTAGCTTATGGGCAAAGCGGATCAGCCGATTGCTCATAATACGAAAGCGCCATGCTGCTCGCCGAAGATCGCAATTAGTGCGTAACTCAAACGCAGTGGCTGTATCATTGAAATCAATCAATTGCATAGATCTTTATCGTGTTCCTCTTTTATAAGAGAATAGCTGAAAATTTCCTCTTTCAGCAAAGATAAATCATTATTCTCGTACAAGAGCAAAAAAATCTCTCAACCTTGATAGAGTAGCCCACACAGGTTGTAAAAAAACATTGTCAAATGATAGTCCGACAATAGATATAGATCTTTTGGCTAAAAGATCTATATCTTTCAAATGAAAGATCTGTAAGTTTTGTTTGAAAGATTAGAAACTTTTGTGAGATGGATCTTTCCGTTGAAAAGCGTAACTTCGCATGAAAGGTGTAGAGCATGAGTAAAGAAGCGGATAAGAAAGCACAATCACTCGCCTATCGCCCTATAGAGGTGAAGGGTTGTCGGGTAAATAATTTGAAAAATATCTCCGTGGAGATACCCCGCGGCAAGTTGACCGTGGTGACAGGTGTGAGTGGTTCGGGTAAGAGTAGTTTGGCTTTTGACACCCTTTACGCAGAGGGACAACGCCGGTATGTGGAGAGTCTGTCGAGCTATGCCCGTCAGTTCTTGGATCGTATGCCGAAGCCCGACTGCGACTCCATAAAGTATATTCCCCCGGCTGTGGCTATTCGCCAGGGAGTAATTAGCCGAAATCCGCGCAGCACCGTAGCGACAGCCACAGAGCTATATGATTATCTGAAGTTGCTTTTTGCGCGTTTTGGTACGACCCTATCACCGATCAGTGGACAAGAGGTAAAAAGGCACACCGTACAGGACGTAGTAAAGCGCGCATTAGAGTACGAAGAGGGTACTCACCTCTTAGTAGTGGCCCCCCTAAAGCGAGACAGCACGCTATCGGTAGAGCGACAGCTCAGCGTATTACAAGCAGCAGGCTATAGCCGTTTGCTGGTGAATGATTCCCTTTGCCGGATGAGTGAAGTAGTCGATTGGCAGCCGGATGATGAGGTATGGCTGGTGATAGATCGACTCTCCGTAAGGCATGACAACGAGGAGTTCACAAGTCGTTTGGCAGATTCTGCCGAATTAGCCTTTTACGAAGGAAAATCTGCGTTGCAGCTCGTTGTGGAGAAAGAGAAAAAGGCTGTACGGCGTGACGACTTTAGCAATCGTTTTGAGGCGGATGGCATTACCTTTGAGGAGCCTACCACAGCCCTCTTTGACTTCAATAACCCCATGGGTGCCTGCCCTACCTGTGAGGGCTTTGGCAAGACCATCGGCCTCTCGGAGGAGCTCATTGTACCCTATCCGTCCCTCTCTGTGTATGACGACGCCGTGGCCTGCTGGATAGGCCCTAAATCTGCTGAATGGAAACGCTATTTCATTGCCTCCGTGGCCTCTTTGGGCTTCAGAGTACACACCCCTTATCAAGAGCTAAATGAGCGAGAAAAAGAGCTTTTATGGAATGGGAAAGAGGGCGTAGGCGAGCGAAAAGAGGTTTACGGAATAAACGATTACTTCGCCATGCTCCGTAAGGAGTATTACAAGATACAGAATAGGGTTCGCTTAGCGCATTTTAGTGGTAGGTGCATTTGTCCAACGTGCAAAGGGCGTCGCCTCAAAAAAGAGGCTTACTACGTAAAAATAGGAGGAAAGGATATTGGCGAAGTGGTGGATATGACCATCGCAGAGGCAAAGCTTTTCTTTGATACGCTTACGCTTCCGGAAGGGCTTGAGCAGGCCGCAGACCGCATTTTAACCGAGATTAGAACACGCTTGAGCGTTGTCGCTGAGATAGGACTTTCCTACTTGCAGCTATCGCGTGCCGCCAATACACTTTCCGGAGGAGAGAGCCAACGTATTAACCTTGCTACACGCTTAGGCAATAATCTTTATGGGGCTATGTACGTATTGGATGAGCCTACAATTGGTCTACACGATCGCGATACGGAGCAGCTGGTACACGTAATAGAGGAGCTTCGCGAGGCGGGTAATACACTTATCGTAGTAGAACACGATGAAATGGTAATGCGTGCCGCCGACTACATCGTGGATATAGGTCCCAATGCAGGTCGCTACGGAGGAGAGGTCGTTTTTGCCGGTTCGCCCAATCAGATTACTTCGACTACACCCGGCTATACAGCAGCTTTTCTAACCGGCAAAGAGAAAATACCGGTACCCCCGATACGACGTAAGTGGCGCAACGCCATTCAGATCTCCGGAGCTTGCAAACATAATCTGAAAAATGTATCCGTGAAGTTTCCTTTAGACGTGATTACCGTGGTGACAGGAGTGAGCGGATCGGGGAAAAGTACACTTGTGCGGGACGTGCTTTATCAAGAGACACTTCGCTATTTGGATAGAAAAGAAGGTGCTCCCTTAGGAAGAGAAGAGCTGCAGCAGGGAGCTAAGCAGAAGATACTTGGAGGAGATATAAGCCATATCCAGGCTGCTATATACGTAGATCAGAATAATGCAGGCAGGACTACCCGTAGCAACCCGGTTACTTATATGGGTGCTTATGATGCTATCCGTGAGCTTTATGCCGAGCAACCCCTTTCTAAGCAGATGGGTTATCAGCCCTATTTCTTTAGCTTTAACCGACCCGGTGGACGATGCGAAGAGTGCAAGGGAGAAGGTACCGTGACCATAGAAATGCAATTTATGGCAGACCTTACGCTGATATGCTCGGAGTGTGACGGCAAGCGCTTCAAGAAAGAGATACTGGACGTGACTTATGCCGGCGTTAATATATTTGAGCTATTAGAGATGAGTGTCAATCAGGCGGTAGACTTCTTTACAGAGCATTCGTCTGCACCTCAGTCAGGCTCCATTGTAGCTATCCTAAAGGTTTTGCAAAGGGTAGGCTTGGGATATATTAAGTTAGGACAAAGCACCTCTACGCTCTCCGGTGGTGAGAATCAGCGCCTTAAGCTCGCTTATTACTTATCAAAGACGCGCAGCGAACCTACGCTTTTCTTCTTTGATGAGCCTACTACAGGGCTGCACTTTCACGATATCAGTAGACTTATGGAGTGCTTTGATGCATTGGTTGAGGCAGGACACACAGTGGTGATTATAGAGCATAATATGGAGGTAATCAAGTGTGCTGACTGGATCATTGACCTTGGCCCTGAAGGCGGTGCAGAAGGCGGCTATATAGTAGCAGAGGGAACGCCCGAAGCAGTTGCACTTTGCCCCGACTCCTATACAGCCCGCTTCCTAAAAGAAAAGCTCTCAGAAGCCAATTAATACGTATCAATACAGTGTGACAAGTATGGCAGAGAAGGATTTCAAATTGTACTATAGTGCCACTGAGGTTGCTGAGTTACTCAATGAATCTATTGCAACAATTAGCTACTGGGAGAAAACCTATAAGATCAATGCACCTCATTCACAAAAGGGGGTAAAGCGTTATCGACAGAAAGAGGTTGATAAGCTTAAGCAAATACACTACCTGATACGCAATAAGCATCTAAGCCGGCGAGGCGTAATAGCGGCTCTTCAATCCGGTCAAGAGGAGAATATCGACCGTCGGGCAGAAGTACTACGCCTGCTTGAGAACGCTTCGAAAGAGGTAGAGGAGATACTTCAAATGATGGATGAGTATCGTATGGCAGAGGTTAAGGGACACCTTGGCTCAAAAAAATGAAATGCAGATAAAGCGAAGTCGTGCTTACTGACGAATAGAGACAGCATCATTAGGCGACACACTTGGAACAATAGTTGATTCATTTACCTTTATGCGTTCCTTTCTTCGGACAATATTTTTCAAAAGAGTACCTACTTACGAAAGTCCAATGAGGATATAGCTTGTAGCGCTCCGGTATTTCGTTAGGAGCTAACAAGAAATAAAAGAAGGTTGGAGAGCCTATACGCTTCCCCAACCTTCTCAGTTTGTAGTGTTACAGCAGTTGATCAGCGACCCAGCAGGCGAGCTATTGCCTGACTATTGCGAATATTGCGAAACTCTGCATCACTGCGTGCTTTGCTTCGAAGCGAGGGGTTCAGTAGAATAGCTTCAGACAAAGCGGTAGCTGCTTGAGCGGCACTGTTCTGCCGTGCATAACAAACAGCCTTGAGGTAGTGAGTAAGAGCTGTAGCCGGTACGGCATTATCCAATAGGTCAATGGCTCGTGCATAGTTATGCGTCATAATTTGTGCAATGGCTGCTGTAGTACTGTGGCTCTCTTTGAGCGTAGAGGCAGCTTCGTTGTGCTTGCCCTGCTTGAGTTGGAGTAGACCCAGCACTTCCTGTTTAGCTGCAGAAGCTTCTGCTTTGTCTACCTCTTCTGCTGCATCCTCCAGCCGTCCTTCATGGATGAGAAGCAGTGCACGATTTAATCGTACTTGGCTCTCAGCGCCTGTACCTTTTATACTATTGAGCAGTCGGTCAGCTTCCGATAAATTGCCCTGTTGGATAGCTATTGCAGCTAAGTTATTAGTAGCGCGAGAATCTTCCGGATAGAGCTGTGCGGCACGCTGATAGTATGCTACCCTATCCTTTTCACTACGCTCCAACGAAATAGCATAAAGTAGCTCTTCCACATTGAGGGAAGCGGGATTGCTGCGTAACAAATCAGTAAGCTCTTCATCACTCTTGCCCGTGGTCTCTATGATAGCAGTAATGCGAGAGCGACGCAGCTGTGGCAAAATCTCTTTACTTATCCGATCATACACCACACTGATATTACGGATTTCCCGTTCACGCTCTTCCGGATCACTATACATGCTTAATACACGCAAAACGAGTTCTTTGTCGGGTAAATCACTCGCTTCTACATAAGCACGGAATCCATCCCAGTCCTGAGCAGTATAGGTAGCTCTAATAGGAAGGTCTGTATTCCCTTTTCCCAACTCTTTTTCAATGAGGCGGGTTGTACTCTCTTCACGATGCTTAGAGAGCTTTTCATTAAGCTTAACACCACCTTCGGGAGATGCATAGGAGGATACTTCTACCGATACACTTTGATTGGGAGCCGCTTTTGCTTCCTCTACTCGTTTCTTCCAAGCTATTAACTCCGGCTTACGCTTCTCTGAAGGGCGGATTACGCTACTTTCAAGTAGAAATTTAATATCCTCATCTATGCGCTCCGTTACTACACGTTGGAAGCGATCTTCAGCAAAAGCCGCCGGGGTAGTCTGAATGTCGGCAAGGGTAGCTGTAGTAATAATACCGGAAGAGAGCTTAACCGGCTTCAAAGGTAACTGCTTGCCATCACGTGATGCTCGGAAAGTAATGTACAGATCACTCTCTGCTGCCTTGGGATCGTAAAGAAAAGACCCGCTAATGGTGCGCATTCCCCCTGTGGAATAAGCAATTACAGGATTATTATCTCTTACAGCTTCGCCCTGAAGCATAGCCGAAGACCCCCAAATCTCTCCCGTTGAATAACGCAGGACGGGGGTGATACGCAGTGATACATCCTTATGCATCCACTTAGCAGGTATGCTTACCGCTACACTGTAGGGCACTTCTTTACCTACAACCTCAGGCGGATTGGGGGTTAGGGAGAATAGCTCGCTGCTGAGTGGCTTAAGCTTTGGGCTGCAGGCTGAGAGCATAGTCAGCGCAAAGATCGCTGCAGCATACTGCAAGATTCGTTTCATGCTGTCGTTTGATTATCTAATTGTTTTGTTCTTTTCTGAAGAAGTGGCACAGTAATAGCAGCCACAAAAAGCAATATCAGTAGTGCAAAAGCTATAAAGGCTACAAGCTCTGTGCGATGCAAAGAGGGTGGATCGAAGCGGAATGTAATAGTATGTGCTCCCGAAGGGATAACCGCTGCTCTGAGTATCCAGTCTGCTCTCAGCATATTTACCGATTGCTTCGGATCTCCATCTAAATATACTTTCCACCCTTTCGGATAATACACTTCACTAAAAAGAGCCAGCTGAGGTGTGGTGCTATTGGTTTCATAGACCGCTTCGTTGGGTTGGTAATGTTTTAGGGATATAGTAGCTGTGGAATCCTTAATGGTCGGCAATGCCTTTAGTTCATCGGAAGCAAAGCGTCGGTCTATAATTGCAGTAGCACCCAAATGCTCCGTAGACAAAGCTGACATTTCTTCATCCGGAGTAGGTACTATTTTGTATTCTGATACGAACCAAGCCGGGCCGTATGCATCCGGATTGCGCTGTACGATCTGCTTTGTTTTGTCTTCTGAGGGAACTATGAAGAAGCGGGTATTGAGCATATTGAGCACCTCCGGGTTCATATTAGCCAATTGTCGGTCAATAAGATCCTGGTAGCGCTGTAGCTTTGCCGCATGGTATCCACCTACACTGAGGTGCCAAAGAGAGGTTGTGGCATCGTTGAAGGTATTGACTGTCAGATTGAGTACCCTATCTGCCGGCTTAGCCTCACTAAGTATCTCTTTATCGGCGGCGGTAAGAGGGTGCGCAGCAGCAGTTATATGCTCGTTGTGACGAAACATATCGTCATTCAAGTAACGCTTTGCAATAGGCCACATATCAATGAGCAGCGCAATAGTCATAAGCCCTGTCATTATCGTGGTTGAATTTTTCCGGTTGCTGAGGGCACCCTTCGTGAAAACAATAAGCAGCAAAGCGCCGATCGCTATTACAAAGAAGCCCCGCCAAGCATCACTGACCAACATACTCTTGCGTGCCGTTACCAAAGCATCACGGAGGGAGCCGTAAATAGGATCTTGTGCAATCAGCGGACGGAGCTGCTCGGCTTCAAATTGTGATATAAAGTTTCCGGCAACTGAGGGGAAGAGTGCCAGTACAAGTGTAATGAGTAGGGGCAATCCAAAAGAGATAGCAGTCGCTACTTTGCGCTCTTTCAGTATATTCTTATTGTGCACTATTTCCACAAAAGCGAGTGCCGCCATAATGGGTAGGGTAAACTCAGCGACCACCAAAAAGGAGGATACCGAGCGAAACTTGTCGTACAGTGGAAAGTATTGTATGAAAAAGTCCGTCAGTGGCATAAAGTTCTTCCCCCACGAGAGCATAACGGAGAGAATAGTCACTATAAGCAATCCCCATTTAATAGGTCCTCTTACCACAAAGAACCCAAATATAGCCATACAAAGCAGGAAGGCACCTACGTACACAGGGCCACTTGTAAAAGGTTGTTCGCCCCAATAGGATGGACTCTGAGCGACAGTTTGACGCAGCTCGGGTTGTATCTTTTCCAATCTCTTGGGGTTGACTCCGATAGGTTCGGAAGCACCCCCGCGAATATTAGGTACCAGCAGCGAAAGCGTCTCGCCTACTCCGTAACTCCATTGGGTGATATACTCCTTACTCAGCCCTGAGGCATTCACTCCATCTGCATTGCTTTCAGAAGATGCCGTAAGCTCACTGCCCCCACGCATAGTCTCTTTGCTGTATTGATAGGTATGGTATAAATTGCTGCTATTCACTGCTACACCGATCAATCCGGCACCTAATGCCACACAAGTAGAGATTATAAAATGCTTAAATGTTTTCTTTTGGATCGCCTCCACAAGGAATGCTATGACAAGGGCTGCCATCACAAAGAGAAAGTAATAAGTCATCTGTACATGGTTGCTTAGTACTTGCAGTGCTGTGAATAGAGCTAAAAGGAACGCCCCCCACCATCTTTTTCCGCGATAGATCAGTATCATGCCGGCTATGGTAGGCGGTATGTACATAAGAGTCATAAGCTTCCAAATATGCCCTGCGGAAATAAGGATCACAAAGTAGGAAGAGAAGCACCAAGCTATACTACCAAAGAGAGCAATCCAGTCGTTAACTCGGAGTACCTTCATTAGAATAAAGAAGCCGATCAATAGTCCGAAGAGTAGCCACGGATAGTCTCCCAGCAAGTTTAAGGGCTTCGATAGTGTATAGGCGCCTTGAATAGTACTCAATGCATTGGTAGAGGGATACTCGGGTGCTATCTGGTACATGGGCATTCCTCCAAACATACTGTTGGTCCAGTAGGAGCGTTCGCCTGTTTTCTCATAAAACTTACGCGCATCGGTACCCATACCAACTGCACCCTCCACATCCTGTCGATAGAGGGTACGCCCTTCAAAGGTGGCAGGGGTAAAGTATAGGGTAGCAATGAGTGCAAAGCAAAGCACAATGAGGGCATAGCGTCCTATGCGAAGAAGCTTGGTTCGGTCGGAAAATATTTTCATTGGATGGAGAATGTTATTCGTAAAAGCTATCCTTAAAGGCGTTATATCCGCGCTTCTTATGTATAAGGCTTTGCCAAGCGGCTATTATTAGTCCTGATCCATATCCTGTTACTTGAATAAAGGTAGCCGGTATGGCATAGAGCGAAGCCGAATAACTCCGGGTACGATAAAAAGAATCTATTCCTACTAATAAGGCAAAGAGTAGCAGCAAAACCCATAATAGGGGATGCCAAAAGCCTACTAACACAAAAAGAACGAACAGCACCGTGGCAAAAGAGGGTAGTAAATGGATCAACTTCAAAGAGCCTTCGTGCCGCTGAGTTAGGTCTATACGCGCTGCACCACTATTGTACACCTGCTTAAAAAACTTACGGAAGTCGGTACGACGCTTATGATATACCCAGGCGTTGGGTATTAGAGCCACTGCTCCTCCGGCCTCATAAACACGCATGGAGAAGTCTACATCTTCCCCGAAGCGCATAGCTTCATCAAAGCCCTTCAGCTGCTCAAACATACCTCGCTCCACACCCATATTGAAAGTGCGGGGACAATAATGCTTATGTTTCTTACCGCCTCTTATCCCACCGGTAGTAAGAGGTGAGGTCATCGCATAGTTAATACCCTTTTGCAATGCGGTGAAATCGTCAGCTGCACGATCCGGCCCTCCAACCAAAACGGCATTGCTACAAGCTATTCCCTCCTGTAGGGCCAACACATAGCCTTCAGGAAGTACGACATCAGAGTCTAAGAATACCAACCACTGCCCCTCTGCTGCCAAGGCACCTACATTACGTGCTTTGGAGGGACCCCCGTTAGGGGTCTCAATATAGTGTATATGGAGATGCTCTTTGTAGTGTGACACTACCTCTTTACTGGAGCGGGTACTCCCATCCTCGACGATAATAACCTCAAAGTTGCTTACACCCTGCTGCTGCAAGCTAGCAAGCAATTCATCTACCTCCTCCGGACGGTTATAAACGGGGACGATAAAGGATAGCAGCATACTACTCTTTAAGTTGCCACTCAGTACCCTCTTTGGTATCCTTCAGTACAAAGCCCAAGGCAGAAAGCTTGTCGCGGATTAAATCACTCGTTGTCCAATCTTTCTTGGCTTTTGCCTCTGTACGTACTTCCAAGAGCAACTCTACGGCTCCGTGGTAGGCCTCCAATCCGGCTGCACTACTATCTCGCTCATCCTTTAGCCCTAAAATATCAAACAAATAGGTGCGGAAAAGACTCTTTAAAGCCGATAAGTCGGTCTCGGAAAGTGTTTCGTCACCACTCTTGAGACGATTAATCTGCTTAGCTATTTCAAATAACTGGGCAATAGCAATCGGGGTATTCAAGTCATCCTGCATAGCCTCCTCAAGCGCTTTTTGATAGGGCTCTATGGTAAAGCTACTACTCTCTTTTGGGGCAATTGTATCAAGTACAACATTGGCATCCATCAAACGCTCGTATCCCTTATGCGCTGCCTCCAAGGCTTCGTTACTAAAGTCTACCGTACCGCGATAATGAGCACCAAGGATAAAGAAGCGTATAGTCATCGGACTATAGGCAGCGATTAGCTTCGGGTGGTCGCCTGTAAAAAACTGCTCCAGTGTAATGAAATTACCCAAGCTCTTACCCATCTTTTTTCCCTCAATCGTGATCATGTTGTTGTGCATCCAATAATGGACAATGGCATGTCCTTCGGCTGCTTTAGCTTGCGCTATCTCACACTCATGATGGGGAAACATCAAGTCCATACCCCCTCCGTGAATATCAAACTCGTTACCCAAGTATTTACGTCCCATAGCGGTACACTCCAGATGCCAACCGGGAAATCCTTCGCTCCAGGGAGAGGGCCAATGCATCAGATGCTCCGGCTTAGCTTTCTTCCAAAGTGCAAAATCCAATGGGTTGCGTTTCTCATCCTGACCATCCAGTGTACGTGTTTGGCTCAGCATTTCGTCTAACTGCCGTCCGCTTAGCTCTCCGTATTGATAAGATTTACTGTATTTGGGTAGGTCGAAATAGACAGAACCCTCGCTCACATAAGCGAAGCCGGCATCTAAAATCTCTTGAATGAGGGCTATCTGCTCAATGATATGTCCGGAAGCACGCGGCTCAATGCTGGGCGGCAGTACATTGAGGGCATTCATGGCTGCATGATACCGTAAAGTGAAGTACTGCACCACCTCCATAGGCTCCAACTGCTCTAAGCGTGCCTTCTTCGATACCTTGTCCTCCCCTTCATCAGCATCGCCTTCTAAGTGTCCTACATCGGTTATATTGCGTACATAACGCACCTTATATCCCAAGTGCTGTAAATAACGGAAGAGCACATCAAAAGTAATGGCCGGACGGGCATGACCTAAATGGGCATCGCCATAAACAGTAGGACCACATACGTAAAGGCCTACATGAGGCGGATTAATGGGTATAAACTGCTCCTTTTTACGGGTTAGCGTATTGTAGAGATAAAGAGGATGATTCATCGCTATAACTTATTCTTAGAGAATGTACTACTCTATGCAAAGGTAGCAAAACCCCTTTACATGTAGAGAGCAGTGGAAGCCTCTTGCCAAAAGATCTGTACCTATCCATCAAAAGATATAGATATTTGAAATGAAACATCAGAAAGTTTTGCCCAAAAGATACAGATCAATTTTCAAGCAGGTACTTAGAGAATTTGCCGATGGTTGTGGAGAAGACGGAAAACGCCCTCTGATTCGTATCACAAAAGCAAACAATAAAAGAAACAACCAGCAATGAGTGTATGCTCAAGTATTTTTGTTTTTAGAGAAAAGTTGACTACCTTTGTAGTCGTTCAGGTGAAGTACTCCTCGTACGTCGGGGATTTTTTATTCTGAATGCGTGTGATTGCGAGGTGGAGCAGTGGTAGCTTGCCGGGCTCATAACCCGGAGGTCAGGGGTTCGAATCCTCTCCTCGCTACTCAGTAAAGCGGCGGTGCATCGGTGGGTGTGCTGCCTTTTTTATTTCTACTCTATAGAATTCTTTTTTATCTACTCCTTATCGCCCTTTATTGTATATTACTTTATAGGATAATATAGATACTAATCATAATAATAATGGCGTTGAAGCTGTTGATACCGCTCAATACCCGCATCAGTAGCGCAATGTGTATGTTCATATCTCTGTTGATAAATAGTTGAAAAGTTTTGCTTCTTTTCCTTGGTTATTTCATTTGTACTTTGGATAGAAAAGAAAAGGACAAAAGCAAGTTATTTAACAAAAACTTATCTACACGTTACGAACAACTTTTTGAGTAGTTATCAACGTATTATCAACAGTTGTTTTTTATTAGTATCCACTTCTTTTTGTACCTTCGTCATAGAAATTGTTATCTGTAATTAAAGAAGTAAATGACTGAATTACTACTACCTTCTCTGCTACTTATCATTTGCATTGTAGTAATTGGCTATGGTGCTAATTTGCTCACGCGGGGAGCTGCTGCCATAGCTTTGAAACTGAATGTATCTACACTGGTAATCGGGCTAACCGTAGTCGCTATGGGGACGTCCATGCCGGAGTTAACCGTTAGTTTGTCAGCGGCAATACAGGGAAGCGGAGATATATCCATTGGAAACATATTGGGCAGCAATATCCTCAATATATTCCTCATTTTAGGAATTACTGCCTTACTTCGTCCCCTTCGAGTGGCCAAGAGCACTGCATGGTATGAATTGCCCTTCTTACTCTTTGTTTCACTTCTGCTTTGGTTTTTCTGTTTGGATAAAGAATTGGGATTCGTTGATTCATCAACTTTATCTTGGTGGGAGGGAACTATATTTTTCGTTCTCTTTATCCTATTTCTTATCTATACGGTTTGGTTGGGTAAAAGACGCGAAGAACGTGTAGTAGAGAAAATTAAGGAGGACCCGATTGAACCGGAAGTGTTACCTACACCTTTATGGAAGTCCTCTCTCCTTGTTTTGATCGGTTTAGGGTTGCTCGTAGTAGGCGGAAAGTATTTTACTGAACAAGCTGTACAGATTGCCAAATTACTGGGTGTGAGTGAGGCATTCATAGGACTTACCATCGTAGCATTGGGTACCAGTATTCCTGAGTTGGCTACCTCTATTGCTGCAGCACTCAAAGGCGATGCCGATATGGCAGTGGGTAATATAGTGGGTAGCTGTATTTTCAATATTCTCTTGATACTGGGAGTTGTCTCAATGATTAATCCCCTACCTGTAAGCGGTATTACAAGGCTTGACTTTATAATGGTAGTGGCCGCTCCGCTTTTGCTCCTTTTCTGTGCCTTCTTCTTTGGCAAACGAAAAATAATGCGATATGAAGGGGCTATTTTGCTTCTATGCTACGTAGCTTATACGGTTCTATTACTGAATAATACGGGAGTTTTCTAATAAAGCATCTCTAAAGCAAGACGAGACCATAAAAAAGGCACGAGTGAACTATTTCGCTCGTGCCTATCTGTTTTTAGTCTTTCTTTTGCCTATGACGGATGTATATGGATACACATTCCGGTAAAGGCTATTTAGCCTTCCATTTCGCTAATTGCTTTGCGAAGGTTTCCTTCTAAGCTACTTGCGCCAATACGGAAGAGTTCATTGGTGAGCCACTCTTCTCCAAGTACACTCTTGATGATACAATAGTACTTAACCGCCTCCTGAGGTGTGCGGATGCCACCGGATACCTTTATCCCGCAACGTACATCAAACTTATCGTAATACTCTTTGATCACTCTTGCAATGGTATAAGCTGCCTCTAACGTGGCTCCGGGACAGTCCTTTCCGGTAGAAGTCTTTACGAAGTCAGCACCACTGAAGATAGACATAATGGCAGCACGACGGATCAGTTCCGGATCCTCTAAGAGTCCACTTTCGATGATTACTTTAAGCTTTGCGTGCGTGGCGTGTTCCTTTTGCTCCCTAATTTCTAAATCTACATTTTGCCAGTCTTCGTCTAAGAATTCCCCTATATTGAGTACAATGTCGATTTCGTTTGCTCCGTCAGTAACGGCAAAGCTTGTCTCCATCAGCTTTGTTTCCATTAGAGTCTGAGAAGCCGGGAATCCGCCACTTACCGATGCAATACGTACCGAGGGATCCTTTAATTCCGCCTTAACCTGCTTTATATGAGCGGGATAAACACAAATAGCCGCTACTGAAGGTAGGTTGTTTTCTTTTGATTCGTACTTTTTATTGACCGCTTCTACAAAGTTGTGAATGCTCGTTTTATTGTCTTTTGGCGATAGTGTAGTGAGGTCTATCGTGCTATAGAGAAAGCGTAGCGTTGATGCTGTGTAAGCTTTGTCATACTCTTTCTCAATAATATCTGCTACACTGCGTTCAATAGAAGCTTTTGTACCGGCAGGCAGGAAAGAGTCGAATGCTTCCTGGTACTTATTATTGATAGGATGCTCGTGTTTTTTCTCTTTCTTATTCATCTGTTTTATGGGTCAATTTATTATTGTTTATGTGACGCACCTTGTCACGTTTTGTTTTCTTCTCTATATTGGCTTTAAGTGCCTTATCTAAATCAATATGGTAATAGTTGGCTATGCAGGTCGCTACCCACATAAGATCACTCAATTCGTCGGCTAAAAGCTCCTTTGCCCGCTCCGTTTCGTTCTCCGGGGTAATAGCAAACCGCTCTTTATCTCTTTCACTCCAGCTCTGATCCCCTTCGGCACGTGCCATAATACGCGCTATTTCTCCTGTCTCTTCTGTGAGGATGGCCATGTTAGTCAGTGGGGAAAAATAACGTACTCCATATTGTTTAATCCATTGATCTACAATATGTTGATACTCGTTTATTGTCATTTGCTTTACTTGATTTGTGTGCTGTCCAAAATAATAGTTACCGGCCCGTCATTAAGTAGCTTGACTTTCATATCAGCCCCGAACTTACCTCTCTGTATACGACCGGGCATGGCTTCCTCCAATTGCTCACAAAATCGTTCATATAGCGGTTCGCTGATATTTCCGGGGGCAGCCGCTATGTAGCTGGGGCGATTCCCTTTTTTGCAATTCGCATACAGCGTAAATTGACTCACTGCTAATATAGAGCCTGACACCTCTTGTACACTTCTATTCATTACCCCTGCTTCATCATCGAAAATACGAAGTGCTACGATCTTTTTGGTGAAGCGTGCAATATCTTCTTCCGTATCGTCGTGTGTGAAGCCAACTAACAGTAAAAGTCCGTTCCCTATTGATGAGATCGTTCTTCCCTCAACCTCTACAGATGCTTCCTTTACTCTCTGTACAACTACTTTCATATGCCAAAGATAAGCATTTAATCCTTGATGTTTTTTCCCTCTTTTTGCGTAAAGAATTTTTTTATTGCTTCTGCACTTTTACTGCCTACAAGCTCTTTTATTTCTTCCTCTTCTGCAGCTTTTATCCGGGTTACACTGCCAAAGTGCTTGAGCAGTATTTCCTTTCGTTTCGGTCCAATACCAGGAATGCCGTCAAGAGCCGATACTTGCTGCGCCTTTGCTCTGAGTGATCGGTGAAAAGTAATCCCAAAGCGGTGTGCTTCATCCCTAATATGCTTCAGTACACGGAGTGTTTCGCTATTGCGTGCTAGTATCATGGGTTGGCTATCACCTAGGATATATACCTCTTCTAATCTTTCAGCTAAGCCAATTATATCAATGTTCTTCGTGTCTATTCTTAGTTCTTCTAATGCTTCTAATGCACTTTTTAGCTGACCTTTGCCACCGTCTATCACGA
The DNA here is from genome assembly GCA_947290775.1 of uncultured Bacteroidales bacterium. Lineage (GTDB taxonomy): Bacteria > Bacteroidota > Bacteroidia > Bacteroidales > Porphyromonadaceae > Porphyromonas > Porphyromonas miyakawae. Next base: position 22,209 of record CAMYPM010000010.1, on the reverse strand, counting down.
TAAGATCAGGAAATTGTCGCTCCTCTTCCTCTAATTTTTGGTATCTTCTTGTGATTACTTCCTTCATTGTAGCGTAATCATCCGGTCCAACTACCTGTTTCACGTGGAACTTTCTATACTCGCTTTTCGAAGGTTTGCCATCTCTAAATACTGTGCAAGCAGAAACAGGTTGTGCGCCCAACGTATTGGAGTTGTCGAAGCATTCAATGTGACGGGGTAGTTTATTGAGTTGTAAGTCCACTTGCATCTGTTTCATCAAACGGAGTTTTCTTTGTTCCGGATTTAGTTTATCCTGTTGCTTCTCTTTTTCTTTTATGTAAGCATCTACATTTGCTTCAGAGAGCTTGAGAAGTTTTAGTTTATCTCCTCTTTGCGGAATCGTTATTTTGTATCGCTCTTGCAGCCAGTCAATGGAAAAAGGTAGAATGATTTCTGTTGATTCAAGGGCAAAGCGCTCCATCATATCCGTAATAATAGTGGCAAAGATTTCCTCTTTTTCCTCTTCTAATGCCTTATGCCACTCCTCAGTTACTAAAAAACGAATAGCACCATTCTGTACGGATAAGAGATTTACGTAGGCACGCTTCTCTACTTCTTTATAGCTAAAGGCAACTATTTTCCCGTAATGGTTGTGGATAACCGTCTCTTGTGCATCGTAGCTCTTGAGAAATTCTATTATCTGCCGGGCCTCTTCTGCCTCCTCGTAACGCTCCTCATTGGCGAGACTTTGCATTCGGGCAAACTCTTCTTTATATACTTTGCTTATGTCTCCCTTTATGAGCTCTTCTGCTTTGCGAATGCTTTCTGCATAATCCTCCTTGCTTATCTTTCCTACACATGGGGCTTTACAGCGTTTGATGTGGTATTGTAGGCAAACGTTGTACTTACCTTGTGCAATACGTTCTCTTGCAAGCGGAAGGCGGCAGGTTCTTATTTTGTATAGATTTCTAACTAACCAAACTAATCTCCTGGCTTGTGCGACATTAGTATAAGGTCCGTAGTACACCCCTTTGCTCTGATCTATATTTCGTACTACAGCGATTCGCGGAAAGTCGCCCTTACTGAGCATTATTGAGGGATAGCTCTTATCGTCTTTGAGGAGAATATTGTATTTAGGTTGGTAGGTTTTAATGAGATTGTTCTCAAGGAGAAGAGCATCACTCTCTGTTTTCACCACAAAGAATCTCATATCCTTGATAGTTTCTACCAATCGTTGCGTTTTTCTATCAAGATGCTCTTTATTGAAATAGCTGCTCACCCTTCGCTTTAGATTCTTCGCTTTCCCGATATATATTATATTTCCCTCTGCATCCAAGTATTGGTATACACCGGGGCTTTCGGGTAGTAGCGAGATTTTTAGCTTGAGAGCATTCCCATCTTCCTTATTTAGTTTCACGTGAAACAAATACTTATTGTTTGAGAAGTACTAAGAGTACCGAAATATCGTGCGGAGAAACGCCTGGGATGCGAGCTGCTTGTGCCAGCGACAACGGTTTAATTCGTTGCAACTTTTGTCTGGCTTCTGTAGAGAGGCTCTCTATTGAGGCGTAGTCTAATCGGTCACCTAAGCGGAGGTTTTCCATGCGTAATAATCTTTCTGCCTCCATTTGCTCACGCTCTATGTAACCTTGATACTTGATAGCTATTTCTGCTGATTCACTTACTTCGGGTGCAACGCTATTAGCTTCTTCCATTTTTTCTCGCAAGGAAGGGAGTGCACTACTCAAACTTTCAAGCGAAAGCTTTGGACGGAGCAGCAGTTCCCGCAGTTTCACGCCTTGACGTAATTCGGAGTCCTCCACTGTACGTAGTAAATGATTCATCTCTTCTGGCGTTACGGAGAGTGATGTGATGTATTGGATGAGAGACTTTATTTGCTCTTCTTTGCGACAAAAAGCTTCGTATCGGGCACTATTTACCAAGCCTACAGCGTGTCCCATAGGGGTAAGCCTACTATCTGCATTGTCCTGTCTTAGCAAAATTCTAAACTCTGCCCGCGAGGTGAACATTCTGTAGGGTTCATCTACTCCTTTGGTCACCAGATCATCAATGAGTACTCCTATATAGGCTTCATTTCTCTTTAGAATAAGCTCCTTGTCAGTATACAGTAGGGATAGAGCCGCATTGATTCCTGCCATCAGTCCTTGGCAAGCTGCTTCTTCGTATCCTGTGGTCCCATTAACCTGTCCTGCCATGTAGAGTCCATCTATGAGCAAAGACTCCATCGTTGGCTTTAGTTGTGTAGGATCGAAAAAGTCGTATTCAATAGCATATCCCGGTTTGAAGAAACGCACATTTTGAAAAGCCGGTATGGTGCGTAGTGCAGCCAATTGAACTTCCGGCGGTAGGGAGGAAGAAAATCCGTTTAAATAGTATTCATTGGATTCATGTCCTTCCGGCTCTAAGAAGAGTTGATGATGGTCTCTTCCTGCGAAGGTTACTATTTTTGTCTCAATGCTTGGGCAATAACGTGGTCCAATGGAGTGAATTTGACCATTATAAAGGGGCGATAGACCTTCGTCAATGGCCTGCTGTAGAATGGCATGACACGCTGCATTGGTGTGTAGTACATAGCAGGGTTGCTGTGGGAAAACACTTGCCGTATGCATAAAGGAGAATCCTCTTGCTTCTGAGTCGCCATGCTGTATTTCGGCAAGGGATAGGTCTACAGTACGTATATTAATGCGCGGTGGAGTGCCCGTTTTCATCCTATCGGTTGCTATACCACAGTCAGAGAGCTGCTCTGTCAGTGCATTGACCGGTGGTTCGCCAATCCTTCCTCCCGGGAATTGCTCGGCTCCGAAGTGCATAATCCCGCGAAGAAACGTACCTGCCGAAAGGATTATACGCGATGCTTGTATTTCCCCCCATAGGTCGGTTACTACGCCTTTTACCCTTTTATTCTGTATGATAAGGTTTCTTACGGTATCTTGTATTATTTCTAGCGAATCTGTATGCGTAAGTTCATTGCGCCAGAGGATGGAGAAATAGTCTTTATCGAGTTGTGCTCGGGGGCTCCACATAGCAGGTCCCTTACTTCGGTTGAGCATACGGAATTGCAGTGTTGCTTTGTCGCTTAATATTCCGGTCATTCCTCCGAGTGCATCTATTTCGCGCACTATTTGCCCTTTGGCAATTCCTCCCATTGCAGGATTGCAGCTCAGGGCAGCTATGCGGCTCATATCGGAAGTAATAAGCAGCGTATGCAAACCCAATTTAGCAGAAGCAGCGGCGGCCTCACAACCGGCATGACCGCCCCCGATCACAATGATATCGTATTTCCTTATTGTAGTCATCCAATTTTATCAACCCTCTTTTAGAGGGTATACATTGTATTACACAACACTCCAAAAGGTAGGAAAGTTCAAATAAGCACCTTTTTTCGGAGAGGCGAGACGTGTATTTAGTGTGTGGGATCGCTAAGTCAATCTTGCAAAAGAAATATTCTGTAACAGATTGATATACTGAATATTACAATGCATAATAACCTCTATGGGTGCAGAATTAGTTTTCTCAAAAGTGAGAAAATAGAGAGAAAAATATCGGGAAAGGGGTATCTTTTGCGTTTATTTCAAAATAATCTGTTACCTTTGCATTCGCTGTCAGGCAAATATTCTGTTGGCGCGACTCCGTAGCTCAGTTGGTAGAGCAACTGACTCTTAATCAGTGGGTCGAGGGTTCGAATCCCTCCGGGGTCACATACTTTACATAATACTACTTATTAAAATAGTGAAGGAGTGATCTTGGGATCATTCCTTTTTTCTTTCTCTCATTGGTTAATCCCTTCGTCTCTCGATTCCTGCACAAAAGGGTACGTACTCATCAGCAGAGTGCGTACCCTTTTGTGGCGCGGTTGCGTCTCCTTGAGGGAAGCAGCCGCTTAGTAAGTGCTTAATTCTTTACCGCTTGATGGTTAGTTGACGAGTAGTCAGCACACCCATAGCATCACGGAAAGTAACCAAGTAGTTGCCTTCGGGCAGTCCTTCCAGTCGCAATACAGCGTGTCCGCTTTGATCAGCAGTAACGGTTAGGAGACGTACCCCATCCGTTCCGTACACGCTTACTTCACCTTGCGGAGCTACTCCGAATAAGTTTGCTTCGCTGCTTGCAGGATTCGGGTAGAGGGCAATATTTTCGCGTGTGACAGCTTCGGCACCATTCTTAAATGTAGCAGTAACTTTTACGTTGCTCTTCACTACAAAACGCTTAGTTGCGGTGATATCCTCCTCGTTAGCCATCAGCTTATCCAGCTCATAACCGGCTTCGGGAGCCACTTCTACGGTAAGTTCTGTACCATAAGGCACTGCTTCAAGGTTGGCAGCACCCTTAATCGTTACTCGTCCGTTGGCATTTTCTGATACGGTTACTGCAAAGGAAAGAGCATTGTCGGTACAATTACCGTCCCTTCCGGAATAAAGGGTTCCTTTCTCTTCGCCCATCTTAGTTACAGAATATACATTCCATCCTTTGGATTTAGCGATGTCTACAGCATGCTTAGTTATGGTGTTGCCGCTTTGTGTATCGCTATTCTTTTCAGCTTCAGTGACTGCAATAAAATCTCCCGTTAGCCCGGATTTCTTTTGGGGAAGAGCAATGGCTATCTTCTCCATTTCGGAGCATTTGATATTATTTCCATCACAAAATAGGGTACTGAGTAGTGAGCATTTCGATATATCTAAGTTGGTGAGTAAATTCCCGGAACATGCAAGGTTAATTAAGCTAGGGGAATTTGTTACATCTAATGAGGTTAGTTTGTTACCGCTGCACTCCAATCCTCTTAGATTTGTGCAATTCTGGATCTTTAAAGTGTTTAGACTATTCGCATAGCACGACAAGTGCTTCATTTCTTTACACGCTGTGAGGTCCAAGGAAGTTAATCGATTTGCATAACAGAATAGAGAGGTCAGCTCTGTATTTTTGGATAGGTCTAAAAAGGTAATTTTATTGTTATAGCAATCTAATTCTTTCATCTTTAGGCACTTTGTTACATCAAGAGCAGTCAATTGATTGGCATTACAATACAAGTGAATTAATTCAGGGCAGTTGGATACATCTAATTGAGTTAGGTTGTTGCCATAGCAATCAATCCAAGTTAATGAGGGACATTCAGAGACATCAAGCGTCTTTAGCTGCCCTTTGTTACATCCGAAAGATAGTATCTCACCAGTTAATGTAACCGTCTGCGATGTCAGTTTATACTCTCCATAATAAGCGACCGCAATTTTTTCTGCACCACTCAGTCCGGTAACCGATACGTCCCCTTTTGCTGTGAGCATTATTTTAATGGTCTCTCCAACTTTTTTATCAGTTGTAAATGTGATTTTGGAGCTATTGTTTGTACAGGTGACATCGCGTCCGGCATATTCTGTTTTCTTATAGGCACCGGGTGTAGCAGAGGAATATACTTTCCAGTTTTTAGCCTTGGCAACACCTACTGCATGTGTTGTGAGTACGTTGCAAGTTTCTAAATCTGCGTCTTTTTCGGCATCAGTAATAGCATCAAAAGAGGCATTATCTTTAAGGTCTCTTTGAGGAAGGTTTGCTGCGATTTCTTCCATTACTGAGCAATTTAGCAAATTACTACCGCAAGAAACCTTTTTTAGAGAAGGGCAATTCTTTATCTTCAGAGATTTGAGTTTATTGCTATAGCAGAATAATTGTTTCAGAAGAGTGTAATCTGAAAGGTCCAAATCTGTTATGTTGTTGTTGTGGCATTTTAGTATCTTGAGGTTTTTGCAAACAGAGACATCAAGAGAGGATAATTTGTTGCTGTAGCAAGCTATTTCAGTCAATGCTGTAGAGTTTATTCCTTTAATGGATGTAAGTTCATTATTGTTACAAGACAGGTACTGAAGCTTAGTACAGTTAGAAACATCCAATGTTGAAACTTTATTACGTTGAAAATCAATATAGCTGAGTTTGGGACATTGAGAAACATCCAAAGAAGTCAATTGATTATTCCAGCAAACCAGTGATTCCAGATTTGTACAGTTGATAAGATCTATATTAGTGAGTTTGCTTGAATGGCAGCCGATGTTAGTAATATCTCCCACGAATTTGATCGTCTTATCGGTGATAGGATAGGAATAATATACACTATCGGTTTTTACAGCTCCATTAATTCCTTCGGCAACTACAGGGCCATTTGCCTTTATCAGTAGGCGTATAGTCTCTCCCGGTTGGCTCGTTGTAGTCAGGGTAATGCTTGTTGTATTATTGCTTTGTGCTGATGTGGATAGAGCAAATACAAAAGCAGCTGCCAAAAGCAGCAATTTATGTATAATATTTGTTTTCATATTGTTTTTTTGTACTTACATGTATTATTACTTCGCTCGCATAGTTTATATACTATTTAGTCTATTCTATAGGATACGCCTGGAAGAAACAGTTTCTTTTCTTCGACTGCTAAGCCGTAAATACACAGCAATAATCTTGACAAACAAAAGAAGTGGATTATAGAACTATACCAAGTATCTCCACCAAGCATAGCGTATTTACGGCATCAACGGACTCCTCTGATATTCTTTCCTGTAAGTTTTTTCATAATCAATGAGCTTCTTAATACATCTATACTTAGCGTTTTTTCAATAAGGAATGCGCTTTTCTCTTACTTTTCATCCTAAATCTTATAGGTACACGCATAGAAAGGGTGTTTATTAAGCAAGCATAATATCATAAAATATATCCATTACTATGCCAATTCGTAATTGTAAAATGTATTTTATAGGCATCTTCTCAATTATATTTCTCTAAAACGTGCGAAATGTAGTAATAAATATTCGTTCTGCCAAAAACCTCTTTCTTTTCAAACAATTTATGAAGAAAACGAGTATCCGATGCCGCCAATTAACTATTCCTAAAACGCTGTGAAGCCTTATAGAGCCTCTCCCGAAAGTTCTATGTACTTTATCCGGACCGAAATGGAGTATGGGTGACAACTGTTGCAGCTAAGGGGTTGGATTGCTCTGTAGAGGATAAACGAAAGATACGCACCTTCCCATGGAAAGGTGCGTACCCTTTTGTGGCGCGGTTGTGTCCTTATAGCAGGATGTAGCCGCTTAGTAAGTGCTTAATTCTTTACCGCTTGATGGTTAGTTGACGAGTAGTCAGCACACCCATAGCATCACGGAAAGTAACCAAGTAGTTGCCTTCGGGCAGTCCTTCCAGTCGCAATACAGCGAGTCCGCTTTGATCAGCGGTAACGGTTAGGAGGCGTGCTCCATCTGTTCCGTATACGCTTACTTCACTTTGCGGAGCTACTCCGAATAAGTTTGCTTTATCATTTGCAGGATTCGGGTAGAGGGCAATATTTTCGCGTGTGACAGCTTCAGCATCATTCTTAAATGTAGCAGTAACTTGTACGTTGCTCTTCACTACAAAACGCTTAGTTGCGGTGATATCCTCCTCGTTAGCCATCAGCTTATCCAGCTCATAACCGGCTTCGGGAGCTACTTCCACGGTAAGCTCTGTACCATAAGTCACTGCATTAAGGTCCTTTGTCCCTTTAACTGTTACCAATCCATTGGCATTCTTCGAAACGGTTACTACAAAGGAAAATGCATTATCGGTACAGTTTCCGCCTCGTCCATCATAGTCAGTGGCATTATCGGAGCCGGCAGCTTCAAGATAATGCACATACCAATTCTTCTCTTTTGCTACCTGGGCTGCATGCTGTGTCAATACATTGCCACTACCCGGAGCTATGTCTCTTTCATTTGCTGTTACGGCATCCAGTGCGCCTGCGGCCAGTGATGTCCTATCGGGTAATGCATCAGCTATAGCCTCTAAAGCGGAGCATCCTAAGAGGTTCTCTTCGCATGAGATAAAGGAAAATTTCTCACATCCGGATAGGTTTACGGAGGTCAAGCGGTTTTTATACGCAATGAGCCATTCCAGATTGCTGCATTTTGACATATCGAGGGAGGCTATTTGGTTATCATAGCACCATACTTGAAATAGTTTAGTGCAGTGGGACATATCCAAAGCCGTTAACTTATTCTCTGCGCAGGTTAGCTTTTCCAGATTGGCACAAGTAGTCAAGTCTAATTCAGTCAGTTTATTTTGATGGCATCTCAGTTCTTTTAGTTTGGGACACTGACTCAAATCCAGCTGGGTTAATGCGTTGCCATGGCAATACAGCACTCTGAGCGCACCGCATGAAGAGATATTCAAAGAAGCTAGTTGGTTCTTCGAGCAATTGATGTAATCGAGCTTAGTACATCCCGATACATTTAGCTTGGTTAACTGATTCTTATAGCACCAAAAATCGCTCAGATTAGGGCATTTAGATACATCGAGTTCCTTTAGTTGGTTCTCTTCGCAAGCGAATGTACTTAGGTTGGCGCAGTCGAGACTCAGAGAGGATACCTGGGCGGAGTGGCAGTCGAAAAATGTTATATCGCCACTAAGCGTTACTGTTTGTGCGGTAAGGGTATAGTCGTTAGCCATATCAAAGACAATATCTTCCTTGATCCCTTTCGCTATGACTGCTCCATTTGCTTTGATTTTCAGCTTAATCGTTGTACCAACCTCCTTAGTGGTTGTGAGCGTAATATTTGCCTTTGGTTGATAATCTGCACAGGTGCCTTCCAGTCCTTCAAAGGCTGTGTGGGTATAGGATCCTGCTGTAGGAACGGAAAAGACATCCCAGTTTTTGCTAACGGCCACTTGAACGTTGTCTTTGGTGAGGATGTTTCTTTCTCCCTCAGTAGCATTCTTTTCCGCATCGGTAAGCGCATTGAAAGAGCCCATGAAGTAGGTCGTTCTTTGCGGAAGCTCTTGCACTACTTTTTCCATCTTCTCACAGCTCAAATGGTTGTCTTCACAAGCAAGCCATAAGAGGCCATTACAAGAAGCAAGGGATAGATCGGTTAATTTATTGCTGTAGCAGTTGAATTCGCTTAACTTACCGTGTCCGGATACATCCAACGAGGTTAGTAGGTTCGTGTAGCAGGAGAACTCGGTAAGCTCAGTGCAGGAAGATACGTCCAGGGAGGTTAATTTATTTTTAAAGCAAAAGAGTTCGCCCAGCTTGGTACATCCGGAGACGTTCAATTCTGTCAACGCATTATTGCCACAATATAGTCCCCACAGCTTGGCGCAAGCCGAAACATCTAATTTAGTTATTTCATTATCAAAGCAGTATAACGAACTTAGGTTATCGCATTTAGATAATTCAAGAGCATTTATCTTGTTACCGGAACAATCAAATTCCTGAATACCCGCCCCTTCAATCTTTATAGTTTGCGAAGTGAGGGTGTAGGTTTGTGTTTCCCCATCAGCGATTATCTTTTCCGTAAGTCCCGTAGCGGTAACCGCCCCATTTGCTGTGATGGCCAGTTTTACTTTATCGCCTACGTTTTTTGTGGTGGTAAAGGTAATGCTCTGTGCCGAAGCGGGTAGAGCAAAGAGCAGTAGGAGTGCTACAGACAGAAGTCTGTTTCTCATTTTAGTTTCCATGTTGTTTGTCTTTTCCTTTCTTAACCAATATATTTTATTTGTAATATGCTTCGAAAAAATAGTATTTTCTTACATTGAGACAAATGTAAGAAATAAATCTTGATAGTGTGCTTAAAATGAAAAAATAATTCTTTTCAGAAGTAAAAATAGAGCGTTTGTTAACTGTCTTTTTGTCAGCGTATCCTGCGCTTCATACAATCTGAGGGGCAAAATGGCATTTCTACGCCTAAAAAATATCTGGATCTTTTGCTAAAAAGATCCAGATGTTTCAAACGAAAGATACGCACCTTTCGATTGAAAGATACGTATCTTCTTATGGAGCGGTTACTTCCCTCTGAGGGAGCGTTACCGCTTAGTAATGGGGTTTACTTGTTATTGTGCACGAAAAAGTCGGATTGACATACCCTTTTTTCCATATTCTGCGTACACATCGGCCATAGTAGCACGGAAGTTCATTGCCCATCCGTAGCCGGGACCATCATCGGAATAAGACCAATAATATCCATAGGACCCAACGCTTCTTTTTTCTCCCTTCAAGGTAAAACCACAAGCCGGGAATAGGCGTACCGCAATCATTTCTGTTTTGGCTTCCTCGAAGGGGAGTTTCATAACATCCTCAATCTTTATAGAGCTATCCACGGGGCGGGCGGTTATTTTAAGTACCTGTACGCCATCCACCTTTGTGAATTCATATCTCCACGCAGAGAGCCACTCAGTGCCTTTGAAACGCAGTGCATACGCAATGCCGTTCACATTGCCTCTGTAATCATTTGTAGAGGTTACGGTCTCGCCATTGATGACTACGGTTTCAGAAACATTGTCAAATGTTACGTTCAAATCAAAATTGACATAATCCTGCCTTGCGTATTCCGGTACAATGGATAGCCACTCTTGCTTGGAGGGCAGATGGTACTTCGTACCGTCAATGGTGATACCTTCCTTAAACTGCGCAACGGCTTCATCGAAGGTAAAGAATCCACTCCCCTCCGTGGAAAGCTTGGTTACGAATGCTGTCCCGTCTGTATCCAGGTTGTATTCGGTAACAAACATCAAGGGAGTTTTGACTTCAGGTTTCTTTTCTTCCTTGTCGCGTTTGATGGTAAGCTCCTGAGTCAGGTTCTCCGGCACGGTAACCTTAGCTTCCAAAGTAAAGAGTGCTTCGTCTTTGCCTGCAGCTACCTTAAACGTTTTGGCAGCATCGTCAATGGTGATTTGGGTAGCATCTCCGGCTTTGAGCGCGATGGTAAATTGCTCTTTCTTGAGTTGCTTTTCTGAAATCATCTTTCCCTCGGGAGAGAACTCTTGCAGGGTACCCTCTACAACTCCATCGCCGCCTTGTGCGCTAAACGTGGATGGGTTTGCCGTAAATATGGCTTTAAAGCTATTCTTCGGCGTTGGATTGGGTACCGGTGTCGGAGTAGGGGTTGGCGTAGGCTCTGGGGTTGGCTCCGGCTTTGGATCTTGACAGGCCACTGCGAAGAGCAGCATAAATAGTAAAGGAATAATCTTTTTCATACTACCAGTGATTTCTTAAATGGTTACTTTATGTATCAATGTTATTTGTGTCGTAAGGTGTAGCGAGAGATAAGCAGGCACAGAGCGTGCGACTCGCTTTCTCGAGAGCAAGCGAACCCGGGCGAGTCGTTTATAAAACTATGTGTCTCTTCTTTCATGCAGAGATAGTCATTAGTCAACTTATGACTTCCACTACTGGACAAAGATAGCCATTTTCCCCTTTAAACAAAACTAAAAATGAAGAAAAGATATATAAGGTTGGAAATATGTGTCTATTAGTTAGTAATTATCCCGCTACAATGCCAAATACTATCTCTTTATGCAATCATATTGTTCCTCTCTGTTGCGGTATGTGTGGGGAAGTTAAACGAAAGATACGTACCTTTCAAGTGAAAGATACGTATCTTCTTGTGGTGCGGTTGCGTCTCCTTGAGGGAAGCAGCCGGTGTAGTAAGTGCTTAATTCTTTACCGCTTGATGGTTAGTTGACGGGTAGTCAGCACACCCATAGCATCGCGGAAAGTAACCAAGTAGTTGCCTTCGGGAAGTCCCTCTACGAGCAATACAGCGTGTCCGCTTTGATCAGCGGTAATGGTTAGGAGACGAGCCCCATCCGTTCCGTACACGCTTACTTCACCTTGCGGAGCTACTCCGAATAAGTTGGCTTCGCTGCTTGCCGGATTTGGGTAGAGGGCAATGCCTTCGCGTGCAACAGCTTCGGCACCGGTCTTGAATGTAGCAGTAACTTTTACGTTGCTCTTTACTACAAAACGCTTGGTAGCAGTGATATCCTCTTCGTTAGCCATCAGCTTATCCAGCTCATAACCGGCTTCGGGAGCTACTTCTACGGTAAGTTCTGTACCATAAGGCACTGCTTCAAGGTTGGCAGCACCCTTAATCGTTACTCGTCCGTTAGCATTTTCTGATACGGTGACTGCAAAGGAAAGAGCATTGTCGGTACAATTACCCTCCCGTCCTTCGTAAGGCGTTACTTCATCATCCCCGGCTTTGACAACAGAGAATACAGCCCAATTCTTGGATTTGGCCATTCCTGCCACATGTTTAGTGATCACATTCCCGGTATTGGGATTCTGATCTTCATTAGCGGTAACGGCAATGAATGTAGCATCATCGTCAAGCTGTCGTTGAGGAAGTGAGGTTACGATTGCTTCCATTTGTGTACAGCCGATCCGGTTATCTTCACAATAAACGAAACAGATCTGGGGACACTTAGAGAAGTCTAATGTCTTAATTTGATTCTTATAGCATTCCAGTGAAATAAGATTCGGGCATTTAGACAGATCGATGGCAGTGAGTTTGTTGTCGTAGCAGTACAACTGCTTTAGACTCGGGCACTGAGAAATATCTAATGTGGTTAGCTCATTGTTGCTACACCATAGATGAGTCAGTTTAGGACATTGTGATGCTTTTATGGAAACCAATTTATTTGTATAGCAATACACCTGGGTCAAGCTTTCACACCCTGAAATATTCAGATCGGTCAGCATATTAGCGCTACACCACAGATGAATTAACTTGGTAGAATTAGAAACATCCAATTTGGTTAGTTGGTTGCCTTCGCAAAACAAATCAGTAAGTGCTTCGCATGAGGTGATATCTAAAGTAGATAGCTTATTGTCGCCACACTTAAGCTTTTGCAGATTCGTACAATTAGAAAGATCCAAGGAGGCAACTTGATTGCGTTGACACCAAACGAATTGTAGGCTGGGACATGCCGATAGATTAAGCTCGGTCAGTTGATTGGCGTGACATAAAACCTTTATAAGCTTCTTACATGCAGAAAGGTCAAGAGCTGTAATCTTGTTTGTTGCGCAGGTCAAGTTTTCTAAGTTCGGACAGCCTTTGACATCCAAGGTAGTTAACTTATTGCCGGAGCAGCTTATCTCTTTAAGCATATCGGTGCCAAAGAACTCAAGGGAAGTCAACGCATTATAGTTGCACTTAAATACTTCCACATCTCCTTGCAACGTAACCGTCTGTGCAGTCAGTGTGTAAGTTTGATTTTTACCATCGGCAACAATCTTCTCTTTTATACCGGTAGCAATAACTTCTCCCCCGGACTTAACTGCCAAGCTTATAGTTTCGCCAACAGCCTTCTCGGTTGTGAATGAGATCTTATTTTTGTCTGTAGCACCTCCTCCACATGATCCTTCTCGTCCGGCGTAGGGGAGATATTCGTACGTTGCCGACATATAAGTCACAAGCCAATTTTTATTTTGTGCCTTCTCTACTGCATCTTTGTAGATGATATTATTCTCATCACTATTCAATTCGCTCTCAGAGAGTACTACAAAGCTTCCTTTCTTTTCGGCAGTCATCTGCGGCAACCCTTCTACAATAGCAGCAGTAGCAGAGCAATTCAGCAGATTCTTCTGGCAAGACAAGTAGTTGAGCGTGGAGGAGGGAGAAATAGTAAGCTGTGACAACTTATTCTCCGAGCAATTCAGCTCTTGTATGCCGAAACAGTTCGATACATCTAAGTCCGTCAAACTATTGGACTGGCAATATACGTTCTTAATGCTTTCGCACTGAGATAGATCCAAAGAAGTCAGGTTGTTTCTATAACATAGAAGAGCCTGTAAGGCCATACACTTCGATACATTCAATGACGCCAGCTTATTGCTGTAGCAATACAATTGCATCAGGCTAGGACAAGAAGAAAGATCCAGTGCGGTTAGCTCATTCTCTTGGCAATATAGGAATCCCAGACTCTTGCAGGAGGATAAATCCAAAGCAGTCAGTTCATTTTTATAGCAAGTAAGGCGTATTAATGCATTGCATTGCGATAGATTAAGTGAAGTCAGGTTGTTTTTGGTGCATCTGACGTTTTCTATTTTGCTGTTCTTAGACAAGTCTAGAGTGGTTAAGTCATTGTTGTCACAGTCCAGTACTTGAAGGTTGGTACAATTTGATAGATCCAATGCACTCAAGTTATTTGACGTACAACTAAACTCTGTTATGTCGCCTTTAAGGGTTACAGTCTGTGCTGTAAGCTTATATGATTTCTTTCCTCCGGGTGTAATAGCTCCTTCCAAGCCTGTGGCTGTTACGGGGCCGTTCGCTACGATGAGTAAATCTACTTCTCCGCCTATTGCAGTGGTAGTAGTAAATGTCAGCTGAGGCTCTACCTTATCGGCACTCCCTTCGTAGACCTTATAGTTAGAGTCATATACCTGCCAGCCCTTTGCTCTTGCCTTGGCTACATTGGTTTTAGTACAAACATTCTCTTCCTTAGGATCCTTAAGGTTAATCACGAAGATATTGCCACCTTGTACGGTAGGAAGAGCGGCAATCAGAGAGGTCATACCCTCTGCCTTTATACAGTTGACACTACACCCAAGCTCTTGCAATACATTATTGTCAGCCAAGCCAATTGTAGTGAGTCGGTTCCCCATGCAATTGAGGGTTTTCAGAGCGGGGCAAGACGACACGTCTAAAGAAGTTAACTGATTGTCGATACAGGATATAGTATTCAGCTTAGTATTCTTTGATAGATCTAAGGCGGTTAGTTTATTCCGATCACATACTACCCTATTGAGCAAAAGGTTGTTGGAGATATTCAGCGTAGAAAGTAAATTGTCGGAACAGGTAAGCACCTTCAGTTGCTTATTGGCAGTTACATCTAATTGCTCCAATTTATTACCGTGACTGAAAAGTCTTTCAAGATTACTGCATTGGGATATATCCAAAGAGCTTATTTCATTGTTTAAGCAGTATATGGTTTGCAGAGAGTTGCCACTGGCCGATAGCCCGGTGATCTTGTTGTTTGTGCAGTCGAATTTAGTGATATCCCCACTTATCTTTACGGTGCTGTTGGTTAACTTGTAGTCGTGGGAATCCCCATCGGTATAGAATTTCCCATCAATACCTTCCACCGTAACGGTTCCATTGGCCCGTACTTCTAACGTGACCATGTCCCCGGTTTTTTTTGCTGTGGTGAAGGTTATGCTCTGTGCCGATGCGGACAGGGCAAAGAGCAGTAGGCACCCCACCAGTAGCAGTTTGTTTGTAAAATGAGTTCTCATTTATTTTTATTTTATTCCTAATGCGTTGTTCTTATAGGTATATGCTGATGACCTCTATTTGAAGTTCAATTTTGTATAGCGCCTTATTGTACGTTTGGGGTTTCAAACAACCGAATGGTAAATCCATAGTTGCTGTCATTCCTACGTACTCTGGCGGCTGACAGGTTGAAGTTTACGAACCATCCTCGTATTGAATCATATACTGTTGAGGACCAGAAGCGGCCCAAAGCATCTCTGTCTGACAACGAGCCATATGACATGAAGCCGGAAGCCGGGAATATGCGCACTACATCCTTTTCTGCGTCTGACTCCCAGAAGTCGGGTTTCATAATATCCTCAACCGTTACAGAGCTGCCTACAGGACGGGTGGTTATTTTAAGTACTTGGAATCCATCCACTTTTGTGTACTCATACTTCCAAGCAGAGAGCCACTTGGTGCCTTTGAAACGAAGTGCATACGCAGTGCCTTTGGCATTTCCTCTATAATCATTAGTTGAGGTTACGGTTTCGCCATTGACCATAGTAGTCTCAGAGATATCGTTAAATGTTACGTAAACACCAAAATTTACATAATCAGTTTCTGCGTACATCGGGAAGAGGGCTAACCATTCATCCTTGGAAGGCAGATGGTACTTCTTCCCGTTAATGGTGATATCCTTAAACTTTGTACAGGCCTCTTCAAAGGTAAAGTACCCACTCACATCCGTAGCATGCGTTGTAACGAATGCAGTTCCCTCCGGGTTCATATTGTACTCGGCCACATATTCCAAAGGGGTTTTGCCGTTGGGTTTCACTTCTTTCTCTTTGTCGCGTTTAATGGTAAGCTCCTGAGTCAAGTTCTCCGGTACGGTAACCTTAGCTTCCAAAGTAAAGAGCGCTTCTGCCTTACCTGCAGCTACTTTAAACGTTTTAGCGGCATCGTCAATGGTGATTTGGGTAGCATCTCCGGCTTTGAGCGCGATGGTAAATTGCTCTTTCTTGAGTTGCTTTTCTGAAATCATCTTTCCCTCGGGAGAGAACTCTTGCAGGGTACCCTCTACAACTCCATCGCCGCCTTGTGCGCTAAACGTGGATGGGTTTGCCGTAAATATGGCTTTAAAGCTATTCTTCGGCGTTGGATTGGGTACCGGTGTCGGAGTAGGGGTTGGCGTAGGCTCTGGGGTTGGCTCCGGCTTTGGATCTTGACAGGCCACTGCGAAGAGCAGCATAAATAGTAAAGGAATAATCTTTTTCATACTACAAGTGATTTCTTAAAATGGTTGCGTTATGTATAATGTTCTTTGTATCGTAAGGCGTAGCGAGAGATAAGCAGGCACAGAGCGTGCGACTCGCTTTCCCGAGAGCATATGTTGCCAAAGAGGAAGCGGACCATGTTGCGTGGTTTGTAAAACAATTTGTCCAATTCTTTTGTGCAGAGGTAGTCATTAGTCAACTTATATTCTCTACTACCGGACAAAAGTAGTTATTGTTTTCTTATAGACCAAACTAAAAATAAAGAAAAGGTATATAAGGTTGGAATTATGTGTCACCTTGCGAGTCACAACAAAAAACTTTTTATTTATTGAATGTCAACGAATTAAGAATAACAAAGAATGTAACACTGGTTAAAATAATGATTGAAACATGTCTTTTGTTATCAAAAAGTACGATGCTATTCATTTTTTGATAACTTTGAAACGTAGTTTCTTTTATGGATTACACTGCGTTCATTAACAAGGGTATAAATTCATCAAAACATTTGTGGTATGAAGCAATTATTACTTTGTGTGGGTCTTATAATGAACTGTTTATTCTCAACAGTTTCATTTGCACAGACTCAAAAGCAAGTACAAATAAATCGCTATAAATATTCAATAAAAGCCCCTAAGGCTATAGATGGTAATAGCGATTTTAATAGCATGGACATAACATCGCATGGAGGAGATTTAGCGAAACTGTTAGGGGACAACATCTATAAAGTTGACTCCTTAGTTGTTAGGGGAACTGTCGATGATGTAGATTTCCACACACTGTGGGATGCTTCCTTTAACGGAAAACTTTCGGTCATAAACATGGAAAATGCCGAAGTTAAAAGTGGCATTATTCCCGAGGGTGCGTTTTGGCGTTCAGAGCAATTGAATATACAAGAAGGATACATAACCTTCATACACCTTAGGCGAATCATACTGCCAAACGGAATCAAAAGAATCGAAGAGTCAGCATTCTCGTATGTGGTAAATCTTGAAGATGTAAACATTCCTTCCGAACTGCAGTATATAGGTCCTTCTGCTTTCGAGCAATGTGAGAACCTAAAGACAGACCCTTTAGTCTTTCCGGAAGGATTTGAGAAGTTAGACAGAGCCGTTTTTGCGAATTGTACGAGCTTGACAGGAAAAGTTGTTTTGCCTTCCACCATAAAAGAAATTGGCGAAGCGGCATTCTGGCGTGCAAAGATATCGGCTATCAACTTTCCTAACGGATTGGAGAAGATAGGTAATGCTGCATTTTACGCTTGTAGGCTGAAAGAAGTGCATCTACCCAATACATGTCAAGACTTAGCTAATTCCGCATTTAAACTAAACAGAGAACTCAAGGAGATGCATTTGCCAGATGGGATAGAGCGTATTCCAAACAATCTTGCAGATGCTTGCATAAGTTTGAGCCATGTAAACATTCCGTCATCAGTAAAAAGTATTGGTAAGGAAGCTTTTCAAAGTTGCCGTTCATTAAAAGATGTTGAGTTGCCGCTTGGACTTGAAAGAATCGAAAAAGATGCCTTTCAGGAGTGTTATGACTTTGGACAACTTGTCTTTCCTGCAACATTGAATTTCTTAGGTGAGGAGTGTTGTGCACATTTGACAGGTATAAAGCGTATTTATTGTATGGCTTCCGAACCTCCGGTATGTGAGGTGAGCACTCGTAATATGGGCTACACTCCATTTGGGCGATACGATTCTCCGAGTACGCCTAAAGACATCCCTGTCTATGTGCCTGTGGGAGCTGCCGAAAAATATCGCAAGGCTTGGGGATGGAACTACTTTACCAACTTTATAGAAACGGATAGTTTTCCTACAGCGATACATAATATAAGCGTAAATAAATCAAGCTTGCAAAATACTATTTATGATTTAAATGGCAGGAAAGTGGTAAATCCACAAAAAGGTCAGATCTATATAATAAACGGGGAAAAAAGAATCTTTATCAATTGAGTTCGCGCTTATTGTAGTAAATTACTTGAAAGTTCAATATTTATAGTTTGAATAATCTGTAAGATTGGAACAACTGGTAGCTCAACTTTGGAGAGGCTACTACCCGTTTAGGACAAGGTCTTTTGGGAGTAATCCGAAAGGTCTTGAGTTGCTCAAAACATTCCTTGCTGCGTCTTTGTAGACACAAATGAATTGCAAAGTCAAACATTGTTTCTTACGGAGTATCAAACCTTGTTCTTAAAATGACATGAATGTGATAAGCATTTTTAGCCATGAAGCACTGCTGACGTTTAGATTTACTGATTCATTGTCGTACTGTCGTATTGATTTGATACTATATTGTATATAGATAAATACCTCTATGATGGAGTAATAACATGGTGCAAGGGATACATACATCTTCATTTCTTTATCATTACAAATGATTGACTTGAATATCTTGAAGGATGCAAAACTTGTGTAATATGGTCAAGTATCAAGGCTGTCATGTAAAGCATTTTACATGTAATACGTATGATATGTAAGGCTTATGACATATATACATGTTTGCCCTTACTTCTTTATGTCACTTCTGTCGTTGAACTCAGCAATCTGTCTCAATACTCGGACAACGATTGCCGCAGAAACAGGAAACGCTTGTTTTTATTAGTTAGTAATTGTCTCGCTACAATGTCAAACACTATCTCTTTATGCAGTCATGTTGTTCCTTTCTTATGCGGTATGTGTGGAGCGGTTGCTGTCTTTTGGTCAGCAAATCCTGCGCTTCATACAAGCTAAAGGGCATTCCTACCCCTCGAGAATTGGCCTATCTATTCCTAAAAAACATCTGGATCTTTTGCTAAAAAGATACAGATGTTTCAAACGAAAGATACGTACCTTTCGATTGAAAGATACGTATCTTTTTGTGGAGCGGTTGCGCCTCCTTGAGGGAAGCAGCCGGCGTAGTAAGTGCTTAATTCTTTACCGCTTGATGGTTAGTTGACGGGTAGTCAGTACCCCCATAGCATCGCGGAAAGTAACCAAGTAGTTGCCTTCGAGAAGTCCTTCCAGTCTCAATACAGCGTGTCCGCTTTGATCAGCAGTGACGATTAGGAGGCGTGCTCCATCCGTTCCGTACACGCTTACTTCACCTTGTGGAGCTACTCCGAATAAGTTTGCTTCGCTGCTTGCCGGATTCGGGTAGAGGGCAATGCCTTCGCGTGCAACAGCTTCGGCACCGGTCTTGAATGTAGCAGTAACTTTTACGTTGCTCTTTACTACAAAACGCTTGGTAGCAGTGATATCCTCTTCGTTAGCCATCAGCTTATCCAGCTCATAACCGGCTTCGGGAGCTACTTCTACGGTAAGTTCTGTACCATAAGGCACTGCTTCAAGGTTGGCAGCACCCTTAATCGTTACTCGTCCGTTGGCATTTTCTGATACGGTTACTGCAAAGGAAAGAGCATTGTCGGTACAATTGCCGTCACGTCCTTCGTACATTGTCTTGATTTCTGTCGCCGGATCAATAGAGTATGTGTTCCAACTTTTCTCTTTAGCCAGGTTAACGGCATGGGCCGTCACAACATTACCTGCACCGGGTTCTGCCTCTATTTCCGCTTCGGTAAGGGCAATAAAGGTGCCGGTTATTCCCATTGTCTTTTGAGGAAGTTTTTCTGCGATTGATTCAATAGCAGAACAACCCAAAAGATTGTTTTGAATCTTCAAATCCACCAGATTATCACAATGAGATATATCCAAAGCCGTCATTTGATTGGAGAAGCACCAGAGCCACTCCAATTTGGAGCATGGAGAAACATCCAGCGTAGAAAGCTTATTATCAAAGCAAAGTATTTGCATCAGGTTCGCATTATTCAACAGGCCCAAAGCGGTCAGTTGGTTGCTGAATACACTGATAACTAGCAATTCCGTATTCTTTGAAATATCTATTGAGGAGAGCTGATTTTTGTAGCAATGCAGCTCTTTCAGATTAATGCAAGCTGATACGTCAAGTGTACTCAGATTGTTTTCTCCGCAGTCTAATTCTTCCAACTTGGAAGCTGAAGAGAGGTCTAAAGAGGTCAATGAATTACGTTGACAAAACAGTTTGGATATATTAGGACACCCGGTTATATCGAGCAATGATAAACTATTGATACCGCAAGCGAGGAATTCCAGTTTAGCGCATTCTGCCAAGTTTATTAGACTCAACTTATTGTTGTAGCATTGAAGCCCCATAAGCTCCTTGTTTTTGGAAAAATCCAAAAATGCTAATTCGTTGGTATTACAATCAAGGGCGCTGAGTGCAGTACAATTGGCTAGGTCTATCTCTGTTAACTTATTCTGCTGACAATCCAAATAAGACACGGATGAATTTTTAGGAATGGTCAGAGTGGCTATTTTATTTCTCTGACAATCCACATAAGATAGTGCAGGGCACCAAGATAAGTCTAATGCAGTTAATTCATTACCACCGCATTTCAGCGAGGTGAGGTGGGCACAGTTATTAAGAGCAATTTCGCTCATCTTATTGGACTTACAAGTCAATTCAAGTATATCGCCGGTAAGCTCTATCTTTTGTGCGGTAAGTGTGTAAGTAGTAGTTTTACCCAACTTTATAGCTTCTTTCAGTCCGGTTGCGGTTACCTCTCCATTGGCCTTTATGGTCATCCTTATCTTTTCGCCGACAGCCTTCTCGGTTGTAAGTATAATATTTGCTTTAGGTTGGTAATCTGTACAGGAGCCGTCTCTACCTGCGTATTCCTCGCGTGGAGGCCAGCTATAAGTAGCTACACAATATACGCTCCATTTTTTTGATTTCGCAATGTCCACTGAGCTTTTCAGTATTACATTGCCACTCCCGTTCATTGCCATTTTTTCAGTCTCCAGGATGCATTCAAAAGCTGCATAGTCTGATTGACCTCGTTGAGGCAATGCAATAGCTAAGTTCTCCATCTGGGTGCAACTGATTAGATTCCCCTGACAAGAAACCCTCACAAGGTTGGGGCATTCAGCTACATTCAGTGAAGTTAATTTATTCTCTTGGCACCATAAATGAGTGAGATTATCGTGCTTTGATACATCCAAAGTGGTTATTTTATTGCTTTCGCAAGAGAGTTTTTTCAAACCCAAACACTTCGATACGTCTAACGAAGTTATGTTATTTCCGGAGCATAATAGGTCTTTTAGATTTAAGCAATCTGAGACATCTAATGCTGAAAGCTTATTGTTGAAGCACCATAGAACCTCCAACTTGGGACAATTGGCAAAAGTGAATGAGGTCAAGTTATTATCTTGGCACTCCAAACGGACCATGTCGGCACCTTTAGCTATGTCCAAATTAGTTAACTTATTACGGTCGCATTTAAATACTTCAATCGGCCCATCAAGTGTAATAGTTTGTGAAGTGAGGGTATAGGTCTGTTCACTCGCATCGGCAACTATCTTTTCAGTAAGTCCTGTCGCAGTGACGGGCCCATTGGTGGCCTTTATGGTTAGCGTTATCTTTTCGCCTACGTTTTTTGTGGTGGTAAAGGTAATGCTCTGTGCCGAAGCGGGTAGAGCAAAGAGCAGTAGGAGTGCTACAGACAGTAGTCTGTTTCTCAGTTTAGTTTCCATGTTGTTTGTCTTTTCTTCTCTTAACCAATATATTTTATTTGTATTATGTTTCGAAATAACAGTATTTTCTTGCATTGAGACAAATGTAAGAAATAAATCTTAAGAATGTGCTCAAAATAAAAAAATAATTCTTTTCAGAAGTAAAAACAGAGCAATCGTTCGCTGTCTTTTTGTCAGCGTATCCTGCGCTTCATACAAGCTAAGGGGCTAAATGGCATTCCTACCCCTCGAGAATAGGCCTATCTATTCCTAAAAAACATCTATACTATTTAGATGGCGCATTTGCGAACTTACATAAATTCCTACAATACACTATGTTATGTATATTTAGTCGCTTTATTTCGTTCAAAGAGACACAAACACGCAACAATCTAACTATAGAAACACGCAATACCAAAGACAAAATAC
>CAMYPM010000009.1 GCA_947290775.1 uncultured Bacteroidales bacterium | reverse complement strand
CTGCCACATTGGTAGCGTGTGGTAAGCCTATAGCGGGTACGGCTGCTTCTGCCTCTTTCGCTTTATGTAAGCCCCAGCTGCTTGCTTTTTCGTATCTTTGCCCTCATAAGAGAATCGGGGTGAGTTTCCCTCACGTTGACTGCCGCTGCCCTTTGTGGTAGATTCATCACGAACCTCTGTCTTATCGGCAGCATGAGATAAACCTATTGAGGGTACGGTTCCCCGCTTCTCCCCCTTATTTCCAACAATACACTTCTCTCGGTACGCCACGAGTTGATACTTTTCGCTGACCGCTTTCAGTTCCTATCCCTGCTAAAAAGGGTATCTGATCTTTTAAAAGATGCTTTTAACATCCTACACTACCGCAGTTAAGAGTCTGCCGACAGCCTCATTTTATCCCTTTCCATGCGGATAAAAGAGATTAAGCCCACTATAAGACAAGATTAACAGAAGTAACTTAAGGAGGGCTCTACGGGGGAGATTCTGTCCGACTTATTGTATTGGTACACTTGTTGCATCTAATCTAACGAGGACTGCCGTGACCATTTAGATGCACCAAAGCACAAAGCGGTAGAAAGGCGCCTCACCAAGGAAAAAATGAAAAGAAAAGAAGAACTAAACACATTCCATACTCCTCAGCAGGAAGAGGACAGCAAACTACTCTTAACTCCGGAGAACGGCCTGCAAGACGGCTTCGATGATCCTGATGAAGGGGATGAGAGCGACGAAGATCCTTCTTACAATGATAATGCGGCTTCCGGGAATCAGCAAGAAAATCCCCACCGGCCTCGACGGAAAAGAAGTGCATTAGACACTTTCTGTACCGATCTATCGGGTAAGGCTGAGCGCCGAGAGCTTGATCCTATGATTGGGCGCGATAAAGAGCTGGATCGTATGATGCTGGTATTGGCACGCCGTAAGAAAAACAACCCCGTGTTGATCGGTGAGCCGGGAGTGGGGAAAAGTGCTATTGTAGAGGGATTAGCCAATAGAATCGCCGAAAAGAAGGTACCCTTAGCCCTTTTGGACAAAAGAATTTATGCTTTGGATACGGCTCAGCTGATTGCAGGTAGTAAATATCGTGGCGAATTTGAGGATCGCTTGAAGAAAGTGCTCAAAGAGGTAAAGCAGAATCCTAATATCATCCTATTCATCGATGAGATACACACCATCATAGGAGCAGGACAAGCCGAAAACTCTATGGACATGTCCAACATTATCAAGCCGGCACTTGCCCAAGGAGAGCTACGTTGTATTGGCGCTTCTACCCTAACCGAGTATGCCAAAACTATTGAGCGTGACGGAGCTTTAGAGCGCCGCTTCCAAAAAATTATAGTGCCGCCTAATACAGCCGAGGAGACCTACGAGATTTTACAGCAGATAAAGCCTATTTACGAAAAGTATCATGGCGTATCCTATAATGAGGATGCCCTCAAACTCGCCGTAGAGCTAACTGACCGCTATATCAACGAACGCTTTTTCCCCGATAAGGCCATTGATGTAATGGACGAAGCAGGGGCAGCTACCGGTATGGCACACAAACTTCCGCCTACGCACCGATTGGAAGAGATCGATCAGGAAGTAGCTTTCTACAAATCAAAGCAAGATGAAGCCGTCCGGGACAATAACTTTGAGCTTGCAGCCGCTTGGCGCGACAAAGCCCGCAAAGTGGAAGAGAGCAAAGAGGCTTTGCTGGAGGATATCAAAAAGCAGAATGTGAATTATGAGGTAACCGGTGACGGAGTTGCAAAGGTAGTAGCCTCTATGGCCGGAGTGCCTATGGAGCGCATCGCCAAGACGGAAGCCAAACGTCTCCGAGAGCTTAATCAGTCCCTTGCAAAGGATGTAATCGGCCAAGATGAGGCAGTCAACACCATGGCGCGAGCCATACAGCGCAACCGCTTAGGGCTACGTAATGAGAAGCGACCCATAGGCAGCTTCCTCTTTTTGGGTCCTACAGGAGTAGGGAAGACTTTTCTTGCAAAGAAGCTCGCTGAGCAACTATTTGGTAGTGAAGAGGCTTTGATACGAGTAGATATGAGCGAATACTCTGAGAAGTTCAATGTATCGCGCTTGATCGGTTCACCTCCCGGATATGTAGGATATGAAGAGGGCGGACAACTTACCGAAAAGATACGCCGTCGCCCCTACTCAGTGATCCTATTGGATGAAATAGAAAAAGCGCATCCGGAGGTATTCAATATTCTTCTGCAGTTGCTCGATGAAGGTACACTGACTGATGGGTTGGGCCGAGTGGTAAGCTTTAAGAATACGGTAATCATTATGACCGGGAATATAGGGAGCCGTCGCTTGAGTGAATTTGGCAATGGTGTAGGCTTTAGTGCCGACAATGGGACTATTGATCAACGGACCTCTCGGGGCATTATTGAGAAAGAGCTTAAGAAAACCTTTACGCCCGAGTTCCTCAACCGTTTGGATGCAGTGATTCACTTCAATAGTCTCGACAAACCCTCTATTCGTCGTATTATAGACAATAGGATCGCTGAAATAACTGAGCGGATTGAGCGTCAAGGCTACTATATTAAGGTGAGTGAACCTTGCCGCGCACTTCTCACGGAGAAGGGCTTTGATCCTAAAAATGGTGCCCGCCCCGTAAACCGTATTCTCCAAACGGAGATTGAAGACCGCCTAACTGATCTCATCCTGGATGAGACCATCAAAGCAGGCGATACGATAAGCTTCACCGTAAAGAACGGAGAAGTGAAGGCACTCGTTACCTGTCAGAAAGATGAACCTATGGCAGTAGAAATGTAAATTAGTACACATCTATAAAATATAAAGTCTGTTGCTCTATGAATGCCTATCATGGAGCAACAGTTTGTAACACACTATGAAGAAAGGTCAAATAGGGGTTACTACAGAGAATATATTCCCCATTATCAAAAAGTTTCTCTACAGCGACCAAGATATATTCCTCCGAGAGATCATATCCAACGCTACGGATGCCCTCTCAAAGTTACAAGCCATTGCTGAAAAAGATAGTGAGATTGGTGAATTGGGTCAATTAGCCGTACATGTTGCTTTGGACCAAGATGCCAAAACACTCAGCATTACGGATAATGGGATCGGCATGACTGAAGAGGAGTTGGATCGCTACATCAACCAAATAGCCTTTAGTGGCGCAGAAGATTTTCTCAAAAAATATGAAGGAGCAGATGCATCCATCATTGGGCATTTTGGATTAGGGTTCTACTCCGCTTTTATGGTTGCTCATAAGGTTGAGATAGACACGCTTTCCTACAAAAAGGATGCACAAGCTGTGCATTGGTCTTGCGACGGGTCACCGGACTACCAGATGAGTCCCTCACAACGCACTACCCGAGGCACTACTATTACCATGCATATAGATGAAGAGCATGCCCACTTCTTGGAAAAAAGCACTATTGAGCAATTACTCTACAAATACTGTCGCTTCCTGCCCTTCCCTGTCTACTTCGGTAAGAAAGAGGAGTGGAAGGATGGCAAAATGCAGCCTACCGATGAGGATAATTGCATCAATGAAGTAGCCCCACTTTGGACAAAGAAGCCGAGCGAGGTTACGGATGAGGAGTATAATGAGTTCTACCAAACCCTCTTTCCCGGCAATGCGCAGCCGCTCTTCCGTATTCATCTCAATGTAGACTACCCCTTCAAATTACAGGGCATACTCTATTTCCCGGAACTCAAAGAGGGAGTTATACCCCAGAAAAATAGTATAAGCCTCTACTGCAACAGGGTATTTGTCACGGATGAGCTTGAAGGCGTACTACCCGAATGGCTTAAATTAATGCATGGGATCATTGATTCGCCCGACATTCCGCTTAATGTAAGCAGATCGTACCTACAGAAAGATCCGTCTGCCCAAAAAATATCCTCACACATAAGCAAAAAGGTAGCCGATAAACTTGAAGAGCTATTCCGCTCTGACCGCACTGCTTACGAACAAAAGTGGCGCACGCTTGAATTCTTCGTACACTACGGAATGATTACCGACGAGAAGGCATACGAGCGTCTCAAACCGGCATTACTATTCAAGGATTGCGATGGCAAACGCTTCTATACCTTAGAAGAGCTGAAAACACTTACCGCTGCTTCACAGACCAACAAAGATGGCGTGCTCGTCGAATTGTATGCCACAGATGCTACCACTCAGTACCTTCCCTGCAAGCAGGCTACGGATAAGGGGTATGTAGTACTACTGATGGACAGCTATTTGGCACTCCCGTTTATCAATCACTTGGAGGAAAAAGAAGAGAAACTTCACTTCACCCGTGTAGATAGCGATTCGATAGACAATCTCATTGGTGGAAAGGATACTGCCCAAGCCTCTTCGGAGGAGACAAAACCATTGGAAGCACTTTTCCAAAACACCATCCCCGATGTGGACAAAGCACACTTCATAGTGGAAGTAGCTGCATCTGCCAACTCCAATGCAGCCCCTACGGAGCTTGTACAAGATGAGTGGATGAGAAGAATGAAAGACATGAGTCAATTCCGCGAAGGAAGCGACTTCTATAGTGAGCTACCCGACAGCTATCGTCTGATCATCAATCCTAATAACCCAATCGTAGCACAGCTCAACGAAGCCCTGCACAGTGATGAACTCAAGCAGGCTTTCTCCGAACTGGCAGCTGCCGAGAAAGCTCATGCCGATTGGTTTGATGCCAATAGGCAGAAGAAGGAGGACGAAATGACAGATGAGGACAAGCAGGAGCGCACTCGTCTCAATAATGAAAAGAACGAAAAGCAGGATGCCGTGAATGTACTATTGCAAAAGTTTGCAGAGGCTCATACTGAGGTATCGCAGCTTTGGGATCTTGCGCTACTCTCCCGCTCTCTTCTCTCAGGCGAGCGACTTGCTAACTTCATCCGGAGAAGCACGGGCCTTTTGAATAAATAAGCTACCTAATCCAGTGGTCAAATAAGAGATCACTTAGGCTTCCCGGCAGCCATACAGCAAAAGATACAGATCTTTCGTTTGAAGGATCTGTATCTTTTATTTATATGAAATATTTACACCTATGGATTGAGGGATAGGAATGTGTTGAGAAAGCTCTTTTATAAGGTCCTGCTTTGCGTATTGTACGCTCTACCTATCCACTCCAAACCGTAGATCGACAATCACTATTTCACTGCTGGTACCCACACGAATAGCCGGTCCGGCGGCTCCCACTCCCGAAGATACGTAGAAGTGTGTATTTCCGCGTCGCTCATAACCATAAGCCAAAGGATAGTAGGCTTCAACTACCCACTTAAAGGGCCAAATTTGCCCATCGTGCGTATGTCCGTAGAGTGCTAAGTCGACCCATTGCGTAGGGAGTAGGTCCAATTCATTCGGTTGATGCTCAAAGTAGATAATGGGAAGCGAATGGTCTATTTCTGACATGATTTCGGCTGCATCCTTTCGATGTCGCTGTGTAGCATCGTCTCTACCAACGAGGTAGAAGCTGTGATCTATTAAAACGGCTGTATCGACCAATAAATTGGCATGACAATCCTTAATCCACTCTATTTTCTGCGAGGTATCCGCACGATAGTCATGATTACCCATTACCACATACACCCCCAAAGGGATCTCCGACGCCAAGTCTTGCATCAAAGGCACTATATCCCCATCATAGCCGTACCGGCTGTAGTAGTCAAATACATCTCCCCCGACTAAAACTATATCGGGCTGCTGACGTATAATGCGATCTACCATCTGCCGAATATGTCTCGGACGTATAGACTCACCAATGTGTATATCCGATACAAAAGCTATTCGCACACTATCCCGTGTAGAGCCACTTTGCTTTGGAGTAGACAAAGATAAATGCTTCACTTCAGGGTGCGAAACAACATATAACCCCTTTCCGACCACTATTAAGGCACCTACCAACACGACCCCAAAAGCTATGTACCGAACTACCTGCTTTCTGTGGAGAGGACTACGGGCAAACCACTTAACCGTATAGCGGTCAACAAATGCCAATAACTCGCAGAGCAGCACGCCCATCGTCGCATAGAGAGCCGCAAAGTAATAAGTATTGCAAATAGTTAGTATCCAGCTCATTGTACTACTACTGAATGACTTAAAAAAGAAAAGTCCGGTCAGATAAAGTATCAATACAGCCGTAATAAGGGAGTAGAAGAGATATTTCAGCCACCGAATGGGGGCTAATGCTTTTCCTCCGCGCCACAAGAAGAGCGCATTAAAAAGAATTAATGGCCAAAAAGCCTCAACATAAACGGACATAGCTATCAGTAATGGTTTTGGTTATACAGTATGCTATTGCTATTCACTATTCTTAGGCACTTCATTAGGCTCTACCCGACTGTAGGTTTTCCGTATGCGAGGCATAAAGAATAGGATCATTCCTATAGCGGTCACTCCGGAAAGCACATCTGCCACCGGCATAGCGATCCATACGCCCATAAGACCATAAATACGCGGGAAAATAATTAGCCCGGGAAGCAGGTATATAAGTTGTCGTGTAAGAGATAGAAACATGGCCTTACCACTGTGCCCTATTCCTTGGAAAAACTGCACACTGGTTAGCTGACAGGCAACCAGGGGGAAGCACAATAAAACGATCCCGAAAGCCATGTAGGTAAGCCTTGCCAAATCAGGTCCGGGATTAAACAAATCCACAAATATAGAGGGTTTGAGTAAAGCAATGAGCAGCCCTATCGTCGCAGACGTTACATTAACCAACAAAGCACACTTATAGG
The DNA here is from genome assembly GCA_947290775.1 of uncultured Bacteroidales bacterium. Classification (GTDB taxonomy): domain Bacteria; phylum Bacteroidota; class Bacteroidia; order Bacteroidales; family Porphyromonadaceae; genus Porphyromonas; species Porphyromonas miyakawae. Next base: position 60,291 of record CAMYPM010000009.1, on the reverse strand, counting down.
CTTTTATAGAGCGGTCTATTTTGCCCGCCCCAAGATTAAAGCCTACAATGGGCTGCATACCCATAGACACCCCTAACATAAACTGTATGAATAGCTGTACAATACCCAAAATAATCGCATAAGCAGCCATAGCACTAATAGTCTCTGCCTCCGTTGCTCCATACTGCGCAAACGCACGATTGAACGTAGTACTAACCACTGCCCCGACTAAGTGCATGGCAAAAGGTGCCACTCCAACCGATATAATCTGAATAACCATCTGGCGAGAAAACTTCATTCCCTTCCTTGTCAGATGGACGACAGAGCGCTTATCGAAGAAGTGACTCATTACATACACAGAGGTGGTAATCATCGAAATAACGGTAGCCCATGCAGCTCCGGCTATACCCCAGCCAAAACCTAAAATAAAAATAGCATCCAATACTATATTCATTACCGCCCCAATGAGCATGGAATACATTGCCTTTGTAGGATAGCCTGAGGCTCGCATCACGGCATTGAAGATAAAAGCCAGGTCGGAGAATATATTAAAGGGAATGATGATCCTCAAATAGGCCTTAGAATAGGGAATAATTGCATCATTACCACCGAAAAGCCTCAGGAGAGGATCCATAAATATGAGCGCCGCCACACAAAGAACGATGTTCATCGCAATGGTAAGTATCAGTGCATTGCCTAATATTTGCTCCGCTTTATGCAGCTCTTTACGTCCCATCAGGATAGAGACCCGCACCGATGTACCGGCACCTATGAGCAAGCTAAAAGCCAAAAGGAATAGCAATATAGGGAAGCTAATCCCCAATCCGGCAATGGCCAAGTCTCCCGCAGCTTGACCAATAAACACTCTATCAACTACATTGTAAAGCGCATTGACAACCGTACCCACGACTGAAGGCAAGGCATACTTGAATAGCAGTGGAGGTATAGGCTTATACTCAAGATCATGCAAGCGGGATGCATCGGAATCTTTCAAGTGTCCTTTTGTAGTAACTTCGCTCATTCGTTGTATTATTTTTTCTTTCGTAGTTACCCGCTACCTAATAATGAGTATACCTCGTAGTGAATAATACTATTGCCTTGTCTTATCTCGGTTTTAGTTGTACAGCCTTCAATAGCCGTTACCTACCTCTCTTGTCCAGACCCTGCTTAGGGCCTTTAATGTAGTACAAAGATACCAAAAACAAAAAAGTGTACACGCCTTCACACGGAGCGCATAGCATTAATAAATCGGATGAGACTATATTGCTTTAGCTCGGACAAAGGGATATCTCGGGGCGTAAGAAACCCCTGATCGATAAGATACGCACGTCTCACCCCTTCCAGCAAGGGCGTAAGTGGCGTGTACCACTTTCCATCCTGTAGTAAGGCCAAATTACTAAAGCTGCTATCTGTCAGTAGCCCATCGTCATTGACAAGAAGTACCTCATCGGCATCACTTTGTCCCCTCAAATCATCTAGCACACGCCTATCGGCACTCTTGTAGCTGTATGTATAGCCTGCAGGTAGCCGCACAGGCACTACAGAGCGAATGTGGCGATAACTATACTCCGCAAAGCTGATCTCTTCAATTTCTTCCCGATAGAGAATGCGACACTTTACCACCTTTTGACCTAATTCTTTGGGCATTATCTGCACCAAATCCGGCAAACAAGGAGGAATAAACCCTTTTGCTAATCCGGTTCGGTCCATCCGTTGTATATGGTAATGCAACAACTGAGGTACACCAAAGAAGATTCGGATACTTTCGATAAATAGTTCTTTCATAATCAGACGGGAATATATATTTTCTCTATCACCTCTTTATACTCATCTTCCGCTTTGCTGTTAATGGTTATTCCGCCTCCACTATGGAAATAGAAAGTGCCATCCCCTTGTTCCTCAATAAAGCGTATCATTACGGCAGACTCTAAGCAGGAGCCGTCGAAATAACCAAATACTCCTGAATAATACCCCCTCGGCTCTGTTTCAGCTTCTTGTATAGCCCTTATCGTAGCCTCTTTGGGAGCACCTGTGATACTACCGGCAGGGAGCAAGGTTCCCAAGATAGTACCCAACCGATCCAAAGTATCCGTGGGCAGTGTGGCACTAATGAGCGAAGAAACCTGCAGTAAACCGCCATTTTGCGTTTCTATCCTATCAATGTACCGAAACTTATTAACCTGTACCCGCTGCCCTACTCGCGCTAGATCACTACGCATTAAATCAACTATTGTGTAGTGCTCCGCAGTTTCCTTATAGCTACTCAATATCACCTCCTCCGCATTTGGAATAGAAGCATCTATAGTACCCTTCATAGGACAAGTCTCTATTTGGTATTGTCCCCCTGTAGCAGGCCTAATAGCAACGAAACGCTCAGGAGAAAAACAGACAAAGCGACCGGGCACATAAAGCTTATAGGGCGCTACGGCATACTGAGCAATAGTTTCGAGACTACAATCTATCTCTATAGGAGTGGCTATCGTTAGATTAGCAAGAAAACTATTTCCCACAGCCAAAGCCCGATGTATTTTATTGAACTGCTGCTGATAGATAGCAAACTCACGCGGATTGCTCCTCAAAGCGAGGTGAAAAGAGCACCTCCCCATATTGGAGGGCATATTGCTAAACTCTTGCACCTTATAAAGTACACTCCGCTGTTGCTCCGGATAGGGAATAAGAATTCCCTCCCGCACCTCATAGTCAACCGCAAACAAGAAAGGGGTGCGCTCATGCCCCAAGCGGTTCATTTCGTCAAATAAATTCGTTGCAGTAAGCGTAGTCATCATCATTTTCAATGCTAAGACGAGACAAATGTACTACCTTTGCGACAACTATGCGGAAAGTACTGATAGCAGATTGTCACGATTCATTCGTTTTCAATGTAGTTGAACTACTACGTAATATAGAGGATTGCGCAATAAAGGTACTCCCTACAGAGTATACGACAACTATGGATCTCTCATCCTATGACGGGATTATATTATCACCCGGCCCATCTACTCCGCAGGAAACTGAGGGCTTATTTCCCTTGCTGTCACGTTGCTACACAACCCATCCCATCTTAGGTATCTGCTTAGGCCATCAAGCAATTGCCCACTTCTTTGGGGCTAAGCTACAGCAGCTCCCCTCCCCCCTGCATGGTCATGGCGAGCAATTAACGGATATAGCCAAAGACGAACTACTCTTTACTCATTATCATGCTACTAAAGTGGCCCGTTATCATTCGTGGGTGGTAGAAAAAGACGCTCTACCCAAAGAACTCTGTATAACAGCCTTGGCACGCAGTGATAAAAGTATCATGGCCATCCGACACACCTCGCTACCTATACGAGGGGTACAATTCCATCCCGAAAGCTATCTTACAGAAGAGGGCGCTGATATGCTTCGTGCTTGGATTCAAAGCATATAAAAGACTTTGCCATTTCTACAGAAAAATTAACCTCTCCACGAGTGGTGCTTTTCAGGGGATCTTATTTTCTCTCCTTCCCTACTGAATTGCCATTTCATTTAGCCAAGAATCATTACATGCTCCCTCATATATCCTATAACTATTTTATTTTAGTATAGTTTCAGTAAAATAATTATCTTTGTGGATGTATTTTATTGCATCATAAAGACCATATGGAATTAGAGTACGTTGTAGGAATTGACGTTGGTGGAACCAATACCGTTTTTGGCATCGTAGATGCAAGAGGCACCATTATAGGAAGTGACTCAATCAAAACAAGAGCGTATGGTACAGAGGTTAAGGATTATCTAGACGCTTTAGCAATAAGTATCACACAGCTGATAGAGACCTACAACGTGAAGGGAAAGATTAGAGGTGTGGGCATAGGAGCTCCCAATGGAAATTACTATACCGGAAGGATTGAATTTGCGGCAAACCTACCTTGGAAACATTCTATAGCCATATGCAAAGAGCTAGAGCAACGCATCGGAATACCTGTACTCCTAACTAACGACGCCAAAGCAACCGCTATCGGAGAGATGACCTATGGCGCAGCTAAAGGGATGAAAAATTTTATGCTCATCACTTTAGGAACAGGCATCGGCAGTGGAATTGTAGTTAATTCCAAAGTGGTATATGGGCACGATGGCTTGGCGGGAGAGCTGGGGCACTTTGTAATACGGCGCAACGGACGACCCTGCGGCTGTGGACGTAAAGGATGCTTGGAAACCTACTGCTCAGCAAACGGACTGGCACGCACGGCAAGAGAGCTTCTGGAAACACGCTCCGACAGCTCTCTATTGCGTAACACAGCAATAGAAGAGATTACTTCTCAAACTGTCTGCCAAGCAGCCCTCGCCGGCGACAAACTTGCAAAAGAGGTTTTTGATATTACCGGCCGCATACTGGGAGAAACACTTGCCGATTTTGTAACATTCTCTTCCCCTGAAGCTATTATTCTTTTCGGAGGGTTAGCACAAGCCGGAGATCTACTTATGCGACCGGTAAAAGAAGCCTTTAACGAAAACCTAATGCGCGTATACAAAAATACCAAGCTACTCTTTTCGCAGTTGTCGGGAGCAGATGCAGCAATATTAGGTGCTTCAGCTTTGGGCTGGGAAGTTACCCGAAAGCAAAGAGAATAAAAACAGTCTCATTTTTCCACGAGCCATTTGGACTGCGCACTTTAAGCGGGTTAGTTAGCAAAGTGCTACCTATGAGCCGCGGAGAAAGGTCTGACGCTGTAAAATCTTTCCTTTTCATAAGGAGGCTTTGCAGAAAGCTTTGAGATACCTTACACCCTATAAATATAATTCGGGGACAGCTCCTACCTCCTTTAAGCGAGTCCGCTTGTCAATTTCAATACCGCAGATAAGGTATTGTGCCGAGGTCTCTTTAGTATAGTACACCCTATCTGTAGACTTCTTTACGCACTATTCTCTGTTTCTTTGGTATTGCTCTTGATAATACACCCCAAAAAGAGCAGAAAACACTCATTTTGCCATCTTCATTTAGCAAGATTGAATTCTTCTTTAATACAATAAAAAAAGCCTATCGCAATTTGTGGGTATAAGGAAAAGATTTTGTACCTTTGAAGCGTACGCATAACCATTAGGTTACGTGCAAAAAGTAAAGACATACAAAATATAAAATAGGAGAAAAATATGGCGAAAGTAAGAGGAGCAATCGTAGTCAACGAACAGCGTTGCAAAGGCTGCAACTTGTGCGTTGTAGCATGTCCGACCAACACCATTTCATTACATCCGACTGAGATGAATGACAAAGGGTATCATTACTGCTACATGAGTAATCCGGAAGCCTGCATCGGCTGTGCAAGCTGTGGTATGGTTTGCCCGGATGGCTGCATTACCGTATACAAGGTAAAACTTTAAATCTAAGAAAGTAAGAGAGACAAAAAGAATAACTCGATATGGCGAAAGAAGTAAAACTAATGAAAGGCAACGAGGCGCTTGCTCACGCAGCAATTCGTGCCGGTATAGACGGATACTTTGGCTACCCTATCACTCCCCAATCTGAGGTACTGGAAACGCTCAGTACTGAAAATCCTGAAGAAACGACCGGCATGGTTGTACTGCAGGCTGAGAGTGAAGTAGCTTCTATCAATATGGTTTATGGAGGTGCAGCTACCGGAAAGAAGGTAATGACTAGCTCTAGTAGCCCTGGTATAAGCCTTATGGCGGAAGGAATCAGCTATCTCGCAGGTGCTGAGCTGCCCGCTTTGCTCGTAAATGTAATGCGTGGAGGTCCCGGATTAGGTACTATCCAGCCCAGCCAAGCTGACTATTTCCAAATGACTAAGGGCGGTGGCCACGGTGACTACAGACTGATCGTACTTGCTCCTAATTCAGTGCAGGAGATGGTCGACTTTGTAGACCTTGGTATTGAACTCGCATTTAAGTATCGTAACCCGGCTGTCATTCTTGCCGATGGTATCATTGGCCAGATGATGGAAAAGGTAGTTCTTCCCGACTTCAAACCTCGTCGGACAGATGAAGAGATCAAAGCACAATGCCCTTGGGCTACCACAGGTGCCACGAAGGATAAGCGTCACATCATCACATCACTCGAGCTTGACTCAGCGGTGATGGAGCACAACAACGAACGCTTCCAAGAGAAATACCGTAAGATCGAGCAAAACGAAGTACGCGTAGAAGAATACATGACCGAGGATGCTGATTACATTCTTGTCGCATTCGGTTCTTCGGCTCGTATCTGCCAGAAGGTAGTACAAGTAGGTCGTGCCGAAGGGCTCAAGATCGGTCTTGTACGTCCTATCACGCTTTGGCCGTTCCCCTATGATACCATCCAACGTTTGTCCAAGACAAGCAAAGGAATGCTTTCTGTTGAGCTAAATGCCGGGCAGATGATTGAAGACGTTAAGATTGGTTGCGAAGGCAGAGTTCCAGTAGAGCACTACGGACGTATGGGCGGTATGCTCTTCTCTCCGGAAGAAGTTCTAGAGGCTTTGAAAGAAAAGATCATCAATAAAAAGAACTAATATAATAGTTGCTGACCTCTGAACTACTATTGGGTAATTATTAGGCGCTATGGGATTTCCCGAGAATAAGACTACGGATAAATGGGCTGTATGGGCAAGAGTAGCTGATATACTCTTCTATCTTTTCGCTCTCGCCATGATAGTTGTCTTCTTTCTCACCCGACACACAGCTCCTTGGGCTTTCCTCTACGTAGGAGGCGTTGCCCTTATAGCAAGAGTGGCAAGCTACATCATTAGACACAATAAACGATAAGTAACTATTATGGATACAACGATAGACATTAAAGAAATTATCAAGCCTGAAAACTTGGTATATCAGAAGCCACGGCTTCTTAATAATAATACAATGCACTACTGCCCGGGCTGTAGTCACGGCGTAGTACATAAGTTGGTGGCAGAGGTAATCGACGAGATGGGCATGGCAGAGAACTCTATCGGTATTGCCCCCGTAGGTTGCTCTGTATTCGCCTACAACTACATCGATATAGATTGGCAGGAGGCTGCTCACGGTCGTGCACCTGCATTAGCTACAGCTACTAAACGTCTCAACCCGACAAAGCTCGTATTCACCTATCAAGGCGATGGTGACCTCTCGGCTATCGGTACGGCTGAAACATTACATGCTTGCAACCGCGGAGAAAATATCGTTATTATCTTCATCAATAATGCCATTTATGGTATGACCGGTGGTCAGATGAGTCCTTGTACGCTTCTGGGTATGAAGACGACAACTTCTCCCTACGGACGTAAAGCAGAAAAGCAAGGCTACCCATTCGTTATTTCTAAGCTGCTTGCTGAGTTGGATGGTACCTGCTATGTAACCCGTCAATCAGTACACAACGTAGGCGCTGTTCGTAAGGCTAAAACAGCACTTCGCAAGGCTTTTGAAAACTCAATGGCCGGAAAAGGCACTTCTGTTGTAGAGTTTGTCTCCACTTGCAACACAGGTTGGAAGATGAGCCCCGCAAAAGCCAATGAATGGATGGTTGAAAATATGACAGCCAAATATCAATTAGGCGATCTGAAGGACGAATAAAGCCCATAACCGTATAAAATAGGAATTGTAATGACATACGAAATTGTTATAGCAGGATTTGGGGGACAAGGCGTCCTCTCTATGGGAAAGACCATCGCATACTCCGGTATGATGGAAGACAAGGAAGTGAGCTGGATGCCATCCTATGGTCCCGAGCAACGTGGTGGGACGTCCAATGTGACCGTAATTGTAAGTGACGAGAAAGTAAGCTCTCCCGTACTGAACAGTTACGACATCGCTATTACGCTGAACCAGCCCTCTTTAGACAAGTTCGCTCCTCGCGTAAAGAAGAATGGTATTCTCATCTACGAGCCTAATGGTATCCACACTATTACGGATCGTAAGGATATCAACATTTACGAGGTAGATGCTACGGAAATCGCAAATGCGATGGGTAATGACAAGCTATTCAATATGATCATCTTAGGTGGTCTGCTGAAGCTTGTGCCTTTCGTTAAGTACGAAAGCGTTATTACCGGTCTTAAGAAATCTCTTCCCGAGCGTCACCACAAGCTTATTCCTCTGAATGAGGAAGCTATTAAGCGTGGTATGGAAGCTATTAAGTTGATTCACGCTGCTGAATAAGAGCGAATCTACTACGACACATTAGACGAATAGAGAAATTTCGTCTGGTAAGATAGGAGTAGCTAATTACTATTGGCTACTCCTTCTTTTATATAGCCTAATGAGCAACCTCATTTGCTATATTTAAGCAAAGCAGAGTACTGCATATTATTCATTCCATTCATATTTTAATCCAACATAACAGATATAGTGCGATACTAAAGCTAAGAGGAATATGCAATCACTATAAATGTGGAGGGAAGGTTTGCATATTACTAATAAATGGTTACCTTTGTGTGTGTTTTTCATAGTATTAGATTTAAGGTTGGAAAGGGTTAGTCGTGAGACAAGCCCTTTCATTTTTTAATGTAAACGGTACACAAATCGTTTCTCTTCAGCACGCACCGGTGATCACGGAGCTGTGTATCCTTAAAGTTTATATTCCCCAAGGCAGTACGACCGAAAGCACCTCAACAACCTATCCGAACTGGATAGGCGTATCGCACGGCTATTTGACCAAACCATCAACGAAATAGCCCGCTGGGGTATCCTCATGGACAAACCAATAGGCGATAAGCCTTTCAGCTTTGCCGACTATCCGCACATCAAGAAGCGAATGGATCAACTATTTGACCAATTCAAAAGCCAAACAAGTACCGCCATTCGCAACTCATTAGAGCGTGAAGACGCACTCTCAGCCGACAAAGCGGCCGACTTAGCCGTCTACTACGGGCAAGCACTCAACGCTCAACGCTCCGCAGCCGTGCAGCAAATCGCCAACCGCATCGTAGGCGGCATGAACCTATCAGAGCGCATTTGGCACATCTCCGACTCATTCTACAAAGAAATAGAAACAGCCCTCGACATAGCCCTACGAGACGGCACACCGGCAGACCGTTTGGCTACAGAGCTCAAGCAATACCTCCGCCACCCCGACAAGCTTTTCCGCAGAGTACGAGACGAACACGGACAGCTCCGCCTCTCCAAAGCCGCTCAAGCCTACCACCCCGGCCAAGGCGTCTACCGCTCAAGCTTCCGCAACGCACGCCGACTGGCCGTAACCGAAACGAACATGGCATACCACGCAGCCGACCACGAACGCTGGCAAGCCTTAGACTTCGTACTCGGCTACGAAGTGCAAGTCTCAGGCACGAACCCCAACGTATGCCCCCTCTGCATGGAGTTAGCAGGCAAGTACCCGAAAGAGTTTAAGTTTGTCGGCTGGCATCCGCACTGCCGCTGCCACGCACTACCCATACTCGAGAAGCCACAAGCCTTCAAAGCACGGCAACAAGCCCTCCTGAGAGGTGAACGCATACCACCCATTGGCGCAGTCAAAGCACCGCCCGACAACTTCACCGCACACCTCGCCAACAACACCGACCGCATTGCCTCCGCACAACGCAACGGCACGCTCCCATACTACCTGCGTGACAACTACAAGGTAGCCAAGGACGGCACTCTCACCCCCACATTCAAACGTCAACCTATAGAAGCTCAAAAGCTAGGCACATATGGCAATAAGCTAGGGCGCAAGGCAACCAAAGAAGCGCAGGTAGCTCTAGCCGATCACAAGACGCTCGACAACTTCTCTGAGGCTCAAATGAAAAACTTTGAAGAGATAAATAAGACTACGGGGTATAAGCGAGGAAAAGTTATGTCTTTTGAGGAAGCAGACCACGGACAGTCTAACATCTTACGAGACATTGAGAACTGCGCCTCCTGCGTAGTAGTACACGAAATGAGACTTAGAGGATATGATATTACAGCTTTAATTTTTGACGGACAAAAGGGCAGTATATCAAAACTACTGTCAGAGGACACTCGTAGCATCTGGATGACAGCCAAGGGAAAAACACCCGAATTCACAGCTTTGATAGGCGGAGAGCCGGAGGATATTATAAAAGCTATTGAAAAGCAAACCCGGCCAATTGGTAGTCGATACCACATAGGCTGGGATATATCGAAAAAATTAGGACATGTCGTGACAGCTGAAAGAACCGCCAACGGATTAGTCATTTACGACCCACAGAGAGACACATTTCTATCTTTAGAAGGAATCGTAAAAGAGATGATAAAGGGCTCAAAAATTCAGCTATTACGTGTAGATAGACTACTCCTAAGGGATGATCTTTTGGGTGCAATCTCCTCCACTTTGAAATAAATCTTGTTTGATTACCAACAGAACCTGCTCATGAGACAACGGAACTCCATTTGCAAAGTAAAGGTGGGGATACCCGACTTTCGCCCCATCAGGTATAGCACTATTTCTAAGTTGATAGACAGTTTCGTTCATTAAAAAGCCAACTCGCTCAATAATGTCCCAACTTTTTGGTATCGCAATAGGCTTTAGTCTCTCTATTACAGAAGGATCTATCTTATTCATAATGTATTCGTTTCAACCGCACCAAATATACAAACTAATCTAACAATAACAAAACACCAAGCAAAAAAGATGCAAACTAACAACCAATAATACAACACTATGAACGAGATAGTCATACAGATACCAATCTACAAGACAGACGTACTTATCTATTGGGGAGACCGCAAGGGACTATACAAAGCCGTCAAGCGGAACTCAGACAAGGCGACAGCGAGAGAGGTCATCGAGGAGGTCGCACCACCCACCGAAGGGTTAACAGTCATGACCTCGGGGCATACGGTAATCATATACCTCGCATCGCCACCACGAGACCCAAGAAGCGGGGCTATACTCATTCACGAGCTGAGCCACGCCACGAACTTCATCCTTCAAGAGGTCGGCATACCCCACACGGAGGACACCGAAGAAGCATACACCTACCTACTAGAGTACCTCACAAGAGAAACACTAAAACGAATAACCAAATAGCCAACAACACTATGAACGACAACATACAGCACGACACAGACGGAGAACCCGAGGAATACAAACTCTTCGTGGAGAAATTCAAACCCAAGAAGACCACAGACGACTGCTACACACCGCCCGAAGTGTACGAAGCAGTTAAGCAGTGGGTGCTGGAGGAAGTGCCAGAGATTAGAGAGCTTCGCATTGTACGCCCATTTTATCCGGGTGGAGACTACAAGGCGGAGGACTACTCAAATGCAGTTGTGATAGACAACCCACCATTCAGCATACTCGCAGAGATTAATCGTTTCTACTTAGAACGAGGCGTGCCATTTTTCCTCTTTGCTCCTGCACTTACTTTGCTAAGCTCAGGCGGGGCAAGGCTTACAAGCATTGTTGCCAATTGTGAAATCATATACCACAACGGAGCGAGAGTAAAAACGAGCTTCGCTTCAAATCTATTTGGAAACACCGCTCTCATACTTGCACCCGAGCTAACTCGTAGGGTCAAGGAGGCGCAGCAGGCTGTGAAAGCTCCAAAATCAAAGCCACGATACGAGTACACACCCAACGTGGTCACAGGAGCCGCACTCTGCAAGTACGTCGACCGAGGGGTAAGCCTACGAATTCCAAGGGAGGAGACGCACTTCATACGAGCATTGGATAGCCAACGCAAGGTCGGCAAAAGCCTCTACGGCGCAGGCTTCATCATCAGCAACCGAATCGCCAAGATACTACAGAACGCCCCAAAGGAGCTACCTACGTACTGGGAGCTATCCGACAGAGAACGAGAGATTGTCCGAAAGCTCAGCTCAAGCGAGGAGCATCAAGCCGAGTGAAAAAGCAGCGAAACGCCAAAGGAAAGCTAACCGAAGCGGACGAGTTTCCGACATTTGTGCAATTTCCTCAAATTGAACTATTTAGAACACTATATTTGCAAACGGATTAACCAACCAACCTATGACCAAAGAAACGAACGAGGGGGCAACCCCGACCGCCAACACGGCAGCAAGCACCGCCAACACGGCAGCACAGCAGGCATCAACCGAGCAAAGCAACGCAGCAACGGAGCAAGCCGCACCGACTACGCAGACAAGCACAGCCGCAACACAGACCGCAGCAGGTAGCAAGCCCGAAGCACAAGCCACACAGCCTCAGCCGACCGCTACAAACGCTACAGCGCAGCAGCGCACCGCCACTACACCGCCACCGCTGCCCACTCAACAACCCGAGACAGCCGACAGCCTAAAAGCTCAGCTCACCGCTCTGCAAGCACGCCTGGACGCTATCGAGACGCAACGCACCACCGAAGCACGCACAGCCGAGATAGAGCGCATCATCGCACCCCTCAACGACACGCTCAAAGCCGTTTACAGGCGCACCGCCTACACGGCTCTACCCGAGGAGGACTACAAAACGCTGCGCAGCACCATCCAAGCCGAAGTGGCAGAGTTGGATAAGAACGCAAAGGCGCAAGGAGCAGTCTTTGGCAGACCCACAGAAAGCACATCAAGCGGAAGCAAGGCAAGCGACAAGGAAACTGCCGAGGTTATAGGACAAGAGTTGAAGCCGTTGTCATACGTGAAAGACAGCGACATTGGATATTAAGATGGGATTACATCCTCTGGATAATGACTATTAGCAACGAAAAGATAATCGTCTATCATCCGATAAAACGAGGGAAGGCTATCCTTAACCCCATGGACTCCCTTACCCCAAAAATGAAAGAAGATGATAAGCAGTGGAAGCGGAATACCAGAGTAAGGCTTTCCTCCAACAGCTTTGTAGTAGCTAGCGTCATCCTCATTGAGGATGCCTTTGCTATTGACAAATATCTCCTCTATTCCCCAATAGTCACCAAGCTCTCCGTCAAACGGACACTCATCTTCGCCTTTGTAGTATCGGCACTGCTTAATCAATTCCTCTCTTGTCATAACTCAGAGTTTCCAGCACCAAAAAGTACAAACTAATCTAACAATAACAAAAACACCGAACAAAAAATGAAGCAGCAACCGCGATACGAAGGCATCAAGCCGAGAGAGAAAGTAGCGAAACGACAAAGGAATGATAACGCAGCGGACGAGTTTGTAAAGGCTATAGAAAAGCAAACTCAGCCAATCGGTAGTTGCTACTACATAAGCAGGGATATATCAAAAGAGTTAGGGCATGTCGTAACAGCTGGATTGTAAGTACGAGAGCTGCCTAATGGAGAATAGGTCCTACACAGCATTAGTAACGATCTCCGAATAGTTAACCACATAAAGCCCCCATAAAGAAAACCCCCTATGATAACCAGCCCCCCCTTGGCACTTAAAAACCCAAGGCGACTTATTACCACAAGAGGTTTTACACAGCAAAAATAATAATTAATCGCACAATAACTAAACACCGAGCAAAAATGAAGTAATAGACAAAGACATTAAGCTCGACAAAGACAAAGTTTTGCAGACCGCAAAGGCAGGGCTTTTTGACGGAGACTATACAAAACAAAAGGAGAACGCAGTTAACGCTCTCCTTGAGGGTGGATTGAAAGACTTCAAACGATTAGACGGTGAGTATATAACAAAGGCACAAGTGGAACTATTAGTAAATATGTGCAGAGACAAATGGGATGCTAGCAGGATTGAATATTGGCTGAAGAGAAATGCAATACTAGATTCTCTTACTCATTGAATAGGGCTCTTATTTCTTCAGCAAACTCCTTCCTAACAGCATCTTCCAGCTCTTTATTGCCTGAGTATTCTGCAAAAATCAACATGTTTTTCCAACGGACACCCTTACAAGACTCGGAAAGCTTCAAGTATTCTTCTTTATCAGTGAATATGGCGATATCTTCTAGGACTTTCTTATCCGTGCAGAAGTCAAATATGGTCTTATTACGTAAATCTGTATAGTCTCTATTCTTCATAGCATACAACGTTTGACATCAAAAATACAAACTAATCTACACAAAACAACGAACAAAAATGAGGCAACAACCGCAATACGAAGGCATCAAGCCGAGAGAAGACAAAGGAATGATAAACGCAGCGGACGAGTTTGTAAAGGCTATAGAAAAGCAAACTCAGCCAATCGGTAGTTGCTACTACATAAGCAGGGATATATCAAAAGAGTTAGGGCATGTCGTAACAGCTGGATTGTAAGTACGAGAGCTGCCTAATGGAGAATAGGTCCTACACAGCATTAGTAACGATCTCCGAATAGTTAACCACATAAAGCCCCCATAAAGAAAACCCCCTATGATAACCAGCCCCCCCTTGGCACTTAAAAACCCAAGGCGACTTATTACCACAAGAGGTTTTGTGCTGCAAAAGTAATAACTAATCGTATAACCACAAATACTAAACACTATGCACAACAATGCAGCAACAGACACAGACATTAAGCTCGACAAAGATAAAGTTTTGCAGACAGCAAAGGCAAGGCTTTTTGACGGGAAATACTCAAAACAAAAGGAGAACGCAATTAACGCTCTCCTTGAGGGTGGATTGAAAAACTTCAAACGATTAGACGGTGAGTATATAACAAAGGCACAAGTGGAACAATTAGTAAATATATGCAGAGAAAGCTATTCTGAGGAGATAATAATAACTGACATAGAGAAGTTTCTCAAAAGAGATAAAATATTTTAGCTCATTCAAGCCCAGGAATAGTGAGATCCGCAAACTCCCGTTCTACAGCTTCAACAAAGTGTTCGTCTTTTAAAACATTAACACCGATTCTGAGTAACCAAAAGGCATTTTGGGACGGATTCTCTTTAACAAAACGCATATATCGATCCTTATCCTTCACGATAAACTCAAACCCACTATCCATAAGTTCCTCATCCGTGCAGAAGTCAAATATGGTCTTATTACGTAAATCTGTATAGTCTCTATTCTTCATAGCATACAACGTTTGACACCAAAAATACAAACTAATCGCACAACAGCAGAACCGAAGCACGCACTGCCGAGATAGAGCGCATTATCGCACCGCAATAGATATTTTGAGCGAGCAAAAAGATAGTGATGTTTCGATTGAAAGGTTCTGATGTTTCATTTGAAAGATACAGATCTATTTCTCAAAGTTCGCAAGCCTATAGCTGTCAACGACAGAGAGGAGGCAGCTATGGAATTAGCGAGGAAAATAAAAAAGTGCAGGCTCTCCAATGAACCTGCACCTTTCTCTCCACTATGGAGCTGTGTATTCGTTAGTTACCCGGCTATAAAGAGATTAGATTACACTGTAATGAACGAACATCGCATTGCAAAAGCTTATTTTCCAAAGTATCTCCAATATGCAGCATTGCTTTGATAACTTGTGCAGCCATGAGGGATCCTAAAACGCCCACAGCAGGTCCAAACACCGCAACGGGCAATTGCTCTTTGTCAGCATCGAACTCAGGGAATAGCTCCCGATAGGAAGCCTGCCCCTCCCTATAGGTAAAGAGCGCTACCTGAAACAGATACCCTTCAATAGCACCATACAAGTAGGGAATATTAGCCTGCTGCGCCACACGATCCAGTAAGTAGCGACTGGATAAATTATCGGTAGCATCTACTATTATAGAACAGCCGGAAATGAGTTCGATTGCATTACGCTCCGTAAAGCGGTCAACCACGCCTTCGGCACGACAATTCGGATTGATTGCTTGTGCTCTCTGTGCAGCCACCTCCGCTTTAGGCTTTCCCATATCGGCAGTTTGAAAGAGGATCTGACGCTGTAGGTTGGAAAGCGAAACGACATCTCCATCCACAATGCGGAGCGCGCCCACACCGGAAGCGGCTAAGTAGTACACGAGCGGAGAGCCGATGCCACCAGAACCGACGATCAGCACACGCTGCTTTTTCAGCAACAATTGTTCAGCTTCGCCGATTTGAGGTAGCATCAGTTGGCGCTCATAGCGCAATCTTTCCTCCTGAGTTAATTGAATAGCCACTTACAACCAACTATCCCAATCTTTCCACACCGGCTCATAGTTTTGAGCACGAATAGCCGCAGCCATTTCCTCAACGGAGCGTCCGTCGTTGATACTAAACTGCTCTAACTCCACATCGTGCGTAGCATAACCGCCCGGCTCTGTACTGGAAGCCGCACTCATAGTAGTAACCCCTATTCGCATCGCCAAATCTCTAAATTCAGAGCTTTCGCGAGTAGAAAGAGATATGTCTACCTCCGGATTGAACAGACGATATGCCATAATTAGTTGAGCCATTTGTTTGTCCGTAATAGGATCTTTCGGCATAAAGGCGCCTACATGAGGCCTTAGTCGCGGAAGTGAGATAGAGAACTTCATCATCCAGTAATGCTTCTCCATCCAATTCATGTGCATAGCGGTGAAATAGGAATCAGTACGCCAATTCTGTAATCCGAGTAAAGCCCCGATACCCATCTTACGCATTCCGGCTTGTGCACAACGCTCCGGAGTCTCCAGTCGGTAGCGATAATCCATCTTTTTCCCTTTCAGATGGAACTGAGGATAGACCTTATGGTTGTAAGTCTCTTGATAGACGCATACAAAGCTAACGCCGCTATCACTTAGCGTTTTGTACTCCTCGACTTCCAAAGGCTGTACTTCCAACGATATTTGGGCAAAATGGGGTCTGATCGCATCTACAATTTCCTTATAATAGGCTGTATCCGTGAGCTTGGGAGCCTCACCGGAAACAATCAGTATGTGACGAAAGCCCCACTTCTTAAGCACTTCTATTTCGAGCATTACCTCATCTACCGTGAGCTTCTTACGCTTGATTGCGTTATGACTACTAAAGCCACAGTAAATACAGTTATTAGTGCAGAAATTGGACAGATAGAGCGGCACGTACATCTGAATGGTTCTGCCGAATCGCTGCTGGGTAAGCTGCTGTGCCTTGATTGCCATTTGATCCAGGAATCCCTCGGCCGCCGGTGAGATAAGCGCCTTAAAATCTTCCAAAGTAGGCCGCTCCGCTGCTATTGCACGAGCTACGTCTGCTTCCGTTTTACTAAAAATAGACTGTTCTTCCGTGTCCCAGTCGTAGGTTAGTATATGATCGTAGAAGCTCATTTATTCGTCCTTTCTATTATCAAAGAATCCTTGTAATGGAGAAGTCGCTGCGGCGAAGTTAGAGACACCGGGCAAACCTGCTTCATAGGCCTCACGTCCGGCCACAACAGCTTGCGCAAAGGCACGCGCCATGCGTTCACTATCTCTCGCCATAGCTATAGCCGTATTAATGAGCACCGCATCGGCACCCATTTCCATTGCCTCGGCAGCTTGCGAAGGAGTGCCTATACCAGCATCTACTACAACAGGCACTTGACTCTCCTCGATGATGATCTGCAAAAAGTCCTTGGTCCGCAATCCTTTGTTGGAACCAATGGGAGCACCTAAAGGCATAACCACAGCCGCACCTGCCTCAGCAATACGCTTACAGAGTACGGGATCGGCTTGCACATAGGGCAATACGATGAAGCCCTCTTTTACGAGTTGTTCGACTGTTTTGAGTGTTTCGATCGGATCAGGCAAAAGGTACTTTGGATCGGGGTGTACCTCTACTTTAATAAAATCTGTTTGAAAAGCTTCACGAGCTAAATGTGCAGCGAATATAGCCTCTTCGGCATCGCGTGCACCACTTGTGTTCGGCATCAGCGTAACGCCGGATACACTCGTTATATGCTCCATTAGACTGTCGTGATCGCACCCTGTTTCCAAACGTTTAAGGGCTACCGTAACAAGCTGGCTACCGGAAGCCACAATAGCAGCTTTCATAGCTTCATTGGATTGGAACTTACCAGTTCCCACAAACAGACGGGACGTAAAAGAGTGTCCCGCTATTTCTAAACACTTATTCATATTTATTGTGTCAAAAGTTTCGTTTAAAGCGATTGTTGCATAGCGTCATCAAGTGGAACGCTTTAGTGGTTGCCTCCTTCGCTTGATTGATTACACCGGAAAGTGCTACACCGGCAATGGGATACTTGCCGAGCGACTCTATATCATCCTCCGTAATGCCGCCTATTACGAATAGGGGTATATTACAGTGGTTTAGATTGTCCATTGTGATCTGCTTCATCTCTTCTGGTGAGATGACAGGGCTGAGGTTCTGCTTCGTTGTGGTAAAGTGCCAAGGACCAAGACCGATATAATCAACTCCCTCCAATGCACGTTTACGAACATCCTCCAAGGTGTTGCAGGTACCGCCTATTATTCTATTTGCTCCTAAGCGCAAGCGGGCCAAACCTATTGATGAATCAGTCCAACCAAGATGTACTCCGTCTGCCCCACTCTCCAGCACAGCCTCTATATCATCGTCAATGATTAAAGTAGTGCCTTCATAAGCGGACATTAGCTCTTTCAACTTGCGGGCAGTGTCCGTCAAAAGCTCATGATCTGCCTGTTTCATGCGAAGTTGTATCCAACGCACTCCCCCTTTCAGTGCTGCTTCTGCCTGACTCAGTACTCCTCGGCAATCAGCTGCATCAGTAATAAACATTAGAGAGGTACTTCGCAAAGCTCTCTCTTTACGAAGAAGCATTCTGTCATTACGCTCCATGAAAAGCCTATCACTGCTGTGAAGAAGTGCTTCGATATATTGCTGTCCGAGACGACAGACCATAGGCATCGTAAAGCCTCTTGCCAAATAGGTAGTTATAGCTGAGGATAGGGCACAACCCGTACCATGCTTAGTAGAAGGTGCCTTGGGAATAGAACTACTATAGCGGCTTCCATCAGGCATAAAAAGGATATCAGTAGAGCAATATTTGCTACGCTCGTCATGTCCTCCTTTGAGTAACACAGACACACCTAACTCTTTTGCTTTGCGCTGCACATCTTCCGGAGTAGCACTGCCAAATAGGGCTTCCGCTTCCGGTAGATTTGGGGTAATCAGATCGACACAAGAGGCAACTTGCTTTACTAATGTCTCGTCAGGGGTAGCATGCAAAGCGATGTCTCCTTGAGTAGGTTTGATTACCGGATCCCAGACGATTTGCTTGACACCACAACTGCGCAATTCTCTTGCAATGTCTAATACATCGCTAATCTGCTCTGTTAAGGCAATTTTAGAAGCAATAGGTTTATGAAGATGCAGTAAATGCCTTATAGCCTTCAACGTATATTCAAGAGGGGTTGCCGGGCACATTTCCTTAAATTCCTCCTCATGTTGCACAGTGCCGATGGTCGCAACAGAAAGTGGAAAGATCCCCAAATGCTCCATATTGAGTATATCAGCGGTCATACCTGCTCCTGTAGAAGGGTCTAAGCCTGCCACAGTCAAAGCCTCCGTTCGGGGAAATGCAAGGAAACGCTCGAAGAGCAGCTCTTCCGCACCCTCCATATACCCCAATACAGCAGCTCCCGAGAAGCCATAAGCAAGCACTTCTTTAGCTTTCTCCGGAGTCATTCCACCTAAAGCGAGTACCGGGAAGGGGAGTTGGGGTAAACGCTTTTTGCACTCATGCAAAGGAACATTTGCCTTGTATCCCTCTTTTGAGATACTATCATATACGGGACTAAGGAGCGCAAATTGAGGCACAAAAGGAAGCGACTCAAGCTCTTCGAGAGAATGTACCGATGTGCTTATCCTCAACTCTTTATAAGACGTAAGTGGAAAACTCCCTCGCTTTTCTTTATTAAGATGTACCCCTCCGATAGAAGCCACTTCGATCAAGTCGAAATAATCATCTATTAAGAGTCTGTGTCTCCATTGCGGCTCAATAGCTGCTATGAGCTCTTCGTAGCAGCTTTTCGGAGAACCGGGAAGTCTAATGATGAGGGCATCCAATCCGTTGGCAAAGAGCTTATTGTAGCTCCTTGCCAATGAATGCGAAACCTTAGAAGGAGTTAGTAAGGCAATCATTCCTCGTTAGTTACCCCTGCCGTGGGTCCTTCTCCCTCTATTTTGTCGTGAAGCTGTCGAGAAGCACGCATGGAGCAGAAGTGCTCTCCACACATAGAGCAGAAGTGTGCTTTTTTATGTCCTTCTGCCGGTAGCGTTTCATCATGAAACTTCAGTGCAGTTTCACTATCCAAGGCTAAATGGAATTGATCCATCCATCTAAACTCATAGCGCGCCTTACTCATTGACCAGTCGCGCCAATAGGCTGCCGGATGCCCTTTTGCCAAATCGGCTGCATGAGCTGCCAACTTGTAGGTAATTACCCCTTCCTTTACGTCCTCTCGATTCGGTAATCCAAGATGCTCTTTCCGTGTTACATAGCAAAGCATTGAAGTACCCAACCAGCCAATCATTGCAGCCCCTATGGCACTGGTTATATGATCGTAACCCGGAGCTATATCAGTCACTAACGGACCTAAAGTATAGAAAGGAGCTTCGTTACAAAGATCCAACTGCAGCTCCATGTTTTCTCTAATCTTCTGCATAGGCACATGACCCGGCCCTTCTATAATTACCTGTACATCATGCTGATCTGCTATTCGTGCTAATTCACCGAGTGTCTTCAGTTCTGCAAATTGAGCTTCATCATTGGCATCTGCAATAGAGCCGGGTCGGAGACCATCACCGATAGAAACAGCCACATCGTATTGAGAAAGGATCTCACATATTTCCTCAAAATGGGTGTACAAGAAGCTCTCTTGCTTATGTATGGTACACCAATGAGCCATGATAGCCCCTCCTCGGGATACAATGCCTGTCAGGCGTTTCATTGTCAAAGGAATGTGCTGCCATCTCAATCCGGCATGTATGGTAAAGTAATCCACCCCTTGCTCGGCCTGCTCGATCAATGTGTCGCGATAGATATCCCATGTAAGGTCTTCCGTCTTCCCTTTCACTTTTTCCAAAGCTTGATAGAGGGGAACTGTTCCAACCGGTACAGGACTATTACGCACTATCCACTCACGAGTTTCGTGTATATTCTTGCCGGTAGATAAATCCATGACGGTATCAGCACCCCAACGTGTAGCCCAAACAGCTTTTTCAACCTCCTCGGCAATGGTACTGGAAAGGGGTGAATTACCAATATTAGCATTTATCTTGACTAAGAAGTTACGCCCTATAATCATCGGTTCACTCTCCGGATGATTAATATTGGCAGGCAGAATAGCACGCCCGGCGGCTATCTCGCTACGTACAAACTCGGGAGTAATCAGATCGGGGATATGAGCGCCAAAGCCTTCCCCCTTCTCCTTTTTATAGGCCTCTCTTATTTGGTCGCAGCATTGATTTTCACGAATGGCCACATACTCCATTTCAGGCGTTATAATGCCTTGCCGTGCATAGTGCAGCTGAGAAACCCGCTTACCTGCTTTTGCACGCAACGGATGCGACTCTATATGCTCAAATCGCAAATGATCCAATCGTGTATCGGCACGACGCATACGTCCATACGCACTACTGAGATCCTCTAAACGCTCCACATCGCCACGCTCCTCAATCCATTGTGCACGTAGCTTGGGCAGTCCTTTACGAGGATCCGCTTGGTAATTAGGATCTGTATAGGGACCGCTCGTATCGTACACCACAACAGGTTCGTTGGAATGTCGCTTTCCTTGCTCGTCTATTGTATCGGAAAGGTTGATACGACGCATAGCCACTGCTACTCGATCTCCTTTGACGTATATTTTTTCACTTCCCGGCAGTGCACCTTGTGTAATAGTCACATCTGCTGCATTTTCTTTTGCTTTCATACTCTTTAAGGGGTCAATTCTTTTTTACTTGCAGTGGGATAATCACCCACCTTTCACGGCTCCTATAATAATCAATGCATCGCCTTCCATTAGATTAGTGGAGGCGTGTAGATTGCGCTTAACTATTTTCTGATTGACAGCAACGGCGATATGCTCCGAGCGATATCCTTTAGCCTCAAGATAAGAAGCTAAGGAAGTACCCTCTGCTACCGAATCCGCTTGCCCATTTATGGTTATCTGTATCATGTTTCCTAATTCACTCTATGCAAAGTAAATCAACTACATACTCACACACATAGTGCATGTACTTATAAAGGTGAATTGGAGAAATGAGCCTGTGAGAGAATCTCGCTCTGGTATTGTTCTATCTCTCTTCCCTACGCCGGCATTATCCGGATCAGGTTACGGGTATCATCTCAGCCCTCCACTAATTGGAAGTGCACCCCCAAGAAACAGCACTATGGTACGACAGCAAATGCTTCCATACCTTGCTGTGACAAAGATAATAAATTGACTTGAAATAATGAATAACCTACTCTTTCCGCATAAATGTGTAACTTAGTTGCACCAAATAAAGGACACGTATTTATTTATGCCATTTAGGATTATTACTATAAGTCGTCAATTTGGCAGCGGCGGCCGCACTATAGGAAGGCGACTGGCTGAGGAGCTTGATATTCCCTTTTTTGACCGAAGAATAATCGAAGAGCTTGCAAAGAAATGTGGGTTTACAAAAGCCTATGTAGAATCGCATAGTGAATACGAAAGCGGAAGTGCCTTGGACTATGTTCCCCTATCGGCAGATGGGCTGCATCTTCATGGTCAGATCATTACGCCCAATGATCGTATTCTAAAGGAGCAATACGAGCTAATCTCATCATTGGCAGCAAAAGGTCCCTGCATCATTGTGGGACGAGCCGCCGACTATATTTTACGAGAGCGCACGGATGTACTGAATGTATTCATCCATGCCGATAATGAAAGTCGCATACGTCGTATCGTTGACTTGTACCATGGCGTGGAGAGTGACAATGAGGCCGCCAAACAGATTATAAAGCATGACCGTGACCGCAAGAGGCACTATCGCTACTACACCGGACGGAACTGGGGCGATGCCGACCTATATCATATTACGCTCAACAGCGGTCGCTTGGGAGAGGACAACTGCGTGTCCATTATTCGCCAATTATACGAGAAATAACTCTTATTCAACTTCTATTCTCTGCCGAGCTCTTTTAAAAGGTGCACTTAAGAGCACACCTTAGATAATTGACTTCTATAGCAATGTAGGATTACACGATTTGTTTTACGATATCGTATCGTTTCCTTGCTGCATGGCTCTAAATTGTGCGTAGCGTCCCCCGAGAGCGAGTAATTCAGCGTGTGTACCTTGCTCAATAATACGCCCATCATCCAATACCGCTATCGTATCGGCATGCTCAATAGTGGAAAGGCGGTGGGCAATAACCAAAGTAGTTCGATCCTTAAGTAGATGGTTAAGTGCGCTCTGCACAGCGAGTTCGCTTTCAGCATCTAATGCAGAGGTCGCTTCATCTAAGATTAGAATAGGAGGATTTTTCAAGAGGGCACGAGCTATACTGATTCGCTGTCTCTCGCCTCCACTTAGCTTACTGCCCCTATCTCCTACATTTGATTCATAACCGAGAGGCATCTGCATAATAAAGTCATGCGCATAGGCGTCTATTGCCGCTGCACGTATCTCTTCTTCGGTAGCATTCGGTTTGGAGAGTGATATATTGGCTGCTACTGTATCATTGAAGAGAATAGCCTCCTGATTTACATAGCCTATTAAGGAACGTAAATCGGTTACCTTAAATTGACGAATATCAACCCCATCAATCCGTACTGCTCCTTGATCGGGATCAAAGAATCGCGGGAGCAGATCTGCCATAGTACTCTTACCACTTCCTGAGAGCCCTACGAGAGCTACAGTTTTTCCTTTAGGAATGGTCAGACTAAGCTCCTTTAGAACAGGCTTGTCGCTTATATACCCAAAAGTTACCGCATCAAATCTCATTTCATGCTCAAAAGAGATGGGTTGGGGATTTTCCGGATCTTTAATAGGATTATCGGCATCTAAAATAGCCTCTATTCGCTCCATTGAAGCCAACCCGCGCTGGACGGCAAAAGCGGAGCGAGTCAACTCTTTTGCCGGATTGAGTACACTATAGAAAATAACCAAATAGTATATAAAAAGAGGGGCACTGATTGCGCTATCTCCTCCTAAGATGAGCGTACCGCCAAAGTATAATATAATAGCGATCGTAACTGTACCCAAAAACTCACTCATGGGATGTGCCAGCTGCTGACGAGCATACATACGGGAAATGATATGTCGGTATTCCTCATTCGAATCGACAAAACGCTTGTGCATCTGCTTCTGTGCATTGAATGCCTTAATCACCCGTAGTCCGCCCAGCGTCTCCTCTACATAGCTCATCAGTACACCCCAAAGGCTCTTTCCCTCCGCACTATCGCGCTTCAGTCGCTTGCCCACTATGCCCATTAAGCCACCGGCTATCGGCAGCACAACAATTACAAAGAGAGTCAATTGCCAACTGATGAAGAAGAGTGCAATCATGTAGATAAAGATCAATATAGGATTCTTAATCAGCACTTCCAACATATCTACAATAGACCCCTCAACCTCAGCCACATCTACGGATATACGTGCCAGTATATCTCCTTTATGCTCTTCGCTCATGTAACCAAGCGGTAAGTTCAAAATAGCTTTATTCAACTTATTACGCAGGTCGCGCACTACCCCTGTACGAACAGGAACCAGACACCACAAACTACTATAGGTAACCAATACCTTAATTAAGGTCATGATACCCAAATAGAGGCAAAAGACGAGTAAAGCACGAGTAGCCCCCAAGCTGCTAATCAGTGAGGTTACGTAGTAGTTCAGATTATTCTGAAGTGCAATTCCCCACTCATTCCACCCCTCAATAGAACGTAAAGAAATAGCAGAAAGATCTATCAGCTCCGTAGCTCCCGACTCCATACCAAAGAGAATCTTCAGTATAGGGATAAGGACAGAGAAAGCCACTAAATTGAGCAGCGCAGCCAACACGTTTGTCACTACACTCAATACTACATGCCCTGAATAGGGCTTAATGTAGCTACTCATAGTCTTTCTAAAACTACTCATGTTGCAAGGGAGATTCAATTATTTCTTTCACTTCTTGCACGGCACGCACCAAATTACGCGGATAGGGTTCCTCTTTGCTGATGGTGTATAGGGGATGGATAGTCATCGTTAAGCGTGTAGGTCGCACCTGCCACTTACCCTTGGGTAAAGCGCTGTATGGGCCCTCCAAAGTAATGGGCAGAATAGGTATAGAGAGCTCGTGAGCCATCACAAAGCCTCCCTTCTTAAAGCGCATAACCTCTCCTGTTGCCGTACGATGTCCTTCGGGAAAAATAGCAATAGAGGTACCGGAGGACAACACCGCTTGAGCATCTCTTAGCGTGTCCTTAATGGAAGTCGGATCCTTTTCATCTACATAAATAAACCCCGCCATCGTGCAAGCTTGCCCCAAGAAGGGAACTTTCTTCAAACTCGCTTTCATGATCCAGCGGAAGGGCTTTCCAATAAAGCCGTATATCATAAATATATCCAAGGCTCCTTGATGATTAGCCATGATCACTACCGGACACTTCCGCTCAGGAAGATTCTCTCTGCCCACTACTTTTACGGGACACAAGAAAATATAAACCGAGAAAAGGCTCCACCACTTACCACACCAATAGGCAGCCCCTTTCACACCCGGTAATGAGAAAATAATAGACAATAAAGAAAACAATATTGTCGCCGCTACAAATAGCGGTACAGCAATAAGCCAATAATAAAGAGTATATAATATCTTCAGCATATCCCCGACTTACGCTCCGACTGCCGTGTGCCGCGTGCCTTACGTCTCTGTTCACTCAGTGCTTCCACATCATCTGAGAATTCATCGGGCACAAGGAGATCTTCATCTATATTACTTATAGTAGCCAAGCCACCGGTAGAGGTCTCTTTATACAAAGAGGGCAAATCCTTTCCGGTCTGATGCATAGTCGCTACTACGCGGTCAAAGCTAACACGATGCCGCCCATCAGTAAAGTTGGCATACGTATTAGCATCCAAAGCGCGGCTGGCTGCAAAAGCATTACGCTCAATACAAGGTATCTGTACCAATCCGCACACCGGATCGCAGGTAAGCCCTAAGTGGTGCTCTAATCCCATTTCAGCAGCATACTCAATCTGATGCAGCGTACCTCCGAAAAGCTGTGAAGCAGCTGCGGCAGCCATCGAACAAGCCACTCCTACTTCTCCTTGACAGCCCACTTCAGCGCCACTGATGGACGCATTGGTGCGTACCACATTGCCAAAAAGCCCTGCCGTAGCTAAAGCACGCAAAATGCGCATATCGGTAAAGTGTCGGGTCTCTTGCAAGTGATAGAGCACAGCCGGCATTACCCCACAGCTACCGCACGTAGGCGCAGTAACGACCAAGCCACCGGCGGCATTTTGCTCACTGACGGCAAGTGCATATGCATACGTCTGCCCTCTGGAACGTACACTCTCCGAGTAGCTCATTGCCTTGATCATAAACTCCGATGCCTTGCGGCGTAAGCCCAAACCACCGGGAAGAACTCCTTCCGCTTCCAACCCCTCATGTATGGCTTGCTTCATCACCCGCCACACTTCGGCTAAGTAGTCCCATATCTCTTTTCCTTCGCTGCGCTCTACATACTCCCAATAGCTCATGCCATACTTTTGTAGCACAGGAATCATATCATCGATATGATGCAGCTTATAAATAGGATTGGACACTTGCTCATTAAAATTTTCATTGGCCAGCACACCGCCCCCTATGCTATACACAGTAAAGCGCCTCAATTCCTCTCCTGCCGCATCCAAAGCACGGAATAGCATACCATTGGTATGAAATGCAAGCTCCTTATGAGGCTCAAAAAGTATTGTAGTGGGGTGTAAGGGATTCAGCACAGAGAGAAGAGCTACATCGGTCATATGCCCCTTACCGGTAGCCGCTAAACTACCATACAAAGTAACCTCAAATGAGGCAACCTCCATACCGGCTATCTGCTTTACAAACATCTCTGCAGCCCGCATCGGACCTATCGTATGGCTACTGGATGGTCCGTGTCCTATTCGGTATATCTGCTTTATGGTGTCCATCATAGGCTTATCCTCCTACCCTCTATCTTATTTTCTTTCTCTTTAACAGTCCCTTTTTCATAAAGGGCTTTATCTTTCCAATGTAAAGGTACAATATAAAAATACAAAGTGTACAACTATTTTCCCGTTTAGCTTTAAGCTATCCTTTTACCCAATTACCAACTTGAGCAGCCGAGGAGCACCTCCAACGGCACATTGAAAAAGCATTAGAGAGTAAGAATACTCCAAAAATAGAGAAGAATCACCAAATTCATCCTTTCTTCCATAGCAAGGTTCACTTTCCACCCTTCGTAGTAAATGATTCATCTATACCTTTTCTCCGAAAGGCTATAGGGTTTCTGCGAAAACCCTATAGCCTTTTTCCAAAAACCCTATAGCCTATTGGGAGAGTCCATCAAATAAATGGAATACATTACCACATACTATACCCGACCACCAGGCAGAAAGAGCACAAGCAGTCACTAAGTCTGAGAGAATCTATAACTTTGTGCTACGTCAAGTTTGGCTATAATGAATAACGATAATACAGATAGATACTATAATACGAATAACTCCGGCACCTCAGACGCTGAAAGTGATCTATGCCTGTGCACAAACTGCGAAGGAGCATGCGACAGGAAAGCTTTGAAAGCGTTTGACTGGATGAGCGACCTACCCACATCTGTACAGCAGAATCGCTGGGTAGAAGTTCAATTTAAGAACACCCGAAAGGGCATATACGAGAATCCGCTTCGGCTTCCCCTCAAAAGAGATGATATAGTAGCCGTAGAGGGGACTCCCGGCATGGATATAGGCTGTGTTACCCTTACGGGAGAGCTGGCGCAGTTGCGCTACAATCAACAACTTGCACGGCGCAACTCCCACTCCATACCCCAAATATTTCGATTAGCCACCCCCTCCGACATAGAGAGATTTGAGGAGGTGCGCGCCTTAGAGCACGATACCATGATTAAGGCCAGACGCATAGCAGCCAATCTTAATTTGGATATGAAAATAGGCGATGTGGAGTATCAGGGTGATGGCACAAAAGCTATTTTCTACTACATAGCAGACAATAGAGTAGACTTTCGCACACTTATCAAGCTTTTGGGAGAAGCCTTTCACATACGCGTGGAAATGCGTCAAATAGGTGCTCGCCAAGAAGCAGGGCGCATCGGTGGAATAGGACCGTGTGGCCGGGCTCTCTGCTGCGCAAGTTGGATGCATGACTTTTGCAGTGTCAATGCCCAGTCGGTGCGGCTTCAGGAACTTAATAATAATCCTGAAAAGATCACCGGACAATGCGGCAAACTCAAGTGCTGCATCAACTACGAAGTCGATAGCTACGAGGAAGCGCATCGTAAAGCTCCACCACGCGACATTTTGCTGCGTACAGACGGGGGAAGCTACAAGCTGGTAAAGGTCAATCTATTGGCAGGTGAAGCGACCTATCGCAATACGAATGGGCCTAGCAACGAAGAGATAACCATACCGATGGAGCGAGCGCTTCAGATCATTCAAATGAATCAAAATGATACACCGGTAGCCAGCTTAGATGATAACGAAGCATCTCCTCGGCCAATCGTCAGGTCCAAAGATGTATTGGAAGAGAATTCACTTACTCGCTTCGATAAAGCTATTTCTCAGAAAAGACGTAGGAAAAACCGCAATAGATCCCGCACAAAGCGTACGACAAGCGATGAAAAGGCATAAGGCTCTTATCGGAACCTTTCTCTGCACACTGCTCATCACAGGCTGTCTCCCCTCCGAAAGGGAGGAGATAGCCTACCACACACTTCCTCAAAGCAAGTGGGCACACGACAAAGTACTCACGTACTCTCTTTTCGTACCCTATGGGGCTTGTCGGTACAATGCAAAAGCTTTGCTTCGATACGACAATAGATACGACTTCACGCATCTTACACTGATTTATCGGCTTACAGAGGGCGACAGCACACTACTCATCGATACCCTCAAAGTAGCGATGATAGGAAGCGAGAGCGCGCCTGAGAGCCGGGGTATAAGCTACCGACAAAGCGAAGCTATTTTATTTCCTTCGTACACATTTCTCCACAGTGGTATCTATACCGTGGAGCTATCCCTATGCACGGAGCGCCCACTGCTATACGGAATTGACCAAGTTGGTGTAGCCTTTAAACGGCTCTCCACTATCCGGCAGCGTTAGCGCATACTATTTTTCAGGGAGACTACATCACTTTCCCATGCCTGTATTCTGCGCACCTCCACCCTGGGGTGCTTCACTACCCTTCTTTTCCGACGAGAGGTCGGTATTCTCTATTGATCGACTCACAGTACGGATTGCCTTGTTCAACTGACCAAATGTGTAGGAAATATTGAGTCCAACTGAAGAGGCTATACTGGTTGAACGGAGCGTTGCTTTGCCACCTCCAGTGTACTGCGTAATGGTAAGTTTGTAATGAGAGCGGAAAGGATTATTGGCAAAGAGAGAGACGGAGAGCTTCTTTTTAAGGAACTGCTTGGTAACTCCAAAGCTATGCCAGCCACTTCCAAAAGACTCCTGATAAGAAGTAGGCTCTTGACGGAAAAAGCCCGTATTAAACCAAAGAATCCAACTCTTAGGCAGAGTGGCCATACCCCCTACATAAGCGGTTCCGCCTAATCCCCTAATCGTATTATTTTCTCCTTGTCCACCATTTAAGTTTCGGGTGTCACGCATCCGATCAAAAGAGACATAGGACATGTTCATATTGGAATAGAAACGTAGCCATTGATTGGGATTCCAGCTAAGGAATAGATTAGTACCCAAGCTCCATTTCTTTCCGTAATTTTCAAATGTGCTCTGGATGAGGTCCGGATTATCCGGAGAAACAAACATTACCGCTGTGATGGGATGGTGAACATACAGTCCGTTTAACGAGGCATTGAGACTAAACCGAGTCTTAAAGAGGCTGTAGCCAAGCGAAAGCGTATGCTGCCGCTCGTTCTTGAGTGCGGCATTTCCGTATTGTACTCGATAGCCTTGCGATTGATCCTTATAGGGATTAATCTGGTCGATACTCGGACGCCCTACATGCATCATATAATTCAACTTAAGCTGCTGCGTCGGGGTAATGTTGTAGCCTAAAGAGAGCTGAGGAACCACGTCGGTAAAATGGTTCTTCAAGCCTGCTTCCGGCACCTTTTGGTAGGCGACATCCATCAAGCCACGCTCTAAACGCAAACCTGCTTTCATACTGAACTTTTCCACCTTGTAAGCATACGACGCATAAGCAGCAAATACAGTTTGTACATAATCCATTGGAGAGCTGCTTATGCCCAAGTGCTGTCCGTAGCGAGATCCAACGACCCATTCATTTAATTGCGGATTGAATATTTGGTAGCTGGGATTGGTCTTTCCAAGTCGATAAATATACTTTAGACCGGTCTCAATAAAATGCTTTTTAGCAAAGGTTTGCGTATAATCCACCTGTCCCGTATGCTCATTCATATGGGCATCATTAAGATTTTTCTCTTGCCATTGGAATGGCGCCATACCGGGCAGATTGGCAATACCCCTACTCATCACATCGGCGTTGGAGGGTTGGTAAAAGTATCGATAGGAGACGGTTAAGAGCTGATCGGGAGTACGCCCTGTCCACTGATAGTCCAAGTTAGCTTCTAAATTACCCGATTGGTTTTTGGATAGCATGAACGTAGAATCCCTATATGTAAGACTCTCCTTTGCCCCTTTATACCGCTCAGTAGTATTAACATTTTCGTTAGGTCCTAAGAACGTAGGATTTATATTGGCTGAGAGCGAAAGCAAGTTGTGGGGATTTATGTCATAGGTAAGGGTCAGGCTGGCCGTATGCATATTCATCTTCGTGCGATTAGCATTAGATGCGCTGTGCAAATAAGCGTTGCCCAACTCGGTATCGTACTCAGAGGATTGCTGATTCTTGCGATTCATGTAGCTATAGTTATAGTTACCGCTTATTCCCAATTTGCCAATTTTAGCGGTCACGTACGCCCCGGAGGCGAGATAAAGGGGATAAAGGACTGATCCATAGACAGTACCCGTTATACCCTCCAAAGAGGCACCTGCTTCTGTCACTATATTCAGTATCGCAACCACCCCTTCCGCATCGTATTTCACTCCCGGATCGGTGATCACCTCCACTTTTTTGATAGATCCTGCGGGTATGCTTTGCAAAATATCTTTTGGATTTGCTTGCAGCATAGATGAAGGCTTTCCGTTAAAGTATATTTTGAAGTTGGAAGAGCCCTTTACCTGTACATTTCCTTCTCCATCTACCGTAACCAAAGGTACTCTTCTTAGGAGTTCTCTCAGACTCTGATTCTTGCTCAGTGGATCCTCTGCCACATTGTATGCAAGCTTATCCACGTCTATACGTACCAAGGGGCGCTTTGCGGCTACCGTTACCTCCCCTAGCTCCTGTGCGTCTTCTTTCATTTTCACACGAAGCATGGCTTTCTTCTTTAGTGAGCTGTAACTCTCTGTCATAGGGTCCATAGAATAGCCCACATAAGAGGCCACAATCACGTATTGCTCCGCCTGAGGAAGCGATAAAACGAACCGTCCGGCATCGTCAGTCACCTGCTGTATGGGGTCACCCTTTTCCTCGCCACTAATCGGTGTCACCTCAATAGTAGCAAAAGGAAGCGGCAACATTTTTTCATCCAGAACTATACCCCTGATAGTAATTCTTTCCGCTTGCTGTGCAGATAGTGCTATTGCCTGCTGCCAAAAGATGAATACTACAAGTGCACCACACAATAGAGTCTTCATCAAATGTTTCATACTACGCATATTTCGTTTTATCTAATAGTTGCTTTTCCTAAATGATCGGCTATCTCTGTAAGAGTTGCATAAGCATATTCGCGACCTTCACTAATAAGCGTCCACCCGCTCTCTGTAACCTCTAATCTCATTTCATCAATTGGCTCTTTCGTCGGAGCATAGCCCAAGCGGCGAAGTAGCGCTTCGGTACAGAGCATTCTATCGCAAGGGGACTCACCTACAAGCTGTATCGCCCGACGCACACCTGCATCCTCTCTAATGATTCCTTTTATTGGATCATAAGTGAAATTTTCATCAGGAAACAGTTGCTCATACGAATGCTGTAGTGCCAGTTGCTCCGGCAAACCATGTATTAAACCGCCGTCTTGAGTCAAAATACCTATCTCATCACTCGTATTAAAGGCTAACTGCAGTTCATGGCTGGATACAACGATCACCCTTCGCGAGTGATGTGCCATATCACGCAACAGCTGATAGAGGGAAAGTCGGTGCGCCATGTCGAGATGCGCTGTAGGCTCATCCAACAAAATCAAGGGGGTTTCTTGGGCAATTGCTCGTGCCACAAAAGCACGCTGCCGCTCTCCATCACTCAATGTAGAGAGGCGTCTATGCTCATATCCGCGAAGTCTACACTGCACTATGGCTTCGTGAATTGCCACCTTATCCGCCCGTTGCAAGACGCCCATAAAGCCCGTATAGGGGATACGTCCGATAGCGACCAACTCCTCTACGGTCAATCTTCGTTCATAGCTCTGGTCATTCAATACCACAGAGACCATTCGGGAGCGTGCGGAAATGCTCTTTTTCGATAAGTCCTCACCATCAATCAGCACCTTACCCCCACGAACCTCATTGCCTAAAGAGATAGCTCGTAATAAGGTAGACTTTCCGCTGCCATTAGCGCCTAAAAGTGATACAAGCTTTCCATAAGGAATCTGCCATGAGATCCCTTTACTAACCGTTTTGCCTATGTACCCGGTAGTCAGGTTGTCCAGAGTTAGTGCCTCTTTTGTCATCTCCATGAGTGCTGTTCCTTTCGTAAGATAATTGAGATCAGTATAGGCGCACCTATAATACCTGTTACAATGTTGATGGGTAATACTACTCCACTCTTAATCACGTGAGTAAGCATGTGGCAAAATAACATAAAACAAGCACCCACAAGCAAAGTCATCGGGATCAAGACACGATGGTTGCTCTTGCCGAATAGGAAGCGCACTACATGGGGTACTGCTATTCCGACAAAAGCAATCGGACCGGTAAAGGCTGTACATACCCCTACCACAATACCGGCAAGGAGGATTACAAAGAGCCTTACCCGCTTAATTGACACCCCAACCGTGAGTGCATACTGCTCACCTATA
Organism: uncultured Bacteroidales bacterium; assembly: GCA_947290775.1. Lineage (GTDB taxonomy): Bacteria > Bacteroidota > Bacteroidia > Bacteroidales > Porphyromonadaceae > Porphyromonas > Porphyromonas miyakawae. The sequence continues at coordinate 27,462 of CAMYPM010000009.1, read as the reverse complement.
AGCAAAGCATTGAGCTGCTTGGCAAGTAACAAAAAGAGTAAAGAGGCCGGCAGCAATGTACACGCCATCAACAGCACACTCTCTGCATCATTTCCTTCCAAACTACCAAAGCTCCACACCTGAAAGCTCTTTACCACTTCCGCCGGAGCATAGTATTGCAGGAGGCTTACCATAGCGCCCGAAATAAAGCTAATCATCACCCCCACAATTAGTATGGACACCATGTCCTTCATAGAACGTGCCATCAAAGCAATAAGCAGCAGAATAAAAGCCGCTCCCACAATTGAGGAGAGCAACATACCGGCCGTCTGCCAAAGAGAGGGATTGCTCATTGCTCGACCTGATACCAGCACACCTCCCATCATAAAGAATGCGACCCCCAGAGAAGCACCTCCCGAAACCCCCAATACAGAAGCATCGGCAAGAGGATTTCTAAAGAGGGTTTGCATAGCTAAGCCCGCTACTGCTAAGCCGCCTCCCACCATAGCCGCAGCCAAAGCATTCGGCAAACGCATATGCCATATGATATAGCGCAACTCCTCCGGCTGCGAAGAGGGATCAAATATAGCTCCCTTCAGCACCTCCCAAGGAATAGACACACTTCCCAAAGCAATATCCAGACAAAAAGCCACTATTGTGAGGAGCAGCAGTATGATAAATACCAACGTGTTACGCATTTGTACTATTCAAGTCTTTGCCAATAAGAGGGGATAAAATCGCTCGGCATTAATGCGGGATGAAATATGTAAACAAGATCACCCAGTATGACATCCGGCTTATAGGGGCCTTGTTCGAAATAGTCATTTGCTGTCCCTCTCACCCGTTTGCTGTTTAGCCAAATACATCGTTCCTTAAAAGGCTTGAAGCGACTATAGCGCTTATCCTGTTTTAGGAAATCGTTGTAAGAGCGAATATCCGCTGAATGCCACGCCAACCATACGTCATCTTCTGCATGGTCCAAAAAAACTTGCTCAAAAGAGATCGGCACCCCCGGAGCGCCAACTGCAGACCCCTTAAAAGTTGCCCCTGCATCGCGTAAAAAGGAAGCCACGTAACTATCCTCTGCAGGGAGATACCACACCCCCTTATAGGCTTGTCCGAAAAGTACCCGAGGTGCAGGGCTTTCACTTTGTTGAAGGACTTTCTGCCGCAGTGCTTCGTATCTATTCTTTGTCTCCTGATAAATTTTGGAGGCGGTTTCTCCTTTTCCGAAAAGAAGACCTATGAACTTAATCCACTCGGCACGTCCCAATGGAGTTGATTCCTGCCAATCATTGTTATAAATAATAGGGATTTGACTACTGGCCGGGAGAGAGAGACTATGATCACTTCCCTCAAAGTAGTTCATCATAATGCCATCCGGACTCAAAGCCACCAGTTGCTCTGCATTGGTAATGCCCGCAGGTGATACGCCTTGCAACTGTCCGCTGCGCGCTCTACTACATGCTACCTCATTATAAAGCGTACTCGTATCACTCGTAGCGACTACCTGCTCCATAGCCTCCAACAGCTCTGCTGCCCCTATGAATGTATCACTCAATAGTGCCATACGCTGAAGGGGTACTATGATCACCTTTTCGTTGGCTGCTGCGGTATACTCCTTGGCTGCCTCCTTAGGCAACAACAGATAACGAGCTAATGTATCACCCGAAGGAGTAAATACACAAGCACGATGGCCCACTTCCAAATTCTCAATGCTGAATAATCGGGCATCCTCAACCGTCAGCAAAGCCTGCTCATAGGCACCCGCCTGTGGCGTATCTGTCGAAAAAGCGCCACCCCTCTTTTTCCCTCCGTGACAGGAGGCAGTCAACAAAAGAAGCGAAGAGAGTAACAGAAGCGATCGTAAAGTGCGTTTCATATTATGGTTCATCCTCATTGTGTGTAACGAATCAATCATTTTCTCGCCAAAGGTAACGAAAGATAGTGAGCTCTTAGGCAAATGCAGAGCAGTAATAGCGATCTACTGGTTTACTTATTGTGTCCTTTTATACCCATAGACTCTTCATTGGATGTCAGAAAGGCAAGTTAACCATAAGGGAATACTCAGTGGGGATAAGCAAAATGTACCATTTATTTCATTCCCTTTCTGTAAGTTTGTCTTACAAAATAAGAAGACTAATTAATAGAGAATGCATTTTTATGAGTAAAAAACTACTACTTATTATTTCACAGTTCGCTCTTCTGTTGCTGCCTCTCAGCGCACAAGCACAAAAGACTTACACTGCCGAGAGCCCTCGGAATCAAGAGGCTACCTACGATGAAGCAGCCAATACCGTAACCATTAAAGCAACGGCGCCAAGCAAAACAGAATATGACTGGGACACTTACGAACAGTCCGATTTGCCCTACATCTCCTATATTTTGGTTGAACGTCATGCGCCCAGTACCGAATGGCCTACAGAGGAGTGCGGTCGAGTTGTATCCCCTAAGCCCGGTGAGGAGTTCACTTTTGTGGATAAAAACGTATCGCCTGATCAAAAGTATGAGTATCGTCTCTCTTGCTATGTAGATGCCACACGGGGTAGTTATGCCTATGTATCGACTTATACAGGTGTTACTCCGGGTGCCATCACAGAGTTTACGGCAACGACAAAAGACCACAAAACCAATATAGTGGATCTCGCTGTAACCGCCCCCACAAAAAGCGTTTCCGGTAAAGATCTGACGGGTACAATGTTCATTGATATACAGCTGTACGAGGACTGGAACTGGACAACCCTTCACTCTATCGAAAACGTGCAACCGGGTCAAAAGTGCACCTATCAGCACACCGACCTTAAAATGGATAAATCCTACCACTATAGAGCTGTAGCAAGAATCGGGAGCACCGGAGTAGGTGAAGGAAAAGAGTCCTCTACTTATGTAGGCTTGGATTACCCGGATACACCCATGAACCTTACTGCCAACGCTACCGAAACAGCGTGCACGCTTACTTGGGAAGCTCCACTACGAGGAGGCAGAGGCGGCAGTTGTGACCCGGAAAACCTCACTTATACCCTTACACGTGTCTACCCGGATAAGTCAAGTGAGGAAGTAGCTAAAGGCATTAAGGCAACAAAATATGTAGACACTCCGAACTTTAAAGAAGAAAAGAACGTAGTCTATACGCTCATTGCAGAGAATACGGCAGGTAAATCATTGACCCCGGCTCGGTCTAAAGCGCAGCTAATTGGGGCGCCCTGCACACTTCCCTTCACGGAATCCTTTGCCAATCAAGCTATGTCGCATCATGGTTGGCAAACAGCCTCTACACAGAATGACCCCAACTATACCTACGAAGCTTGGGAGTATGTCAGCTCAGGAACCATGTACTTCTTGCCCAATGATGAAATCATAAAGCTGAAACCTCAGGACGAAGACAATGGCTTTGCCTCTTGCAAATTCTACTCCTACTCACCTGATGGGCAGACTGAAAGCCTTATCTCTCCGCACCTATCTGTAGCCGGAGTGAAAGAGATTCAGGTCAAGCTGTTCCTTTGGAATGCAACTGCCGAGGCTTTCTCTAATCAACTTCGCATCTCCATATCCGAAGACAATGCACCCTTCAAAGAAGTTTGGACCTCACAGCCTACTAAGGAAGGTCGTCCACTCTGGGAAGAGGTAAAACAAAATATCACATTTGACAAGAAAGTAAAAGTGGCACAAATTAGGCTTGATGCTGTCCGCCACGATGGACCTATCACAAATGTGTACATCGACAATATTTCTATTGAATCCATTCTTTTGGATGGCATCACTGCCCCTGATGCTATCGACACTGAAGAGGCCGCTCCCTACTACCTAACCCTTGAAGGCAAACGCATTGAGGAACCACAAGCTCCGGGCGTATACATCAAGTGCCAAGGCAACAAAGCAACGAAAGTATTAGTGCGGTAACAGAGACTGCATTAAAGTAGAAGCAAATCTTTCATAAGAAAAGGGGTAAGCGTCATACGACACTTACCCCTTTTTGTTATTGACTTTTACTTAGTGTATTTTACCAAACGAGTACGCGATTCTCAGGAGCGATGTACATTTTGTTACCTTCTGTTATATTGAAAGCCTTGTAGAAGTCATCAATATTTCGAAGAGTTTGGTTTACACGCCACTCACCTAAGCTATGCGGATCCTCTTTAGTCAGACGAACTCTTTCCTGTTCGGTGATATTCTGCCCCCAAACGCGTGCATAAGCAATATAGAAGCGTTGTGCTGCAGTGAAGCCATCAATAGGTTCAGGTTCCTTTCCACCCAAAGCCTTTTCAAGGGCAAGGCGAGCAATGAGGAGACCGCCTTGGTCAGCGATGTTCTCTCCTAAGGTAAGCTCACCATTTGCATTCAGTTCGTCGGTGATCTTGATTTGGTTGAATTGGTCTACCAGCTTAGCCGTAGCGGCTTTAAACTTCTGGCTATCTTCTTCAGTCCACCAGTTGTTCATATTGCCATCCTTGTCAAATTCTCGTCCTTGATCATCAAATCCGTGGGTCATTTCATGTCCAATTACCACACCGATAGCACCATAATTCACTGCATCATCTGCATTGATATTGAAGAAAGGCGGTTGGAGGATACCTGCCGGGAAGCATATTTCATTGGTAGTAGGCATGTAGTATGCATTTACTTCCTGCGGGTTCATGAGCCAACGTGTACGATCTACTGGTTTTCCCAAGTCATCCATATTGCGCTGGTGCTCAAAGCGAGTTACCTCGAGAAGGTTTTCAAAGAACGACTTATCAGCGTCGATACTCATCTTTGAGTAGTCTTTCCACTTATCAGGATAGCCAATCTTTACGGTAAAGTTCTTTAGCTTTTCTTGAGCCTTTGCCTTCGTCTCATCGCTCATCCATTCCAGTCCTGCAATACGCTCAGAAAGAGCATCCTGGAGGTTCTTGACAAGGCTTTCCATACGCTCCTTAGCTTCTGCAGGGAAGTACTTTTCTACATAGATCTGTCCCAAAGCTTCGCCGAGTACATCGTCAATCAGATTAACGCTACGACGCCAACGAGGATGCATCTCTTTGCGACCGCTGAGTACCTTACCATAGAAGTTAAAGTTCTCTTCTACAAAAGCATCACTCAAGTAGCCGGAAGCACCCTCAATCTCTGCTACAGTCAGGAAGTCTTTGATGGCCTCCAGATCTGCTGTGGGATACCACTTATCAAACTTTTCGAAGAACTTGATCTGAGATACATCCCACTTCTCCAACTTGTCTAAGTTACGGAGTTGGATATAGCGATTCCAATCAAATCCCTTATTATCAGCGGCAAACTTCTTTACCTCAAGCATGTGATAGTTGGCTCTGCTATCACGAAGCTCAACCGGTGAGTAGCTCATTTCGGCGATCTGCTTAGAGATCTTCATATTGTTGTCAGCAAGACGCTTAGCATCTGCTTCATTATAACCTGCAAGAGCAAGCATACGAAGCACATGGTCGTTGTATTCCTTCAGGATCTTCTGCCCGGCTTCATCGGTTGCCAAAAAGTAGTCTCTATTGGGAAGCGCCAAAGAGGGCTGCAACACATGCATGATGTTCATGTCGCTATTCATATCATCTGCATACACATAAGTAGCGAATAGCGTTGCCTCACCACGATTATCCTTCTTAGCAGCCAACTCAAGGAGTTCTTCTTTTGACGAAACTGCTGCAATTTCATCTATAAAAGGCTTTACAGGCTGTGCACCGAGTTCGTTACGCTTTGTGCTATCCATTGCCTGCTTATAAAGTACAGCCACACGGTATTCGTTAGTCCCTTTCTTAGGCAACTCAGCCCCTGCGAGAGACTCTACAATGCCATGAACACGCTCAATTGAGAGGTCGCGCAGTTGATCAAACGCACCAAAACGGCTATACGCAGGCTTCAAAGGATTGGCGTCCATCCAACCTTTGTTGGCGTAGAGATAAAAGTCATCTCCGGGATTAATGGTGGTATCCATTGCGGTGAGGTCTATAGCCGGTACTGCTTCTTCAGTACCCTTGCCATTACCTCCCTTACCGTTGCAGCTTACTAACGTAAGACCGGCTACGGATGTCAGAATTAATAACATTTTCAGTTTCATATAATCTTTTCTACTATTATCCTAACGAAAGGATATTCTCTTATTATTTACTCATCAAAGGGGTTGGATAGACGCCCTTCTCATGCAACTGACGAAGGCGCTCTACAACCATTGGACGGTCAGCACTATAAGTAACGCCGAACCAGCTCTCCTCAGTAGGGAGTACTTTGAAGGTACCCTTACCTGACTTAATCAGATAATCCACCACTGTAGGTATATAGAATTCACTTTTCTCCTCCTTAGCGTGCTCCATCAAGAACTGCCTGAAGAGTTGCTCTGTGTGCTCAAATAAATCGGGAGAAAATCCCCAAAAATTCATTGATACAAAGGTATCTGGTGAGAAGGTGTGCGCTGTAGGCAGATCCACAATCTGCTCGCCCTGTCGTAAAAGCTCCTTATGCTCTTCAATCCTTGTAAGCAATCCCTTATCACTCACTGTGCAGATACCGCGCGAAACCGAACCGCTCTCACTCAAAGTAAGCCCCAAACGGTATCCTGCTGTGAAATAGCTGCCGACACTCCCCGTCGGAAGCGCAGAAAGCGCTGCTGCCATAATGCGAAAAGCCTCTGCCCCATAGTAATCATCTGCGTTGATTACGCAAAAAGGTTCCTTGATCAGCTCTTTAGCCATAAGCATTGCATGCCCGGTGCCCCATGGACGGGTACGCCCATCAGGTACAGTAAAGCCATCGGGCAAGGCATCCAGCTCCTGATAAACCACATCGGTAGCTATCTTGCCCTCGTAGCGAGACAGTACAGCACTTCGAAATTCCTCTTCAAAACTATGACGAATTACAAATACCACCTTGCCAAAACCCCCTTGTAGCGCATTATAAACGGAGTAGTCCGGTATTGTCTCACCGGTAGGACCCAATCGATCCAATTGTTTCAATCCGCCATATCGGTTACCCATACCGGCGGCCATGATTAGCAATGTCGGTTTCATATCTTCTTTTTTTTGAGCCTTGCGACCGCAAAGTTAGTGAAATACTATTTTACCGCATTAAGTCTCTTTCAAGCGATTAACCAAGCTAAATAAGAAACGAGGGGCACCATCTCCGTGCCCCTCGTCTGCTCATTGTAATGCGCACGCTCACTCAAAACCTATACGCAAACCCCGTCCCCAAATAGAAGGGGTGCATCGCAAAGGAGAGCGTTTTAAAGTTCTTCTTGAAGATACCATTGAGCCCATACTTCATATCCGCGAAGAACAATAAGTTCTTGTAGACACGGGCACTCCCTCCCAACTGAATTCCTACAGAAATGGGAGAAAGGTAATCCTTAAACGTATAGGGGCTTTTCGTATCCTTGTCAAATACTATTTTCTCACCTGTGGAAGATCCGCGACGGAAGTGACCATCCGAGACGACCCCGTGGAAGTCTCCATCGAATCGCCAAGAAAAGTAGGTACCTGCGCTGAACTTGATTGCATCATTAAAGCGGTAGACCATCTGTAAGGGGAGAGTCAGATAGGAGGCAGAGAAGGTAGTCTGCACACGACCTGTCCACACACCTGTCATTACTGCACCCTCATTGATTAGCTCCATCTTATAGTTCTTCACTTGGGCCTTTGTTTCCATGCCCATCTGCTCAAAACGCAATCCCAAAGAAAGCCCTATATGCTCCTGCATCCAGTTAGTAGCCGTAAGCTCCAACTGTGCATTAAACCGAGGATTGAAGTGCTCAATCTTACGTACTTCAGCAGGTAATGGTATAGGCGTTACCCCACCAAGATTACATCCGGCACGCAATTCAAAGGTCCAACCCTTCTCACGCATCCGATCAAACGGATTTGCTTGTACCAACGTCGTGGGAAGAGAAAGAAGCAATAAGGCAACAAGCAGCCTACAGGTACGCATCATAAAAGTATTTTATTACTCTGCCGTATAGTGTACAGACAATTCGTCCATCAAGAGCGTACTCTCTACGGCACCTGAGTATGAAGCACCGTTTGCACTGGAGCTAATGATGATAGAGAAGTTATATTTACCTTCGGCTAACTTCTTAGCATCCACCTTTTTACCATTCATTTCCTTGAAGGGGATCTCAAAAGAAGTCCACTCTGTAGGTTCAGCGGTACTCTCTATCTGTGCCATCAATACTATATTGGGGCTTGTCTTGGCATTTGTACCATCCAGCATAGGCACTTCCGGAGTAACCTCGTAGAAGATACCATAAATATCAAAGTGATCTTTCTTATCCGCAGCCTCCTTCCCATTTTCCATGTACTTCTTGCCTGCGGTGTACTTATAGTAACCGGTTATCTTGGTAGGAACTTGGGTTACAGGTATGCCAAATTGGGTTGCCTTAAGAGGCTCCGCGGCGATATTTTTCGCATCCAAAACACCCAAGAATAAACTTCCGGCTGCCAAAGGAGCGCCAAACATTTTACCGGCCTCTCCCGTATCTTTAGTGGTCAACTTTAGGCATTTACCCTTATATCCGTCTGCAGCCTGTGTAGCAGGGTAGTCTTCCGGCGTTTTAGCCATTCCTGTAAGCGCATAGCCTAAGTTACTGCTACCCCATTCGCTATCGGGAGCACCATTCTCTCCCTTGATGAGGAATACCTGATAAGTATCCTTCTGTAAACGAATATCCTCGAAGCTATAGGTTACGATCTTCTCAGACTTCTCTTTGGGGAGTACATTAATTGAGACCGTATATTTCTTCTGCGTCACTTTGTCCTCAGCAGTTACGGTATAGATAACCGGATTGGTGAAGTCCTGAGCGGCTCCATTGGCAGGAGTGATCGTTGCGCCTTCACTTAAAATAAAGGTAGGTACTACAGCCGTCACATCTTCACCCGGTGCAGCAACCATTGTTACGGCATCGTTAGTTATCACAGCTTCACGGATTAGCTTTACTCCGCTTACTTGTACCTTTAGAATATCGGCCTCTATATTAGCTTGCTCCTTAGATGAACAGGAGGCGAGTAGAAGCGTCATGGCACCTAATGATAGTACCACATTCCATACTTTCAATACGATTCTTTTCATAAATGTTGGGTTTCAGGTTTCCTGTGTAATATTAGTTTCACAATTGTTTTCACAAAGGTAACAAATAATTTGTGGTAGAAACCACTATTCAAGGCTTCCTTTTCTTCCTTATGTAACCTCCGAATAACAAAACTTGCGCCACAAGAGAGCTAGCAAAGAACAAATTCTTTACCAAAATATGGAAACAGAAAGGCTACAGAACGCATTCCCTCGCACCCTTCAATATTTCATAATAATGCAAAACAATGCCTCTGCTTTAGCATATTGAAGTAGATACTATAGGCAGAGTAACGCAAAATATATTAATCTTTGCTCTTGTCATATAAAATAGTTTCTTTATCTTTGCTGCACATTGAAGCGCATACCCCTCTTTCTGAAAAGAGCGAAAGGTGCTTAAGGTTTGAAGTTAATGATAAGGAATAGAATATAACAATGAAGAAACTATTTGCGAGTGCATTAGTGCTCTCTTTCGGCTTTTTACTTCTCGCCACCTCATGCGAACCAAAGACAAAATGGCCTAAAATAGATGTACAAAGCGTATCTGTACAAAGGGCCTTTGTAAGCCTGAGGGTTGGTAGAACACATACAGCTAACGATATTGAGGTTGTTCCCTTAGGTGCCGCAGATCCTGTATTGGAGAGCAGCAATACTGAAGTGGCTACCGTAGAAGGGCTTGTAATTACAGCTGTAGGCCCGGGAGAAGCGGATATAGTTATTAAGGCCGGTGATAAGACCTGTGGTATCAAGGTGCTTGTAAAAAAGTAATTTTTTCTATCTGCAGAAATTTACACTGCGTACATTTCTACAAGTAAGAGAAACTTAGAACAGCAAAAAAAAGATTTATCACAACAAATCAACTAATGAGTATGAAAAGATTATTTATTGCATTTGCCTCACTTGCTATGGTAGCTTTGTTTGCTACTTCTTGTAAGTCAGATGAACCCACTTATACGAAGACTATCAAAATCACACCTTCTGAACTGACTATCGTTGCAGGAAAGTCTAGTGAACCTCTTGAAGTGAAAATTGAACCCGAACAAAAGGTAACGGATATTAAATGGTTCGTTTCAGACAAGGCTATAGCTGATATCAATACGAGAACACTCGTAGTGAAGGGTCTTAAGGAAGGTTCTTGCACCATCAAGGCTGTACTTTACGATAGTGATCGCAATATAGAAGCTGCTACCGACCTTACAGTTAAGGTAACAGCTGCAGAAACTCCTGCTCCTGAAGAGAAGAAGTAAAAACTGCCTACTTTCCTAGTAATATTGGAAATTTAAAATTCTATTAGGGAGGAGCCGAGACGAAAAGTCGCGACTCCTCCCTAAGTTTTTATCCCCTGTCACCAACGGAAGAAAAGCGATGTAATGCCCTTATCTTAGGATTACTATCCACTACCGGGCTTGGTTCTCCGGCAAATTACGCCTTTACTTAGCCCGATGCTCAGCCTTATGTCAAAGGAATTGGGCAATGTATAAAGGAAAGAAGGGTGCCTTTTCGCTCAATCCCCTTCTTTTCAAATATCCACTTACAACGGCATTATCACATTGTTGTGCTTTATTTTCCGTATTTTTGCAAGAGCAGAGCAACAACCTATAAGAAAACTACAAACGAAACAATAAACTATTAAGTCATAAATTATATGGAATTACCTTTTGCAGAATCCTATCGTATAAAGATGGTTGAGCCTATTAGGCGCAGCACACGCCAAGAGCGTGAAAAGTGGATCAAGGAGGCTAAGTACAACCTCTTCAATTTAAAGAGCGAACAGGTTTATATCGACCTACTCACCGACTCAGGCACAGGTGCTATGAGCGACAAGCAGTGGGGAGCCATTATGTTAGGCGATGAGAGCTATGCCGGTGCCTCTTCATACTACAAGATGAAGGATGCCATCAAAAATATCTTAGGCTTTGACTACTTCTTGCCTACACACCAAGGTCGTGCGGCAGAGAATGTACTCTATTCATCTATTCTGAAAGAGGGTGATTTGGTGCCGGGCAACTCACACTTCGATACCACGAAGGGTCATATTGAGTTCCGTAAGGCTATTGCTTTGGACTGCACCATAGATGCAGCTGCCGACACACAGCTCGAAATTCCTTTCAAGGGCGAAATGGATCTCAACAAATTAGAGGCTGCCCTTAAGTCACGCGACAAGAAGGATATTCCTTGCGTTGTTTTGACAATCACCAATAACACAGCCGGAGGTCAGCCCGTGAGCATGAAAAACATACGCGAAACAAGTGCGCTTTGCCACAAGTATGGCGTTCTAGTGCAAATTGACGGTGCTCGTTTCGCTGAAAATGCTTACTTCATCAAAACGCGCGAGCCGGAGTATAAGGACAAGACAATCAAGGAGATCACGAAAGAAATGCTCTCCTATGCAGACATTATGACGATGAGCAGCAAGAAGGATGCCATCGTCAATATGGGTGGATTCGTTGCTTTCCGCGACGAAGCTCTCTGGCGCAAATGTCAGATGTTCTGCGTGATGAACGAAGGCTTTATCACTTACGGAGGTATGTCGGGACGCGATATGAATGCGCTTGCGCAAGGTTTAGATGAGGGTACAGAGTTCGACACGCTTGAAACACGTATCAAGCAGGTGGAATATCTTGCTGCTAAGTTAGACGAATACGGAGTTCCTTACCAGCGACCTGCCGGAGGACACGCTATCTTCATTGACGCAAAGAAGGTACTTACGCATACCCCCAAAGAGGAGTTCATTGCACAAACCTTAGCTATTGAATTGTACTTAGAAGCCGGCATTCGTGGAGTTGAAATTGGAACGATACTTGCCGACCGCGATCCCGTAACCCGTGAGAACCGCTATCCGAGGCTCGAGTTGCTCCGTTTGGCTATTCCGAGACGTACATACACCAATAACCACATGGATGTGATTGCAGCTGCAATGAAGAATGTGTACGATCGTCGCGAGTCCATTACGCGCGGTTTCGTTATCACTAAGGAGCTTCCTGTAATGCGCCACTTCACCGTTGAATTAGAGCGCGCTCACTAAGCTCCCTTTGTTGAGTCGATAAAGAAACTTTATACGACCCTATTTCTCCTGCGAGAAGTAGGGTCATTTTTTATATCCCTATAAATAATTCAGCGTAAGCCATCCTTTAGAAAAGTATCACGAGCAAACGAAAATTTCATCACGAAGAAAAATATTTTTGTTGGCGAAGAAAAAATTTTTTCATCCGGTACAAAAAAATTTTTCATTCGGATCTATTCCTGCGTACTTCGGTAGTATCAATGGAATGGGTATAAACGAATAAAGCCGGGCATACGTGCCTTCTCTTTCCCCAAACCGGTTGTGCGGCAACCCTATTTAATCGGGAGAGGGAAAGGTAGAGATGTTTCGTTTGAAAGATACAGATGTTTTGCTTGAAAGATACAGATGTTTGACAGAAAAGATCAGAACGTATGGGTTATCCTCCTCAGGCGTAAAAAAAAGAGTGTGCAAGCCGTTTACCTACTTGCACACTCTTGCATTCTGAGCTGCTAATGCGCTGTACTACTTTAGCATAAATTCCGACATCCCCGTCTGTTGTGCGCGGGAGATTTGAGGCCTGCCATATACTTCCAGCTCACTTGATCCGGAGAGGGTATAGTCGAGCTTACGAGAGACGGCAATAGCCACCTCGGAAGATCCCGAAGCCACTACGTCGGCCTCTGCGGTACGAAACTTATCTGCATCTATTTCCGAAGCTCCACTGGCCACAATCTCTGTTTGGTTAGCCGCTCCGGAGAGTTCAATCTCACTATTCCCCGACACACTCAGTACAACCATGGGGGCACTGCCGATGTGTATATTGCCCTCACTATTTCCGGAGGCTACTAAGCTTACTGTTCCTACGATAGAGCCATCCAGCTCAGAGGCTCCGGAAAGGGAGATAATGGTTGTTTTTGTTAGTGCCCTAAGCCCTTTTAGTTCACTACCTCCGGAGAGAGAGAGGATCAATTTGTCAGCCTCAAAATCTCCCTTGCTGCGCACTTCAGCAGCACCGGTAAGAGTAATAGAATTGAGGGAGGGAAGCGTAAGGGATACCAATACGTAGTGTTCCTTACGAATTCGTCTCAGGGGATTGCTCTCCTTCAATCGTATACTGAGCTTGTCGCCCTCCTGCTTAACTTCTACATATCCCAGCAATTTATCGGTTGTATGTACGACAGCGCTTTCGGTACTTCCTTGCGTCAAATCGACAATAATATTGTCACTTACTTCTATTTGGCGCACTTGGCTAATGGGTACTTCTCTCGTTACTTTTCTGGAGCTTTGGGCAAAACTTTGGCTTTTTGTTCCCCAAAGGAGCAGGCTAAGCAAGGAAAGGAGTAATAAAGATTTTACTGTTTTCATCATCATTTCTTCTTGTCGCTTCAAAGTTACTATTAACCCAAGAATGGATACCTATAATCTGTAGGCGGCGTATAAGTTTCTTTGATACAACGCGGCGAGCACCACTTGAGCAGATTAATGGGACCACCGGCCTTGTCGTTGGTTCCACTGGCACGCGAGCCACCGAAAGGTTGCTGCCCGACTACCGCTCCCGTGGGCTTGTCATTGATATAGAAGTTACCTGCTGCATGTTGCAAGAGAGCAAGCGCCTCTTCCGTGGCATATCGATCGTAGGAGAAGATAGAGCCGGTAAGTCCGTAGGGGGATGTTTTATCGACCAAACGAAGTGTATCGGTGTAGTCACTATCCTCATATACAAATACACTTAGCACAGGCCCAAACAGCTCATCGCACATGGTTTCATAATCCGGTTTGTTCACTACAATCACCGTAGGCTCCACAAAGTAGCCTACCGACTTATCGCAATTTCCTCCGATAAGGATCTCGGCATCGGCGCTTTGCTTTGCTCGATTGATGTAGGCAGCCAGATTATCGAAAGAGGCTTCATCAATTACGGCATTTACAAAATTGGAGAAGTCACACACATCACCCATCTTAATGGTCTTGATCATGTCGCACATCACCTCCTTTACCTTAGACCACAGACTCCTCGGTATATAAGCACGGCTTGCGGCTGAGCACTTCTGTCCCTGATACTCAAAGGCGCCTCTAACCAAAGCACAAGCGACTTCTTCGGGACAAGCTGAAGGATGCACCATTACAAAGTTCTTTCCCCCGGTTTCGCCCACAATACGTGGATAAGTATGATAGTGATCAATATTACCGGCGATGCTTTTCCAAATACTATTGAAGGTAGCCGTAGAGCCGGTAAAGTGGAAGCCGGCTAAGTCCGGAGCCGCCGTGGTGATCCTACCAATAAGAGCGCCCTGCCCGGGTAGGAAGTTAACTACCCCATCGGGAAGACCGGCCTCCTTGTAAATCTTCATCAGTAACCAATTACTTAGCAGGGAGGTGGTAGAGGGTTTCCATACGGTTACATTCCCCATCATAGCGGGAGCTAAGTTGAGGTTGGAAGCAATACTGGTAAAGTTGAAAGGTGTAACGGCCAATACAAAGCCCTCCAGAGAACGATACTCCATTCGATTGAGCATGGTCAGGTCACTCACGGGCTGATCGCTGTAAATCTTTCCTGCATAATAGGTGCTGAAAGTAAGGAAATCGATTAGCTCACAGGGAGCATCTATCTCTGCCTGCATGGGATTTTTACTTTGCCCAAGCATAAGCGCAGCAGCTAGTTGGTAGCGATACTTAGTAGCGATAAGGCGTGCGATACGCATCATCACGGAAGCACGCTCCGTCCAAGGGAGATTGCTCCAGTCGTGATGCGCTTTACGTGCTGCCTCAAGGGCTAAAGTCACTTCCTTCTCCCCTACTTTATGGTAGTTAGCCAATACATGGTGGTGGTCATGAGGCATCACCACAGTACCCATGTTACCGGTGGAGATCTCCTTTCCGCCTATAATAGGCATTATCTCCTGCTTTTGAGAGGCCAATTCAGCGAGTGCCTCTTGCATTTTCTTACGTTCAGGAGTACCCGGTGCATAGCTATAGACCGGCTCGTTGTGGGGTTTTTCAAATAGATATACGGAGTTATTCATACTATATTTCTTTTTCTTATTTCAAACAAATATTTCAGCAATCATACAGCGCGCACTGCCGCCGCCGATCGTCTCAATGGTATGTAGATTGGGCGCAATAATTCTGCCCTTTGAGAGAATAAAGCTTTTCTGTTCATCGGTAAGGCTCTGCTCAGCACTTTGTGACATGACCATGAGCCGCTCACCAGATTGATTGACAAGCTCTATCATATTGCCGGCAAAGTGATTCATTTGCTCCACTGATATAGGGAGCAGATCGTGACCGGTTGCCGCAAGAGCGGCACTTACTCTTTCACGCTCTTCTGCGTTGCGTATGCTCTCCATACAGACCACCGCATAATCTCGGGCTACACTCATCATTACGTTGGTATGGTAAATCGGGCTTCCCTCGTTGTCGGAGGCATGAAAGAACACCGTTTGGTATTCCATTTCGTCACAAAACTCCTCTAATACGGGAGCCGCAGAGCGCTCGGATGCACAGCAGTAGACTACTCTATTTACTCGATCTAAGCACATACTGCCTGTTCCCTCAAGGAAAAGATGCTCTTTTTCAAAGCCACTAAGATTAAAGATCTTAGTGATACCCGGCATCATGCCGATCGTAAGCAATATTTGCTGCTTACGCTCTAACTGTCTATTGGGTGCAAACATGGGGTACAATACCAACTCACCGGTTACGTGGGTGGAGAACCAATTGTTTGGAAAGACCGCATCGGGGGTGGGTGGCTCATTGTTGTCCTGTACCACGATTACCTCCACACCGGCACTACGGAGCAGAGATACATAAGCATCAAACTCCTCTTGCGCTTTGTGCGTAAGGTCATCGGGAGAGAGCGGGCGTTGCTGGAAATGGTTATTAGAGGCGGTATCTTCGTTAAAGCCGAAGAATGCCGGGCGCACCATAAGCACCCGGCCTGTATTCTGACGTCTCTGTATCATACGATTCTACTCAAGCGATAGTAAAGTACTCTTGATAATATCGAGAGCCTCATACAGCTCAGTCTCCGTAATAACGAGAGGGGGAGCCAAACGAATGATATGGCGATGGGTTGGCTTTGCCAGGAGGCCGTTTTCTGCCATTGCCTCACACACATCCCATGCCTCTTTGCCATTATGAGGTTTAATAACAATAGCATTGAGTAATCCCTTTCCTCGTACTAACTCAATGAAAGGAGTTTGGAATTCCTCCAATTCCTTTCTGAAGATTACACCCAACTTTTCCGCATGCTCAGCCAAATGCTCATCCTCAACTACCTGAAGAGCAGCCATCGACACTTTTGCAGCTAATGGGAAGCCTCCATAAGTAGAGCCATGCTCTCCCGGTGCAATCGTAAGCATAATTTCGTCGTCAGCCAGTACACAGCTCACGGGCAGTACACCGCCTGAGATAGCTTTTCCGAGAATTACTATATCGGGGCGCACATTTTCATGGTCACAAGCCAAACGACGTCCGGTACGCGCTATACCGGTCTGCACTTCATCGGCAATGAAAAGCGCATGATGCTTATGGCATAAGTCGTAGCAGCGCTTCAGATAGCCTTCATCGGGGACTTTTACCCCTGCTTCGCCCTGTATGGGCTCAGCAATGAAGCCGGCTACGCGGTCCCCCTTTTCTTCAAGTACTTTTTCAAGGGCAGACACATCGTTATAGGGGATTTTTACAAACCCCGGTGTGAAAGGCCCGTAGTCCGTATAGCTATCCGGATCGCTACTCATCGATACGATACTAATGGTACGCCCGTGGAAGTTGCCTTCGCATACTACTATGATAGATTCATTTTCCGGAATTCCCTTCACTCGGTACCCCCAGCGACGGGCAAGCTTTAGCCCTGTTTCTACTGCTTCGGCGCCTGTATTCATGGGAAGAAGTTTGTCATAACCAAAGTAACGGTGCATGAATTCTTCCCACTCACCTAAAGCATCGTTGTAGAAAGCTCGAGAGGTGAGGCAAATCCTATCTGCCTGATCTTTGAGTGCTTGAACAATCTTGGGATGGCAATGCCCCTGATTAACGGCGCTATAAGAAGAAAGGAAATCAAAATACTCTTTCCCATCTACATCCCATACCTTAGCTCCCCTTCCTTTACTGAGAACGACCTGCAGCGGATGGTAATTATGCGCACCGTAGCGAGCTTCTAAATCTATGTAGTGCTGTGCATTCTTACTAACTTTCATAGGCTTATTCTATTTATAATTTGTACTCAAATACTCTGTCACATGGGACATACGAGGATAACTTATTTAACCTTAACGACGCCTTTTAATAAACAAAAGATACGAAAAGACATTTACCTCACCACCAAAAGTAACAAATTAATAGAATATAGACAATACATAGCACACAAGTGTATAGATAACAAAAAAAAGAAAGAGCCTTCTCACGTATGTGGGAAGGCTCTTTTATAGAGCTATGATAAAGCTCTTGTGCTTAGCGACGAAGACCCAACTTAGCAATCAAGTCGCGGTAGCGCTGGATGTCTTGCTTAGCTACATAATCAAGGAGTCTACGACGCTTACCTACTAACATCTTAAGGCTACGAGCGGTAGCATAGTCCTTGGGGTTTTGCTTAAGGTGCTCTGTAAGATGATCAATGCGATAGCTAAATAGAGCTATTTGACTCTCTGCACTACCCGTATCCTCCGGATTGGCACCATACTTAGCAAAGATTTCCTTTTTCTTTTCAGAATCTAAATACATGTTCTTTTCTTATTACTTAATCAAACTACTGTACTGCTACAGCTATTACTGCTGGCAGACTAGCTGCAAAGGTAATAAAAAATCTTCATTTATACGCTTCATCTTCATCAAAGGCCACTTTGCCGATGCGCTCAGAGAGGGTTGTTTTTCTCACTAACGAGAAGGCGCTGAGGCAGCAATAGCACGAAGCGTATCCAATGCGTCGGATACCCCCATTACTTTTTCTATTCGAAGCAAGCGATTTCCCCGCCTATTTTCTTCCAAGTGGCACCGCTCGGTATGTATAGTGGCGTAGGTAATCACTCGATCAAAGTTTTGCGAACTGTAGTAAGCGCTCTCCTTGTCATCCGGTAAGAAGAGACGTAGCATTCCTTCTCTTAGCACTACCCTGCTGAAACCTAATGACCGGGCTATAGTACGTACACGAGGAACCGCTATTAACTGATTAGCACTTTGCGGAAGGGGTCCGAAGCGATCGCGAAGTTCACGCTTAAACTGCTCTATTTCTTCTTTCTCATTCAAGGTGTCTAAACGGCGATACAGCTCAATTCGCTCGCCATCATCAGGGACATACTCAGGGGGAAAAGAGAGCAATAAGTCGCTTTCAAAGAGCGTTTCATCCCCTTCATTTACAGCTTTGTCCACCTCATCCTTAAATAAATCCGGAAATTCTTCTACCTTAACCTCGCGTACCGCTTCATCAAAGAGCATGTGGTACGCATCAAAGCCCAAATCGGCTATAAAGCCACTCTGCTCGCTTCCAAAAATATTTCCTGCCCCACGTATATCCAGATCTTGCAGTGCGATACGCATACCACTCCCCAAATCCGAATAGGTCTCTATCGCCTTAATACGTCGCCTCGCCACACTGCTTAGCATCTCAGGCGGAGGCGTTATCAAGTAACAAAAGGCTTTCTTATTACTACGTCCCACACGTCCGCGCAATTGATGCAGATCGCTCAATCCATAACGCTCTGCTCCATCAATAAAAATGGTATTGGCATTCGGTACATCAATACCATTTTCTATAATCGTTGTAGCGACCAATACATCATATTCATGGCGTGAGAAGTCTAAGATTAATTTCTCTAAGTCTGCTTGATTAATCTGTCCATGTCCTACAGCAATGCGAGCATCCGGCACTGCCTCCTTGATCTGCCGTGCTACCTCCTCAATATCCCCTATTCGGTTATGTACAAAATAGACCTGCCCGTTGCGACTCAACTCATAGTTGATAGCCTCCTTAATCTGAGGAATGGAAAAACGCACCCGCTCAGTAGTCACCGGATAACGATTGCGCGGAGGGGTCATTATATTAGAAAGGTCACGCGTACCCATCAGTGAGAATTGCAGTGTACGGGGTATCGGTGTGGCACTCATGGTAAGCGTATCCACATTGACCTGAAGCTTCCTCAATTTCTCTTTTACTGCGACTCCAAACTTTTGTTCCTCGTCTATAATCAATAAGCCAAGATCCTTAAAAACGACCTCTTTACCAACGAGACGATGCGTTCCAATAATAATATCAACACGCCCCGCCTTAAGATCCTCCAAAATAGCCTTTGACTCTTTAGTACCCTTAGCTCGAGAATAGTAAGCCACATTTACCGGAAAATCTTTGAACCGCTCCGCAAAAGTACGATAATGCTGATAGGCTAAAATAGTAGTGGGTACCAATACAGCAACCTGTTTGCTATCTGCCACCGCCTTGAAAGCTGCCCGCATCGCCACTTCCGTCTTACCAAAGCCCACATCTCCACAAATCAGACGATCCATAGGGCGTGCGCTCTCCATATCAGCCCGCACAGCCTCCATAGCTGCAAGCTGATCGGGAGTTTCTTCATAAATAAAAGAGGCTTCTAATTCATGCTGCAGGTAACTATCCGGACTAAATGCAAAGCCTTCAGACTCTTTACGCGCTGCATACAGTTTGATCAAGTCGCGCGCTATGTCTTTTACTTTTTTCTTGGTACGATCCTTCAGACGCTGCCAAGCCCCTCCGCCTAAACGGCTCAACTCCGGCGGTACATCCTCTTTACCTCTATACTTCGATAGCTTATGCAGGCTGTGCAGATTGACGTATATATAGTCGTTATCCCGGTAGATTATCTTAATCACCTCCTGCTCCACATCACCGGTTTTAGTTTTGAATAGACCGGCAAACTGCCCTATTCCGTGATCATAGTGCACTATATAATCACCCGGTGCAAAGCGTTGTAGCTCCTCCAAAGTAAGGGCAACCTTATTCCCTCGGATCTTCTCGGCATGTATATTGTACTTATGATAGCGCTCGAAAAGCTGATGGTCTGTAATGAATACTAAACCGGATTCACTATCCTCAAATCCCTCATGCAGCGTAATGGGAAGCACCCCCGGCACATACTCAGGACCTCCGATATCCATTACTATTTCCTTCAGGCGCTCAGCCTGCGAAGCACTCTCCGTAAGGAAGAAAACTTTTCGTCCCTCTTCATAATACGTCTTTAACGCCTTTACAAAAAGGTCAAAATTCTTATTGTAAGCCGGCTGTGGTTTAGTAAAGAAGCTTATGCAGGTACCCCCTTTATCACTACTTGCTGAGAGCAGTTGCCAACAAGCTGCTGCATCGCCAACCACAGTTTCTGCAGGAAGAAGCAGCCTCTGCATCTCTGCATTGGAAGAAAAGCCCTCGCCCTCTACAATAACTGCCTCCTCAGCGTTCAGCTGTCTAAGCTGCCCTACAGAAAGCTCCCTATCCCTAAAATAAAGCAAGTATTCCGCTGCCAAACGATGTAAAAGAGAATGTTCGTCAGAGGGGGTCCGATTACTTTTTCCGGCTATAACTGCCTCGTCTACGCTACCGAGTGAGAGCTGATCCCGTACAGCAAAACGACGTACACTCTCTATTACTTCTCCAAAGAGATCAATACGTATGGGCTCTTCCCCACCGTAACCAAAAATATCTATTATACTCCCCCTAAAAGCCGCCTCGCCCGGAGAGTACACATAATCAACTATTGTAAAGCCCTCTGCTACTAACCATTTGCGGAGCGACTGTGTATCCAACTGCTCCCCTTTTCGCACGGTAAGTAATTGTTGCTGAAAAGAAGTAACATCCGGTAATCGCTCTGCCAATGCAGCTCCATAGGTTACAATATGAGGTTTCTTACCGGTAGACAATTGAGCAAGAAGCTCAGTACGCATTACCTCATTTGCCTCGTCTGTATGCCCATATTTAATATGACGCCGATAGGCAGATGGGAAGAAATAGAGCGACTCCGTACCAAGGATCTGCGACAGGTCTGAGTATAGATAGCCTGCATGCTCCTCGTCCTCCGCCACTGCAATAATGGGCATCGCTTGAGATAGCATAGCCAGTAGGACCGCATCGCTACTTCCCGTCAGTCCTGTGGCGCTGCAGGAAAAAGGCGCTTTGTGCTCTTCCTTCAGCTTCTTTAAAAGCCTAATCTTAGGATGCTGTGCTGCAAAAGCGAAGAGCTGATTGATCTCTTCTTCTTTTATTTGGGGAGCAAGAGGATTCATGCTGCTAAATTATAGGAGAAGAAATAGGCAGAGTTGCTCTGTACACCAAACAGGCGTTCTATCCACTTTTCCTTACAAACTAAATCAATAACTAAATTAATCTCGGAGAGGAGGAATTTCTCCCTGTGCTATCTTATTCGGACTGATCTCTGTAGTACACCCGTAGGACAAAAGTTTGTCTACAATAGTGCGATCATTTCTAAGACGGGGTATCTTAATCTGTCCGCCTAATCGACTTGTATCACTCAAATAGCGCTCGAATAGTCCCGTATCGGCAACATGGAGCTTAAGTGGAAGTAGCGTCATATCGTCGTAACGCTTAGCATCGTAATCACTATTCAGCTTACGAAGCTCCTCATCTAAAAGCTGAGCAAAGTAGGCTAAATTATCCGGTTGTACGGAGAATTCCACCACCCACTCATGTCTACCCTTTCCCTGCTGAGGCAAAAAGCATGGAGCTGCCGTATATTCCTTCACCAATGCGCCACACTCCTTAGCAACCACCTCTATAGCCTTGTCTGTATTGAATACCATGAGCTCCTCACCAAAGGCATTGATATAGGCAGAGGTACGACCCGCAATGATTATTTTATAAGGATTCGTAGAGGTAAAGCGCACCGTATCGCCGATCATATATCGATAAAGCCCTCCCAGCGTACTAATCAGCATGGCATACGTTTTACCTGTTTCTACTGCTTGCAGCGGAATTGCCTCAAGACTTCCGTTATCAAGGCTATCCAAAGGGATAAACTCATAGAAAACCCCATAATCGAGCATAAGCAAAAGCGCGGGATCTGAGGGGTCGTCCTGTATACCAAAGAAGCCCTCCGAAGCATTGTACGTCTCTCTATATTGCATTCGATTTGAAGGGATCAACCGCCTATATTCTTCCCTATAGGGCGCAAAACTGATTCCCCCGTGGAAGAAGACCTCCAAATTAGGCCATATTTCCGAGAGCGTCTCTTTACCGGTGGCTTCAAGGAGTCGCTTAATAAGCACGAGCATCCAAGAGGGCACTCCGGACAGACTACCTACATTGGCATCCTTCACCTCATGAATTATAGCCTCTATTTTGCTATTCCACTCGGTCATTTGTAGTGTGCTGCGTTTAGGAACACGAGAAAGATTGCCCAATAGCGGCATTTTCTCCACGAGGATAGAGCTTAAATCACCAACCCGGACCTTAGAAGTCAAAGCGACAGGCTTTTGGCTGCCACCTAATACCAGCCCCTTTGTTCTAAAAAAACGACTATCAGGGCGAGTCGACAAGTATAGCCAAAGTGTATCAGAGGCTCCTCGGAAGTGGCACTTATTAAGATGCAAGGAATTGACCGGTATATATTTACTGCGTCCTCCTGAGGTTCCACTTGACACGGCAAAGCGCAAGCAACTGCCCGGCACCAACTCATTCTCTTGCCCCCGGGTCATTTCCTCTACGTGTTTGCGAATATCTTCATAGGCAACAATGGGTACCTGACGCTGCCACTCCGTATAGCCGGCACACTCCGGAAGTGCAAACTGCTCTCCGTAACGCGTGCGATTAAAGCGTCCGATCAGTCTATTCAACTGCTCAGCCTGTATTGATTCCGCCTTTGTGGCATATTTTTCAATCGCTCTCAAGCGATAGCTCATTGCCTGATAAATGGTTTGGGTAATACGATCCATGTTCTATTACGCACTATTTCTTCATATCACTACACTCGTAAGCCCCTATAAGAGCCATATGAGAAAAAGGATATATTTCGCCCCGATAGAGCAAAATGGTATAACTATTTTGTGTTTGGTAATGATTGCCTTCTGTAAGACGGGTAGTTAGTGCCCCATGCTCACCTGAAGAGGCATAAAGGAAGGAGTAGTAACCTGCTTTGAGTAGTAAGGTAGCTTCATAGCATCCCCGCTCAGTGCTATACTGAAGTACTCGTTCCTCATTAGGAAGTGCTTCAAAAGCTTCGCCTACAAGAAGTACATTATCCTTCAATCGCTCAGAGGAAAAGCGAAAGTCCACCTCATAATAATCCGCCGTTAGATCTGCTTCATAAGAAGCTCGGGGAGCGCGCACTACAAAAAGCCCATCAGCATCTTTTTCCACTATATAAGATAGGGCTCTTCTATTGTGCTGAGGATAGAGTATAGCCTGTTCAGGCACACTCGGTAGAAGTGACTGCACGCCCATATTGCTATGCTCTTTTGACAGCATCTCAAATGAATGATACTCATTGCCGGCTTCAAAGACAGCCGCCTCGTTTCGCTCAAAAAAAAGTTCTTCCGGAGAAAAGAAGGAGGGAGTTTCCAGCACTTGTACATTGTCGCGACGTCCGTTTTGTCCCACTACAAGCTTATAGGGGCCATTCTCAAGCAATGCTTGGCTTTCGTCGAAGTATACTTTACTCTCCACCGCTTGGTAAGAGGAGTAATTGCCTTTGGGGGTATAAGGAGTAACTCGGGCTGATAGTGCGCAATGATTCTTAAGAAGCGCAAACCCCACTTCTGCAATAGGGGTTGAAGGATCGCTTCGCAAATGAAGGCGTAGCAACCAATTGCCCGGAAGAATAGGCCTTGTCTCTGAAAAGGCATCTATACAGAGCGAATAATGACGATACAGCACCTGAGTCATTACAGAAGGTTGTGAAGCCGCCAAAAGCCCCTCAGCAAAGCCTACTACTGCTAATCCATGCGGCACTGATACAGGGTGCCAAGACTCATCACAATAGGAAAGTGTATAGCCAATCTCCTCCGGCATAGCATCCAACAAATCAAATGAAATGAGCAACTTTTCTCCTTTTGTAGGTGAATAATAGGGGAAGGGCCTATGAAGTGTACCATTCTCACCCTCTACGGACACAGATAAAGTAGCCATTCGAGCATCTAACATGCGAATGGGAAAGAAGTCACCTGCACGCATATCGAGACGCAGCGCGAAAAGCAACACCACGAATAGAGAAAGTATAAATGAAGCTTCCCTAATGCGCATCATCTCCTATTTCTTTTGGACTCCTTCGCTTCCGATGGCTCATAAGCACCCCAGGCAGCAGAGGTTGAGCGAGGCACCCCGAAGCGGTCATGCAAAGGGGTTTGGTCAGTAGTTGGACGGGCTACAAAGGGAGCCTTGGGCAAAGGACGATAATCATAAATGAAGTCATATTCGTTCTTTTCTACGTTACGTCCAACGTGTGTATAAGTAGAGTCTGCCGCCAACTTTGCTTCTATAGATCCCTCTCCGAGTCCTTTACCGCGTATATAGCACTGATTAAATCGCATTAAACTAGCTTCATCACAATGCACCTCATTCGCCATAGAGCCATCTACGACTGAAGCCTCTGCATGAAGTTCGCTTTCCTTACCGGTTGAGTCAGCCACTATACTGACGGCCTCTCCTTGGCGCAGGTCAAAGGGATACCAATTACAGATCGTTGTATAGCACATATTACACGAAGCTCCCTCCAATAGAAGGGAATGACTCAGCGTATTTGAGAGTTCACAATTGACCAAAGCTGCCTTTCCTCCACGCACGACAGAGACAGCACCCCCTTTCATATTGGTTATTTGACACCCTTCAAGGCGTATTGTAGCCCCTTCTACAATAACGCCCCCTCTCCCATTGCGAACAATTGTATTTTGCATGAGATTATTCCTGCTTGAAGGGTAAAAGCGAAGTGCCTCCCATTGACCGGGAATAAGGCGATAATTCACATCTTTTACAAGATTATCCCTTCTCACCCCTTCAATCATTATAGGATTTCCCGGAGTACCCAGAGCCTCTATGCATCCGTGTACCTCAATGTGAGCACTATTAGCCATCAAAATGTGTGTACCGGCAGCCATACGAAGAGTGACTCCTTCCTTCACCACTAAGCTATCACGCAAGTAGAGGGGGCGTCCTCCTGTGAAAAGTGTATCTCGCTCAATTTGCAGCGCAGTAGCATGATCCGTGTTCATTCGCCATGCCTCAATGCGAATGGTATCTACAAGACTACCACTTTGGAAACGGAGCGTCGCTATTTCTTCTTCGGGCAAATCAGAAGCCCCTTCGGGGAAAGTTGCCTCTACAAATACAAATATGCTGTCCTTCGCCGGTATCAGTATATCACTAAATTGCGCACCGGCCCTACCATCCACATTAGCTCTAAAGAAATTGGACGACTGCACTAAAGCAACATGCTCCAAAAGCATCTGCTCGGAAGAGGTATTATACACTATCAACCTTGATGTTGAGGAAGATATACGTGTGTAAAGAGTATCCAACCGGAGGGTATCAACCGAGAAACTCAAATGATGAGCACCCGTAACGATACGCTCTTGCGCACAGCCTAAGAGCCCAAGAAGAGCGAGCCCGCAAAGGAATAACGAGAGAACAGCTTGCTTCATCTATATTTTAAGGCCTTACAACGAAGGGAACGCCTTCTCCATTACGGAAGAAAAAGCCCTCCATAGCGTTGCACAGCTCTCGTGCCATTCCAACCCTTGCATCGTAGGTTTGCGTACCCACATGCGGAGTCATTACTACATTATCTAAATCGTATAGTCGCTTGTCGGGTCGATCATTATCCTCAAAAACATCCAGTGCCGCTCCGGCTATTACGCTCTTCAGAAGAGCCTCTACCAAAGCATTTTCATCGACCACAGCACCACGTGCAGTATTGATCAGAATAGCCTCCGGCTTCATCATGCGTAGCCTCTGTGCATCTACAAAATGATGCGAATCCTTATTATATGGCATGTGCAGCGACAGAATGTCGCTTTCACTAAATAGCTCCTCTATCGTCGCATAACGCACCCCCAAGGTCTGCTCCTCGGCAGTGTCCAAGCGGTGTCTTTTATAATAGAGAATGTGCATACCAAAGGCCTGAGCACGCATAGCCACTGCCCTTCCAATATTGCCAAAACCGGCTATTCCAAGCGTTTTGCCAAATACATCCACACCCATACGATCCAATCGGCTGAGTCGCAAATTACTTTGCTCCTTTCTCAACAAACGATCCAACTCGGCTAGTCGACGCGTAGCACTCAGCATAAGCGCAAAAGCAAGCTCTGCCGTAGGCGCAATTACGGCTTGAGGGGTATTGGTTACAGCTATCCCTTTTGTGCGAGCATACTCAATATCTATGTTATTAAATCCGACCGCATAGTTAGAAATCAAACGAAGATTTCTACCGGCATCTATTATCTCTCTATCAATAGGGATATCGAAAACGCTACAGAGTGCATCAACCTCTCCGATGCGATCTATGATCTCCGCTTTGGTAAAATCTCTTCCCTTCGGCGGACGAATTATCTCAAAGTGTTTCTCTAACATTTGATACAGCTCGTCTACTGTATCCAAGCAAACTAATACAAGAGGCTTTTTCTTATCCATCTTTCCTTCCTTTCAAAAAAAATCAGCTACTGGCGGCATATAGCACAAAGATAGGAAAACAGGCCGTAATGGAGTACTAAAGCAAAACTAAAAATACACCTATAGCCTTAGAAAACATCAATACGACACGCTTCCAACCTATTAAAGTAACTAGTGAATATCAACTAAATAGCCTACAAATAGGCTATCTTCATTCTCAAGGTCTAGAAGTAGAATAAGCATTTCCTTACCTCTCACACCACCGTACGTGCCGTTTGGCATACGGTGGTTTAATCCGCGTTCAAATAGTCTCTAATCATGTTCGATTAGTTTCATCTTCCGTCTTTCTTAATTTCCGCTTCCAATGATTGTGTGCTTAGCTCTATGTGGTCGATCGCATTGACGTTTTGACCGTTGCCACTCGTCAGCAAAGACACCGGAACATACATTCTTGCTTGTCGTTGCGAATTATTCGGTCCTTCACCTTGTTCTGCGCGAGAACGGCTACTTCGACCTCTGCTGACTCCTCGACATTTGCTGTTACTATACTTAAGGACTTGCCAAGGCCTCACAGGTGGGACATACTTTTTTCATCGTTTACCTGCCTAATCTACGTATCAAGGTTAGGGTTGCCTTTTTGAGCTTCACTGCCGTTTGCCAACTTGTCCGCTTGATACGCCTTAGTAGTAGGGTTCGAGGCGTCATGCCACGCATTTGCTATTGCTTCTTCTCTCACAAGGGTCACCCCTTGAAACATGCAAGCCGCTATGGGGTTCGTTGGCAACTACGCCCCGAGTAGACTTTCACCACAGATGTATAACATGCCTGTCATACAAATGAAGGGGCTATACCG
>CAMYPM010000008.1 GCA_947290775.1 uncultured Bacteroidales bacterium | reverse complement strand
TATAAAAACTATTTTAAAAGTTGATGTCAAGTGAGATATGCAATTCCCTTTCGGGAAAAGAGAGGGGGCTCTAAAGGAATTGTTGAGCCCATGCGTTCCTCTCCTTATGTTGTGAGAGAAATTCTATTTCCCAACAGAAAAAAGACAATCTGTATTTTTGCTTATTCCAATTTGTTTCCTTTCATAAATAAGAATGGAAAAGTGCTGTTTGTTACTTCTAATTAGGAACAAATATAACAATATTTTTTATGTAAGTATTATTATTTGTCTATAAGATAAATGTATTAAGGTGATTCTTTGCATTATGCTGCCTAAGCATAATTCTATTGCAGTGCATGAATAAGATTTACTGCGCATGTAAAACTTATATTACACACATTGAGTTGACGTATATAGCCGTAATAGCCTATACTTCTTAGTAATAGAGCAATGTGGTGGAACTGGAATTCTAAGGAATGGGGGAGTGTGAAATACAGAAGGAGTATTACTCTAACTGCTTGCGGTACACAACGTCCAGCGTATTTCCCTCCTTATCTTTCCAAGCCATCCAGCCGTTAGCGCTAAATCCGCCACAGAAACCCGCTGCTGCACTGGGACTTGAGAATGTTTTGTCCGACGTAAGTACCAATACGCCCTGTTCAGTAGTGGTATAGTCCTCAATCAGCCTTTCTCGTTCTTTCCATTTTAAGGAAGCTGCAGCTTGTTTCGCTATAATACTTCCCTTCAGAATGGTGAATCCGTCCGCTCCGTAGAAGCCTTTTGCGTTGTACTCTTTCCCTTTCATATAGAAAAGATGTTTCTCCGTAACTTGCGGAACTTCAAAGATATTGCACCCAATGAATGAGGTCAAGAATACCACATCCTCAAAGAATTCATCCCCTGTATCTTTTTGATGCTCGGGCAGATTAGGTACTTTGGGCGTCTGTTTATTGTCGTCCAATATGTATTTGTTTGCCTCTTTTGCTCTGTTGATGGCTTTGTACTCCAAATACTGCACATCCGCTTTTGTCATATCCTCATCTTTTGACACAAAGACGAGTGCCTTTTGCCAAAACGACTTTTTAGTTTCGTGATCCTTTACACGCTCTCTGAAGCTTTCGGTTTGACCGATATATGCTTTTGGCTTTGTAGCACTATTCTCGCCAAGCAGTATGTAGAAGGCCGGTTTCTGCAATCTCTCCTGCTCATTCAAATAGGAGAGATTGGAGCGCGGCACCACAAACATTTGGCAAATCTTATTGCTGATGAAGGCGTATCGGGTACCCTTTGGATCGCCATCAACCAAGTATGTTGTTACTGTTTTCCCCATATATTATGTCCTATGCAGTTGTAAGCAGCTTCGCCTAAGTTTCTTTTCTTTCCGAATGTCTGTTTGAGTTGTATCCTTATAGCCCTACTCGTTGAAAATACGCTTTGCTTATGGACGCCATCCCACATAATGCAAAAGTACCTATTTTAGCACATAAAAACCGTACGATTGTAGGGTACAATCTCCATTGTCTGTGTATTTGGTGTCAGTCATCATTTACATAACAATGCCCATATGCGACAGATTACTATGAAGTTAGTGTTTTATACCAAAATGAAATAGACCAAATATAGGGACTCTTTGTCCGAAAAATAAGGTTGGTACTCTTTTTGCATTAATCAAGAGAGAAACTAAATAAAGATAATAATGGAACAACATAAACCGAATAACAAGAAGAAGTGTCAGGATGCTATGAACAAAAAGGCACAACCCACGGAGCATGATGTGAAGGGAATGCAGCAGGAGAAGGATGACGCAGATGCTCACTCTTCTGAACAGAGTACTGCAACTGCACCCGGATTGGATCAGATTCAGGAGTTGCAGACGGCAATAGAGTCGCTTCGTAAAGAGCATCAAGCATTGGAGGATAAATATCTGCGCTTGGCTGCAGAATATGATAATTATCGAAAGCGAACAGTTAAGGAAAAGAGTGACCTATTACTCCATGGTGGAGAAAAAACTCTTTTCGCTTTGCTTCCAATTATTGACGATTTGGAGCGTGCCCTACAACACATTGATGCCTCTGAAAGTATAGAGGCAGTAAAGGATGGTATCATGCTGATTAACACGAAGTTTATGGGTTATCTGAAGGCACAGGGAGTAGAGCCGATGGAACCTATTGGTAAGCCATTTGATATGACTGAGCAACAGGCTGTAGCAATGGTGCCTGCTAGTGAGGAGCATCCTGCCGGTTCTGTGATTGACTGTACAAAACGAGGTTACAAGCTACACGACAAAGTACTGCGTTATGCAGATGTAGTAGTAACTCAATAATATCAGCTGAATGTAAGCTTGTAATAGAGCAGCTAACGAATAAATGGCAGAAAAGAGAGATTATTACGAAGTCCTGGGGGTTAAAAGGGATGCTACTGATGAAGAGCTAAAAAAAGCCTATCGCAAATTGGCCATTAAGTACCATCCTGATAAAAACCCCGGAGATAAAGAGGCTGAAGAGCGTTTTAAGGAAGTCAGTGAAGCTTATGCGGTGCTCAGTGATAAAGATAAAAGAGCACGTTACGATAGATTCGGACATGCCGGAATGAATGCTTCCGGAGGAGGATTTTCCGGACAAGGAATGACGATGGAGGACATTTTCAGTCAGTTCGGAGATATCTTCGGGGGACACTTTGGCGGTGGCTTTGGTGGCTTTAGTGGTTTTGGCGGTTTCGGCGGTTCGTCACGTGAGAGACCTATTGTCAAGGGAAGTGATTTGCGTATTAGACTTAAGCTTACGCTGAAGGAAATATTGAATGGCGTAGAAAAACGTTTGAAGGTACGCAAAGATGTGGTATGCCACGTATGTCATGGAGCCTGCACCACAGAAGCTGATGGACGCAAGACATGTAGCCAGTGTCATGGATCGGGGATCATAACGGAGATGTCGAATACTTTCTTCGGCTCTGTGCGTACTCAGACCACTTGTCCCACCTGTGGGGGAGTTGGTACTATTGTCACAAAACCCTGTGCACATTGTCATGGCCATGGCGTTGAGAAGGGTGAAGAGGAAATTTCTTTCAGAGTACCTCGTGGGGTTGCCAAGGGGATGCACTTGACTCTTGAGGGAAAGGGGAATGCATCTCCTGAAGGAGGTATCAACGGGGATTTATACATCATAATAGATGAGGAACAAGACCCAAACCTTATCCGTAACGGAAATGATTTGATCTACAATCTTCTTATACCTGTTAATACAGCTATTGAGGGAGGAGAGGTAGAGATACCTACTGTTACCGGAAGAGCGCGAATCAATATAGAGCCCGGCACACAGCCTGGAAAGATTCTCCGTTTGCGCAATAAAGGGCTTCCCGAAGTGAATTCAAACGGCTCTATGATGGGGGATCTATTAGTGAATGTAAACGTATTTATACCTCGCTCACTAAATCAATCAGAGAAAGAAATAGTTGCCTCCATGAAGGATAAGGCTGGCTTTAGGCCTACAGAGGCGGATCGCTCTGCTTTAGATCGCAAGTATCGTGAAATGCTTCGTTAAATAAAGCATTTCAAGAGTTCTTGGATAAAACGAGTTGAGGTCCCATGTCATATCATTTGCTACCTTTGTTACGGAAATGAAAGCGCAAGATTACATAGTGGTCGGTGGTGGACTCTCGGGGCTCTACACAGCACATATATTAAGCCAAAAAGGGAATGTCCTGCTCATGGCTCGTGCGGGTTTGGATGAAAGTAATTCATACTTTGCACAAGGCGGTATGGCGGCTGTTACAGATGCAGAAGACACACCTGCAGACCATTTTCAGGATACCATTGTGGCAGGGAGAGGCTTGTGCCGTGAGGAAGCCGTCTCTCTGCTAGTGGAAGAGGCTCCCCATCGTGTGGATGATCTCATCTCTATGGGAATGCAGTTTGATGAAGAGAATGGCCATCTCGCCCTAGGGTTGGAGGGTGGACACCATCATCATCGTATACTTCATGCCGGAGGGGATGCTACGGGAAGGCTCGTTACGCAGTTCATGATTGAACAAGTACTGAAGAATGAGCGGATTCAGGTGTTAGATCACTACTTTGTTACTTCTCTATTAGTAAGAAATGGGCATTGTTTTGGGGTAAAAGTGCTCAATGAACATACTTTCAAGGAGCAAGCCTACTATGCAAAAGCGATAGTATTGGCTACGGGAGGGTGTGGAGCCTTATACATACCTACCACAAACCCACCTTTTTCCCTAGGGGACGGCATGGCAGTGGCGCATGCTGCCGGAGCAAGATTGATGGACTTAGAGTTTATTCAATTCCATCCAACCGCACTGTATAGCGATACAGGTAATGCTTTTCTAATTAGCGAGGCTGTTCGGGGCGAAGGTGCCTATTTATTGAATAAGGAGGGCGAACGCTTTATGAAGGACAAATACCCGTTGGCGGAGCTATCTCCGAGGGATGAGGTCGCTCGAGCTATTTTCTCAGAAATACAGCGTTCAGATATTCCATACGTAACTCTTTCCACTGCACACTTATCCCGAGAGCGACTTATGCAGCGATTCCCAACCATAGCGGCTCACTGCAAAAAGATGGGATTGGACTTTGCCACCGGAATACCTGTTGCCCCTGCGGCACACTATACGGTGGGCGGTATCGCTACCAACCTATTTGGCGAGACGAACATAACAGGCCTATATGCCGTTGGAGAAGCAGCCTCTACAGGTGTAATGGGAGCCAATCGTTTGGCATCTAATTCATTGATAGAGTGCATAGTCTTTGGTTATCGTATCGCAAAACATATCATTGAAAACCCACAGCACGATTATAGCGACATAGCCTCTCCTCCTGATGTTGAGCTGCGTACCTTTGATGCCCAGCGAGAGCTTCGTTGGCAGAAAGCAAAGGAAGAGCCTGCGATGCATAAATTAGGAAAAATACTAATGAAGCACTGTGGTATTATACGCACAGAAGACTCCCTAAGAAAGGGCTTACAAAAGCTTGAAAGGTTGAGAAGATCAGTAGGATGTGAAGATGATGAAACCTTGTTTTCGCAAGAAGTACTTCATCGGAGAATTACAATAGCTGAATTGATGTTGAAGGCAACTTTACTACGTACAGAGAGTAGGGGAGTGCACTATAGAGATGATTATCCTGAAACGCTACCAAAAGATAAGGCATACAGGACAGAGATTATTGGCGATAAGATTACGCATGTGACATTAGATCAATACGAATAGGTCATTGTAAGGGTATGAAAGAAAGAGAGGCTATAGATAGAATTATTCAGTTAGCAATAGAAGAGGATCAAGGGGAAAATGGAGATATTTCGTCCTCTTTAATCTTTTCTGAGAATGAAACCGCACAAGCTGTTCTTACTGCGAAAGAGGATGGTATCGTTGCCGGGATCTCTGTGGCGAGTATGGTACTTTCCCACTTTGACGAAACAGCATACTTTCAACCTTCTCTTACAGAGGGAGCTGCTATTAGAAAAGGAGAGTCAATTGCCACTATATCAGCGTCTGTAATTACTCTTCTTTCTGCAGAGCGAATTATACTTAATTTTATGCAGCGCATGAGTGGTATTGCTACCATTGCTCATCGTTACCAAGAAGCGTGCAAAGGAACTAAGTGTCGCATTTTAGATACGCGTAAGACAGTGCCCGGATTGCGTATTTTAGATAAAATGGCTGTCAGAGCAGGAGGTGCTTATAATCATCGAATAGGGCTATACGATATGGTAATGCTCAAGGATAATCATATCAAGGCTTCAGGTAGCATTACAGAGGCGGTAAAAAAGGTACGCAAATCCCTTCCTTTGTCCGTAAAGGTAGAAGTGGAAACATCAAATCTTAATGAGGTGGCCGAAGCTCTGAAGCAGCAAGTTGACATTATTATGCTTGACAACATGCCTAATGAGATGATGGCAGAGGCGGTGCGGCTTATTGATGCTCAATGTATAACCGAAGCAAGTGGTAATATGACTCTTGAGCGAATTCCTTCGGTCGCAGCCTTGGGAGTAGATTATATAAGTGTAGGAGCACTTACTCACTCTGTAAAAGCTTTGGATATTAGTATGAACTTTACCATTGATTAAGAATAGGGAAATAAGGATAGTTATTATGGAGCAAAGTAAAAAACAAATATTTGAAGAAATTGAGTTTTTGAAAAAGAAGCTTAATGCTGTAATTCTTGCTCACTACTACACAGAGCCGGATTTACAGAAAGCATGTGATTTTTTGGGAGACTCTTTGCAACTATCCCAAAAGGCTGCCGAGACTACAGCAGACGTAATAGTTTTTTGTGGCGTTGAGTTTATGGCAGAGACAGCAAAGATTATTTCTCCGAATAAAAAGGTGCTTATACCGGTGCAACATGCCGGCTGTACTTTAGCTCAAAGTGTCACTGCTCAAGGACTTGCTACTTGGAAAAAATATCATCCTAATGGTCTGGTTGTCAGTTACGTTAATACCGGTGCTGAAGTAAAGGCTGAAACAGACTGGTGTGTAACCAGCAGTAATGCACTTAAGGTGGTAGAGCAGCTACCTCGTGATAAAGAGATCCTCTTTGGTCCTGATAAAAATCTTGGTGCTTATATTAGTCAAAAGTGTGACAGACCAATGCAATTGTGGCAAGGAGATTGTTACGTACATCGCTATATAACTCCGGAGGTTGTGTTGGACTTTATGGCTCGTTATCCTGAAAGTGAGGTGCTTATTCATCCTGAATCTGTTGCATCCACGGATGACAGAATTCTTTCTAGTGATCGTTGCCATATGGGTTCAACCTCTTTCATATTAGATTATCCTGTTAAAAGTAAAAAGAGACAGTTTATCATTGCCACGGAAAGCGGTATTCTTACGGAGATGTATAGACGTTATCCGGAGGGATATGAGTTTATACCCATTGTGCCGGAGCATATTTGCGAGTATATGAAATTGACTACCCTCGAAGATCTTAGAGATGCATTGCTTTATGAGCGTTATGAAGTTGTTGTGCCCGAGGAGATACGCGAGCGTGCTATCGTACCCATTAAGCGTATGTTGAGTGTGAGGTAAACGTTGAAAAGTTCATTTGATAGGTGGTTTCTATCAAATGATTATCCTATACAAAGCTCTGCATCGTATGGTGTGGAGCTTTTTTATTATATAAAGGTATCTTTGTACCCATGGAATTTGACTTGACATCTCAGTATGAACCTTCAGGTGACCAGCCCGAAGCTATTGATGCGTTAGTTAAAGGGCTCTGCAGCGGTATGTCTTCTCAGACCCTATTAGGAGTTACCGGAAGTGGTAAGACGTTTACTATTGCCAATGTGATAGCTAAGGCAAATCGCCCTACGTTGGTAATCAGCCATAACAAAACACTTGCAGCTCAACTCTATGGAGAGTTTAAGGCGTTCTTTCCTCATAATGCTGTAGAGTACTTTGTCTCTTATTACGATTACTACCAGCCCGAAGCATATATTTCTACTACCGACACATACATTGAGAAGGATATGGCTATTAATGCCGAGATTGAAAAACTTCGATTGCGTACTACCGCATCTTTGCTTAGTGGTAGGCGTGATGTAATTGTAGTTAGTAGTGTATCCTGTTTGTACGGGATGGCGGATCCTAATGTGTATGCAGCTTCCATTATACATATTAGTGTAGGGGATGAGATCCCGCGAGGAAGTTTTATGCGTATGCTTTCCGGTGCGTATTATACAAATACAAAGCTTGAATTTACAAGTGGTACTTTTCGTGTCAAGGGAGATACAATAGATATATTTCCTGCTGTAGAGGGATATGATGGTATTGCCTACCGAATACTCTTCTTTGATGATGAAATAGAGTCCATAGAGGTGATAGATCCTATTTCGGGAGTTGCTTCAAGCGAACTTAATGACCTTGATATTTACCCGGCAAATTTATTTGTCACAACGAAAGAACAAACTGCCAATGCGCTTGAGATGATAAAGCATGACTTAGGCGTACAGGTTTCGGCTTTTGAACGTGAGGGAAAAACATTTGAAGCAAAGCGTTTGTACGAACGAGTTTCCTACGATCTTGAGATGATAGGAGAGATAGGTTATTGTACCGGTATAGAGAACTATTCTCGCTACTTTGATGGCCGTAGTCCGGGAGAGCGTCCTTTCTGTCTCTTTGATTACTTTCCCAAGGACTACCTCTTAGTGATAGATGAAAGCCATGTAACCATACCACAAATAAAAGCTATGTATGGTGGGGACCGCTCTCGTAAGTTAAGTTTGGTTGAGTATGGCTTTCGCTTACCGGCTGCTTTGGATAATCGTCCCTTAACTTTTGATGAGTTTACGGCATTACGTAAGGATACGATTTTTGTAAGTGCCACACCGGCAGACTATGAATTGGAGGAAAGCGAAGGTATAATTGTAGAGCAAATTATTAGACCTACCGGACTTCCGGATCCTTCTATTGAAGTGCGTCCTACCGAATACCAGATTGATAATCTCATGGAGGAAATCCAAATTCAAAAGAAGAAGAATGAGCGTACCTTGGTCACTACATTAACTAAGAGACAGGCCGAAGAGCTAAGTGAATACCTTCAGCGCTATGGTATTGCCACTGCCTATATACATAGTGATGTGGAAACGCTGGATCGAGTTCGTATATTGGATGAGTTGCGCAAGGGGGTGTATGATGTATTGGTAGGAGTCAATTTACTTCGTGAGGGATTGGATTTGCCGGAGGTCTCTTTGGTGGCTATATTGGATGCCGATAAGGAGGGTTTTCTACGTTCTCATCGCTCACTTACGCAAACGGCAGGACGTGCTGCTCGACATGTCGAGGGGCGTGTTATTCTCTATGCAGATACGATTAGCGATGCTATGAAGCAAATGATGGAGGAAACAGCCTCTCGCCGTGAGAGACAATTGGCTTATAACAAAGCGCATCATATTACACCCCGAGCGGCTATAAAAAGTGGTATCAGCTTAGCGAAGGAGCGTAGTATAGGGGATGTAGGTACTGCCTATGTAGAGCCGGAACAGGGTGTATTTGCCGATCCGCTTCTCAATGTGTTAGATGTAGAAGAACTGAAAAAACTCTATGACGATACTCGTAAAGAAATGTACCAGGCAGCAAAAAAACTGGATTTTGTGCTAGCAGCTCGTCTTCGCGATGAAGCGCAATCAATAGAAGAACGCATCAATTCGGTAGATAAGAAGAAATAGTTCCCTATAAACTTGTTTGTAACAAAACTATATACTACCTTTGCATTCGCATTCGGGATGTAGCTCAGTCCGGTTAGAGTACGCGTCTGGGGGGCGTGGGGTCGCTAGTTCGAATCTAGTCATCCCGACAGAATGTTGCGAGGTGCTATAGTAATTAGCACCTCGCTTTTTTTTATTCCTATCGAAACAGGGAAAATAGATTCCTATTTTTCAATCGAAAGATAGAGATCAATCAATTAAAACATCTATAACTTTCAAACTACTTATCTATAACTTTTGGTGGGATACCATAACGTGATATCTTTTATCTACCTTTGATTCTGCAATGAAGGGGAGACATACAGCTACTAACCAGAGGAATGCGACTGTGTCACATACTGACAAGCGCATGATGCGTCAGCGTATTTTCCGTCTTGCAATACCAAATATTATATCCAACATTACCGTGCCGCTGCTTTCTCTCGTTGATGTGGGGCTGGCAGGACATTTGGAGAGCGATCATGCTATTGGTGCCGTTGCGATAGCCTCAGGTTCGCTTAATACGATCTATTGGCTTTTTGGTTTTTTGCGCATGGGCACTACCGGTTATGTGTCACAGGCATTCGGTCGTAGCGATGTGCGGAGTATTAATTTGTTTCTTCTTCGCGGGCTTTTTATGGCATTTCTTTGCGGCATGCTACTGACTTTTGCCACCAATCCTGTTGCTGCCTTTGCCCGCTTTATGGCACAGCATGAGACCGGAATAGCTTTTGAGTCGGTTCATTATATTCAAATTGCCTTATTAGGGGCTCCTGCCGCACTTTTGCTATATGTGCTGAATGGCTGGTTTATAGGTATGCAGAATACTCGTGCTCCCATGATGGCTGCCATTACAATTAACCTGCTCAATATTTCTATCAGCTATGGCTTAGTGCGTTTTTATGGGTGTGGAATAGAGGGTTTGGCTATAGGTACGGTAATAGCACAGTATGTAGGGGTACTTATGTTGCTCCTCATTGCGGGTATAAAGTATAAACGTATTCTTCAATTTGCAGAATTTAAAGATATCTTTTCGTCACGGCAATTGAAAGACTTCCTATATACAGGACGAGATATATTTATTCGTTCTGCTTTGCTTAGTGCTGTAACGCTCTTTTTTACTTATGCATCCGTCAAGGAGGGAGCGCTCGTGGTAGCGGCTAATACGCTCTTATTGCAGCTCTTCTCTCTTTTCTCTTACTTTACAGATGGCTTTGCCTATGCAGCGGAAGCACTTGTAGGACGCTACATAGGTCAAAACGATAGAGACAAGGCAAAATTAATGATCCAAGAAGTATTTAAAATAGGAGGAATCTTGGCTTTAGCTTCTACTCTGCTATACCTATTCCTTCCAAAGCAGCTAATAGGTATACTGAGCAATAAGCCCGAGATCATTGATACCGCTATGCAATATGTTTATTGGGTTGCCTTGGTTCCATTGGTGGGTTTTGCTGCTTTTATATGGGATGGTATTTTTGTTGGGGCAACTTATTCAAAAGGATTGCTATGGAGTATCTTGTGCGCTTCGGTAATTTTCTTTGCGCTTTATTATTTACTTGATCCCTTTTGGGGCAACCATGCCATCTGGTTTTCCTTTGATATGTACCTTTTTGTAAGAGGAGTTGTGCAGTATTTGCTTTGGAAGCGACGCACTATTGAAATCGCATGATTCCGGCCGGCTTAATGCGTGAGACAGCGCTCGTAGGTAGGAAGAAGAGTAGTAAAATAATCAGAAAAGCGCCTATATTAACTGCCAGCCAACTATTAAAAGAGAAGGTTAAGGGCACGTACGATACATAATAGATGTCTGCATCTAAGCGGAGCAGATGGAAGCGGTTTTGTACAAATGCTAATATCCCTGTAATCACATTTCCCCAAATAATGCCTAAAAATATAATCTTGGCAGCTAAGAAAAGGAAAATATAGCCTATAGAGCGGTTAGATGCCCCTAAAGACTTCAAAATACCTATCATACGTACTCGGCTTAGTATGAGTATAAGTAAGCCGGTCATCATGGTAAAGGCGGCTACGATGACCATAATGGTAATGAGAAGCGTCACATTACCATCCAACATATCAATCCAGTGGAAGACAGAGGGCATTAGTTCTTCACAGGTGTTGATACCTAAATGCTGGTTTTGCGAGTAGGAACTATGGCTCAATTGCTCTACAACAGAGGCGACTACTTCCTTTTTCTCAACTTGTGGCGAAGTAAAAAGCTCAATACGTGAAACGGAGTGTTCATTCAGTCCTAATGCACGCTGTAGATAAGGAAGGTAAATAACGGAGGTAGAGCCACTGGCTAATGGTTGATTGAGAATGCCTACAACTGAGAGTTGTTTCATTACAATATCGCCCTCCTCATAAAGGTAGAGCAAAACTTTGTCGCCCACCCTTTTGTCTAACTTCTTAGCCGTTCCGAGAGGAAGTAGAGCACAGTTATTGTATTGCAATACTTGGTCACGAGAGGGAACTTCTCCCTCTATGAGTAAATCTTCAACTTCACGAAAACTTTCAAAGGAGGAAACCCCCATTAGGTGCGTCGCTACAAAGGCACTATCACTTTTAAGTATGCCGGTTGTCTCTAATACAGTGCGAAGTCCTTCTATATGAGGTAAGTTAATAAGAAAGTGGAGCATGTCTTCAGACGCATCTACGTAAGTATTGCTCTCTTCATAAGGGGAAATTATCAAATCCCCTCTGGCAACTACAATGCGCTCTCTTACAGATTGCTTAAACCCTTGAGAGATAAGTAGAGTAAGCTGCACTACTGCCAAGCAGAGGGCAACTCCGGCAATTGTAAAGGCGATCAATCGTTCGACTGCAGAGTGCTCTTCACTATGGGCATACATCAGTCGATGCGCTAAAAAAAAAGGAAAAAAGAGCTTCCTATTTCTCATTACGGGTAAGGAGAAGTACGTTCTCTACATGGTGTGTTTGAGGAAACATATCCACCGGCTGTGAACGTAATATTCGATAATTCCCTGCAACGAGAAGCGCAGCGTCTCGCGCTTGAGTGGCTGGATTGCAACTTACGTAAACAATTTTCCTTGGTTGGGCAGCTAAAATTGTTTTGATCACATCGGGATGCATGCCCGCTCGTGGAGGGTCGGTAATGATCACATCCGGTGTACCATGCTCTTCAAGAAAGTCCGATTGGAGGATGTCTTTCATGTCGCCTGCAAAGAATAGAGTATTGGTAATACCATTGACGTGACTATTCTCTTTGGCATCTTCAACCGCTTCAGGTACGTATTCGATACCTATGACCTTACTACACTCTCTTGCTACATAGTTAGCGATAGTGCCGGTACCTGTATATAGGTCATAGACTACATCACTACTTTGCAAGGTAGCGAAGTCCTTTACCACATTATAGAGTTTAAGCGCTTGCGCTGTATTTGTTTGAAAGAAAGACTTAGCTCCTATTTTGAAGTTTAAGTCTCCTAATTGTTCCATGATGTAATCATTGCCATGAAAGCAATGTATCTCTAAATCAGCAAAAGTGTCGTTAGCCTTTGTATTAATAACCCATACAAGCGATTTGATCTCGGGGAAGCGTGTCACTAATGTACTGAGAAGCTTATTACGAGACTCCTCGTCATCTTCCGCAAAGGCAAGCAAAAGCATAATGTCTCCCTTTGCGTTACTTCTCACCATAGCAGTACGCATCATACCATTCTGCTCTCTTAGATCGAAATAGCTGTATTGAGAAGTCTCAGAAATAGTGAGCTCTCTGATTGCATCCCTAATTCTGTTTGTGGTCTCTGTAGCTAAGTGGCATTCGTGTAGATCTAATACCTTGTCAAAGCGCCCCGGGATATGAAATCCAAAGCCTTTTTCATAACCTTCCCCATTGGAAAGTTGCATTTCCTCACTTGTCATCCAACGACGGTTGCTGAAAGTGAACTCTACCTTATTGCGGTATCTAAATACATGATCAGCACCAAGAATGGGTAGTTGCTTTTCTACAGATACACCTCCAAGTCGTGCTAAAGCATCTATTACTTGAGTCTCTTTTGCCTCTAATTGCATAGAGTAAGGTATATGCTGCCACTTGCATCCTCCGCAGGTGCCAAAGTGTGTACATATAGGATCAATCCGATGTGGAGACGGCTTTTCTAAAGCGATAATACGCCCTTCGGAGAAGTGTTTTTTCTTTTTTACAATCTGTACTGTACAGATATCTTCGGGTGCTCCAAAGGGTACGAATAGCACCTTTCCCTCCTCGTGTGCAATGGACTGTCCTTCTGCAGCAATGCCCTCAATATGCACATTGTTGAGGATGGGGAGTGGCTTTTTTATTTTTCGGCTCACAATATATACTATTTGCTTAGTAGCTCCGCAACAATAGCTTGTGCTTCTTCAGCCAATGCTTGAGCGGCTTCTTCCGTTTTAGCCTCTGTATAAAAGCGTAATATGGGCTCTGTATTGCTTGTGCGTACATGTAACCAGCGATCCGAAAAGTCAAGCTTAAGCCCGTCTACATAGTTGGCATCACCTATTGAGAAGTGAGACTCCAGAGCATTAAAAATCTCCGGTACACGCTCTTTGTTAGGTAGAGAGATCTTCTCCTTTGCCATGTATAAGTTGGGGTAGCGTGTTCGCAGAGTACTCACTTTTATCTTTTCCTTAGCAATAAACGTGAGAAAGAGCGCAATACCAACCAGTGCATCACGGCCATAGTGCAGTGCAGGATAAATGACTCCACCATTTCCTTCTCCTCCGATGATTGCATTCGTTTCCTTCATTTTTTCTACTACATTCACCTCTCCTACGGCAGCAGCTGAATAGCTGCCTCCATGACGCTCGGTTATCTCTTTGAGTGCTCGGGATGAGCTTAGATTGGATACTGTAGCTCCAGGGCCTTTACAGGAAAGAATATAATCAGCAACAGCTACTAGCGTATACTCTTCTCCAAAGAAGTTGCCGTTTTCGTCTACTATAGCCAATCGATCTACGTCTGGATCCACTGCAAAGCCTACAGATGCTGCATGGGAGGTGACCGCCTCTGCTAATGCAGTCAGGTGCTTAGGAAGTGGCTCAGGATTATGTCTAAAGATGCCATCCGGAATAGCATTTACCGGAATAACCTCTTCTACACCAAGTACTTGCAACAGATAGGGTAGCGCTATGCCACCAACAGAATTGACAGAGTCAAAGGCAACTCTTAGCTTGGCATCATAAATGGCCTCTACATCTACTTCGGGAAGCTCTATGATACTACGTACATGCTGCTCAAGCCAGTCTTTTTCTTCAATAGAGCCTAATTCTTCTACATTAGCGAAAGTAAAGTCCTCATTATTAGCTCGTTGTAAAACTTCTTCTCCCTCTTTTGCAGAGAGAAACTCACCCTTTGCGTTGAGTAGCTTGAGGGCATTCCAATTCATAGGATTGTGGCTGGCAGTGATGATAATCCCTCCTTGCGCATGGAGACCTATGACTGCCATTTCCGTCGTTGGTGTTGTCGCTAAGCCTATATCGGTTACTGAGCAGCCTGATGCCATCAGAGTCCCACTGACAACTCGTAAGACAGCTTGGCCGGAAAGACGTGCATCTCGGCCAATTACAATATGTGGCTTTGTAATTCCGGTACTATTTCTTATAAAAGTGGCATAGGCAGCAGTAAATTTTGCCACAGAAATGGGAGATAAGCCCTCGTTGACTCCTCCCCCAATTGTACCCCTAATCCCTGAAATGGAACTTATTAATGACATCTCAATATAAGGCTATAAAATCATGGTTTACTAAACTCGTATACTACTTCTTCACAATACATAGAAGATCCTGCATTATAAGCCATCTCCGGTCCAATTAGAAATGGAATAATAAGTTTTACTCGTGCCCC
Organism: uncultured Bacteroidales bacterium; assembly: GCA_947290775.1. Lineage (GTDB taxonomy): Bacteria > Bacteroidota > Bacteroidia > Bacteroidales > Porphyromonadaceae > Porphyromonas > Porphyromonas miyakawae. The sequence goes on along the minus strand of CAMYPM010000008.1, from coordinate 55,911 downwards.
ATCGCCACAAAGGGACATGGGGAACGCAAGGCCTTCGCACATCAATGAATTGAGCGAATAACCGGGAGCAGACGGAAGCAGACTATAGTGTAGAGCTCCTCTATTATAGGCTTCTATGTATAAGAATTCTGTATTTTGGAAAGATCCGTCTGTAAGGTTGTTGAAGGGAGATAAAGGCTTTTCGGCGAAGAAATATCCTTTGAATCGAACAACTATCTTCGTCTTATTGGCTTCCGGACGTGTTTTCCCGGGATCGATAACCTCCATGTAGAGTCCATTAGGAAAATGATACAAAATGTTTTTCTCAAAAGAGGTCTCCTCTCCACTGGCTTCTTTTACAGAAAAGCCTTGTTCGTTGATGAATGAGCTAATATTACCTTTCTCTTCTTTGATCAGCTGGGTAAGTGACTTCATCTCTTTTTCCTTACAACCCCCTAAGAAGAGAAGAGCAAAAAGAACGGCAATAGTGCCAAAGGTTAGTTTATTTTTCATGGTTGTCGTTACTTGAAATTTATTGTGTGGGTGTAAATATTATTTTCCTTTTTCAGCGAATGAAGTCACTTCTTGAAGAAAGAGCGAAATAGCCTCTTCCATATTACCTGAAGCTAATTCTCCACCAGCAGCATTTATGTGTCCTCCTCCTCCGTAGCAGGTACTGCATATCGCATTGACAGCAAAGTCTCCCTTACTGCGCATTGATATCTTTATACCTTCTTCTCGGCTTTCTCGAAAGAATGCACTACACTTTATGGAGGCTATATCTAATGGTTTATTGACAAGCCCTTCCGTATCAGCAGGCGTAACCCCAAAATGTTTTAGTTCATCTAAGGTGAGCGAGAAATAGGCAACTCCGAGATCTTCTCTTATGACCATATGCTCCATTACATATCCTTCCAAGCGAAGCCTTGACACCGGATGGCTGTGAAAGGTTTCATTCACGATGAGATCTTTTTGAGCACCCAACCGCATCAAATCCGCCACTACTTCAAATAAGGCTGGATTTCCTGAAGCATGATTAAAGCGACCTGTATCTGTGATAATACCCCATAGTAATTGAGTAGCAATTATCTGTTGTATTTTTGGAGGGAATGAAGATATCCTTTCAATCAGTAGCAATGCCAATATATGACAGGTAGCAGAAGCTTGAGGAACACTGATGAGTATATCAAAATCCTCGTCTTGGGGATTAGTATGATGATCAATGCAGAGTACGGGACGCCTTTGCTTACTAAGGCTTTCTTGAAGGAGAGAAGTGAGTGTTTTTCCGGTTCTACTCAGCTTATTAAAGTCTAAGCAAAGAACTGTATCAGTGTTGTCTATGAGTTGCTGCAATCCTTCAGGAACGTTGTCCATGTGGATGGATATGATATGATCCAGACCCTCTATATTCTTTAGCGTATAGGGAAAGGATCCATCCATTACAACGGTGCTCTTTACTCCAATGGCCATCAAATAGTAGTGCATTGCTAAAGAGCTTCCTACTGAATCTCCATCCGGCCCTTTATGTCCCAAGATTAGTACATGCTGAGACTTCTGCAATTGAGTGAAGAGAGCGGCTTCAGCTTCAGTATTTATTGGTATACTCGGGTCAATATTGTTATATATCTTCATGGTACACAAAGTTACTCTTTTCATCCAAAATGTCGACTTGCATATCAAGGGCAAAATGGGGTATTTCTCATTTAGGCGTATCTGTTGACAATAATCTATGCTCTGTGGGTATTATGGTCTAAGTGGCTACTGATCCTTATTAATATCTCTTTGATAAGATTGCATCAGATAGATTTCTGTTTGAGGCTTCATGATCTCTCTATCGGGAGACGTGTGCTCAATAAGGATACTTATCCCTATTAGAACAAGTACGACAGCTCCCACAACTTCTGCTATCTTCACATAACGCTGCTTGATCTGGCCACCTAACCAACCTCCTACAAAGCATATAATAAATGTGATCAAAAAGAAAATAAATGAGTGTAGCCATAGAGGATCTCCCGAGAGAGAATAACTAAGACCTACCGCAAAAGCATCTACTCCAATGGCTAATGACAACAGAAGCATACGTCGTGATTTGAACTTTTTTTGAACTTCTGAAAAGCTGTCATTCTTTCTCATAAGAGTAGGTTCCTTCTTATTCTTCTTGCTGAAAATAACATCATACAGCATGTGTAATGCCACAAGAAGGAGCAGACCAAATGCAACCCAATGGTCAATAGAATCGAAAGTAGAGGCGATAGATGCCCCTAACAAATATCCGATAATAAATATTGCCACGTTGGTGACACAAAAGAAGAAGGCTAATTGAAACAATTGTCTTGTTCGGTGTTTGCCGTGAATGTGTAAACCCTCTACCATAGCAACAGTGAAAGCATCAACCGATATGGCTAAGGATATGAGTATGCCTTTTATTATTATGCGAATCATGAGGTATAAAAGCTTTAGTAGTGGTAGGAAAACGAAACGGCTCCTTCAAAGCTACTTGGTGTTCCTTTGAGTGATTTTGAGGTACTAATGTAGCCAATAGCTCCTTCAACATTCCAATTCTTAACTCGTAGTGAAGAGGAAAGACTTACTAATCCTCCTCTTCCGTAGTACATCATTTGCCCTTTTGTAAAGCGAACGCGGGGTATATACAAGTAGGTGCGAGAGGCAAAGTCGGAGGTACTAAAGATAGCCCCAAGCAGATTCACTTTAAGAGTGTGTGACGGATGGTAGGTAGCTTGTGCGGAGAGCATAGCCCCTTTAGAATTTTCACCAACTCTTTTGTATTGCCCGATAAATCGTAACTTCCATTTCGGAGAAAGAAACCAGTCAGTTCCTAAAAGCACCCTAAAGTAGGCATTTGCATCATTCTCTTTCCGATAAGTATAGGTGGTATATATTCTCCCTTGTTCATTGCGGGCATAAGTAAGTGTAGAGGAAAGAATTAGTCCCCTTGTCTTGTCTTCTTTGTTATGCCTTGGATGGAGAGAACGATACAAATCGAGATAACTGTCAATCGTAAGGTAATATGGCAGTGGGGTAGAGTAACGAATAAAGGCACCTTGCTCATTCCCGAGAGTTGTAAAACGTGTGAGAGAATTGCCTCTTCGGGAGATGTAGTCGGCTGATAAGTGTCTTATAGCGATGAAAAGAGATCCCCTACTTCCTGCATTATAACGACCCGTAGCAACAGCAGCGAAGCCCTTGCTATCTGATAAAGCAGCCTCTGCAGCAAATGAGAGTCGTCCATCAAGAGATATCCAATAGCTATCTGCGGAAACAAGAGAATGCTTCATTTTATTGTGAAAGGAAGGATGCGAAAAGTAACCGGGCATATAACTTAGGTAAGCTCCATCCCAGTTAATTAAAATTCCGTTTACCCCGATTCTGAAGGTGCTCCGCTCCCATTGTACACGTCCTGCATAGCTTTGCTCTATCACCTTGTGGCGTAGTTGTAGATCTTGCTCTGTGCGATGAGGAAGTTCGGGGCGTAGCCTTATAATAGTATTATGCCTTTGGTCATAAGCACCATCTAAATGTTGGCGTGAATAAGAAAAAGTGAGCGACACTTCTTTATGCCCGAGCTCTATGGCAGCACCTCGTAGGTGCGCATTATAATTATCTGTCAGTATGGGTAGTATCCCTTTAGAACGCTTAATTGTCTTACTGTAAGGAATAATACCCCGCATGAAGCTATTGCGGGCAATCAGACCTAATCCCCAATCTAACCCGTAGTCTCCTATGATCATTTTTCTCAGGAGTCCTTTGTCGGAAATATAAGTTATATGAATCCCATAGGAATCAAATCCTTTCGTCCCATGTGAGAAGATAGGTTCGTATCGGTCTTTGTCTGCTAGAAGCCCATACTGTAAATTTGCTACCTGTCCCCTTATACGCACCTGTGTTTCGTATGATGGACCTAAGTATTCTATAGGAGCACTAGGCTTTGACATAAAGGGAGCAGATAAGCTTATGATAGCTTCTCCCTTTACTTTGTTCTGTTGTTTGTCGGACGTATACTCGAAGGATAGATGAGGAGCTATCCGGTCAATAGTTTTCTTATCCCAATAGGGGATTAGTTTTAATTCAGAGACAGAGCGTATTCTACCTCCTTTCTGATGACGATAAGTTACCAACGCAGCCGCTTGGATACTATCAGCACCTAAGTGCTCTCTAAGCTCATCAATAGAAATAAGATTCACGTTATAGGAGGGCGCAGAAGGCGTAGGAAGCTTGCCCGCTCCGGAGAGATCCAAAAAGTCGGATATGGCATCTTCTGCCACATAGCCGTCCTCTATGATTCTCATTATTTCTTCCGTAGAAGGAGTTGGGGGCGGAGAAACAGTATTTTCCTGCTGGGAAAAAGCAATTTGTATCCAACTGAATAATAGTAGTATAGATACCCATAAGCATCGGATAGTGCCTGTCATTCTATCTCTATGTGTTTTTGTTTACTTTTTGCAAATATGAACAGTTGGTAGTTTTGTCGTTTGATTTAAAGATAATGGAAAAACTCTCTTTGATCAATCCGCAAAAACATTTCATAGCAGTGGAATTAGATCCGTTGCATCAAAGCGAGGAAGAATAGAGAGGTAATCACGTCCTTGAAAAATTTCATCGCAAAAGGTGGAAAATGTTTCACGGCACTTTTCGTGTGTATTGTTCTCTCGACTTAGATGGCAGAGCCAAACGTGTTTAAGTTTCTTGGGGTCTAATGAGGCAAGAAAGATAGCTGCGTCTTCGTTGCTGAGATGCCCATTTTTACTTGCTATTCGTGCTTTTAATTCAGGTGGATATTTACCATAGATCAACATCCCGGGGTCATAGTTTGCTTCCAACACCAAATAATCTGCCATGGCCGCATACTGCCTTATGAGGGGAGTAACATAGCCCGCGTCACTAATAATCCCAATAGAGGTATGCGGAAATCGTAGGAGGTACCCCACGTTACTCAAGCTGTCATGAGGTATGTCAAACGGAATTATTGAGGCGCCCATTAGCTCAAACGGCGACTCGCTTTCTATATATACACGCTGTGAGACGGGAATGGGCTTCTGTCTTAAGCGATCTAAGGCACTGAATAGTAGCTTCTTTCCGTAAATCGGTATTTTACTTGCATTGGCAAGACGAAAAAGGGAGCGGGTATGATCACTATGCTCATGGGTCACCAATATGGCTTTAATATCATCTAATCCATAACCCTCTTTTTCTAATGCGTGTTTGATCGTGCGAATGGGTAAGCCTACATCAAGGAGTAATAACCCTTCATTCATAGCAAAGCAGTAGCAATTGCCACTGCTACCGCTCCCTATGCTCATGAATTTGACAATGCTTTGTGAATCAGTCATTACGTGTTAGCTCTCCACAGATGGAGTGCTCCATATGGAAGGCAACCTCTTGGGGAGTAAGTGATTGGGCTAATAGAAACATCAACTTGGTAATCGCTGTTTCGCTGGTCATATCATATCCTGAGGCAACCCCAATCTCTGCCAGTCTAGCTCCTGTTTCATAGCGGTTCATTTCCACACTTCCGGTTTGGCATTGCGTCACATTCACGATCACTATCTCTTTTTTTATGGCGTCTTGGAGTAGATTGATGAACCAATCCTCGGTAGGTGCATTGCCACTCCCATAGCTCTCTAATACAACCCCTCGAAGTTTGGGGGCTGTAAGAATGGAGCGCACAACCTCTTCTGTAATACCGGGAAATAGATGTAGTAAAGATATATTGCGCTCTAAAGCCCTACGTGTAGTAAATCCGAAGCTGTCTTCTTGGTGTTGTATGTGTTTAGTATTGAAGCAGATATCGATACCTGCATGAGCTAGAATGGGATAGTTGTACGATACGAAGGCATCAAACTGATCGGCACTGACTTTAACCGTTCTATTCCCACGCATTAGATTCGTGTTGAAGTATATGCATACCTCTGGTACCATTGGTTTCCCCTGCTCGTCACGGGCAGCTGCTATTTGTAAAGCGGTGAGAAGGTTTTCCTTCCCGTCAGTACGCAAGCGTCCAATAGGTAGCTGGCTTCCGGTAAGAATTACCGGCTTTCCCAATCCCTTTAGGAGGAAGCTGAGTGCCGATGAGGTGTAGCTCATGGTGTCAGTACCATGCAAAACGACAAATCCATCATAATCATTTTGCCTGCTCTCAATGATCTCAGCCAACTCTAACCAATGGGATATGGTGATGTTGGAGGAATCAACGGGAGGAGCGAATTGGATGCTGTCTACATTGAAGGAGAGACGCTTAAGCTCAGGCATGTTTTCCTCAAGGAAAGCAAATTTAAAAGCCTGTAGTCTCCCTGTTTCAGGATTCTCAATCATGCCAATAGTTCCGCCCGTATATATCAGTAATATGCGTGGTGTGGTTGAGTTATTTGCCTGTTTCATATACATTGAGATTCGTTAAGCGTGTACAATATGTCGTATTATTCTTGCCGGATTTCCTGCTACTACTGAGTGAGCTGGTACATCGTGGGTAACCACACTGCCGGCTCCAATAACAGATTGTTTCCCTATCGTAACCCCTGCTAAGATAATCGCACCTGCACCAATCCATACATCATTCTCTATGGTAATTGGGAGCGATTGCTCGTAACCTGCATTGCGCATAGCCACGTCTTCTATAGGGTGGGTATTCGTATAGATACCTACATGTGGTGCAATAAATACATTGTCACCTATGCTTACAAAAGCTCCATCTAAGATCGTTGTGTAGGCATTGATGAAGCAATGTGCTCCAATAGCGGTGTGTTGACCCACATCACAGAAAAAAGGTCCCACGATGGTTGTTTCTTTTCCTAAATGGTAAAGTAACTTCCTTAAGAGCTGTAGACGGATAGTCTGATCATCCGGAGGAGTACTGTTTAGCTGAAAGCAGAGCGAACGAGCTTGATGGTATATATCCATCAAGTACGGATCACTGCTTGAACGGTACCATTCACAGCTCAGTGACTTCTTTTCTTCCTCGCTATGGAAAGGGTAGTTGTCAAACATTGAAACGGAAGTGCATTATGTCACCATCTTGCACTACATAATCTTTTCCTTCAATATTCATTTTACCGGCTTCTCGGATCGCAGCTTCGCTTCCATAAGTAATGTAATCTTCATACTTAATTACCTCTGCTCGTATGAAGCCGCGCTCAAAGTCGGTATGGATAACCCCTGCACACTGAGGGGCTTTACTGCCTTTGTGAAAGGTCCAAGCTCGAGATTCATCGCTTCCTGTGGTAAAAAAAGTCTCTAAATTAAGCAAATGATAGGCACTCCTAATCAAGCGACTAACCCCACTCTCCTCAAGTCCTAATTCCTCTAAGAATACTTTGCGCTCCTCGTAATCCTCAAACTCAGCAATTTCGCTCTCTGTCTTAGCGGCTACGATCATCATCTCCGCTCCTTCGCTTTGCGCTGCATCAGCAATAAGTTTTGTATACTTATTGCCTTTCACTGCATCTGCATCGTTTACATTACAAACATATAGGACAGGCTTTGCAGAGAGAAGAAAAAGTCCCTTTGCAGCTTCTTGTTCTTCTTGCTTGTCAAACGTTACTGTGCGGGCATTCTTTCCTTGTATAAGCACTTCATGATACGCACGAAGTACGTTAGCTAAGAGAGCGGCTTGCTTATCTCCACCTGTTTGGGCTTGCTTTTCCACCTTTGCCAACCTGCTTTCTATAGTCTCCAGATCCTTTAGCTGTAGCTCCGTGTCTATAATTTCTTTATCTCGAAGGGGATCTATACTCCCATCTACGTGGGTCACATTGTCATCCTCAAAACAGCGAACTACATGCAGAATAGCATCTGTTTCACGTATGTTAGCCAAAAACTTATTGCCTAGTCCTTCTCCCTTGCTTGCTCCTTTAACGAGTCCGGCTATATCCACTATCTCTACCGTAGCGGGTATCACTCGTTTGGGCTTATCAAGCTCGGCGAGCTTGTTCAAACGCTCATCCGGCACGGTTATAACCCCCACATTAGGCTCAATTGTGCAAAAGGGGAAGTTAGCCGCTTGCGCTTTCGCATTCGACAGACAATTAAAAAGTGTGGACTTACCCACGTTGGGTAACCCCACTATTCCGCATCGCAGTGACATTTTCTTTCTTCTTACTTCTCTATAACGTTGCAAAAATAGTTATTTACTTTGTCATCCACTATGTTTCTCTTACACTATGGTAGTGATTAAAGTCCCTATTTGAGAGAGTGATGCGAACAAGGAAAGAATATCATTGCGCAAAATACTGTCGTTATGGTAAGTGGTATGCGCCAAGAGTATACAACAAGTCGTTAAATAGCTATTTTTGTACTGATGAAAGAAAAGAATGATACTGATCCCAACATGTTGTCTGCCATATTGGTTAGTGTACAACAACCCGGTACCAGCGACCAACAGGTAGCTGATTGCTTAGATGAATTGGCATTTCTCGCTTTGACTGCCGGAATGAAAGAAAAGGCCCGATTTGTACAAAGGTTAGATGTAGTGAATTCAGTTACCTATGTAGGAAAGGGTAAATTAGATGAAATCGCTGCCTATGTATCAGATCATGAAATAGAAATAGCTCTATTTGATGATGAACTTGCGCCCAATCAAATTCGCAATATAGAGCGTACCATTGGGATTCGCCTATTGGATAGAACTGCCCTGATCCTAGATATTTTTGCTACGCGTGCACAAACAGCACATGCCAAAGCTCAAGTAGAATTAGCTGAATACCAATATATGCTCCCTCGTCTAACCCGTATGTGGACGCATTTGGAACGTCAGCGCGGAGGTGTGGGTATGAGAGGGCCCGGTGAAACACAGCTGGAAACCGACAGACGAATCGTACTGACTAGAATAGCCAAGCTAAAAGAGGAGCTGAAGCATATTGATCAACAAAAAAGTCAGCAGCGAAGAGGGCGGGGTAAGATGGTGCGTGTGGCTCTTGTGGGCTATACCAACGTTGGTAAATCAACATTGATGAATAGAATAGCCAAGAGCGATGTTTTTGCGGAAAACAAACTCTTTGCTACTTTAGACACTACTGTGCGTAAAGTAGTGCTTTATAATTTGCCATTCCTACTCTCCGATACAGTCGGCTTTATTCGAAAGCTTCCCACCCAATTGATAGAGAGCTTCAAGAGTACTTTGGACGAGGTGCGTGAAGCCGACTTACTGCTGCATATAGTTGATATATCCCATCCTGATTTTGAATCACAAATTGCCATTGTGGAAGATACATTGGCGGATATACTGAATGGAGAGGAGCGTCCCTCCATGTTGATCTTTAATAAAGTGGATGCTTTTTCTTGGCAACCGAAAGATGAGGATGATCTAACCCCATTCGAAAGAGAAAACTATAGTCTCGGTGATCTTCAGAAAAGTTGGATGGCTAAGATGAAGGATGATTGCTTTTTCATTTCGGCACGTACAGGGGAGGGCGTTGATGAGCTTAAACAAGCTCTCTATGAGCGTGTAAAGGAGATACATGTAAAGCGATATCCCTACAACGACTTCTTATTTGAGGATTATAGCGACTTGGTTGAGGAGTAGGAATCTCTGTATACCTAATGTCCTATAATCAACTCCTTTATTCAGACATAAGACATGATAAAAAAATAGGTACAGATCTTTCGACGGAAAGATCTGTACCTATTAGTTGAAACTTATAGATCTTTACAGCAAAAGATCTGAACTTATTTTGGGGTTATGTGAGAAGAAGAAAACCATTGTTCTGTGGTCTGTATAATCTCTGTGGCTATCTTTGCCGTATTCTCCGTAGTGTGTATTACCTTGCCAATGTGCCGGCCCCTCCATAGCTTCTCTGCTGACTGGTCATAAGCCTTGTCGTAGTAGTGCAAAGCTATTTGGATAGCACCTTGATAGTCTTTGGCATGTACCAATCGAATGGCTTCCTGCATCTCATTGGTACCTAATCGCTTTTTGATCTTCTCAAAAGCCTCTATGAGCATCTCTTGGGGTAGTTGGCTGTAGCCATCCATAATTCGTTTGATACGCTCTTTTTTGGGGGATTCAATGGTCATTAAAAAGCCATTTTGCATCTTATTAAATAGGACATCCGGTACCTCTCGAGAGCCTATCTTCTTGCTTTCGCTCTCTAAAAATATGGGACGCGACATATCCATTCTACTAAGCTGCACCACGATCTCACTGTATATCATTTCGTTCGTGGGTTGGGTGCGATCTGCATAGTATCCGAAAGCACTTCCTTTATGATGTGCTATCCCTTCTAAGTCAATCACTTGAGCACCCATTCTCTTCATCTCTAAGAGGAGATCGGTTTTGCCTGCTCCGGTTGGCCCATCCAGCAGTACCAATTTGTTCATCTTTGCTACGTATTGAGGAAGTAGTTTCTTGAAGCCACTAAATCCTCTCGGAAATACCTCTACATCGTGGTTGTATAGTTTGAATAGCCAGCCCATGGACCCACTACGCATTCCTCCTCTTGCGCAGTAGACCATCACCTTGCTTTTTTGCTCCTTTTGAAGGATAGAGAGTAGTTGACTCTCAAAGGTGTGCAGCTTATTCCCTACATAGGTTAACCCCTCAGTCACGGCCTCGTTCCTGCCGATTGTTACATAAGTCGTACCTACTTTCTCACGCTCCTCGTCCGTAAAGAGGGGAATATTGTGTGCCCCGGGAATATGGCCGTGGGCATACTCTTCAGGAGAGCGTACATCTATCCATACACGCTCTGAGTAAGGGGGAAAGTGGAGATACTTCTCTTCTGTATCCATCATATTCATTCTATTTAAAGGTAAAGATACGAAGAAGCATTAATCTGATATCTTATATGGCGAGTAAGGTGAATGTGCTATTTCGCAGAAATGTAGAGTTACATGGCAAGAAATGAGTATTTTTGACAAGAGAAAATAAACGAAACTAAACTATGCTGATAAAAGTAGATACAAGGGGTAAGGTTTGCCCACTGCCGCTGATCATGTTTCGACAAGCATTGAAGCAGAACCAGTTGGAAACGGAGTTTGAGATACTGACAGACAACGAAACAGCTTGTGGTAATTTAAGTGATTTTATTTGCCAGAGTGGCTTTTCAGTTGAGAAAAAAGAATATGAAGGATATACTTCCCTAAAAGTTAATACCAAGGGAAAAAGTATTCCCTCCATCCAACCTCAACAAGGCTCCGAGGTATCACACCCTCTAAAAGAAATGAACGGTATTAGTATCGTGCAGCTAAGAAGTGATGTAATGGGTCAGGGAGAAGATCAGCTGGGAGAAATACTCATCCTTGCTTACCTAAATGCTTTGAATGAAGTGGAATCGCTACCGACTCACATTATATGCTACAATAGGGGTATCCGCTTAGCAACAAAGTCACACCCTGCAAACGAGGCGCTGAAAAAACTTGCTGAGAAAGGCGTGGAAATCATACTTTGTGGCACTTGTACCGACTACTTCAATCAAAAAGAGGAAATCGCAGTAGGTAAAATATCCAATATGCTTGTAATTGCCGACCTTTTGAGCCGGGCTGCACATATAGTTACTCCATAGCTGATGGGCGTGTAGTATGATATACTTTGATAATGCTTCCACCTCATACCCTAAGCCACCTGGGGTTGCTTGTCATCTGAGTCATATCTACGATGAACCATTAGGTTCATATGGGAGAAGCCGGGATACACATACCTTAGAGCTTTCAACTATGGTGGAGGAGTTGAGGGATCTGCTAGCAGCTCTGATAGGAGCGGAAGGTCAGGGAAGTCATATCGTTTTTACAAAAAATGCAACCGAGGCGATTAATACTGTTATTAGAGGACTGCATGGACTGCGGAAAGAAGAGGTTTTGATCTCCCCATTGGAACATAACGCTGTTATGCGACCGCTCGATGCGTTGGAGGGTACGCATATGCCATGGATGTTCCCTTTCAATCCTGATGGATGTATCAATATTGAACAGAGTACCCAATTTCTTTCCCAATTAAAAGGTATCAGACTTTGTGTACTCAACGCAATGAGTAATCTCAATGGTGTGATACAGCCTATTCATGAGGTCTCGGTTCTTGTAAAGAAATACCTGCCGAATTGCCTGATACTTATTGATGGCGCTCAAGCACTTCCTTATATAGACGTTGAGGCAGAGAGACGTGAGATTGATTTTGTTGCCATTACCGGACACAAGGGCCTTATGGGACCTGTCGGCACAGGGGCTTTGTTTATTAGGAATCCGAAGAGCATTGCGCCACTTATACGAGGTGGAAATGGCTATCATTCCGAACAACTTTCGGATACAGATCATATGCCGGAGCGTTTTGAAGCCGGTACTATTAACTTATTGGGACTCTCCACTTGGTACATAGGTATGAAGGAACGCCCACAGCAACCCCTTATTTCGCAAGCAGAGTTTTATCGCTTTATTCAACGCATTAGGGGAGAGCTTCCCTACAAAGTGCTTTGTGCGGACAACGTGGAGCGGCAGGGACCGGTCTTTTCTTTGCTTCCAGATAGAGGAAGTGTAGAGCGCTTGAGTGACGAGTTATACTATAACTATGGTATTGCTACCCGTTTTGGGTTACATTGTGCAGCTATAGCACATCGTACCCTTGGAACATTACAAACCGGAGCCACACGCATTTCTCTTTCAAGGTATAATACCCCGGATGAATTAGATACATTATTTGAAGCACTTACCACTCTTTCTAATAGGCACTGAGCTAATAGTTGTTTTTGTAAAGAGATATATGAAACGCAGCTTCTTGGTTATATTTTCTTCTACAAGAGCCTTTATTACTGCGAGAAAGAGCATTGTAGAGCATCAAATACCTCATGAAGTAAGGAGTACACCCCCATATTTGGATCCGGAGTGTGGAATGTGCTTGAAAGTAGAAGAAGACTATAGGCAGGAAGTGGAGAGTTTGTTGACCCATAGTGAAGAATCGTTGATAGTGGACTACAGAGAGTAAGTGATGAAGTTACAGAAAATAGAGTTGCTCAAAGAGTGCGAATATGGAGGCTGTTCCGCCAAGATAGATCCTTATGAGCTATCAAAGCTATTGTCGAAGGTTACCGTCCCTACGAATGAAAATGTGCTTGTGGGATTGTCTACTCATGATGATGCCGGTGTATATAAGCTAAACGAAGAAACGGCTTTGATTATGACAACGGACTTTTTTCCTCCCGTGGTGGATGACCCCTACACTTTTGGCGTTATTGCCGCTACCAATGCGCTCAGCGATGTCTATGCAATGGGAGGAAAGCCTCTAATGGCATTGAATCTTATGCATTATCCGGGTTCAAGGCTTCCTCTAGGAGGATTGCTGGAGATATTACGCGGAGGACAACAAGCCATTGATGAGGCGGGCGCTTTTACTATGGGCGGTCATACGATAGAGGATAAAACTCCTCAGTATGGCCTTGCTGTAGTAGGGGTGGTACATCCTAATAAGATAGTAACGAATGGCGGTGCTCGGAGCGGACAAAAGCTGATCCTTACCAAACCACTGGGCGTGGGAGTCATGATTGCGGGACAGAGACTAAGCCTGACAAGAGATCAAGAATATAAAAAGGCTGTAGATTGTATGCAACGACTAAACAAATATGCTGCCCAAGTAATGTGTGACTATGCGATTAGAGGCGCTACTGATGTTACAGGGTTTGGCCTTGTGGGTCATGGGTTTGAGCTTGCTGAAGCCTCTGATGTTACAATTGAAATTGATACCTCTCGGCTTCCTGTTTTGCCGGGAGTACTGCAACTTTTGGACGATGGCTGTATCCCCGGTGCGGCTTTTCGTAATATAAGATATGTGGGAGCAGCACTTGAGGTAAATGCTCCCCTTCTAATGAGTTATTTGGCTGCCGACCCACAAACTTCCGGTGGGTTGCTTATGGCGGTTGATTCAGATATAGCGGAGGAGGTATGCTGCAAGATACATGACGCCGGAGACCGCTCTGCCGCTATTATTGGAGAAGTGAAAGAGGCTCGTAGGGATGGTATTAAAGTTGTACTAAATTGATTATTAGAGAAATATATGAAAGTTTTATTACATACTTCATTAGGGGATATAGTGCTACGTCTCTATGACGAGACTCCTTTGCACAGAGATAATTTCGTCAAATTAGTAAAAAAAAGGTACTATGACGGAACGCTTTTCCATCGTGTTATAAAGAATTTCATGATTCAAGGTGGTGATCCGGATTCCAAAGGAGCTCCTAAAGGGAAGCAGCTTGGCGTAGGTGGCCCCGATTATACGATTGAGGCAGAAATTAAGGATGGACTATATCATAAAAGAGGTGCTTTGGCAGCAGCGAGACAAGGCGATGAGGTGAATCCTGAAAGGAGGAGCAGTGGATCACAGTTCTATATTGTATGGGGAGATCTCTACAAGGATGAACAGCTTAAGCAGCTTGAAAAACAGATGCAACAGCAGTTTGTGCAGCAGAATTTCAATCATTTGGCTCTCCAGCATAAGGAAGAGATTATGCAACTGAGGAGGGAGCACAACCATGAAGGGCTAATGGCTTTACAGGATCGTCTTATTGAAGAGGCTGAAAGGAGTAAAAAAGAGGCCGTTTTGACTGAGGAACAGAAAAATTTATACCGTTCTGTGGGGGGAACTCCTTTTCTTGACGGACAGTACACGGTATTCGGAGAAGTTGAGTCCGGACTTGAAGTGGTAGAAAAGATACAGCAAGTAGATACGGATCAGTGCGATAGACCTAAAGAGAATATTGAGCTAACCATGTCACTCATAGAGGTCTGACATTGTGAATAACGGTTAGAAATTCTCTTTTATGTGACCTCTTTTTGCAGATCTCTATTTTTGTAGGAAGGAAACTCATCCAGTTGGTTAAGTGGTCTATGAGAAATCATAGGGATTTGTTATCTTTGTTATAAGTCGGTAGTGACTGCACCTATTGTGAGGTTTACACAATGTTGTTTGTGCCGGGTTGCCTATATTTGTATTTTGTGGATAGCTTTTTGGCACGTAAACTGCAAATATGAACCTGTGTATAGTACACTAACGAAACAGAAAAAGATTGAAATGAATATGAAAGAAACAGACTTTAGGCGTTTTGCCACAAAAAAGATGGGGCTTAATGCCTTGGCACTTGATGATTATATAAAGGCAGAAGGACGTGAATATATCAATCCGTCTATCATTGAGGAGCGTCAGCTTAATGTTGCGCAAATGGACGTGTTCTCTCGTTTGATGATGGATAGAATTATATTTCTTGGTACACAGATTGATGATTATGCATCCAATGTGATACAGGCTCAGCTGCTTTATCTGGATAGTACTGATCCCGGTAAGGATATTTCCATTTATATAAATTCTCCGGGCGGATCGGTCTACTCCGGATATGGTATATATGATACTATGCAGTATGTATCTAGTGATGTCTCTACAATATGTACCGGTATGGCCGCCTCTATGGCTGCGGTATTGCTTGTTTCCGGCTCAAAGGGAAAACGATTTGCACTCCCTCACTCCAGAGTGATGATACATCAACCGCTTGGTGGTATGCAAGGACAAGCAAGTGATATAGAAATAGCTGCTAAAGAGATTGTAAAGGTGAAAAAAGAATTGATTGGTATTTTATCTAAGCATACCGGTCAGACAATCAAGCAGCTTGAGGTGGACAGTGATCGAGATAAATGGTTTAGTGCAGAGGAGGCTTTAGCTTACGGAGCTATTGACCAAGTACTTACCTCACGCAAAGAGTCCTAATGGGTAAATAAAAGCATTTGCTCCACAGAGGGGTATCCGTGGAGTATCTGCTTTGTGTTTTTGTGTTGAGAGAACGAATAAGGATGGTAAACGAAAAAAAAACAAGAGAGCGTCATTGCGGTTTCTGTGGAAAAAAGGAAAGTGAAGTCGCACTCTTAGTTACCGGCATGTCACAAACTACTTGTATTTGTGACGAATGTATTTCCCAGATTGAGGATTTACTTATGATGCGAGATGGGGGGATGTTGAAGCATGATCCTTTCGCTAAACAGGAAAAAAATGACTGGCTTACACCGGGTAGCAGTACCTTGACAATTGCTGATTTGCCTAAACCAAGAGAAATAAAAAATTTCTTGGATCAGTATGTGATCGGACAGGACGATGCAAAGCGCTATTTGTCGGTAGCTGTGTACAACCATTATAAGCGACTATTTCAATCACAAAAAAATACCCCTGCCGAGAAGGCTCCAGATACAGAAATCGAAAAAAGTAACGTGATAATGATAGGCCCGACAGGAAGCGGAAAAACTCTCTTGGCGCAGTCTATTGCACGCTTCCTAAAAGTGCCTTTTGCTATGGTGGATGCAACCGTACTGACTCAGGCCGGCTATGTGGGAGAAGATATAGAGAGCATTCTCACGCGGCTGCTGCAAGCAGCTGATTATGATGTGGCTGCCGCTGAGAAGGGTATTGTTTTCATTGATGAAATAGATAAGATAGCACGTAAGGGGGATAGTCCTTCTATTACAAGGGATGTAAGCGGTGAAGGGGTCCAACAAGGGTTGCTTAAATTGCTGGAAGGAGCGGATGTGAATGTTCCACCTCAGGGAGGACGTAAACATCCAGAGCAACAGTTTATTAAAGTAAATACGAGACACATCCTCTTTATCTGTAGTGGAGCCTTTGTGGGTATTGAGCGATTAATAGCAAACCGATTGAATAGTAGCTATGTAGGCTTCCATACAAAAGAAAAGTCGGGAGAAAAAGTAGAGCGTAAGAATCTTTTGCAGCATGTAGCACACCAAGATTTACGTGCTTATGGATTAATCCCGGAGATATTGGGCCGTTTGCCTATTCTTACTTATTTAGATCCATTGGATAAAGCGACTCTTAAGCGTATTCTAACAGAACCCAAAAATGCCATTATCAAGCAGTACAAAGCTCTTTTTGCCATGGATGGAATCACTCTTGAGATTGAAGAGGGTGCATTGGATTTCATAGTGGAAAAGACAGTTGCTGAAGGCATGGGAGCGCGAGGTTTACGAAGTGTGGCTGAAACCATTATGATGGATGCCATGTACAATCTTCCGGGAGGTGACAATAAAGTATTTACTGTCACTGAGCAATATGCGAGGGAACATGCCGGTGTGTGAGTAAATCATACATCTGCTGTGAGCTAAATTGAAGTAAGCAATGTGGAGAGTACTGCAGGAGGGAATGAGTGAGACGCTGAAGAGTTGCTTAAAAAATCTCTTCGGATTCAACTCATTTAAAGAAAATCAGCAGGCTATCATTGAGAACTTACTCTCAGGGAGAGATTCGTTTGTTTTGATGCCTACCGGAGGTGGAAAATCTCTCTGCTACCAGCTTCCTGCATTGCTCAGTAAGGGAACGGCTATTATTATATCGCCCTTGATTGCATTGATGAAAAATCAAGTAGATGCTATTCGAGGGTATGCGGGCGATGATGCCATCGCTCATTTTATGAACTCATCCCTTTCAAGAGTACAGCTTTCGGAGGTGAAAGATCATCTTATTCAGGGACGTACAAAGATGCTCTATGTAGCTCCTGAGTCATTGAATAAGGAGGAAAATATAGAATTATTACGAGGTATAGGAGTTTCTTTTTATGCCATTGATGAAGCTCACTGTATCTCCGAGTGGGGGCATGATTTTAGACCTGAGTATCGTAGGATCAGAGCAATGATCGATATGGTGGGTAGACGCCCAATTATGGCTCTTACTGCGACTGCGACTCCCAAGGTGCAAAGTGATATCCTCAAAAACCTCAAAATACCCGATGCCGTACTTTTTAAGTCGTCATTTAATCGTCCGAATCTTTTTTATAAGGTTTTACCTAAGACAGAGAATGTTGACTCTGATATAATACGTTTTTTACAGACACAAAAGGGGAAAAGTGGCATCATCTATTGCATGAGCCGAAATAAAGTTACTACTTTTGCTGAGCTACTCCAAGCTAATGGTATAAAAGCGTTACCTTATCATGCTGGCTTGGAGGCTAAGGAGCGTAGTAGTAACCAAGATGCGTTCCTAAATGAGAGGTGTGACGTAATAGTTGCTACCATTGCTTTTGGAATGGGTATTGACAAACCCGATGTGCGCTTTGTGATACACTATGATATGCCCAAGAGCCTAGAAGGCTACTACCAAGAGACCGGGCGCGCCGGTCGAGATGGGGGAGAGGGAATCTGTATCGCTTATTATAGCCCAGCGGACATTGCCAAGCTATTGAAGTTCATGCATGGTAAGCCTATTTCAGAGCAAGAGATAGGAAAGCAACTCTTAAGCGAGATAGAGACCTATGCGACAACCTCTATATGTCGCAGAAGCTTTCTGCTACATTATTTTGGTGAGGAGTATAAACAGGAGAACTGTGGAAATTGCGATAACTGTAGAATGGAGAAGAAAAAAGTAGATGCTACTGAGTGGCTTAAGATGGTCATTGATGCCATCCTTGAGGTGAAAGGAAAGTTCAAGGCGGATCATATTATTGACCTTCTGGAAGGTAATGCCACAGCTGAGATTGAGACACTAGAGCAAACCGAGCTTGAGTGTTTTGGAATAGGTGCTGATATAGATCCTGAGGTCTGGGAAGCTGTTATTAGTCAGGCTACAGTTGCCGGCTTTTTAGAGAAGGGAGTAGAAAATTATGGGTTACTGACCGTAACTGCAAAAGGAAAGAAGTTTCCAAAGGGAAAGAGTACATTCTTTGTCCAAGTAGAGAGTGATGAAGAGGATGAAGAGCTTGATGAAGATACTCGTATGGATGATACGGGAGATGCTGCTGATGCCGTGCTCTTCTCTATGATGAAAGATTTGCGCAAACAGGTTGCTGAGCGAGCCAATGTGCCTCCTTACATTGTTTTTCAAGACGTTTCTCTTAAGACAATGGCTACCCTTTATCCCACCACCATGGATGAACTACAGAATATCCCTGGTGTGGGTAGCGGCAAAGCACAAAAGTATGGCAAGGAATTTCTTGATTTGATCAAGCGTCATATTGAAGAAAATGATATCGATCCTCCCTTTGACTTCCCGATCCGAACCACCGTCAATAAGTCAAAGATCAAAACAACGATTATTCAACAGATAGATCGTCGTATTCCTCTTGAGGATATTGCTGCTTCCAATGATTTGGAGTTTGATGAATTATTGCGTGAAATGAGCGAAATAGTTCGCGGAGGTACGAAGTTGAATATTGATTATGAGTTGAAAAATCGTATGGATGATGACGAAATCGCTGAAATATACGATCACTTCAAGCAGTCTTCAACGGGTGATATAGGGATGGCGCGTGATGCCTTTGACGAGGCCTATACAGACGATGAACTGACCCTTGTGAAAATAAAGTTCTATTCAGAGCAGGCCGGTTAAGAATATCTTGTTCAAAACAATTAAAAAGACACCATGAATAAATCCAACTTTATGTATGCTGTGGCTACTTTTGTGGCTTTCCTGCTCTTTAGTACTGCTTTGAAAGCGCAAAATGTAATTGACCGAGTGGTTTGGATGGTTGGCGATGAGCCTATATTACTTAGTGATGTTGAGTATCAGAAGCTCAGAATGCGCTATGAAGGGGTAGACATTGGGGATATGAATCCTGATTGTTTTATAGCTGAAACAATAGCCACTCAGATGCTTTTCCTTAACCAAGCTAAGATAGATAGCATTACGGTTGATGAAAATATAATTAATCGGCGAGTTGATGCCTATTTGGAAAGCCTTGTAGCTCAGGTCGGATCCAAGCAAAAGTTAGAGGAGTACTTCAATAAAAAATATTCTCAGATAAAGGAGGATCAAAGGCGTATCTTTCGCAATAATGACATTGTAACTGCCATGCAGGATGCTATTGTCAAGAACATTTCGGTTACACCGAGTGAGATACGTGATTTTTACAATAAGATTCCTCAAGACAGTGTTCCTTTCGTTCCGGCTCGTGCAGAGGTTCAGCTGATAATACGTCGTCCTGAAATAAAGTTTAGCGAGATAGATCGAATTAAGGAGCGTTTGAGAGGATTTGCTGCAGATGTAAATAGTGGAAAGAGTTCCTTCTCTACCTTAGCTCGTCTTTATTCGGAAGATGCCAAAACTGCCTCTCTCGGAGGTGAATATGGCTTTGTGGCAAAGAGTTCTTTGGAGTCTGAATTCGCACGTATCGTTTTTACAATGAAGGGTACCGAACAGATTTCTCCTATCATTCAGACGGAAGAAGGGTTCCATATTGTACAACTTATTGAGAAACGTGGGGACATTGTCAATTTTCGGCACATTCTTCTTCGTCCTCAGCTGTCCAATGAGGCTTTGGAGACAGAACGAATCAAACTAGATAGTATAGCAACTCTGATCACCAGTGGCACGATTTCCTTTTCAGAAGCAGTTGCTACCTATTCACAAGACGATAAAACAAAAAATAACGAGGGGCTTTTAGTCAACGAAAACTACCAAAGTGAGTCAGTGGGCAGCTCTTTGTTCCAATTGGATGAGTTACCCCAAGATATAAGTAGTGCCATTTCTTCTCTAAGAGTAGGTGAGCTTTCGAGACCTTTCGTTATGACCAATGAAAAAGGTAATAAACAGCTTGCTATAGTACGCTTGACCAATCGATACGAAGCACATCGTGCCAATTTGCAGGAAGACTTCCGAATTATAAAGAATATGGCACTCGCAGATAAGAAAAACAAGCGTATTGAAGAGTGGATTAGAGAGCAACAAAAGACTACCTTTATTGAGGTCGATCCCTCAATGCAGAGCTGTGACTTTCAGTATCCGGGGTGGATAAAGAAAAATGCTGCGACCGGAAAGTAGCGTAACTCCATGCCTGATAAGCAATACAAGAGTAAAGAATATGTGAAATGGGGAAGGCGGCCAAATGCCATGGTTGCCTTCGCTTTATTACTCTTGTGGGGTATAACCTACTCTTTCTCCTACTCGCACACAGCACCCCCTCCAGGCAATAAGAAGCGTATCCTTTTAGAGCACTCCGATTCTCTGCATTACAATGCTATTGAGAAGCCCGGGCTTCAGCAATTGAGAGGCAACGTAAAGGTACGACACGAAAGTTGGGTGA
Source organism: uncultured Bacteroidales bacterium (assembly GCA_947290775.1). Taxonomy (GTDB): domain Bacteria; phylum Bacteroidota; class Bacteroidia; order Bacteroidales; family Porphyromonadaceae; genus Porphyromonas; species Porphyromonas miyakawae. The sequence continues at coordinate 34,936 of CAMYPM010000008.1, read as the reverse complement.
TGTATTGTGATAGTGCTTTTCTGGAGGATGCTACCAATAGTTTCTTTGCTTACGACAATATCCGTATTTTAGAGGGCGATTCGCTAACTATTACAGGTGGACAGTTGGACTATTACGGGCAGGATCGTATGGCAGAGCTTCGCTACGATGTGGAGATGTCTAATCTTACCGCTACACTCTATACCGATAGTTTGAGTTATGATCGTAATTTGGGTACAGGCTATTATACCGAAGGGGGAACGATAGTAGACTCTCTCAATACACTTACCTCTATTTATGGGGAGTATACCCCTTCAACAAATGAGGCTATTTTCACTGATGAGGTGGTCTTGGAAAATCCTGATTTTGTACTTACGACAGATTATTTACGATATAATACAAAGACGAAGATAGCTTATTTTACAGGTCCTACTACGATTGTTTCTGATTCAGGACGTATTGAAAGTACTAGAGGCGTTTATGATACTGAAAAGGATGTAGGCATTCTTTTGGATCGTTCGACTGTATTTAATCGAAGGGGTACTATCACAGCTGATTCTATATTCTACGACAAGCCTCTTTCCTTTACTGAGTGTTTTGGCTCAATGGTACTCAACGATACGATCAATAAGGCTAACCTCTATGGCGAGTATGGATTTTTTAATGATAGTACAGAGTACGCTTTTTCTACCTATCATGCTTGGCTAAAGGACTATTCGAAGAAGGATACCCTCTACTTAGCTGCAGATACTATGGAAATGATCTCTTATAGAGATTCAATTCAATCGAAAAAGCCTGTCCGACTCATGCGCGGCTATCATAATGCGAAGCTCTTCAGGCAAGACCTTCAAGGAAAAGCTGACTCAGTCAGTTACTTCTCCATGGATTCTATTCTTACACTTTTCCAAGCTCCTATAGTTTGGAATGATAGTACCCAATTGGAGGGTGACACGATACGTGCTTATTTCGCGGCAGATACGCTGCACCACACTAAAGCATGGCTCAATGCTAAATCAATGCGACAGCTTTTGGATCCTGATAAGTTTGAACAGATAAAGGGGGATAGTCTTCTTGCTTTCTTTGTAGATCGTTCGGTTAAAGAGTTGCGTGCCTATGGCGAGGTTGAAATGATCTATTTTCCCCTACAAGAATCTATCAAGCATTACTTTGGTGTTGGTCATGTAAAAAGCCCCTATGTAGTGGCGTATTTTGCTGCTGATACTATACAAAGAGCCGTTTGGCTGGGACCGGCAGAGGGAACCTTAACGCCTATTGAGCAGGCCACGGAGTCAGATAAGTCCCTTACCGGACTTACTTGGAAACCTAAAATGCGTCCATTATCTCCACAAGATATATTTACCATAAAGAGAGACTCTATGGGGCAAGAGGTTGCCTTTACTCCTCCTTCACTAAGTGATTTATCTCATTTTAATGGTGCACAGCAGGCTCTATCTGCTTACGAGATAATTGCACAAGAAGTGGGAGCAAGTCGCATACGGGCTACTTGGAAACCCGAAGAAGTCGATACTGTGCGGCAAGAAGAAATGGCTCGGGCTTTGTTGCCTCTTTATATACGCCGTCCATTGCCTGAAGATGAACCATTTACCTGGCTTTTGTACCCAGATCTAAGGCTATTTAACTCAAATGAAAATGAATCATGGCATTACTATACAGACCAAGAAAACCAATCCGACCCCATCATACCCCCATATCGTATGACCCTCGAAAGCAGGCCCTTAACGAACGACGAGAGCGCATCAGAAGGAAGATGATTGAGGATGGAGAACTCACATCGGAGAAAAGTACACAACCTATAGATGCTGCTAAGGATACAATAAACTCTGAAATTCACCTTTCCGAAAGCTTGCGTGAGTCTATGCGCAATAACATGACCCATTTGCCGACGCAAGAAGAACGGGGTAAAAGTGGGGTAGGAAGAAGAAACGAATTCTTTCGTATTTTCCTGATGCTTGTCTTGCTTGGTGTTGTTGTTTGGTGGTTATATTATGGTGGCTTCTCATCGCTCACAAACGGCACCTCGTCTATTCTGAACGATCTTATGCGAAAATAAAGCCTCCACCTTTTTAATGTCCTTTAGGCTGCAGTGTATTGCTAAATAGTTTCTCTATCAACCTATAGTTTAGAGTCCTTTGACTTGCTATAGTAAAAGAAGAAGCACGCCAATGAGAAAAGTCCCATTGGCGTGCTTTTTACGTTGAAGTGTTGCTTTATTTAGTCCTTGTAGCAAATGGCTTCTATTTCTACAAGACCTCCCTTAGGAAGTGATTTGATAGCAAATGCACTACGAGCAGGGAAATCTCCTGTAAAGTACTTTTTATATACCTCATTCATAGCCGCAAAGTCATTAATATCTGCTAAGAAACAGGTAGCTTTTACTACATCATTTAGGGTGAATCCGGCCTTTTCTATTACGGCTTTCAGATTGCTGATGACTTGTTCAGTTTGCTCTGTGACTCCTCCCTTTGCAAAGTCACCGGTAGTAGGATCTAAACCGAGTTGCCCGCTGGTGAAGAGAAAATTGCCACATGCTACAGCCTGACTGTAAGGACCTATAGCTTTAGGAGCTTTTTCAGTTGCAATGATTTTTTTCATGATAATGAATTAGTTATTGGGTTGTTATCAATACAATAAGTTATAGAGATAATCTCTGTTTGGTAATCTCAAAGAGGAGTATCCCGGCAGCTACAGATACATTTAGTGAGGAGATGTGTCCCATCATAGGTATGTTAACCATTTGATCTGCTAAAGCAAGAGAACGCTCACTTAGTCCATGATGCTCATTCCCCATGATCAAGGCAACAGGTCCCTCAAATATGGCTTTATCGCAAGATATCGTTCCTCTTTCACTGGCAGCCGTAAGTCCGATACCACTCTCTTTTAGGAAGGTGAGTGCACGAGGTAAAGAGGCTACACGAGCTACAGGAATTCGCAGCAAAGCCCCCGCAGAGGCATTTACTGCATCAGCTGTAACGGAAACACTATTCCGCTGGGTAATCACAATCCCATGGCAGCCAAAGCATTCTGCTGAACGTGCAATAGCACCAAAATTTCGGGTATCGGTAAGTTCATCCAAGACAATAAGAAAAGGGATTTCGCCATTTTCATATAACATGGGAACAAGCTGCTCCAAGTTGGCATACTCAATAGGTGATGCAATAGCTACACAGCCTTGGTGTGCTTTACGTGTCAGGCGATTAAGTTTCTCAATGGGTACTTCTTTAACAGGAACTCCTGCAGTACGAGCCATTTGCTTAATAGACTGCACTTCCGGTGATATAAGGCCCTTTTTTAAATAGATTGTATCTATTGGATTTCCATTGTGGAGTGCCTCAGCTAAGGCATGTACACCATATAGGAGTTGTTCTTTAATCATTGTGATTGAGTAGTGCTTGTGCAGCTTTTAATGCTGCAGGAGTTATTTCATGTCCGCTCAGTAGACGAGCTATTTCTTGCTCCCTTTCTTCTGTGGATAGAGTCTTAAGAATGGTTTGTGGTAGAGGATCTTCTTTTTTGTAGATCATCATTTGTGTTACACTTCGTGCTGCTATCTGTGGAAGGTGCGTGATGGCGATTACCTGCATAACATGCCCCATACGTAGAAGTAACTGCCCCATTTTGTCAGCTGTACGACCCGATACACCGGTATCTACTTCATCAAATAGGATGGTAGGTAAGCTTTCGTGCTCTGCCAATAGAGCCTTGAGTGCCAGCATAAGACGGGAGATTTCCCCTCCCGAGGCAATCTCTCCGACCGGTTGTGGAGGTAACGTACAATTAGCTGAGAAAAGAAGGGTTACACTATCTATACCATCTGGCGTAGGAGTAGTCATTTCTGTGACCTCTATTTTTACAGTAGCATGTGGCATTTCTAAATCATGCAACATATCACTTAGGGAAGACGCCATTACTTTCGCAGCTCTCAAGCGGACTTCATGGAGTTCCTTTGCCACAGATAGTAATCGTGCATGTGCTTCTGAGAGACTCTTTTCTGCCTGTTTGAGATCAAGATCTCCACTCTCATATAGTGAGATCCGAGAAGCCAATTCATTACGTAACGATATGAGTGAAGCTGTATCTTCTGTGTGGTACTTACTCATCAATCGATTGAGGAGGTCATAACGCTCTGAGGCCACTGTTAATCGGTCCGGATCAGAGTATGAATCGTCTGCTATTCTGATAAGGTCTCCTGCAATATCAGCTAAGTCAATGCGAGCACGACTAATGCGCTCCACGTATTCATTTATATCGGATGAAAAATTGCGTATGCCACCTAGAGTTTGTTCTACAGACGCTATACGAGATATGATATTATCTTCGTCTTCTTGGAGTAGACGACAAGCCTCAAGGAGTCCTTGCTTGATCTCTTCTGCATGCTCTAAGGCGTCTAATTCATCGTGTAAAGAAATTTCTTCTCCTTCAATAAGATGCGCATTGTCCAATTCGCTAAAGCGAAATGAATCGTAGTCATAGTTCTCTGCTGCTTGTCTGATTCGTTCCGCTTTCTCGTCACGTGTTTGCTTGGCTTTTAGGTATGCAGAATAGGCCTCTTTATAGCTTTGAAGAGGATTGTCAAGAGGAAGTAGCCGATCAATGGCTGTAAGTTGAAACTTACCATCAGACAGGAGAAGATTGCGATGCTGCGAATGTATATCAATGAGTTGCAGTGCTACTTGAGAGAGATTGGCTAATGAGGTAGGCGTATCATTAACAAATGCTCTACTGCGTCCTGACGCAGTGATTTCCCTGCGTAGAATGCATTCAGAGGTATCGGTCGGTAAATCTAAAGTATCCAGTAGTTCATTGAGCCGCTTGGGAAGCTGAGAGAACGAAGCTTCTATGATACATTTATCCGCACCATTTCTTATTAAGCTACTATCACCCCGTTTGCCCAAAAGCATAGAAAGAGCCCCTACAAGAATACTTTTTCCGGCTCCGGTTTCCCCTGTAATCGTGGTAAAGCCGGAGGTGAAACTTACCTGTAGATGATCAATCAAGATGAAGTTACTTATGGATAAATCAGTTAGCATACGGAGAAAATGGTTAGTTTCTTAGCTTCGACAGAACATTTCCTTCAGTCGGATATAGTTTGTTCAATATCTTGCGAGCTGACTCTTTCTCGTTTTTATTTGCTTTCTCCGCAATCGCCACTAATTCAGCAAGTTTGCTTTCGGAGAAGATCATCAGTAGGGGAGAGGAGTTGCGATCTTGCCATACTTCCTCTAACATGGATAAGGACTCCAACATGGTAGTTCTACCACGTTGTACGTTAGCTACTAACTCATCTAACCCTTTACGATGATAAAGGTACCAATACTGCCTGAAGGGTTCTTGAGCCGGATCATTTAAAGCTGCAGCAATTGCGTGCCGACTATGCGTACCATCAAAGGCATTCCAGCCTTTTGTATCAGGTATCTGTGCAGCTGCATTCACCAGTTGTTGAAGTTGGTTGCAGGCAACTGTTCCCCCTAATGGTGAAAAGCTATCTAAATCCAATGCTAAAACCACATAAAGCCAGTAGACAACAGTAGCTGTAAGGTTGTTATCTATGACCATAGGATTGTAGATGATTTGATCGTAGGGCTGATATTCAAAGGAGAGATCCACATCCCGGAAAGTAAGTAATGTGGTAGTGTAGGATGCATTGTACACAGGCCTTTGAGCTGTTATAAAGAGCTCGCCTTTGTACTTGCTGTTGTCTTCAACAGAAATTAGGTTGAGCGCGATTTCGCAATTAATGCGTTCTATGGGTGAGAAGGTCAGAGCAGTAAAAGCATTGTCGTTTATCAAAGAGGTTAACTTACCTTCCAGATCGTTGAACATGGATTTATCCGCATTGGGTAGTTGCTCCGTATTAATCTTTACGTGTGCCATAAACTCCTGTCCTCTAAGGGAGCATGAGAGTACTAAGGCACAGAGCAGCAAAAGATAGTATTTAATAGGCATGAGCTTGTTTCCCTACGACAAAGTCAACGATTTGCCGTGCTACCTCCTTTTTGTCAGTCAAAGGATATACAATAGGATCTTTCTTTTCTTTGTCAATGATGCGGATGCGATTGGTATCTATACCAAAGCCACTACCGGCCTCGCTTAGAGAGTTGAGCACAATAAAGTCTAACTGCTTACTCTTTAGCTTGCGCTGTGCTTCAAGCACATTGACCTCTGTCTCCAAAGCAAAGCCACCTGTTAGTTGATCTGATCGCTTCTGAGCAGAGAGCGTGGCAGCAATGTCGGGGTTTGGCTCTAACTCAATAATCAAAGGGTCTTGCTGCATCTCGCGCTTTATCTTGCCCTGGAAAGCTTTCTTCGGACGAAAGTCAGCCACAGCAGCTGAAAAAATGGCTATATTGCACTCTTTAAAGGGGCGCTCTGACGCAGCTAACATCTCTAAAGCTGTGGTAACCCGTATGCAATGCACACACTCAGGATCCGGTAAAGCTGAGGGACCCAATACTAATGTTACTTCTGCTCCGGCTTCTCGAAATGCTTCTGCTAACGCAATACCCATTTTCCCCGAGGAGTGGTTCCCTATGAATCGTACCGTATCAATGGCTTCGTAGGTAGGTCCTGCTGTAATAAGTACCTTTTTGTTTCCTAATTGCTGGGATTTGGTAAAAAAAGCCTCTATGTGCTTAACAATAGCTTCAGGCTCCTCCATTCTTCCTTTCCCCTCTAATCCACTTGCTAAGAATCCATTCCCCGGCTCTATGATTGTGATACCACGACTTTTCAATGTATTAAGATTGTCTGTAGTAGCCTCATGACGGTACATATCCAGGTCCATCGCAGGGGCTACAAAAGTCGGAGCTTTCATGGATAGATAGGTCGTGAGCAACATGTTGTCAGCTATCCCATTTGCCATCTTAGCAATGGTCGAGGCAGAAGCGGGAGCAATAAGCATAAGATCTGCCCATTGCCCGAGTGCAACGTGGCTATGCCAGGAGCCGTCGCGTCGGTCAAAGAATTCCGATACAACAGGCTTTTGCGTGAGGGTGGATAAGGTTAGCGGAGCAATGAACTCTTTGGCTGAAGGAGTCATAACGACTTGAACTTCAGCCCCCTTTTTAATAAGAGCACGCACTAAATAGGCGGCTTTGTATGCCGCAATACTGCCCGTAATACCTAATACAATATGTTTCCCTACCAAACTTTCCATGATACACATAGATCAGAGTATCTTGTTGGCCGATAGCTTACTATACTCCAATCTCAATCTGGTAAAATGCTGCTTTGTATCGGCAGAAAAATCATTGTCCATTATCCAACCGTAGTAGCCGGGATCCCTTTTCAGCACTTCTTCTACGGTTTGACCCTTGTATTTCCCAAAGTTGATAACCGGTTCATCCTTACTATTGAGCACGATGCGTCCAGCGAGATCCACATTTCTATTCTGTTGTGAGAACTCGGCCAAGAAAGCAACATCGTTTTTTAGGTCGTTTGGATAACGATCCAATTGCCCTAAAAGAACCTCGTAGGTAGCCCTTGTGTCTGCTTCTGCTGTATGGGCATCAGTAAGATCTTTGTTGCAATAGAAGCGGTAAGCGGCCGTTAGGTTGCGTCGCTCCATCTTATGAAAGATGGTTTGTACGTCAATCATTCTCATCTTGGACAGATCTATGTCGTTTCCTACACGATGAAACTCCTCAGCCAGCATTGGCAAATCGAAGTGGGTAGAGTTGTAGCCTCCCAAATCGCATCCCCGTAACTTGTCTGCCAAACTTTTGGATATCTGCCTGAAGGTGGGGCAGTCGGCTACATCTTCGTTGGTAATGCCGTGGATAGCCGTTGATTCTGCCGGAATAGGCATCTCCGGATTAATACGTCGTGTCGTAGTCTCCTCTAATCCGTCCGGGAAAACCTTTAGAATGGAGATCTCCACAATGCGGTCTTTTACAATGTCAAGCCCGGTCGTCTCCAAATCGAAGAAGACGATCGGTCTCGTGAGGTGTAGTTTCATTATTAACTATTTTGGTTGATAGCTGAAATAATATTAATCAAGGTTGTCCCTTCCGGCATACTGCTGGGTACTACTAAGAAGGAGCGCGTAATGTCTTTGATTTGGATTAGTACGGTATCCGACTCAATGTTGCCTAAGAGCTTTTGGAAGCGCATGTTGTTTAGTTCAAATCGCGTGTTAAAGCCTTTCGGGTTACTGAGTGCAATTTGCTCCTTTGCGCGTCGGTTAGTTGCCTCGGAGTGGACAAGCAACTCAATACTGTTCTCACTCGGAGTAAAGATCACTCCTTCATCCTCTTTCATAAACTTATTCATACGACGCACCTTACTGAGTAGAATAGAGCTTTTGAGTTCCAATTCGTACTCTATGTCCTGTGGTATAATCGTGTGATAGGCAGGGAAAGGGGATTCGTTAAGCGTAGAAATGATCTCCACTGTGGCAATATTGAACTTAATACTGCTTTCGTAACGTGTGATCTGTACCTCTTCACCTAAGTAACGGGGCAAAAAGCTCTTTAGATAGGTTGCACAACTCTCAGGAAGCGTAAAAGCCGTTGATTGATTGCTATCTGCCGAAGGTAGAAAATTTCCTTGTACGGTATAGAGTGTAAGTACGAATCCGTTGGTGGCAACCATCTCCAAGCGGTCAGGGAAAAAAGCAAAGTGTACTCCGGCAAAGCTTGCGTGCTGTGTATTGCTGTCCAAGCTTGCAGAGGTATATTCCAGCCCCTTACTTAGCATGTCTACATCAAAGTGGAATGTGTCCACCAATTTCTCTTCAGGCGTAGCGATTGCATTGTATTGGTCGCTTACAGAAACAGAGAAGCTGATTTCTCCCTCATCGAATAGAATGGTGAGTTGCCCTTCTCCATTAGGAGTCGGATCAAAGATATCCTTCCTCTCCTCCGTTTCTTCGTTTTGCAAAACAATGGCAGAGTCATCAAACTGGAAGGTTAGCGGCTGCTCCGGAAGGTCTTTTACATAATCAACAATGTCGGATGGGTTTACTGAAAAGAAAATATCTTTTACATCGCTTTCTGCAGAAAGTGCAATAGAATCAGTGATTTGAAAAACGCCACTTCCTCCCGTTATATAGAGTACATTATCCTTGATTTGAAAAAGGAATTCGCTCATTATAGGGTTAGTATGCGTTGGGGGAACGGCTCTTACAATGCTCTGAAGCACAGCGGAGAGATTGCCCGAAGGAACCTTGAAAGTAATCATAATTTATGCTCAATTATTCGCTTTTCTACTAAATGCAAAAGTAGCAAATAACTGCGATTAAAGAAAGTTTATTCTTCTGATATACTGCGTGGCTTAAGAGACGAGAAAATCAGTCAAAAGAAATATGCAGAATGTAAAATACTATGGGCGCACAGCTGCATTCTGTATGTATTACGTGATGAAAAAAACGCCTACTACTTGTGTGGAGTAAGGCGGAGTTACTGTGCGTGCTTTTGTGGCATGGAATGGGGCAGCCAAAAGGTTCTGATCTTTGAATGAAAAGATCAGAATCTATCAAACGATAGATCTATAGGTTTGAATTGAAACTATAGAACTATTTGTTAGTTGTTTCTTCATACGAAGAGGTTACCTTTGTAAGACCTTTTGAAAAAGGTCTCTCGCGTAGAGTGGTTGGTAGAAAAGTTTTTTAAGCTTGTAATTTAGTATGTCGGGAAATAGAAGCATCAAGAGAGTTGGACTACTCACCTCCGGAGGCGATGCCCCCGGAATGAATGCAGCTATTCGTGCCGTTACGAGGGCTGCCATATATCATGGAATAGAGGTAAAAGCTATATACAAAGGTTATCTTGGAATAATAGAGGGACTCTTTAAATCATTTCGAACGGAGGATGTAAGCAATATCATTCAGCGCGGAGGTACTATTCTCAAAACAGCCCGCTGCGATGAGTTTAGGACAGAAGAGGGAAGGAAAAAGGCTTATGCCAACCTCCGTGAGCAAGGAATAGATGCCCTTGTGGTGATCGGAGGGGATGGCTCTCTCGCCGGGGCAAGAGCATTGGCACAAGAGTACAATTACCCTATAGTAGGGGTACCTGCCACGATAGACAACGACTTACAAGGAACTGACCTAACCATAGGCTATACAACAGCTTTAAATACGATAGTGGAGGCAGTGGATAAGATCCGCGATACGGCATCATCCCACAATCGGCTTTTCTTTGTGGAAGTGATGGGGCGTGAAGCCGGTTTCTTGGCTCTCAACGGAGCTATTGCAGGGGGATGCGAAGCGGCTATTATTCCTGAAATGCACCATACAACCGGGCATATAGAGGAGAGTATCAGCAGCGGCTTCCGCAAAACAAAGAGCAGCAGTATCGTATTGGTAACGGAAAGCAATGAGGAAGGGGGCGGGGCAATGGCAGCCGCAGCGAAAGTACAAGAGCGCTTCCCCGATTACGATGTGCGTGTAACTATATTAGGGCACATTCAGCGTGGGGGTAGCCCCTGTGCCACTGACCGAATAATGGCAAGCCGTATGGGCGTAGCTGCTATAGAGGCTCTCCTTGAGGATCAACGCAATGTAATGATCGGTTATGATCATGATGAGATCGTATATGTGCCTTTTGTAAAGGCAATTAAAGACCATAAGCCCATTCACGAAAAATTATTAGAGATAGTAAATATCCTCTCCATATAAGTCTTATGAGGTGACTCTCATGCTTGACGAAATACACACAGCACTTCTCGCTTGGTATCACGAGCATCAGCGTCTCTTACCATGGCGAGAGACGCGTGATCCCTATCTAATATGGGTTTCAGAGGTTATTCTACAGCAAACCCGTGTAGTGCAAGGATTGGATTACTATTATCGTTTCGTGGAGCGTTTCCCCTCTGTGGATAGATTGGCAGAAGCCGATATAGATGATGTACTGAGCTTGTGGCAGGGGTTGGGATACTATTCGCGTGCAAGAAATATGCACAAGGCAGCTCGCAAGGTAGTGAGTGAGCTTGGAGGCGTCTTTCCTTCCGATTATGCGACCTTGCTTTCCCTTCCCGGAGTGGGGGATTATACGGCAGCTGCTGTATCCTCTTTTGCAGCTAATGCACCACATGCAGCCGTGGATGGTAACCTATTGCGTGTAATATCCCGCTTGACTGCTTCGGAAATACCTATTGATACTCCACAAGGAAAACGCTTTGTAAAGCACTATGTGGAGGAACTGATTGCCCTTGGCAGATCAGCTGAGGTGAACCAATCCTTAATGGAGCTTGGCGCACTATGCTGCATGCCACGTGAGGCAAAGTGCAACGAGTGTCCGTTGGCAAATAATTGCGCAGTAGCCGGTACGGGGCATGAACTTAGCTTGCCGCAGAAGAGTAGAAAGACCGCCGTCAAAAGTCGGTATATGCTTTATCTTTTGGTGGAGTCTTCAGAAGGAAAGCTTTGGATTAAGCGAAGAGAAGGCAAAGATATCTGGCACAGTCTATATGAGTTCCCTCTTTATGAGAGCAGTGAGCCTATTGATCCGAAAAGGGTGGGAGAAGTAGTAGAAAGAGTATGGGGAAGCCATACTGCAGGCTCACTTACAGGCGAGTTTCGTTCATACGTTCATCGCTTGACCCATCGAGTGCTTTACATAACGGTTCTCAAAGCAAAAATAAAGGAAGGAAAGTCACCTTTCGAAGGGTTTATTGAAGTAAGAAAAGAGGAAATAGCCAATTATGGGATGCCTATCATCCTTACAAAGGCTATGGAAGAGCTTCTCTAATGACAATAGGGACAGATGCCGGTTACCACGATGTTGTAATCGGTTGCCTTAAAGTTGTCGGGAAGGTGAATAGGGGGTATGTGAACGCTCTCTACACAGTATGTTTTACCGCACTTTATGCAACTAAAGTGAATATGGCTGACAAGTGGCATTCCCTCCTCAAATGAGGTGACTGCAAACTTGAAAAGTCCATTGGCATCCGTAATTCTGTGCACGGCTCCAATAGAGCCTAATACATGGAGTGTGCGTGAAACAGTGCTCTTATCGACACCATCTGCAAGCAACTCAATATCTTGCATAGTCAAAGCCTCGTCGGAGGAGGCCAAGGTATCGTATATCAGCTTCCTCGTAGGGGTAAGACGTTTATTATGAAGGCGGAAGAGCGCCTCTAATTTTTCGGAATCGGCCATTTTATCGATAATGTAAAGTCCGTAAACTATTAAGTATGGCTAAGAGTGTTACGCCAACATCAGCCAGAATAGCCCACCATAGCTCAGCTACTCCAAAGGCAGCGCAACCCATTACAATTACTTTTACTGCTAAAGCAAAGATAATATTCTGCAAGACTATCTTGTAGGTATAGCGTGAGAGATCAACGGCAGTCACCGTCCGATAAGGATCATCGCTTTGGATCACTACGTCGGCTATTTCGATTGTGGTATCGCTTCCTATCCCTCCCATAGCAAAGGACACATCGGAGAGGGACATGACAGGAGCATCATTAAGCCCATCTCCCACAAATGCTATTCCTTTTCCTTGCTTACGAAGTGCTTCCACTTCTTTAATCTTGTCATCAGGAAGAAGTCCGCCAAGTGCAACATCTACATTGAGTTCTTTTCCTATAGAAGCTACCACTGCCTTATTATCACCTGAGAGCATTATGGTCTTGTAGCCTCGCTCTTGTAGATCCTTAATTGTTTGCTGGGCAGTTGCTTTGGGCTTATCGGAGAGTATAAGCGTCATAACATGCTCTCCTGCACAAGAGATGAGAATGTGACTGCTGCTTTCCTCCGGTAGTGCATGAATGGCAACCCGATACTTTTCCAGCAGCTTTTCATTGCCTACTAAGATCTCGTTGCCCTTGTCGTCCACACCTTTCATCCCCATACCGGTTATTTCTTCAATGTCAGAGAGTGGAGCTGTCATACTGCATTGCAGCTCTTGCGCATAAGCTACCACAGCTTGGGCAATAGGATGAGAGCTGTCTCTCTCCAATGCGGCTACAGAGGAGAGAATGCTCTCTTTGTTGATACCATCGACATGAGTTAATGCTTTACTTACGCGAAAAACACCCTCTGTCAACGTTCCTGTTTTATCAAATACAAAAGTATCAATATGCCTTAGTCTGTCTAAGAAAAGAGCTCCTTTGAAGAGTAGACCATTCCGTGAGGCAGCCCCTAATCCACCAAAAAAACTAAGTGGTACGCTAATGACCAAAGCGCAAGGACATGAAGCAACTAGTAGCACTAACCCGTTGTAGAGGTAGTCGTGAAAAGGAGCGGCATTGCCGTTGTATAGTCCGAAGAAAAATGGTACGAAAATGAGTAAAACAGCAAGAGCTACAACAATAGGGGTATATATACGGGCAAAACGACGGATAAACCGTTCTGTGTCGGGTTTTCTTTCTGCACTATTCTCTACCATATTGATAATGCGCGACAAGGTGCTATCCTCAAATGGCTTATTTACCACGCCTTCAATAGGTTTCGATAGCACTATAGCACCGGCCATCACATCATCGCCCTGCTTACAATGTACGGGGAGGCTTTCCCCGGTAAGAGAAGAGTAATCAAAATCTCCGGCACTATCCATCAAGGTTACATCTAATCCGATGCGTTCCCCCGGTAAGAAGCGGAGCTTGTCCCCTACGGAGCATTTACTTGCCTCCCTCTCTACTGTGCCATTGGGGGTAATCACGGTAACAGTCTTTGGCCGAATGTCAATTAAGGTCTGTATGTTTTTGCGAGCCTTATCGGAAGCCCTATCTTGAAGCAGCTCTCCTATAGAGTAAAGGAGTATTAGCAAAACGGACTCATGGTACTCACCAATGACAAATGCCGCAATAGTTGCGACAGACATTAGCATGAGTTCGTTGAACACATCACGATTCTTGAAAGCAAGCTCCAAGCCTTCTCGCAGCACGTTGTATCCGATTGGTATGTAGGCTAATAGGGAAACTGCCAAGATAATAATACCCCTGTAGGGTATATCTGGCGATAGCAGCCTAAAATCAAGTAATACGCTAACGATCAGTAGAATCGTTGAAATAGAGATTCTGATGATAAGTCCCTTAGCCGACTCTTCCTCAGAGTGGTCGTGTGAATGTGATCCCTTAGCGTGTTGCTCGCAGCAACATGCGCAACCGACAGGTTGTGCCGTTGGTTTATCTTTGCTATTAGCGATGTTTTTCTCCTTCATAGGTTAATACTATCTACTTGTCTAAAGCAAAGATAATGAGCCTAAATGCAACTGTGTTGCAATGCTCCGGAGAGAGAGGGTTTAAGCGATAATAAGTTCTTCAGCAATTCGTTTGGGTACATGATGTACTCCATCGGCAGTGCGCCAATACTGTACACTCCCATCGGCAATGAGCTTTTCTATAACTATCTGCTCAATACCTTTCCCAAAAGCAATTACCGAAAGAGGAGAGAATCTCTCCGGAATTGACAAAGACGCAACTAACTTGGCGGCATTGAATGCTTGTATGATACAGCCACTCCATCCCTCTGCAGTGGCCTGAAGCATGAGTGCTTCCAATTGAATCCCCTCGTCAAAGCGGGCTGAGGTGGCTATATCCGTATCTACCAATTGAATCACAAAAGCCGTTGGACGCTCGCCTTGTGAAGGACCATCCCAATCTTTTAGATACCCCGCCCAGTGTAACAGAGGGTAAATGAGCTCCAAATCATCCTTTTCAGTTACTATTTTATACTTCAAAGGCTGTAAGTTGCGTGCAGAGGAGGTGTATCGTAGATTTCCTATCCATGTACGCAATACCTCTTCCCGAATAGGTACACTTTCATCGAAGCGACGTACAGAACGTGTTTTCTTGATTAAGTCAATTAGTGTATTATTTTCCATTTTGTGATTGTGTAAGCAATTGGTTTTGTTTTCTCAATATAAGCCTTGCCTCAGGCCCCATATTAAAAATTAGATCGTATATGCTTAGGTTTGGCACAAAGTGCTTTTGCCCTTCGAATAGCTGATAGTAGGGTATGGGCACAAAGTCACTACTCATCTGAGGAGTAGAAGGTTCAAAGCACCCTCTAATGTCATCATCGGTAATGCTTTGATAGGTTTCGCATAGCTCATAGTGGAGAGGTAACTCAATTAGTCGGACTATGGTGTCGATTAGAGCCAAACAAAAGTCAAAAAGATATTGAAAGCGTTGCCTTTCATATAGGGGCGTAATGGCATCTTCATAATACTCATAGTATGGGGTTCTGCCATAGCAACTTTTTATCGCCTGTAAGTGCCTTGAATACCAGTGGTCATGCGGTGAAATCTCTACCTTTCGAATAGGGCATTCTCGGGAGGATCCCTGCTTTACCGGTATGGTAAGCTCCACTATTCCTTGAGGACTTAATATGCGACAGCGGTTGCGCCAAGTCTGTTTGACATAGTGCTCGGCTGCATCTATATAGGTACCTTCACTTAATAAAAAAGAAAAGTACTCTATACTGGGAGCATAACCAATGGGTAATAGGTGCTGAATATTAGAGTGCCTGACCATGGATTGCACGCATCATTCGCTTGAAGCGTATTTTCCCTTTGAATAGAGGCTTATCTTTGTCTATTGAAAGCCAAAGGAAAGAGGGGGTTCCTACGATGTGATCCTCCGGTACAAATCCCCAGTAGCGGCTATCGGCAGAGTTATGCCTATTGTCGCCCAACATAAAGTAGTAATCCATGGCAAACGTATACTCTGTTGTCTTTTGCCCATCGATCACTATATTACCGGAAGCATCGTACTCCAGTTTATGCCCCTCATAAGCTACAATGCAGCGCTTATAGATGGCGAGTGAGGCACTGTCCAGTGTGATTGTCATTCCCTTTGCCGGTATGACCACAGGCCCCCAATTATCACGCGTCCACCCTGTGTTAGCTTCCAATGGGTAGGTAAGACTTTCTGATGCTTTCTCTACGCTGATAGCCACCACACGCGGATCCTTTGCAACCTTTTTGTAGCTTTCATTGGTAAGGGGAAAGAGGTAAAGTATTCCCTTGTTATCTTGTTCCAAGGGTTTCAGTCCCTGCTTGTAGAGCAAGGCGTTATCTGCGGCTGAAATAATACTTGAACGTTGATCTGCCTTTGAAATTCCTAAATGCTCTATCTCCTCCTCACTAAAGCGCTCCTTGCCCATTTGAATGTAGTAATTGAGCTGCCCTTTATCGGGAAAAGCTTGTTTCTTGTCATTTATAAAGACTTCATTGTTACGTATTTCAATCTTGTCTCCGGCAGTAGCTACGCATCTTTTTACATAATGGTCACGGCGATCCACCGGCCGGTAGACAATACGTCCGTAAATATCAGGGCGGTTGTGAAGTACCTCTTCGCCATATATTGCCTTTAGTGTATAGTAATCAGGGTTAGGCATATTAAGGGCTACCGTATCTCCTGCAGGAAAATTAAATACAACCAAATCTCCCCGCTTAGGCTTGTGCCCACCCTTCAATCTCCTGTATGGGTAGTGAGGCTTGTCTAAGTAACTTTTATGCCCCTTAAATGTGTTGTGTGTGAGGGGAATAGCAATCGGAGTCATAGGCGTGCGAGGCCCGTAACTAAGTTTATTGACAAAGAGGTAATCACCTACAAGCAAGGTCTTCTCCAAAGAGGAGGAGGGAATAGCGAAATTTTGGAAGAAGTAGGTACTCAGGAGGGTAACCCCTATGGCTGCAAATACCAAATCGCCTAATAATGATAAGAAGCCGCGTAGAAATTTATTCTTGACCTTGCTTACCTTGGGCCACTTAATATAGTGTAAGAAGTAGTAGTCTACGATAAGCGGAAGGAAAATAAACCAACCCCATCCTGCCCAAATAGCAAAAAGGATAAATAGGAGAGTGACAAAAGAACCCCAAATAAGCTGTCTGAGCTTACTATTTTTCTCTTTGCGACCTTTTTTTTCTTGTTCCATATTGGATGATTATTCAGTAATGTCTAACATCTGTTTCATGTCCAAGGCGCCTTTGTGTTTCGTTGCATAGTCGGCCGCCAGCAATACCCCTTGAGCTAATCCCTTGCGACTAAAGGCTTCATGCTCAATAGTGATACGATCAACCTGCGAGGTAAATGTAACGCCATGATAACCGGGTATTTGTCCTTCTCGTACAGATACAATGGGAATGATATGATTATCCTCTATAGCAGGTGGAGCCGGTGCCCAATTGGTATAGCTCGGGTCAATATCGATCAAGTCGTTGGCAAGGGCGATTGCTGTACCACTTGGAGCATCTTTCTTAAATATGTGGTGTCTTTCTTCTATGGAAGGCAAGTAGCCGTTTACGTGAGTTAATAGACTGGCTAAATGCCTATTTAGTGAATAAAGTAAATTGACACCGATGCTGTAGTTGGGGGCATAGAAGAAACTCCAGCCATTCTGTTCACTGAGTGCTTGAAGCTTTTTTACACCCTCGTTCCATCCTGTTGTGCCACTCACTACGGGATAGCCGGCTTCCAAAGCAGTAAGACAATTGTCGTAGGCTTCTTCAGCAATGGTGAATTCAATACATACGTCCGCTTGAGGTAGCTCTGCAGTACGGCTAAAAGGCTTGCCTTGCTGAGTGTCAAAGCAAGCTACAATGTGATGACCGCCAAGCAATGCTTCTTCTTCTACAGCTTGACCCATACGTCCGTGCCCTATAAGTATAATGTCCATTTTTCTCTCTTTTACTTACTATCTCGTGCCAAAGTTACCGATTTTACCTCATAGTGAGCGTTCTTAGCGAAAAGACCTCATGCCTTATTACTCGTCTTCTTTTAGTTACTGTTACCGGAACTTGCTACTATTCGTGCGGAATACATTTGAAAAGAAAGTCACTTGGAAAAGGAATAGCTTTCTACTAAAGTCTCTGTCAATATGGAATAACAACAGCATTAATTGTTTAACTTTGATGATAAATAGAAAAAATAAGTCAGTTGAATTGAAAAAGATTAAGATGAAAACATCTACTACATCAAGGTCTCTTATCTCATTGTTTTGCTCTTTCTTAGTGCTTTCCGTGGGGTTAGTAGCCAGTGCATTGCGTGCAAATGCAGAAAGTCTCATTACCTTATCCACTGCTAAAGCAGCCGGAGAGACAGTAAAAATAAGAATTGTGGGTGAAGCTCCCATCACTATGGAGGGGGTGAAGGAGGAGCCTGTTATCAACAAAAAGGGACTTGAAGTCTACACTTTGACCGCAGGTAATATAGTAATTCATGGAAAGGTTACCGAGTTGTATTGCTATACTAACTCTATTTCGGGTTTAACCCTCAAGGGGACGGATGCCTTACAATTACTGGATTGCACTACAAACCAAATTACTTCTTTGGACCTTACAGAAGCTCCTAATTTGCAGAAGCTTTTCTGCTATGACAATAGAATTTCTTCACTTATTCTCCCCAATCAAGCGAAGTTAACTGAACTGTGGACTTCTACCAATCAGCTTTCCGCAATAGATTTATCTCATGTACCCATGCTGGAAGAGTTGTGGTGCTCTGAGAATCTTATTTCCTCTTTGGATCTTTCAAAGGTGCCAAACTTGAAGTTTCTTTATTGCCATCAGAATGCTATCACTAAACTCGATTTGTCCGTTGTACCAGAGTTACTCCAACTCTATTGCCACAAAAATAAGCTTTCTACCTTAGATCTCTCCGGCCTAAAAAAATTAATCTGGTTAGATTGCAGTAGCAATAATCTTACTTCGCTGAGCATTGAGCCAACCCCTGTATTAGAAAAGCTTGTTTGTGCCGATAATAAGCTGACAACCTTTGACCTAACGCCCGCAAAGAGCTTGCAGGAATTCCACTGCAATGGCAATCTCTTTTCTTCGCTTGATCTATCACCGGCACGTAATCTTTTCTGGTTGCAGTGCTATGGAAATACCATAAAGGGAGAAAAGATGACCGCAATGATTGAGAGTCTTGTGAATAGAATGAACAGTAGGGGAGGGGCTGTTATAGCTGTAAAAGCAATTCCTTCGGAGCCGGATAACGTCTGCCTTACTACCGATGTAACTAAAGCAAACAATAAGAATTGGTATATCTATAATAGTGATAAAAAACCCTATGATGGCGCACCGGTTTTTGCTGCATTAAATCAAAGCGAACGACTGCTATTCTATCCTAATCCCGCAAAAGATTACCTAACAATACAAGGCGCAGAGCCTAATACTGTAGTGTCGCTATACACACCTAATGGCAGACTCTGTGTGCGTACTAATACCAATGAAGAGGGTGAGGCCTATTTATCGTTGACTGCCTATGATGCCGGTAATTACTTGCTGCGTATAGGTACATCTGTACAGGTACTTATGATTGCCCGATGAACTGAACTAAAGGAGATCCTTACGAAAAATATGGGGGCGCAGTATGATACACATACTACGTCCCCATTACTTTATCTGCAACTTTCAGAGGAAAACCATTTCCCTTGATAAATGATACAATTATGTCCCAAGCATACTCATTTAGTGATTGAGGTGGCCCTTTAATGAGAAGCTATAAGGTATCTGATAGCTTTAGCCTTCATGTGTGGAATAAGGAAAAGACTATCCAAGGGTTACAGACGCAAAGCTATAAATGGTGTGTAAAAAAAACAGACGCATCATTTACAATGCGTCTGTAAGATAAAGGAAGACAGAGTGCACTTGGAAAGGACTCTGATCGAGTAATATTATTCAGAGAGGATGGCTTCGTGAAGAATCTCTCCTACTGTGGGATGTGGAAAGCAGTTTCTACGGAAAGTCTCTACATTAGTTTCTTCGGCAATGGCAATAGCTACCGGTAGAATGATCTCACTAGCCGGATTGCCAAATATGTGGCAGCCAATGATCCTATCTTTACTATCTGTAATTATTTTGCAAAGTCCATTTACTCCCTCAGACTCTACAATGAAGCGCCCTGCGTAAGTCATAGGTAGCTTCATTACTTTATAAGGGATACCTTCGGCTTGAAGTTTTTCCTCTGTAGCCCCCACACCGGCAATTTCAGGATGGGTGTAGACAATACCGGGAATAGCATGGTAGTTCATTCCTCCTGCTTCTGAAATGCCTAAAATGCGTTCTACTGCAACCTCTCCTTCTCGCACGGCAGTATGTGCTAAAAGCGATGTTCCATTGATATCTCCAATGGCATAGACGTGTGGATGTGAGGTCTCCAAGTAGTTGTTCGTTTTGACAGCGGCTCTATTCTTTTCTATAGAGAGGGTCTCCAATCCTAAATCATTTGCCTGTGGCCGGCGTCCTACACACATCAAGATCTTTTCTGTTTCAATGGCTTCAGTACTTCCATCAGGAAGCTCTACGGAAACTTTTCCCGGGGCGAGTGCTACTACTTTGGTATTCAATAGAATGTTAATCCCACGCTTTACAAGCGATTCGCGCAGCATTGCAGAGGTTTCTTTGTCCATGTTACCCAGTATTTCAGGCATCATCTCAATGACAGTTACCTGTGAACCCAAAGATTGATAGAAGTCAGCGAACTCAATTCCAATTACGCCCCCACCGATGATAGCGATGCTTGTTGGCAACTCTTTTGCTTCCAGAGCCTCACGAGAGGTAATGTATCCTGAAGTCTCAGCTCCCGGGATAGGGGGAATGACCGGTTCGCTACCGGTCGCAAGGAGTACATCTTTTGCCAAATAATCAGTACCATTGGCTGTAATACGAATGGCTTCCCCTTCCGTACCATTAAGACGTGCGCGACACTCTACAACCTCTACACCGCACTCCTTTAGGCGCATAGATATACCGGCAGTGAGTTTCTTCACTATCTTATTCTTGCGTGCTGAAATACGCTTGAAGTCTACATTTAAGTCTCCTTCATATTTGATCCCCATCTTTGCAGCTCCTTGCATATCCTGTAACAGATGAGCCGAATGAAGTAGTGTTTTAGTAGGGATACAGCCCTCATTAAGGCATACTCCACCAATTGCACGCTCTTCAAAAAGAACAATTTTCTTTCCCTTAGCTGCAGCAAAAAGAGCTGCACTGTAGCCCCCGGGGCCTCCACCGATAATCGCTATGTCATACATATGGCTATAAAAATATTTAGTCTGTTGTTATTCGTCTATTGTTGTTTAACTGTTTGTATCCGATTCTCTTGTGTGGACTAGTTTATTCTCTAGAACCCTATTCAAAAATAGTGAAAAAGTGCGACTTAGTTAAAAGGTAACCTCTTCAGTTAGAAATGAATTTATTAGGGCTTAAGGCTGTTTTGCATAAAAATAGAGCTTTTCGCTGCAAGTGCGTGCGAAAGATTAGCCTCCAATCACTTCGCGGTAGAAATCAAAGGCATTGCGTAATTGTACACGAGATGCATTAATTTTCATGGGTTCCCCAATACGACGTAAGGCTATGATAGCAATATCGTCACCACTGTTTTTCTTGTCCTGAAGCATTAGGTTGATAATGTCGTTATACTGCTTACACTCAAAAAAGTAGGGAGAAAAGAACTCTTTTGCAAAATCTACGATTTGATGCATCCTTTCCAATGGAAAGCCAAGCATCTTGTGCGAAATATAGAGCTCTACAATGATGCCGATCATAACTGCTTCACCATGCCTAAGGGCAGGATGTCCAAGAGGCTCTAAAGTGTGGGAAAAGCCTTCTAAGGCATGTCCTACCGTATGACCTAAATTGAGATATTGACGAATTCCTAAGTCGTAGGGATCGGCTTCGACAAAACGTTTTTTGATCGTTACGCATTGATCAATTAGTTCTCTAAGACCCAGCCCATTATTTAATGGGTCAGTGGTAAGTACTTTAGCAAAGAACTGGTCATCTTCCAGCAAAGCATATTTAAGCACCTCTGCATAGCCACTGAGTATTTCTCTATCGCTTAGAGTTGTGAGAAATCTTTCATCAAGCAAGATGGCGTTGGGCTCCTGAAAAACGCCCAACAGATTCTTTATGTCGTCTGTATTAATAGCAGTTTTCCCACCATAAGCTGCATCCACCATAGCCATCAGTGTCGTGGGAACGTAAGCAATAGGTACTCCACGCTTATAGATTGCTGCAACAAAGCCACAGAAGTCTAATAAAGAGCCACCTCCAACTACATAAATAAGAGAATGACGCGTTACTCTGCATCTATTCAGCCAAAGTGCAATTTCTTTTACAAGACCTAGTGATTTGACTTCTTCTCCCCCTGTCAGGTAGAGTCTCCTATTCTCAGGAACAACCCTAAAGATGGGCTCCATAAGAGCTCTTTGCCCATCTCTAAGGTTTGAGTCAATGATTGCTACAGTTTTGTCCGGATTAAGCCGTGTATGCAATGCCTGTAGCGTCTCCTCAGAATAATCTGTGTGGCAGAGCAAAATCTACAAAAATCAGCCTTTAGCTTCTATATTATGGATAATCTGTTGCATGGCCTCCTTAAGCCCTTCGTCTCCTTTCCCTCCGGCAGTGGCAAAATGAGGTTGTCCACCTCCTCCACCTCGTATCAGTTTAGCAGCATTGCGTACCAAATCTGATGCATTCAGACCGGCTTGGATAAGCTCTTCAGTAAGAAGAACTGTGAGTAGGCTTCTAATACCAGTATAAGTAGCTGCTACAAAAGCAAAAGGTTCCTTTACTTCGCCCTTGAGCTGGAAAGCTAAATCCTTTACAACGTCAGGTTTTACATCGCCTTCCAGAGTGAATAGTCTATAGGATGCGACTGTTTGTTTCCCTTGGAGTAGCTGCTTCTTGAGCGTTTGAGTTTTTTCTGTATAGAGGGCTTTAAGTTCAGCCTGGTAGTTCTTATTTTCTTCAATAAGTCGCTGAATTGCCTTGTTAACGTCAGGGGTCCCGTTCAACTGCTCGCGTACAGATCTAAGCAAATCTTCTTGATCGTACATCCAGCGCTCTGCATTAACCCCGGTGACTGCCTCAATACGTCGTACTCCGGCAGCAATAGAGCTTTCTGAGGTGATGCGGAACATGCCGATCTTTCCTGTAGATGCGATATGTGTACCTCCACATAGTTCAATGGAATCTCCATATCGTAGGACGCGTACTACCTCTCCGTATTTTTCACCGAAGAGTGCCATTGCTCCCATTTGCTTAGCCTCTTCAATTGGCACATTACGCATTTCATCGCGTTTGATGTCTTGGCGAATAAGTTCATTCACACGTTCCTCTACACTACGTATCTCTTCCTCTGTCATCTTGGCAAAGTGAGAAAAGTCGAAGCGTAATACCTCCGGGCTAACAAAAGACCCTCTTTGCTCTACATGTTTGCCTAACTTCTCGCGAAGAGCTTGATGTAACAAATGGGTGGCTGTATGGTTAGCCTCTGTTAAGGTGCGTAAAGAGCAATTGATACGTGCAATAAAGGTTTGCGATACGTCCTTAGGTAACTGGGGCATAAGGTGCACCGCTAAATTATCCTCCCTCTTTGTATCTATAATGGGATAAGCCTCTCCACTTTCGTCTATAAGCGTACCACTGTCTCCGACTTGTCCTCCCATTTCTGCATAGAATGGTGAGTGAGAGAGTACGACTTGATAGAAGCTTTTATTCTTTTGCTTGATCTTTCGGAAGCGAAGTATATCGGTGGTACATTCAGTCTGATCATAGCCAACAAATAGGGTAGTGCCTTCATTTACGCTTATCCAGTCCTCTGTTTGTACTGAGGCTGCTGTGCGAGCACGCTCCTTCTGTGCCATTAATAGTTCATTAAAGCGGTCCAAATCAACCGTTTTGTTGTTTTCGTGCGCTATTAATTCGGTAAGGTCCAGAGGAAAGCCAAAAGTATCGTATAGTGTAAAGGCGTCATCTCCACTGAGCTGTGTATCAGATCCAAGCTCTTCTATTTTTTTACTGAGTAGTTTGATTCCAGCTTCAAGAGTTCGCAAAAAACTTTCCTCCTCTTGTAGAATGACTTTTTCTATCAGTTCGCGCTGCCCAATCAACTCTGGATAGGCATCTCCCATTACCTCAATGAGTGTTGGTATCAATGAATACAAGAACGGTGACTTAAAGCCAAGGAATGTGTATCCATAGCGCACGGCACGTCTCAAAATCCGTCGTATTACATAACCTGCTTTTGCATTGCCAGGAAGTTGACCATCGGTAATGGCAAATGCAATAGTACGTACATGGTCTGCAACAACCCTCATGGCTATATCGGTAGCTGCATTATCTCCATACTGCTTACCAGAAGCAGTACCAACGGCCTTAATCAATGGTTGGAATACATCGGTGTCGTAGGTTGATTGCTTTCCTTGCAGCACCATACACAAGCGTTCAAATCCCATACCGGTATCAATTACCTTATGTGGTAAGGGGGACAACTCGCCTGATGCATGTCTATTGTATTGCATGAAAACGAGATTCCATATCTCTACTACACGCGGATCATCCTTGTTTACTAAGGTATACCCCGGTTTCGCTTTACGCTCTTCATCACTACGCAAGTCTACATGTATCTCTGAGCAGGGACCACAAGGACCTTGATCGCCCATTTCCCAAAAATTATCATGAGCATTTCCACCAATGATTCGATCCGCAGATACCCATTCAGCCCAATAGTCTGCAGCTTCTTGATCTCGCTCTAACCCGTGTGCCTCATCTCCTTCAAATACAGTGATGTACAGTCTGTCCTCAGGAATGTTAACTACTTTAGTGAGAAACTCCCAGGCATACGCAATGGCCTCTTTTTTAAAATAATCTCCGAAAGACCAATTGCCGAGCATCTCAAACATAGTATGGTGATACGTATCATGCCCAACCTCTTCCAGGTCGTTGTGTTTGCCACTTACACGGAGGCATTTTTGCGCATCAGAGACACGTTTGTAGGTCGGTGCCACATTACCCAAGATAATATCTTTAAATTGATTCATCCCCGCATTAGTAAACATCAACGTGGGGTCGCCCTTAATAACCATCGGGGCAGAAGGTACAATATGATGCTCTTTCGAGGCAAAGAAATCGAGAAAAGCCTTTCGTATATCTTGAGATGTCATCATTGTTCTATATGTTTTATGAATCGTATATTATTTTCTTTGTAAAAGGAGTCGTATCGCTTTATAATTTCAAGTGCTTCGTTTACCTGTTCGTCAAGTGACTGTAGCCCATTGATAGGATGAAGGGTAAAGCCCCGTCGTTCCATTCCTCTAAACCATGTCATTTGCCTTTTGGCAAACTGGCGAATCGCTATTTCAAGGAGACGCAAGGCCTCTTCCTTTGTGAGCTCTCCTATAAGATATTGAGTGATATAACGGTACTCCAATCCATAGTTGATCAGAGTTTGTACAGGAACCTTATTTTTAATCAGATTCTCTACCTCATCAATCAATCCTTCCTCCACACGGCTTTGTAGTCTGTTGTGAATACGCACTATGCGCTCTTCTTTGGGTATATCAATTAATAGGAGTATGTGGGGAAGAGGAGCGTTCTGTGGCTTGCTGTCTTCTTCGTGATTGGCTTCATAAGTAGCTATCTCAATGCTTCTCACAAGACGCCTCATATTATGGGGATCTGCTACAGATCTCTCCTTGTGAAAGCGAGCTAAAATATGACATAAATCCTCTGCCGAGAGGTGCTCTTCCAACTCTGTGCGAAGGGCAGGATTGATAGGAGCTTTAGAAAGTGCAACCCCCTTGAGGGCTGTTTCTAAGTACAAGCCACTTCCTCCCACGAGAAATGCTCTTTTATGCTTCTTTATTACTGATTGGTAAGCTTCATTAAATGCCGTCTGCCAACGGAATACATCAATAGAATCTCCTGCATCCAATATATCTATTAAATGATACGATATACAGGTTCCATCGTTAAGGATGTAAGAACGCAGATCTTTTCCTGTGCCAATATTCATTCCACGGAATACCTGTCTGCTGTCTGCGCTGAGGATCTCTCCCTCAAGAACTGCAGCAAGGCGTACCGCTAACTCCGTTTTGCCGGATGCGGTAGGTCCTGCTATTGCTATAATTGGCTCAGTCAAGGTTAGTTAAGAGCGGTCTTTGAGCACAACGTCATGTGCTCCACCTTCCACTATACTGGTAGCGGATACAAGGGTTATTTTAGCTTTCTTACGCAGTTCAGCTAAAGTAGCGGTTCCACAACTTGACATAGTTGATTTGATCTTAGCAAGTGTTTGGTCTAAATTTGTTTTGAGAGCTCCTGCATAGGGTACGTAACTATCAACTCCCTCTTCAAATTTCATATTGCCGATCTCTACGCCACCGGTATCGTAGCGCTGCCAGTTCTTGGCCCGATTAGAACCTTCTCCCCAGTACTCCTTGACAATATTTGCACCTACTTTCATTATGGGGCCGGGTGATTCGTCAAAGCGTGCGAAGTAGCGTCCCATCATAAGGAAGTCGGCACCCATGGCTAAGGCTAAAACCATATGATAGTCGTGCACAATGCCTCCATCACTGCATATTGGTATGTAGATACCCGTTTCCTCAAAGTATTTGTCTCTTTCGCGGGAGACATCAATTACGGCAGAAGCTTGTCCGCGTCCTATTCCTTTCTGCTCTCTCGTGATACAGATGGATCCTCCTCCAATACCAACTTTTACAAAATCGGCACCATGATTTACTAAGTAGCGGAAGCCTTCACCATCTACTATATTACCGGCTCCAACTATTACTTCTGATCCAAACTCTTTGTGGATCCATTCCAGTGTTTCAGCCTGCCATACAGAGAACCCGTCTGATGAGTCTATACACAGGGCATCAGCTCCGGCCTCCAAAAGAGCCGGTACACGCTCTTTATAATCGCGTGAGTTGATACCCGCGCCAACCAATAGTGTCTTGTCGGTGGGGTGTGAAAGCTCAAGTGGATTCTGCTTGTGGCTGTCATAGTCCTTACGGAATACAAAGTAGAGTAGATGGCGATTCTCATCTACAATGGGTAAGGTATTTAATTTATGCTCCCAGATGATATCATTCGCCTCACTCAGGGTAATCCCTTTCTGTCCTACTGTGAGCTTCTCGTAAGGGGTCATAAAGTCCTTTATTTTCCTGTCTAACGAGTCTGTAGAGAGGCGATAGTCGCGACTTGTAACAATACCGAGTAACTCTCCGTTAGCAGAGCCGTCATGAGTGATCCCTATGGTTGAGTGGCTGGTTTTCTTCGTTAGAGCTACTACATCACGTAGAGTATGCTCCGGGCTGAGATTAGAATCACTTTTGACAAATCCAGCCTTAAACTTTTTGACACGGCGTACCATCTCAGCCTGACTTTCGATGGGCTGGGAACCAAAGATAAATGAAAGCCCTCCATTGCGTGCCAATTCAATTGCCAATGTATCATTCGATACCGACTGCATAATAGCAGAAACAAAAGGGATATTGAGGTTTAAGCGAGAGCTTTCTCCCTTCCCCGGCATGAAACGTGTCATGGGGGTAGATAGCTGTATTTTATCCGGAGTGGAACTTTCTGTTGTTAGCCCGGGAATAAGTAAATATTCCCCAAATGTATGACTAGTATCAGGTAAGAATATGGCCATGAGAAACTTATGAATTAGGAACTTTTTTATCGGAGCCGATTACTCATTCTGACTAATATTTCGTCTTTATGGATACCACGACGTGCCATAGTCAATAGGATAAAGGTTACAATAGGAAGCGCAATAGCAAATTTGAATCCGTAGGAAGCGTTTAATTCCTTTGTGCGCATTATAATTTCCACTATATAGTAGATAAAGTATCCTATCGTAAGCAGCATATTAAGCATCACGAGCCTCATCTGTAGCTTACGACGCTTGTAAAGGAATACAATAGCAAGAGAGAGTAAGGAGATAATTAGTGCTAGAGCAAAGAGTCCCCAGTTGCTTAGATTTGTACCCTCAACGAGTGGCTCTGTACTTATGTTGTACATTACCCATGTGCCCTGAGGTGTGGCAAAGAGCCCTATAGGTAGAAATAGAAAAACTGCCATCGCAGCAAAGGCTAGCAAGAGCCATATAGTTTGAATACGTTGCCACATAGTATCTATTCCTCTTTGTGGGTCGTTTTGTAGAAAAGTTGATCGCCAAGAAACTCTTCCGTAGCGACTATCGTCGGCTTAGGTTGCTTTTCAAAGCTGCGAGATATCTCTATTTGTTCCTCATTTTGGTAAACCTCTTGAAGCGTATCCGGCTCTTTATTGAACTCCTCTAACTTCTCCTTGATAGCTTCTTGCTGCTGAAGATCAAGTTGGTTGGCCCTTTGACCAATTACAACTACAGCTTCGTACAAATTACCGGTCTTCTCTGCCAATTTACGGGTAGATCGGGATATTACTTCATCGGGAATAATGGCATTTTTCTTTTTAGTCATATTCAATTATAAGATATGTCTTTAGGTATTATTGTTGCGTATCTAAGTAGCTGTTTATCTGCTTATGAATACGTTCTGCTTCTTTTAAATATTTTCCATTAGGATATTCATTTACATACACAAAATAGCGGTCTATCACATCGCGATAGCGTGTTTGTAGCTTGCTCTCTACACTATTAATCGCCTCTTTGTAGGAAGCGCGCAGTAGCAAGATATAGAATTCCTCTCGATGCTTATTGTAGGGATAATCTTTCAGTGCATTATCTGCTGTAATAATGGCTGAACGATAATTGTTGCCCATATACATGCCTAAATTGTAGTAGAGTTGTGCTGCAAGCAGTTCCTTATAGGCAAGTTTGTCTTGTAGGCTAAACAGCATGTCTTCAGTCTCTTTCCTAAATTTACTTTCAGGATACATCTCAACAAAAAGTGCTAACTCCTGAATTGCATTGTAGGTTACACTCTGATCCAAACGTGCTTCCGGAGAAGCCTTATAGAGGGCCTCTCCACAACGAAACCGTGCCTCTTCGGCTTTATCTCCTTTGGGATAATTTTGGTAATAGCGTTTATAGGCATCGGAAGCTGTCTCGTAGCTTTTCTGTATCCGCTCTGATTCAGCGAATAGGAAGAGAGCTCTACTGCCCTCCTCTGTGCCCTCATAAGCCGGTACTACATCCATTAGTAACTCGGATGCTTTGCTGTATTTGCCTTGGTTATAAAACCGTTTCGCATAATCATACTTTAGGGATGCATCCTTAGTACGCTGTATGCGCATTTTTTCTCCACATCCGGTAAGCATCGGCATTATTGCAATTAAAAGCAGAGGTACTATGCGACCGTATAGAAATTTATTTTTGGTCATATATCATCATTATTCCTTCACTTCCGAATATATACTTCAAGTGTCCAATAAACTATGTATATATCGCCTTGCAAAGATAGCATATTCTCACTATAATGCAGCAGATGGGGCCTTTTTTTGCCCTCAAGATAGTAATTGCTTTTGAGGCCGATGCCTTTTAGCCTCAATCCTTCTTGCAGCGTAGCGTTATGCGTCTTCTGTATTCCGGAGAGCTCTTTCAACCGGATGTTGCATAAAGAATACTTGTAAAGATATCCGGTGGTCCGGAATCACAGATGTCTTGCCAGAGGTGGGTTTTGGGTCAATGAGTAGTTGGTGCGATAGAGCCTTCGTTGGCTTCAAAAGTGTAAGGGAAAGAAAATAATATAATGGCGATTGCTGAATAATATATTGCTCGGCATTTAATTGTCCCTTTGCTTTCATCAATGGATGCTCACCATACAGAGTTATTACATTATACTTCTCTCTTTCCACATTTATGATGAAGAAAGCTTGTTTAGATCTTCCTGTTTACTTATAAACTATCTACTGTAGGAGGGTCTATCCCGTAGTGTTATGCCGCTGGGGGTATGGATGAGAAAGACCGGAAATACACTTTCACGAAAGAATACCATCATCCATACACCCCATTTGGGCGGTCTGCTATTTGATTGGTCTCTCCGGTTTTTGTGTCATTGTCTCGAGGATAGCAGTTTTATAAAGGAAGTCATACTTGGCACGAAGCGCTTCAACCTCAGCTACGTGGAGTTTATTTTGGCTTTGTTCCAAATCCACGGCGGTGCGCTGCCCGGCTTCAAAGGCGATGCGCATGGTTTCGTAGCTCTTGCGCGCCGCTTCTACGCTCTTATTTGCCGCATCAATGCCGAGCAGTGCGGTGGTTGCATTGGTATGAGCTTCGGAAACGCTCTGTTGGAGGCGTCTGGCTTCGGCGGCGCGTTCAACTTCAGCGTATTGTGTCCGAAGTCGAGCCCGGCGTACATTATCGTAGGTGCGTAGCCCGTCAAATAGCGGAATGGATAGGGATAACCCTACAAAGTAACGACCGTTTTGCTTCATCTGATCGGAAAAAGATGGGGTTAATTGGCGCATTTCTTTATCCAAAGGGAGGTAATAACCGTTGGAATATCCGCCTCGGAGCGAGAGCGACGGGTACCATCCGCTTTGAGCGCTCTGCACCATTAATCGCGCTATTTCGGTATTGAGTAGGGTAGCGCGATAGGAGGGTCGGTTGGCAAGTGCCTCGCGGTAGACTTCGTCCATAGGGCGAATTTTCATTCGTTCCTCTTCAATGAGTGCATCCGTAGAGGGCTTTTCGACCTCAATGGGCGTTGGTGCATAGTAAGCTATCGCTTGCGCTAATGCTTGTTGCGCCAAAAGAAGGCTCCCTTTGGCGTTGGCTAGTGCCAATTCGTCGCTCGCAAGGCGCGCTTCCACCTCATAAAGCTTGGAAACAGCCCATTTGCCGGCGTCAACCATGTGCTTTGTGTACTCAAGCGTACGGCGCGTTTGCTCTATAGATAATTTGTTTGTTTGGAGCACCTCCGTTTGTAGTACCAAATTGTAATATAGCCCAATCACTCTAATGGTAACCTCTTCGGTGCTCTGCTCTAAGGAGGCGATGCTGCGGGACTTATCCAAACGCGCCGCCTTAAGCTCGGCAATGCGCTTGAGTCCGCTAAAAAGATCGATGGAAGCGGAGACACCAAAGCTCGTATTAGCGGAGGATTGGTCAAGCATTACGCCGCGCTTATCCTGACTTCGCCCAAAGTTAAAATCTTGCGATACCGAGGCGCCCACAAACGGCAGGAAGCTGTGCCAAGCCGATTGCAGTGCGATGTGCGCCTGAAGCGTATCCAACGAGCGGCTGACGGTAGGCGTATCAAAGTAAACGGCGCGTGCAATGCACTCTTCGAGCGACAGGGGCGCTGCCGGTGCTGTGTAGAGCGTGTCGTACGGAACCGCTGTTGTTTGCGCAGATTGAGCCCATGCTACCGGTGGAACGGCAAGCAATAAGGCAAAAAGAACGATGTATTGTTTGAAACTCATAGTACTAATTGCTCATTATTTCCAATCCGCGCACCTTTTCGCCCGGCTTGAGTCCGCTCTTAATTTCCGTACTAACTCCGTCCGACAGCCCGCATACAACGTAGCGCTCCTTAGTTTCCAATTCGGGCTTTTCCTTAGTTACAATTGACACAAAGGTGGAGTCGTTACGATAGAAAATACAGTTTTCCGGAATGGCAGTTACCTTGTAAACGCCTTCGAGGATTACTTCCGCATTGGCACCATATCCGGAGCGCAACTCGGAGGTCTTTTCGTTGTTAAGGGCAGCGCGCACTTCGTAAGTGGTACTACCATTTTCCGTTATTCCTTTTGGGGCAATATACTCAATGGAAGCATCTATTTCCTTGCCTTGTAAAGCTCCGATTCGGACACGGGTAGGCATTCCCAGATGGAGCTTCCCTATAATCGTTTCGTCAACTTTACCGATGAATACCATATCGTTCATATCAGCTATGGAGGCAACGGTGGTTCCTTCGTTAAATGTATTGGCTTGAATCACGCTACTACCCACCTTCACCGGCACGGTAAGTACGGTTCCGCTGATGGTAGCACGCACCAATGTGGACGAGGAGGAGGCGGTGCGGCTACTGCGTCCGGTACGAACAATTTCGAGCGCTTCCTTACCGTTGTCCAACTGCTCCTTGGCTTTGAGGTAGCGCGCTGTGGCTGCTTCGTGCTCTTCGCGTGCCACTACACCGCTTTCAAAGAGTTTTTTGCTCCGTTCGTACTGCTCTTTTGCTTCATTGAAAGCAATTTCTGCCATACGGAGGGAGGATTCGGCATTGGCGGTTTGCATCATTTCAGGCAAAACTTCTATACGTGCCAAAACGTCGCCCTGCTTCACTACATCGCCCGGTTTACAGAAAACCTCGGCAATGATGCCGTTGAGCTGCGGTTTGATGAGTACTTCGTCGCGCGGAGATACGGATCCACTGAGCAGCGTCTTATTCTCAATGCTATCCACAACGGTAGCCTTTTCCACGGCATAATGCGTTTTCTTGGGGCGCGTCCGCATAAAAAGGAATACAAAAACACCTACCACTATGAGGGCAAAAAGGCACCATAGGGTTATTTTGATTGCTTTCTTCATAATATTGCTAATGCTTTTTTATTATTTATTCTTCCTGTAAAGCCTCAACGGCACGTATCTTTAGCGCACGAGATGCAGGCAGTAATCCGGCAAGAATACCGCTTAATCCCACAATAAGGACGCATAGTATAGCTAATTCAAATGGTATGAGCGGGCGGTAAAAGAAGTCCGTATTTGCCGAGCTCAATATGGCAGCATTGACGCCGATCATAATCAGCAGCGCAAGTACCATACCACCCAATCCGCTTAGGAACGTAATGGTCAACGATTCTAATGCAATTTGCAGGCGTATATCACCCGGTTTGGCGCCGATAGCTCGCTTTACCCCTATTTCGCGCTTCCGTTCGTTTATGGTTACGAGCATAATGTTGCTCACGCTGATGATCCCTCCCATCAATGTACCGATACCGATAATCCACACGAGCAGGAGGATACCTTTCAGCATATAGTTCACGGCGGTAAAGATTACATCAAAGCTGACCATAAAGAGTGCATTCCGATCCTCCGGAGCAACCGAATGGCGCGCTTTCAGCAATTTGCCGATTCTGTCGCGTGTATCAGCAACCGATTCACCGCGTGGAGGTTGAATTTCCATTAAATAGCCGCCTATATAATCGCCGTATCCGTTAATCTGTCGCATCTTTGAAGCCGGAATGTACATCAATTGAGCTGCATTACCGAATAAGTTCATATTATCCGATACCTGCCTCACTACACCTACAACCGTGTAATAGGTACCCTTATTTTCAATAATCTTACCTATTGCGCTTTCGCCACCGAACAATTGATTTTTGAGTTCCTCTCCAATAATGCAGGAAGCACGTACATTCACTTCGTCCAAAGTGTTTAAGGGGCGTCCTTCCACAAAGATGAGCTTATGAATGGAAAAGAACTCCGGTGTTACGCCAACCTTATTGTTTGCTGAGACGGATTTACCCTCATACGTAAGTTTATAACTGCCCCAACCGCCTCCTTCCTGTACAATTTCGCAAACGCTAATCGCTTCCGGTACGTTGTTATGTAGGTAACGCGTATCGCTTGAGGTTAGATGCCAAAAGGAGCCCTTGGGGAAGCCGTCGCACGCAATAGTGCGCAGATTGGGAAAACAGATGAACGAATTCTGCGAAAGCGTGCTTAATTGCCGTACAAAACCATTCTGTATACCGCTCCCGATGCAGAGTAGGATAATCAGCAGGAACATACCCCAAAAGATGCCCATAGCGGTAGTAATTGTGCGCTTACGGTTACTTTTGAGCGTATTGAATACCTCTTTCCGCGTATCGGTGTCAAAGATTTTCTTCAGCATAATCCTATTCCTCTCTCATTGCCTCTACCGGTGGAATCTTAACAGCACGCTTCGCCGGCACATATCCGGCAATCATTCCGGCAATAACCATAGTCAGAATAGCAAGAATGCCTACCTGCCCGCTGATGAGCGGATCCTTGAACAGCGAGAGCACCTCGCCCCCACCCATCATATCCGTACTGATTTGCCCCAGCCCCTGTGTGTTCATTAGCCAATCCACCAGGAAAAGTAAGCCCACACCCACAAGGAACCCCACGATACCGCTTACCAATGTAATTAGTACCGATTCGGTCAGTATCATCGAAACTATATCCTTCCCTTTCGCACCGAGTGCTTTGCGTATCCCAATTTCACGGATTCGCTCGCGCACCGTTACAAGCATAATGTTGCTCACGCCCACAATTCCTATAGATAAAATACTTAGGCCGATAAACCAAAGGAAGAGATCCAATCCGGTAAAAAGCTTACCCATACTTTCCGAAGAGCTTTGGTTCCAATAGTTCATCCATAAGGCATCGTCGTCATCCGGAGCAGTATGTTTCACCGGAGAAAAGAAGGTGCGTATCCGCTTTTCGAGCGTTTGCAGCTCTTTTTTGTTGTATTTTCGATCAAAGACGAGGGCTATTTCGTTCAAATAGACCTCCATATTCGGAAAAACGGTGGTCACCACGCTATAAGGCATATAGATAATATTATCCCCTTCGTCTTGGTAAACGCCCACCACGGTAGCGGTAATCTTGTCGCACACAATCTGTTTACCGAGAGCCGACTCTCCCTTCTCGAAGAGACCGTCCGCTATTGATGAGGGAATAACGATATACTTTTGCTGCATTATTTCGTCACTTTTCCGGAGCGTACGCCCTTCGCGCATCCTTAAAGGCTTCACATAGGTCAAATAGTCCGGATCTGCGCCGGTAACTTTTTTCCACTGTCCGGCGGAATTGAATACTTTTCCCTCGCAACTCACCTGATCGATGTAGAATGAGCATACCGGGAATGCGTGCTCAATTTCTCTAAAATGTTTCTCCAGTGCGGGTGCATCGTCACGAGAGAAGTAAATGGAGCGGCCCTCTTCATATCCATCGTACGGCTTTTCGGTGCGCCACGCACGCAAATTACAGGCGGCATCGCTTAGCCTTCCCTTTTCGGCATTGGATACAATACCGTTGCGAAGACCGGTTCCTATGCCTAAAAGGAAAATCAGCATCAGTACACCCCAGCCGACGGCAAAGCCGGTGAGTGCGGTGCGGAGCTTGTTGCGCTTGAGCTGCGCGCCTATTTCATTCAGCGAATCCCACATTTATGCGTTGTAGTTAATTATGCCGTCCTTGATATGTACCGTGCGGTGGCACGCATCTGCCACGCGTTGTTCGTGTGTAATTACCACTACCGTGATGCCGCGTGCATTCACGTCGCGGAGCAGATCCATCACTTCATCGGTAGTTTTACTGTCCAATGCACCGGTAGGTTCGT
>CAMYPM010000007.1 GCA_947290775.1 uncultured Bacteroidales bacterium | reverse complement strand
CCGTTGCAGCGATAGTACCACCCTCACCAGCGGTAAAGGTGACGACATGCTTGACAACTAGCTTATGGTACTTGACATCAATAACGGCATCAGCTCGCAGTGTGAGGCTGGCCTTGAGGGTCTCAATATCAGCTACTGGAATTTCTTGACCATTGTTGGTCCATCCATCTAGGACATAGCCATCCTTGACAGTAGCTTGAAATTCTACGAAGGTTCCCTCTTTGACCTTGGCTTTGGGCTCTACAGTTACCTTGCGACCACCATCGTAATAGTAGGCTTCGATAGTTCCCCACTCGTTGTCTGGCTTGTAGTCGACCTCATACATCTGCTCCTTCCTGAAGGTGACTTTGACGTCGGTCTTTGTCTTAATCTGCCAGTTTATAAAAGGTCTTCCAGTGAGCTGGCTCTGTACCTGACCATTGACAATCCATTGATCGACCTTATAGTCCTGCGCTGTGTTTGGCTTCGCCGTAAAGCGCATGTAGTCATTCTCATTTACTTTTGAGCCGCTAGGTATGATCGTACGACCATTGTAATTAGCTCCGATGATATCTCCACCCTCACCAGCAGAGTAGGTAACCTCGTAGGTGACGATGACCTTCTTGAAGGTCACCTCGACCGTGAGGTCCTGGTTGCCCAGGGTGACGATGAGCTTATTGCCCTCGATTTTCGTATCGGCACTAGCGACGGCGGGCTTGCCATTGACCTTCCATTGGTCTAGCTCATAGCCCTCCTGAGCCGTAGCGGTAAAGGTGATGACCGCGCCCTGCTCTACCTGATCCTTGCTCTGGATAGCCTTAGCCTCGGTACCAACTGTTGCAGCGATAGCACCACCCTCACCAGCGGTAAAGGTGACGGCATGCTTGACGATGAGCTTGTGGTACTGAACCTCAATGCGAGAGTCAGTTTTCAGAGTTATCTTGGCTCCCTTAGGAGTTGAGTCTTTGATTGGGTTGCCATTACAAGTCCAAGAGTCGATTTCGTACCCGTCCTTGACAGAAGCGCTAAAGTATACGATGGTGCCTTCTTTGAGTTCTTGACCAGACTCTACATCAATGAAGCCTCGTTGTGAATACTTAGCGGTCAGCTTACCCCACTCATTGTCTGAGGTGAAGAAGACCTTGTACTTATTCTGCTTCTTGAAGGAAACAGAGATCTTGGTATCAGTATTGATAGGTATGATGATGAAGACTTTACCAGTATACTCTGGTTTGACCTCTCCATTGATAGTCCACTGGTCTATCATGTAGCCTTTATCTGTGTCAGCTATAGCTATCAGGCGAACCATTGTTCCCTTGTCCACTTTAGATCCACTATCCACCTTAGACTTAGCATCTCCAGATAGTCCCACAATGCGACCACCCTCACCAGCGGTGTAGGTGACGGAATACTGAGGCTTCTGAGGAGCCTTATAGACGGCCTTAACCTCTGTATCTTCGTTGATCACAAGCTCTCGTAGGCGGAGCGGATTGTATCTGTCACACTCCTTTTTCGTGTTGTTTACGAGCCAATACTCCAGCGTGTAGCCCTCTGTGAGTGTCACGACAAAGGTCACTTCAGTACCTGCAGGCACCTGCTCGCCAGACGTGATGTAGACATCCTTGTAGCCGTTGAACCCTTCGTCCTTGAGGTAAGAGGCAGTCATCTTGCCACCCTCATTTACGGCATCAAAGGTTACGGTACATAGCTTTGCCTTGTTGCATACCACGGCGACCGTCATATCTTCCTTTGCCGTAACGGTCAGCATCTCGGGCTTGACGGTAGGAGTCTTGGTGCCATTGTATGTCCAGTGATCAATGGTGTAGCCCTCCTTAGGAGTAGCTAGGAAGGTGATCATATATCCCTCCTCTACCTTATCTCCAGGCTTGACGTTGATACGTCCAGAGGATTGCGTGTCATAATAAGCGACGAGCGTACCCCACTCATTCTCCTTGGTATAGTTGATCGTGCATAGCTTAGCCGGCTTGTCCTCCTTAAAGGTTACATGTACCTTGAGAGCCTCACGAACAGAGCGAGTGAGTTCTGGCTTACCAGCAAAGAACTGCTGAGGCTGATCATTGACAGTCCACTGATCAACAAGATAGCCACTCTTTGGCTTTGCGGTGAATGTAACCCGGCTGTACTGAACGATGGCATCACCACTCGAGATGCTCTTCTGAGCCGATCCCTCAGCCACAGTAGCTACAATAGTACCACCCTCACCAGCAGTGAAGACAACGGGGAAAGTGACAGGAAGCTTCTTGAAGGAGACCTCCACCTTTAGAGGCTTATTGCCAAGACGCTCCTGTATCTCCTTCTTGCCAGCATAGCGCGTGATTATCTCGCCATCTATGCGCCACTGATCGACCTCATACCCCTCATCAGGAGTAGCTGTAAATATAATGTACGAGCCTTCATCGAGCTTAGATCCAGAGTCAAAGGCGGTACCTAGCAGAGTACCTTGGATGGTACCACCAGTGCTAGCAGTGTACGTTACGGTCTGCTTTGGCTTAGTAGCAAAGGTGATGCGTATCTTGCTATTCTCACGGATCGTGATGGTCTGGCTAGTTTTGCCCTTGGAGGCATCAATAGGCTGATCATTGAGATACCAGAGGTCTACGACATAGCCCGCCTTTGGCTCGACCTCAATGTTAATCTCGGAGTCCTTAGGTAGCTCCTTGCCACTCTGAAAGGCTACGTAGTTGTAAGAAGTACGATCATAGTATGTGGCACTCTTGATAGTACCACCCTCCTCTGCGACATACTCGACCGTGTAAAGCTCTATGTCCTTGAGGAAGGAGACCTCGACATTGAGGTCCTTGTCAGCTTTTTGGGTGATGGTGTTGCGACCCTTGCCCTTTGCAAAGGGCTCCCCGTTGATCGTCCACTGATCTGTCTTGTAGCCGCTCATAGGCCTAGCGTTGAACCGTAGAGCTACACCATCATCGACAGTGCTACCAGACTGCACCTCTGAACCAGTAGATAGGAGGCACTGGATCGTACCCCCCTCACCTGCTGTAAGCGTAATCTTGTGCCCTGCCGGAGTGGTCTGCTTGAAGACGGCTCCGATGGTGTCGTCTTCTTTTGCAGTAAGCTTACAGGTGTGCTCATCGACAACCATCAGATAGCGACTCCCTTTCTCCCCATTGAGGGTCCAATAGTCAAATTCGTAACCCGCTTTTGGGGTAGCTGTGAAGTAAGCCATCTTACCCATAGGGACTTTATCTCCCGAGTGAAAGGCTTTATGATTGAAGTTGTCATCCTCGTAATAGGCAGTAATGGTGCCCTTGGGAGCGTCCTCTTGGAATGTAAAGACGACCCCCTCGAAGCTCTGTCCTGAGGACTCAAAGTCTACCTTGATCTCAGTATTGCCACGGACTACTACGGACACACTCTTCATTCCCTTAGAGCCTTCTATTGCGACACCATCTTGGTACCACTGCCCTATGGTATAGCCTGAGTTTGGCACGGCTGTAACCTTGAGTGTTGTGAATTTAGGAACCCGATCGCCATCGTCTATGTGGATCTCCTCCTCATCTCCTGTAAATGGGTTGCGCTCAAGATAGTATGCACTGAGCATGCCTCCATCAGGCGTAGAGGGTGTGAGTCTAACCCTGCATTCATCTGTAGCTGTCTTAGGCTCCTTCATAACGATGACGACATTGATATCCTCTCCAGGCATCTCCATCTCCATCATCTTGGCACCTCCATACGCCTCAGGCTCATGCTGGGCGAGCTTACCATTGACCGTCCAGTGATCAATCTCATAGCCAGCCTCTACAGTTGCAGTGAAGGTAAGCTGTGCACCCACAGGGAGCTTGCGTCCTGAGGTCACTACCACCTTGCCCTCAGAGGGTAGGTAGGTAACACATCTTAGGTCAGAGACACCTTTGGGTAGGGTGTAGCGGACGGCATAAGTCGCTTCACTAGACTGACCACTTGCCTTACTGCTCCATCCTCCCAAGAGGAGAAGCAGGGCAAAGACAATCGGGTAAAGTATTCGTTTTGTCATAGTTTGTATTTGTTGAAATGTAAGTTATAGTATAGTTGTCTATAGTCTCTCATCGTATCAATAGAAATCGCTGAGCCCCATAGACTAGTAATGCTTTATGGAGTGGCGTGTGTATCTCAAGCATTTGATTAGCAAGACCTCTATATATCAGTGCCCCCTCGAGTGAGAAGACGGAGAGGATAGCTGTACCATCTAGATGCTGTGGAGCAACGACCCATCCACTCTCTATCGGGTACCAAGTCAAAGCCTCCGCTGATGGAGTGACACACTCTTGAAGAGCTGTGATGACAGTGACGCCACCGCCCTCCTTCTAGCCATTGACTGTCCATTGCTTACGCTCTGCCTGCTTGATCGGCTCTGACGTCAGCTCGTTGTGCTCCTCTAGAGACGGTTGACCATCTCTGGTGACATAGGAGACATTGAAGATTTTGCCTCGTATCTTTGACGATGGAGCGATGTCGTTTAGGTCATCGATGAGTTGCTGCATAGCTTGACGCTTGATCTGATTTCTAAAGACCGAAAGCGTCTCCAGCTTGTGGAGGTGAACTTTACATCTCCGCTTGCGAGGATGCCAGATATGTTCCTTGACTCGTCTTTGCTGAATGAGAGGACTGTCTCGTCCTGTGACAAAACCTTCATAATATCTGTCTCAAGGTTCTGTGCCTGCATCTTCAAAACACAGACAAAGACGAAAACTAAGGTTAAAAACACGTATCTCTCTGTCATAATGACATTAATTTAAAGGCGAAACAGTCAAGTTAACCATAATGATATATTCTTCTTTCTTGAATCATAGTTTTGAGATAAAACGTTCATAATCCATTTGTATACGAGTTTATTTGCTTCAATACTTCCCATCTCAATATGTGAAGTCTCTTAGACTTCTGCAATAGACCAAATGTTCGTTTCTATCTTTACATTACGCAAATGGCAGAATGATTACCAAATAACATCAACACAATGCAAAGATGCAGATTTGAAGGTATCTCCGCAATACCTATAAATGAGTATTTTGCATCACACATTCCAGTGTCAAGTGCAACACGGTTACGAATGTAGGAAAAAACAGGGCTGACGCATTATAATTCCATTTCGAAGATTTCCTCTGGAGTCATGCGTGCAAGCTTTTTCCTTAGGCGAAGCGTCGAAGGACCTTTTCTCTTTTCTTTTTCAGTATCTCTCCATCAATCTGTCCATATCCTTTGCAAGCTTCTGGTCGGTGATTTGGGCATTGATTTGCGTGCTGGCAATCGACGAATGTCTCCTCATTATCTGTAAAGAGATGCTCCCGATTAAGGACAATCATATCGCAGTAGGCAACACCCGTATAATAGGCGAAGAGAAAGAGGTCGCGAGCAGCCTCCAACTTCACCCCATACGGCTCAAAGGTCAGGCTCTGCAACTTATCCAACGATGCCCTATCCAATGCACGAGGTTGTTTGTTCTCCCCTCGTTCGATCGTACCGCTCCAAGAGAGTGATTTGGCTTTGCATACTACCTTGTAGCAACTCCTTGATGTCAGTCTCTGTAAAGACAACTCCTCGCTCACAAAGGGCTTGATAAGCCGACTGCGCTGAAAGAAGCAAGTGCTCCAACTTGCCATTCGTTGTCACAGCTTCACGGCTCTTGCCGTTCAGTCTGCTCTCACGAGCATTCCACGAGTTGGGGGCGCACGACAGCTTACAGCTGAACTGAGCAATCGTTCGCCCATAGGTTCCCCGCAATCCTCTCCCCCCTAATAGTTCCTCAGTTTTTTTTGAAAAAAAGTATAGATATACCATTTGAAAGATCTATATCTTTCATTCCAAAGATCTGTACCTTTTCATGGGAAGTTATAGATGTTTTGTGCGCGTGCTCAGGAAGCACTGAATAAGCGGAGTAAATCGGTTCGCAGTTATGTGCAAGAGTCAATTCAACCGTATTGCAGGAGTACTTTACTCCCATGTAACAAATTACAGCTACCTTTGTAGAGCAATAGGTACTCTTTAATGTTTTATAAAAGAGTGCGCCAAGCCCTAAAAGCATACAATTAGTAGATAAATAGAAGACGAAAAAAGTTATGAAAAAGAATGCATTACGCTTTTTCCTGTGTTTGGCTATTTTTGTAGCCGGTGCACTTGGAGTGAGTGCGCAGGTCATCGTAACCGGGACCGTGTTGGATGCTGAGAATCATCAGCCACTGGTAGGTGTATCGGTAACGAATGGTCAGGGTGCTGCACTTCGTGGTACCACCACGGATTTGGATGGACATTTCCGTTTTGAAGTACCTGCTACAAATCGCCGCATAAGCTTCAGCTGTATAGGTTACAAAGTATATTCAGTAGAGCTTCCCGGCAATGCTACAAGCTATGACTTGGGTACTGTATGGATGCATGAAGAGGCTGTTTCTCTTGGTGCTGTAGAGGTTATTGCGTCTATTGTACCGAAGGATCGTCACACCCCTGTGCCTGTGGCTAACGTGAGCATGGCTCAAATAGAGGCTAAGACGTTTAATAGCGAATTTCCCGAAATACTTAAATCTACTCCTTCTGTATATGTAACCCGCGGTAATGGGGGGTATGGTGATTCCCGTATCACACTGCGTGGTTTCGGAATGGAAAACATCGGAGTTATGATCAATGGGGTGCCGGTAAACGATATGGAGAACGGTAAGGTCTATTGGAGTAACTGGGCCGGCCTGACCGACGTATCAAGCTTGGTACAGATACAGCGCGGTTTGGGTGCATCTCGATTAGGCATCTCTTCGGTTGGGGGTACTATCAACATCATTACAAAGAATGTAGACGCCACTCAGGGCGGTAATGTATTCATGGGTGTGGGTAACGATGGCTATATGAAGTATGGCTTCAACGTATCTACCGGTTTAATGGATAATGGTTGGGCGCTTTCTGCCAGTGCCAATACGAGCTATGGAGATGGTTGGGCTAAAGCAACTAACTTCCGTAGCTACAGCTATTTCCTGAATATATCCAAGAAATTCAATGAATCGCATACCTTGTCACTTACTGCATTTGGAGCGCCACAGTGGCATAACCAACGCTATCAAATGCTGACACAAGAGCAGTGGCAGTCACATCCCGACGGTATC
This sequence comes from uncultured Bacteroidales bacterium, assembly GCA_947290775.1. Lineage (GTDB taxonomy): Bacteria > Bacteroidota > Bacteroidia > Bacteroidales > Porphyromonadaceae > Porphyromonas > Porphyromonas miyakawae. The sequence goes on along the minus strand of CAMYPM010000007.1, from coordinate 81,760 downwards.
AAGGCTAACCTTGAATATGGTTGGCATGACGGTAAGATTCTTACACCGCGTCACAACTTCTACCACAAACCTCAGATCTCACTGAACCACTTCTGGAATATAGATGGTAAGAGCTCACTCTCTACAGCACTCTATGCATCTATCGCACAGGGAGGTGGCCGTCGCTTAGATGGTAAGGTAGGCAAAGATGAAAATGGTAAGAGTGTGTATTATACCAACTGGATTGAGGCCTTCAGGGGAAACATCAATCAGAAGATTGGTATGCGTACCGGTAGCGGCTTAGTAGATTGGGATGCTGTTTGGGCTGCCAATGCTGCTATGGGTGATGAGGGTAGTAATGTAATCCTTGGTAATAGTATCAATAGCCACCAATGGTATGGATTGCTCTCTACTTACCGCAACCGTATTGATGAATATTTTACGGTTACAGCCGGCTTTGATGGTCGCTATTATATAGGTAATCATAAGAAGGAAATTTATGACCTCTTAGGGGGTAAGTTCTATAAGAATCAGTTGATGAACAGCCACGTACAAGAAGGGCGTACCAGCTTAGGCGTAGGCGACATCTATGACTACCACAACTTAGGTAAGGTGCTGTGGACGGGCGTATTCGCACAAGGTGAATTTACCAGCGAAGAGTTCGATGCTTTCTTGAGTGGATCGCTTACTTACGAAGGCTATCGCTATGTAGTACCTGATGGCTACCGTGCCGATAACTATAAAAAGTTGCTTGATAACCCCAGAACAAGGGATATTGCTACCCGTAAGAACTCTCCTATGGTAAACTTTGTACCATTCAGTATCAAAGCAGGTGCATCCTATAAATTCTTGGATTTCAATCATATCTTCTTCAATTTAGGGTACTTCACTAAGGCGCCTAAGTTTGCCGGTGCGTTCCTTAACTATACCTCGGAAGTAAATGAGAATCTGACGAATGAGAAAGTCTTTACCGCAGAGCTTGGCTATGGATTGAATCATGAATATGTAACGGTTAACTTGAATGGATACTTTACGAATTGGAAAGATCGTTTCGTGCGTGTCAATAGCTTGCTGGAGCGTAATCAATTCTTCAACTATCGAGGCCTTGCCGCAAATCACTGGGGTATAGAGCTTGATGTAGAAGCACGTCCTATCAAGGAACTTACCATCAATGGTATGTTCTCTTGGGGTAACTGGCTCTGGGGTGGTAAAGCTAAGTATGATATCTACGACGAATCACAGACCTTCTTGGGTTCAGGTGAAGTGGACCTGAGTGGGGTACACGTAGGTAATGCTGCTCAGATGACCGCAGCGCTCTCTATTGACTGGGAGATGTTCAAGAACTTCCATGTAAAGGGTATGCTGAACTACTTTGGTAAGAATTATGCTGACTTTGAGCCTACTCAGAGAATCTCAAAGGATAAGAATGGTAATTTGCAGGCATACAAGGGAGACTCTTGGAAGATGCCGGATTATACTCTGGTAGACCTTCAGGCAGGCTACAACTTCCCCATCTACGACAAGATTAGAGCTACTATCTTCGGAGGTGTGAATAACCTCTTCAATAAAGAGTATATCTCAGATGCTAAAGATGGTACTAAGGTAGATAGCAATGGCGTTCGTACCGGTGTAGACGCTCGTGTTTACTACGGAATTGGACGTACTTGGAACTTAGGTATGCGTGTTAACTTCTAAGCGTTAGGAAGTTGCCTACAAGGGGCGGATTACCCCTGTCATTTAAGAAGCTCTTTTGTGCAGAAATGCATGAAGGAGCTTCTTTTCCTTGGAATGTGCTAACTTTGAGACAAATAAGCATTACCTGTATATGATGAAAGTGACTCTATTGCATAAGCTGAGACGCAGTTTGCTGTGCGTATGTCTGATGGTCGGCGCACTGCCATTTATCCATGCTCAACTTATAGCGCCTATTACTCCTACAGAAAGTACTTCTAAACTGAGGACTGCGGAGCTCTCGGAGATCTCTTTGCTGCCACCCTCTCAGGCTATTATTGATAGTATGGTGAGCGTGGAAGAGAGCGCACAGCTTCGTGACGGGTATAGGATCGCAGTGCCCGTTAGTACAGATATCTCAGTGCTTGAAAAGGGGGTATGGCATCATGATCATAAGGGAAATAGAGTGTGTGAGCTGGCGCTCTCGATCAAAGGTGCAAAGAGCCTTCAGCTCTATTTTGATCGCTTTTACATACCTCAGGGAGGACGCCTTTTTATCTTATCTCCCGAGGGAGAACTACTCAAAGGCGCATTTACGGAAATTAATAATACGCATCTACAGGCACTACCCATTGCCCCTGTAGCAGGTGATCGAGTAGTCATTCGCTATGAAGCATCGAGTAATACAACCGAGGAACCGCTTCTGCATCTTGCTTCTGTGGGCTATGGATTTCGCACTTTTGATGCCCATCCCGGGGATAGTAAATACGAGACTGGTGAGCCATGGATGAGGGGTACTTATTCCTGCGCGCCAAATATCGTATCGCTGCCCAAATTAGATGAGGTAAAACGCAGCTTGGTATTAATGATGGTACGCGGATCCATGATTTGTAGCGGTGTGCTGATCAATAATATGACCAAGGATGGCACTGCCTATATACTTACCGCCTCCCATTGTGTGAATGCGAGCTTTCGTCGAGCCGGAAATAAGAACTATATACAGGAGTCTGCCCGTCAGTCCGTCTTTTTCTTTAACTTCTATTCGCCTATTGGCGATAAACTTATACGAGGCGTAGAGGAACACACCCTTGCAGGTGCAGAGGTAGTGGCATTGGACGAGCGGAGGGATTTGTGCTTATTGCGTATCGTAGGAGTGGAAAGTGAGGGTAAAACCCCTTCCGGTGGTATCCCTGCCGTCTATCAGCCTTATTATGCCGGTTGGAATGCGAATGCAAATCCCAAGGGACCTTTTTATGGAATACATCACCCAACGGCTTCTGTTGCCCGTTATTCCTTATGTCGGGATGCTTCGCTTGATATAGATGAGTTTGATGCAGGGCAGATGCACTGGTATGATTCTCATTATCATATCAAAAAGTGGCAAATAGGTACTACGGCAGGAGGCTCGTCCGGTTCTCCTCTATTAGATCAAAATTTGCAAATTGTGGGCGCACTCACAGGAGGTAGCTCTACGTGCAATGAGCCAAAGGATGATTTTTATTACTCAGTAGAGCGCTGTTGGACCGGTAACGGAGTGGATAGCATCTATCTAAAACCCTATTTGGATCCTAACGGTACAGGTAATAGGCAGTGTGACGGATTTGATCCCTACACGCCGCTTACCACAAAGATTCTTTCCAACCATCGTTATGCGCCATGGCGTGATTCGGTCGAGTTCGTGGCTCCCCCTACAGAATATGACGGCTTACTTACTACTTACCGAGTGCGTGAAAAGAGTATGCTCTCCGGCTTGATTATATTAGCAGAGATGACCCGATCGGCATCACAAGAAATGCAATTAGTTGCTTATAAAGAGGCTGCTAATGGCACCAAGGAAGAACTCTATAGAGCAGACTTTACGCTCCCTTCCTTCCAACGTTTTGTGGGAGGTGGTACCTCTACAGAAGAGGTTGGGCGTACGCTAATAGGACCTATAGCTGCCTATATACCATTTGGACGAGAAATAGAGATTGCTAAGGATCAGATCCTTTATGTGGGATTGGAGAGCAAGGTGGGTAAACCCCTATCCTTTGTCCCTTGTAGAACCAAACCTTCTGCCCAAATAGGGGGCGCGACGCTATACAAGCGGATAGGCGAGAGTGATTACCATGAAAGTAGTCCTTACAAAGGTTACTATTGGATAGATGCTTTAATAAGGCCATTAGAACAAGCAGCAGACACCCTATCGCCTACGCTTACCATGCCACAAGCATATATATTCGGAGCTAGCCTGCGCCTTGTGCTTCCTAAGGGAGCAGCAGAAAGCGCAACCGTTGCTATCTATTCACTACATGGGGAAAAGCTCTTTACCTATACCACACAAGATGAGGTTAGTGATGTAGCTCTGCCCAATATAACCCACGGAGCTTGGCGTGTGCTCTATGTGAGCTATCGGAAAGAAAACTATGGGATGGTCGTGTATATAGGTCAGTAACTTATATGGGGTCGTTGGAAGTATGTGTGTCCTCTGTAGAGGAAGCAGAACTGGCAATCAAGTGTGGTGCTGATAGTGTAGAACTCTGTATGGCTCCAGAAATAGGTGGGCTTACTTTCAGAGCGCTATACGAAGAGGAAATACAGCGTTTAGGTGCTTTAGGAGAACATGTTCGTCTGCTTATCCGATTGCGTCCCGGCTCCTTTTGCTACACCAAAGAAGAAGTCGACATCATGTGCCGACAAATAGAGACTATCCGCACACTACTTCCTCGAGCCGGCTTTACTATTGGTGCGCTCTCCCCGTCCGGTACTTTAGACCGAGTTGCATTAGAAAGCCTTTGCAAAGCTGCAAAAGACGCAGAGCTTACTTTCCATCGCGGAATAGATATTTTACCGGAGCCGTGGCAATACGTACCACAAATCAGAGAAATGGGATTTAAGCGTTTGCTTACTTCCGGAGGAGCTTCTTCCGCAGTGGAGGGAACTGAGGTGTTGTCGCTTATGCAGCAGGCATCAGGCGACACCCTTACCATAGTAGCAGCCGGAGGAGTAAGAGCCGAGCACATTCCGTTCATCCGAACGAAGGGAGGGCTACAGGCTTTTCATGGGGGCTTTAGAGGCGTAAGAGATAGGGCAGAGAGTAGCCCTGCAAGGCGAGCTCCCGATGGAAGCTATTTAGATGCCTGGTGGACAGACAGCTACTTAGATACAAACTTACTCACCGAGGCACTAATGGCAGTTAAGGCTGTGTAGGTGCCGGTAAGCTGGTTGATACAAGGTTAGCCTCTTTCATCGCCTTAAAAGAAAGCGGCATGTTGGTAGACGGAACAAGTACGGAAGTTCCTTTCGTAAGTGTGAGTACTTGTTTGTGGGCATCTTCAATGATGCATTCCCCATCTACAGCTGTGAGTATAGCGCAGCTCTCTTTGAAGGGCGGTGCATAATCCCCGATCTCACTCTTAATCCATATATTTTCCATTACGAAGTGAGGAGTGGAGAGCATCAGCGTGATACTATTGGGAAGAGAGCGGTAGGGCACGGCCCGAAGGGTACTTTGACTCAGATTGGCTACCTCTAAGGCTTCATTAAGATGCAGGGCGCGTGAGCGTCCTTCTTTGTCTACTCGATCATAATCCCAAAGCCTATAGGTGGTTTCGGAGGGCTGCTGTACTTCAAGAAGAAGGGTTCCCTTGCCTACAGCATGGATGGTGCCGGCCGGCACATTGAATATATCTCCTTTATGTGGCGTTACATGATGGGAGAAGTCGGGGAGCCTTCCACTAATAGCGTAATCCACTAATTCGTGAGGCGGGGTATCTTGTGCAAGGCCTAAGATAATGTCTGCGTTTTCTTCAGTATCGATGATATACCAGGCCTCGTTTTTCCCTCGGGGCTTGTTACTGCCCTTTCCCACTTCTTCATCGGAGGGATGAACTTGAATAGAAAGATTATCTGTCGCATCAATGAGCTTTATCAGAAGAGGGAAGTGCTTTCCATACTTAGCAAAAAGAGTTTCGCCTAAGATCTCTTTTGCGTAAAGCATCATCAGTTTATTGAGAGAATATCCTTTCAGCGATTCAGTTATAACCACGGAGCAAGCATCCTCCAGAGGGGATAGTTCTAAGCTCTCGCCTATGCCATTCACTTTAAGTGCTCCTCCCTTTAAGTCAGAGATACGTGTGCCACCCCAAATCGTATTGCGATAGATAGGCTTAAACTCAAGTATTGGTAGTATCATGATGGCTGTTGTTGATTATGGTTACCTCCGTAGTACTCTTCGCGTAAGCGTTTGAGACGGACTAATACAAAGAAGAGGAGAATAGGAAGGAATAGCGACACACCAAACGTGATGATGAACTGTGTGTCTGCCTCTATTTTGCGCACCAACAGTGCATAGAGTCCCATGGATAGGGCCAAAAGAAGTAGGGCACTACATAGAACAGCAGGACGCATGTATATCTTCCTCCTCCACCTCATAGTTAGTCGTGATGATAAGGTAAATGATATATAATGGTAATAGCACGGTACATTTGCTCCACCGCAATGAGGCGTACCATTTGATGCGTGAAGGTAAGTTTGCTTAAGGAAATACGCTCCGGCACAGCTTTGTAAACTGCTTCAGAAAAGCCATATGCGCCTCCTACAATCCAGGTCCAGCATTTTATTGAGGAGCCTAACTTAGCTTCCAACTGATCAGCAAGTGCTCTACTTGTGTAGCTCTTTCCTTTCTCGTCCAAGAGTATAGGCTTTTCACCGACACCTATTCGCTGGAGGATTTGCTCGCCCTCCCATTCCTTTACTTTCGCCTCGTTGCCTCCGGTAAGGCGGTGTGGGGCATCAGGGATAACCTCTATTTTGAAAGGTAGCCGATAGTTAATGCGCAAAGCATAATCATTGATTAGCTCCTGCATAGTCTTTTCTTTTGTTTCGCCTACTACCAGCAGCTTGAGCTGCATACCTGCAATTGCTTAGAAGGGAAGGTCGTCACCCTCTTGCTCGGGGAATTGCTCACCGCCCATGCTTTGAGGGGCTTGATTGAAGCCGTTGGCAGATGGATTGGTGTAGCCATCTTGAGCTGCCGGGGCTTGATACGGAGCTTCGCCGTAGGGTTGCGCGGTTGCGTCAGTCATTTGTATCTTATCGATACGGTAGCCATTTACATTCGTGTACCAACGTCCGTTGAATTCACGGCTCTCAATATCTATACCAACCCGCACTTCATCGCCTTCAGCTATGTGGAATTGATCTACTCGGTCACCAAAAAGCGCAATACAAACCTTGCGCTCATACTGACCGGATTGAGTCAATAGGATAAACTCCTGCTTGCGCCATGCGTTTCCTGCTTTGCTTACTCCCTCTACCTCCGGTAGGATCTGTACAATACGTCCTTGAATATCCATAAATAATTAATATGATTTCTTAGTCTTTATTTTGCGCTAAACCCTATTAGCTGTCTCACTTCTCTAATGGTCTTTGTCGCAGTTTCTCGTGCCTTGTCGGCTCCTTCTTTTGCCACACGCTCTAAGAGCGCTTGATTGCCTCTTATCTCTAATATACGATCGCGAATGGGTTTTGTGGTTTTTACTATATCAGCAGCTAATTGCTTTTTGAGATCCCCATAGCGTACAGAGCAGTTATTATAGGCCTCTAAGAAGAATTGGTACGTATCCGGTTCAGATACGATCTTCATTAATGAGAATAGATTGGCAATGGGCTCTGCCATCGCACTATTCGGCTCTGTGGGACCACTATCGGTAACAGCTTTCATTACCTTTTTGGTAATAGTCTTTTCGTCATCTATCAGATAGATAGCATTTCCTTCACTCTTGCCCATTTTACCGGATCCGTCCAGTCCCGGTATCTTTACAGGAGATCCAAAGGAGAAAGAGGCCGGTTCAATGAAGTAGTCTACTCCGTATATATTGTTGAATCGACGTGCATATCGGCGCGCCATCTCCATATTCTGCTCTTGATCTTTACCTACCGGCACCTTCACTGCCTTGTGCAGCAGTATATCGGCAGCCATTAGCGTAGGATAAGTAAGCAGTCCGGCATTTACATTCTCAGGTTGCTTGCGTGCCTTTTCTTTGAAGGTGGTTGTGCGAAGCAACTCTCCCAAGTATGCATTCATATTGAGATAGAGGTATAGCTCAAGTACTTCAGGTACATCGCTTTGTCGATAGATTATCGCCTTCTCAGGATCTATACCACAAGCTAAGTACTCAGCCAAAATGGTATAAGTACTCTCAATAATGTTTTCCGGGTGGGAGTGTGTGGTCAGTGAGTGCCAATCTGCAATGAAAAAGCGACAGTCGTATTCATCCTGCATCTTTACACAATTCACTACGGCACCATATAAGTTTCCTAAGTGTAAATTACCCGTGGGGCGTATTCCACTAACTACTATCTCCATATTCGTACGTCTTACTGTCTGTGACAAAGTTACGTAAACTTGTGCTACATACCAATAGTGCCCGAGGTCTGATGCATAGGATATTACGTAATGCAAAAAATGGCTTTTATCTTTTCTGCAAATCTCTCATAAACAGAGACTCGTAAGCGGCTTCCCTTATTATGGGGAGAGCTCGTTACGAGTCACTATATTTGTTAAGCAGAAAAATGTGCTATTGAATAGCTTTCCGCTTAGAGGTCGTCGTCTATGGAAGCACTCTTTGCATAAGCGCCTGGGCGTGCTTCGAAGAAGTCTGTTTTAATCAGATTGGGGTTGCTGTATTGTGCTACCCACTTCATACTCTCCGGCTCTGTTTCATGACCTGGGAATAGTACGCTGAAGCCTAAGTCGGTGGAGCGAGAGTTGGCTAACCACATAATATAGTCGCTTACCATAGAGGTATTGAGCCCCTCTATGTCGTTGCCGATTACGTATTGTCCCCATGCGATCTCTTGTCGTGCTCCCTCGGCAATCATCTCTTCAAAGTGCTTGACGGCTTGTGGGGTAAATAGCTCCGGCTCCTCGTTTTGCATCTCTTTAATCATAGAGCGGAAGAGCCACAAGTGTGTATTCTCGTCCCGATTGATATAGCGTATTTCCTGTACGGAACCCGGCATCTTGCCTATACGACCTAAAGCATAGAAAAACATAAAACCGGAGTAAAAATAGACTCCCTCCAGTATGTAGTTGCCTACCATAGTCTCCAAAAGTCGCTCCGGAGTCTTATCCTTTTGGAAGGCATTGTAAATATCTCCTATGAATTTATTTCTTCTTAGAAGATGTTCGTCATCACGCCACTGATAGAGTATGTCGTTACGCTCTTCGGGGGAGCAGATGGTGTCGAGCATATAGCTGTAGCTCTGCGAGTGGATAGCCTCTTGAAATGCCTGTATGGTGAGGCACAGGTTCACTTCATTGGCGGTAATGTATTCCCCCACGTTGGGTAAATTGGCAGTTTGCAAGCTATCAAGGAAGATGAGAAACGAGAGAATCTTGTCGTAAGCAGTTTTCTCTGCATGGGAAAGGATACGATAGTCCTTTACATCTTGGCTGAGGTTAATCTCTTCCGGAATCCAAAAGTTATTCATCGCCGTGCGATACCAATTCGACACCCACTGATACTTGATGTTGTTGAAGTCGTTGAGATTTGTCGTATTGCCGTTGATGAGGCGGCGTTTAGAGAGCTCTATATCTCCATGCTCATTAAAGAGCGCCTTTTTTTTCAGTTCCATGATAAAAGTCTTTATTTTTCCGGGATCCTATGTAGCAAGGCTTGACCTTTTGTCCCCAACGATCCCTTTCTTTCTAAAATTTTCTCCTCATTATGAAGCGCATGTTTCACACTCTTCGACCTCTAACGAGAGGCTTCGTACATAATAGAGGCTCTTGACCCCTCCGTGCCAAGCCCGTAAGTATAGGTCGCGGATCCCACTAAAGGAAATTTCCTGAGTGATGTATAGGTTTACGGACTGTGCTTGGTCAATGTGTCGGCTTCTGATTGCAGCGGCATCTACCACCCACTTTTGATCAATTTGATGGGCTGTTTTGTAAAGCCAGAAGGTAGCATCGGATAGTTCGGGCGCTACGCGTGGTATGATTGTACCCTTTTTCTCTTCAAGGAAGAAGCGATTCATAACCGGATCCACTCCGGCTGTAGTGCCTGCTATAATGCCGGTGCTACTGGTAGGTGCAATAGCCATCAAGTACCCATTGCGCAACCCATGTTTCGCCACATTGCTTGCCAGCTTATCCCACTCAGCACCCGTGTAATGGCGTTTGTGGAAGTAGGCTCCCGTCTGCCAATCACTACCCTCAAAGTGTGCATAGTGCCCCTTTTCTTTGGATAGCTCCATGGAGGCCTTTATGGCGTGGTAATTGATCCGTTCAAAGAGCTGATCCATATATTGCAGATGCTCCTCGCTCTCCCACGCAATTCTCTTTTTGGCGAGCAGATGGTGATATCCACTTGTGCCTAAGCCGATAGGGCGCATTTTCATATTGGTGAGGCGTGCGTAAGGAATGGGGTAAAAGTTGAGATCGATTACATTATCCAAAGCACGCACCACGGTGTTAATCACATTCCCTAACTCCTTGTCATCATCGCAAGATATATTGCCTAATACAAGCGAAGCTAAGTTGCAGACTACAAAGTCACCGGGAATAGTCTCCTCTACTACAATCGGTTCTCCCTCTTCGGTGTGTACTGTAGTCTGCTTTAGTTTGATCTCGCTCTGATTTTGTGCTATTTCGCTACATAGGTTAGAGCAATAGATCATGCCGCAGTGATTATTGGGATTCATCCGATTGACCGTATCTCGGTTGAAAATGAACGGAGTACCTGTTTCCACGGCACTTTTAATAATCAACCGAAGCATATCTTTCAGTAGTATGCTCCGCTTGGGGATGCGCTCATCCGCTACACAGTCCAAGTAGCGTCTTTCCCACTCCTCGCCCCAGTAGTCTTCCAAATTGTATCCTTTGATAGTGGCTACTTCATGCGGACAGAGCATGTACCACATTCCGTTGGGATCTACCTCTAACTGCTGCCAGAAGTAGTCCGGAACGCAAATGCCGGGGAATACATCATGCGCCTTCATACGATCGTCCCCATTATTTGTCCTAATCTGTAGGAATTCCGGCATATCCCGATGCCAAAGATCCAAATAGAGTGCCACAGAACCTTGACGTACGCCCAGCTGATCTACAGCGACGGCGGTATCGTTGGCGAGCTTGATCCATTTCAGTACCCCTCCGGCTACTCCTTTAAATCCACGAATATCGCTCCCTACAGCACGCACTTTGCCTATGTAGATGCCCATACCGCCCCCATACTTGCTGACTTGTGCAAAGTTGCTGATCGTGCGATATATGCCAATCAGATTATCGGGCATGACATCTATGAAGCAACTGGAGAGCTGATGTAGTGGCTTACGCGCATTGCTCATTGTAGGTGTGGCCATGGTTACCTTGAGCGTGGAGAGTATGTCGTAGATCTTTTTCGCCCAAGCTACACGCTTTTCGCCTTCCGGTATGGCTAAGTGCATGGCTATTCCCATGAACATCTCTTCCGGACGCTCCAAGACGGTGCCTGAACCGTCTCTGATCAGGTAGCGCATATGTACTAAGTGTAGCCCGCTATAAGTGAAAAGGCGGTTGCGAAGCGGTTGTAAAGCCTCTGCCAGCTCGTCTACTTCCTTGCGGCTATAATGCTCTAATATGTAGTCACCATACAAACCGGCCTTAGTGAGGTAGGATATTTTTTCGTAAAAGCTATGAATGTCCCGCTTATTCTCCTCGGCTACGAGTCGCTCTTCCATATCTAAAGCGAGCAGTCGCCCTGCTATATAGTCCCATCCCGGTGCCTCCGGTGTAATCAGCTCGACAGCGGCCTTTATGAGCAAGGGAAGGGTAGCTGCGCCCTCTTTAAAGAAGGATAAAAATTTGCTGCCCAGTAGGGACAACGAGTGAGCGGCATCGGGATACTCTTCGCGAAGCTCTTTCAGAAGGGAAATAACCCTTTCGTCTTTGATATATTTGCGGAACTTGTCGATCTCTTCGCGTGCTTCTCCGTGTTTGGTGCGATAAAGAATATACGCTTTGGCGACCTTAAAGTGTTGATGCATCATAAGGGTTGTTTCCACAATGTCCTGCACCGCTTCCACTTCAATTGAGTCACGCTCTCCTATCTCCTTTATGATGTCTCTTTCCAGTGCATTCAACTCTCTTTTGTGGAGTGTCTCTTCCGTGGCGCTAAATGCCCTACTGATGGCACTGCGTATTTTCTCCGGTGCAAACACCTCCACTTGCTTATTGCGCTTGATGATCTGCATGGCTGTATAGCTTGTTTCTTCGTTTGAATACTGCAAAGATAAGAAAATGACCAACCTATTGGTGTGCAAAATAAAAAACATCAATAGTTTGTAGTAGGGAAAATTATAAGCTCTATCGTCATACACCGGCACACTCTTTCTTGGATATCCGGTTAAGCTCTCTTTTTTATCTATACCCTTTGTTAAAAACCCTATAGCCTTTTTGTAGAAACCCTATAGAGTTTTTGGAAAAAGGCTATAGGGTATCGGTGAATAGATCTTTACAGCGAAAGAGAATACTTCGAAAAAATATCGCCTTCTTGCGCTTTTCTGAGAGAAAATCTCCACCTGTTTTACCTTAGAATGCCGGAGGAGTGGAAATGGTATAGATATTGTATATGAGCAAATAGCAAATGGGAACAAGAATGAGACAAAGAATTAAATGCAAATCAGCTGAGTGAAAATAATGAGGGGTAGCCGCTTGCAGTTTGTATGAAATCCTTCTGCAAAAGTGTTGTTTTAGAAACTTTTTTTCTCTACCTTTGAAAGTGAGGGAGAAAAGAGCAGTTTTGCAGCACTATACCGAAAGAGCGCATTAGGCTCTCCCTTTGGACAAGAGATGCATTGATTTCAAAATGGAATATTTTACCTGCGAAGTGATGCTGAGTAGTAGGAAAAAAAGAGAATATAATAACCTTTATTTGACCAAAAAATCAACATGAACAAGACAACGAATTTTGCTATTAATTGTGCCATCGGTGTAGCTATAGGCACCGCTATCGGCTATCTGATTGACAGAGACAATCGCCGCCGCTTTATGGATAATATGAAGGGGGCTGCAGATAAAACCCGCGACAGTGTGGTAGAAGGATACTATGAAGCCAAGGAAAAATACTATGAATTACGCGACAAACTGAAGAGAGAAGGAGCCGAATTCATAGATGAAGCAGAGGACTTCGTGGAAGAAAAGGCCGATAATCTAAAAGAGGCAGCCGGAAAAGCTAAGGAAAAGATTACCGAGGATAAAAAATAATAACGAGCTCGGTAGGCGATAAGTAAAAAGGGAACAGCTACCCACTTGCGGCGTAGTACACTTTTGAGTTAGAGTTGTACGTGAGAGAGGTGGTGTTTGTATCCAAGTGGGGTTGTTGTTCCCTTTCATAGAAATGATAAGATATGACGGACGATAAGTTTAGCTTCAGTGCATTAATTGCACATATTACCGACTGGGTGAGGTCTGTGTATAGGCATGGATCATTCCGGCTTATGGAGGGGATTCGAAAGGCGATGAATGTGGCTTTGCGCGGAGTCCTGTTGCTGATATTCGTGCCGTTAATATTGATGCTTTTAGCCATCTCACTGGGGTTCGGATTCAAAAGTTGGTTAGATACGTCATTTGCAGTAGGTTTCTTGCTGGCGGCTGCCGCCTTGGTAGTCCTTTTCTTTGTAGTACTCCTTATTGGGCATGCCGTGCTGGTTTCCCGACAGGCAAAAATGTTGGGCGAGTTTCTCGATAAAATGGAAGGAAATGCAAGTGACGAGGAGGACAACATTGAAAAGAAGCCTTTGACGGCATTACTGGAAAGGGAACCGTTCGAAAGTGACTTGGACGAATCAAATAGTGGCATCTCTCCGGATGAGAGCGCTCAATAAGCAGAGGAATAGTATGGCGAAAAAAGAGAATGTATTCCGGCGCTTTGAGGCGGAAAGGCGTAAGTCTGCCGACGAGTACCAAGAAGCCCGCAAGAGGATTAGTGAAGATACGGCGTATCTTCGGGGAAAGAATTTGAAGGACATTACGGCTCTTGTAGTGAATGATGGCTTTATAGCGAAAAATTCGACTGCCTATAAGGTGCTGGCCTTCTTTGGGTTGAATAAGTCCAGTGATGCCAAAGAGAAAAATACACTATCACAAGAAAAAGAAGGTCGTAAGGGCGTTTTAGATCGTGCCGTTAACGCCTATGAGTGGGTCTCCAAGAGTGGCGTGCCCGGTATGGTGTTTGATATCGTAAAGCCCGTGCTGATCGGACAAGGAGTGGCAATGGGACAAAGGTTGTTGATGAGCAGTTTGAAAGCACTAAACCCCTTCAGGCGACGCCGTCGGAAGCGTTAGTCTCTTCTTCCTTATTAGACAGCCGGTTCAAGCGACCGGCTTTTTTGTTAATTGAGTAGAGCTGCCAATCTGTAGGTTGGGTCAAAGTGGTGATGCGCAATTGTGTAATATTTACTACCTTTGCTCTCCTGAAGAGTAATTGATTAAGGATATTACACACTTATGGCAAATCAGAAGAGCAAAGAGAACGGGGCACAGGAGGCACTCTCGCGCGGTGAGAAGTTTTTTGAAAAGAATGCAAACTTGCTGCTGTGGATCCTTCTCGGAATAGTAATAGTAGCGTTTGGCGTTTGGGCTTATGTACAATATGTACGCAAGCCGCGTATTGAGCGCGCCAATGAGGCTCTCTATGTAGCGGAAGATCAATTTATCAGTGGTGGCGACAGCACTGTGCTGAAATCCGAGGGACTGACTGACCAAGGCGTGCTTGCCGTTATAGATAAGTACTCCGGTACGAAGGCAGCTAACTTGAGTCACCTCTATGCAGGTATCGCATACTATGATATGGGTAAGTATGAGGAGGCATTAAATCACTTGAAGAAGTTCAAGGCAAAAGATGAGATGCTCGCTCCCAGCGCTATTCGTATGATGGGTGACTGCTGCGTGCAGTTGGATAAGTTGGATGAAGCCGTGAAGTACTTCGAAGAAGCTGCAAGCAAGGCTAATAACGAAGTGATCTCTCCACTCTGCTTGATCAAAGCGGCACATGTGTACGAAACGCAGCAAAAGTATGATAAAGCATTAGCTGCCTACAAGACGGTACGGGATAAGTACTATACTTCTTCTGAAGCACTGCAAGTAGAGGCTGATATAGCTCGCGTAGAGCTTCTTCTCAATAAGTAATCAATGACTACGGATACAGGACAAGTGCCCGCTACATACGAGCTTCGGAGAAGAGATCCGAAAGATCTGTATGTGGCGGTTGTCTATGCACAGTGGAATGCGGATATTACAGTGCCGTTGAAAGATGGCGCAGTACAGGCCTTCGCTACTGCCGGTATTCCCAAGGCGCATATAGTGGAAGTGGCTGTGCCGGGAGCCTTTGAGCTTACTTATGCTGCTGCTAAGTTGCTGCATGGAGTACGTAAGTATGATGCTGTGGTGGTATTGGGTTGTGTAATACGAGGAGAGACCAGCCATTATGATTGTATCTGTAATGCCGTAACTCAGGGAATTACTTCTCTCAATTTATTGCATACTGCACCGGTTCTCTTCGGGCTTGTGACGACAGAAAATAAGCAGCAGGCAATAGATCGTAGTGGGGGTAAATATGGTAATAAAGGTACGGAAGCAGCAATATCTGCATTAGAAATGATAGATGTTAGTTGTTTTTTATCAGAAAAGTAGTACCTTTGCACTCAGCTTCTAAGAGGGAAGCTATTTAAGACAACGCATAAGCGAGTAGGGGCAGTTGCCAGAGTGGCCAAATGGACTTGACTGTAAATCAAGCGGCGTATGCCTTCGGTGGTTCGAATCCATCACTGCCCACCTCTCTAACTTAATGTTCGTTGCTCTTTGTTAGAAGATTCCTTCGAATGCGGAAGTAGCTCAGTTGATAGAGCATCAGCCTTCCAAGCTGAGGGTCGCGGGTTTGAGCCCCGTCTTCCGCTCAAAGTGTACTTTATCCCTACTGATTTCTCCTTTTGAGATAAAGAAGCTTTTGCCCGGATGGTGGAATCGGTAGACACGAAGGACTTAAAATCCTTTGGCTATTGCAGCTGTGCGGGTTCAAGTCCCGCTTCGGGCACTCTTTTAATAGAGTTAAACTTAGTAAGGGGATGTCATATTGCTGACATCTCCTTTTTTTGGTTTCGATTGAGGAACCGTTGATTTGTCGGAATTGCTTTACTTTGTGCCGGCAAAGTGGACTTATTTTATGGAAACAAAGCAGTGGGCACCTATCGGTGTGTTTGATTCCGGCTACGGTGGTTTAACTATTTTGAAGGCGCTTAGGGCGCTTTTACCTCAATACGATTGGCTTTATTTGGGAGATAATGCGCGTGCCCCTTATGGAAGCCGCTCTTTTGATGTGGTACATAAGTTTACGCTTCAGGCTGTAGAATATCTTTTTTCGGCAGGCGCCCCTCTTATTATTGTGGCATGCAATACCGCGTCTGCAAAGGCTCTTCGTACAATTCAGCAGCAGGATTTGCCCTGTATGGAGGATCCAACGAAGCGTGTTTTGGGGATTATTCGTCCCACTGTGGAGGCTCTGGAGCAAATCACGCACAACAAGCACATCGGTATACTTGCTACAGAAGGAACTGTCGCAAGTGGTAGCTATCCGGTGGAAATAGAGAAACTTTTTTCGGGCTTTACCATTAGTCAGGAGGCGTGCCCTATGTGGGTGCCTTTGGTGGAGAACGGAGAAGCAGCCGGAGAGGGAACGGATTGGTTTATTCGCCATCACCTTACCCATCTTTTGAAGCAAGATAAGGCTATTGATACTATTCTCTTGGCTTGCACTCATTATCCTCTTTTGAGGGCTAAGATAGCGCAATACCTGCCCGAAGGTATTAGCATCGTGGAGCAAGGTACTTATGTAGCTCCCTCGCTTCAGGACTATTTGCTGCGTCATCCTGAGATGGAGCAGCGTTTGAGCAAAGGCGGTGAAGTGCGCTATTTGACTACGGAGTCGCCTGAGACCTTCTCTCGCAAAGCTTCTATTTTCGTGGGTGAGTCCATTATGGCATCGCATGTAGTAATCGATTAAAGCTTCGGTTCTCTTCAGCTACTTAAAGGTTGCCCCTGTGCAAAAAGAGGGTTTCTTAGAGCATGAATTGTTATCTTTGTAAGGTAATATTTAGAGATAAAGATGACAATGAAGAAAAAAGTATGGATCATTGCGGCACTCCTGAGTGTAGTGAGTGTGTTCACTGCTTGCGGTGCACGTCAGACCAAACAATCAATTTATAAGGATATTTTAGGCAAATGGCAGGTAAGCGCACTACGCGGTGATGCTGTTACACCTGAAAAAGGGAAGTTGGAGTTTAGCTTTGACTTGCGTCAGGGACGCATACATGGGTATGGGCTATGCAATCAGTTTAGTGGCAGCTTTGTCCTAAAGGAGAGTGGCTCCCTGTCTGTAAGTGAGCTTCTGTCTACTCTTGTAGGGTGCGAAAATGATTTTTTGGAAACTGCCCTATTTGATGCACTCCAAGAGGCTACCCGTATCGAAATAAAGGGCGATAAAGCCCTTGTGTATGGGAAGGGGTCGGACACAGCTATAATGGAGCTGAAGCGTCGCTAAACAGAGTTTAATTGCCTTGTGAGCAGCCTTCCTACACTCAGCGAGTCTGTGGAGGGCTGTGCTATAAACATTCTAATACCAAAGGAATTTATGAATCGTCACACCAATATATTCGGCATTTCTCTTTTTCTTATAGGTTTGCTTTTAGGGGTTGTACCCTGCCAAAATATTCATGCACAGGTAGCAGTTTCTTCCTCAACGCATGCCGGCTCACTCATTACTTTGGAAGAGGTAACCGGAGGGGCTTTTTACGATCGTTTTACGGGCGCGCGCATCATGCCCTTTCCCGGAGATGGCGATATGTATACCAGCATTAGTAGGGATGGAAGAAAAATCAATCTGTATAGCTACAAAACCGGGAAAGAGGTCGCTTCGATAGTGGACTTACTCTCGGCACGCGGAGGTGATCAGATAGATCGAATATGGTCCTATACGATAGCGCCTTCGGGTAAGAAAGTGCTTTTGCAGACGGAGCCGGAGCTGATCTATAGGCGCTCATTCAAAGCGAAGACCTTCGTTTATGACGTGGCTACCCAAAGCGTGGCACCCCTGAGTGGAAAAGAGGATAAAGTAATGATCCCCACCTTTAGTCCCGATGGTAGAATGATTGCCTTTGTGCGTGACAACAATATCTTCATAAAGAAGTTAGACTTCAATAGCGAAGTGGCAGTAACGACAGACGGCAAAATAAATGAGATTATCAATGGCTCTACCGACTGGGTGTATGAGGAGGAGTTCGCTGTTACGAACCTTCTTTCTTGGAGTGAAGATGCCGCTACACTGGCTTATGTATCGACGGACGAAAGCGCAGTAAAACCCTATACGCTTACTTACTATGGAGATAGCCTGTATCCTGCTATGTATTCCTATAAGTATCCGAAGGCAGGTGAGGATAATTCCGTTGTCTCCGTGCGTATTTACGACGTACTCACAAAGGGTACCCATACGATTAAGCTACCGCTTGAAAAGGATAGCTATATACCTCGCATCACCTTTACTCCGCAAGAGGGGCAGCTGGCAGTTGTAACGCTGAATAGGCGGCAGAATGATCTTCGTCTCTTCATGGTAAACCCTAAGACAACAATAGCTCGCGAGGTGCTGCGCGAGCAGGATAAGTGCTATATCAGTGAGCAATACATTCATACCCTTGTGATTGATGCGGAGGGCTTTGTTATGCAGAGTGATAGGAGCGGCTATAGCCACTTGTATCGCTTCAATAAGCAGGGAGTTATGACGAAGCAGCTAACGAGTGGAGACTATGATGTGACGGATTTCTATGGCGTTGACCGCAATGGGAATGCCTATTACCAAGCTGCTCTACCTAATCCGGGAGAGCGCCGGATCTATCGGGTAAGTCCAAAGGGCAAGAGTACACTGTTGGTAGGAGATAAGGGCTTTAATATAGCTCGCTTCGGGCAAGACTTCAGATGGTTTATTTTGGAGCATTCTACACGTCAGATGCCGCGTACGTATTCTGTGTGCTCCGGAAAGGATGGTAAGAGTGTGCGTATCCTTATGGATAATAGTGCGCTTAGGACCAAATTGGCTTCTATAGCTCGTCCGGAGCGTAGTTTTACTACCCTTACTACACCGGCAGGACATTCCCTTCGGGCAGAGCTGATTAAACCGCTGAACTTTGATGAAAGGAGACAGTATCCGCTTGTGATGATCCAGTATAGCGGTCCCGAGTCGCAGCAGGTAGCGGATCAGTTTAGTATGGGCTGGGAGGAATACTTGGCGCAGCAGGGCTTTTTTGTAGCTATTGTGGATGGTCGCGGCACAGGAGCAAGAGGAAGCGAGTGGCGTAAAAGCACTTATATGAGTATAGGCGTCAAGGAGACTGAAGATCAGATAGCTGCAGCGCACGAGCTGGGTAAATTGCCCTATATAGATGCTTCAAAAATAGCAATTTGGGGCTGGAGCTATGGAGGGTATATGGTGCTCCGGTCTATGTGTTGTGGTGAGGGAGTTTTTGCTGCCGGTATAGCCGTAGCACCTGTTACGGACTTTGCTTTCTACGATACAATTTATACAGAGCGTTATATGCGTACCCCTCAGGAGAATCCAACCGGCTATAAGAGTAGCTCCGTATTACCTATTGCCACCAATCTAAAGGGTAAGTTATTGCTGATTTATGGGGCAGTGGACGACAATGTACACCCGCAAAATAGTATGCGCTTCTCAGAGATACTGATACAGAATAATATAGCATTTGATATGGCTGTCTATCCTGACTCAGATCATAGTATCTATGGAGGAAATCGCCGACTACATCTATATACGAAGATGACAAACTTCCTGAAGCAAACCCTTCAGTAAAATAGATGCAAGAGAGAGAAAAGCCGTTGAAGCACGTACCGAAGCCTGATTGGCTGAAGATCAAGCTTGGAAGTAATGTGACGTATCAGCACACGAGAGAGGTGCTGTCGTCGCATATGCTTCATACCATCTGTAGCAGTGGTCGGTGTCCTAATCAAGGGGAGTGCTGGTCTCGCGGTACTGCATCCTTTATGATAGGAGGGGATGTGTGTACGCGCTCTTGCCGCTTTTGTAATACCAAGAGTGGGCGCCCGGCTCCCTTAAATCCTGAGGAACCTAACTCAGTGGCGCACAGTATTCGGGAGATGAAACTTCGGCACGCTGTAATCACCAGTGTGGATAGAGACGATTTGCCTGATGGAGGAAGTTTACATTGGCAAAAAACTATTGACGCCATACGAACGCTCACTCCGCAGGTTTCGCTTGAAGTACTCATACCGGACTTTGGTGGGAGTGAAGCGGCTTTAGATAGGATTATTTCATCTAAGCCCGATATCATATCGCACAATATGGAGACAGTGCGGCGTCTTACCCCCTCGGTACGTAGCGTGGCTACCTATGAGCGTAGCTTAGCGGTGCTGCGTTATATAGCCTCTAAAGGTATAGTGACCAAAACAGGCTTTATGCTGGGGTTAGGCGAGACCTATGACGAAGTATTGGAGCTTTTGAGGGATATTAAGGACTGTGGTGTTACAGTAGTTACGATAGGACAGTATTTGCAGCCTACCCGTAAGCATCTTCCCGTGGTTGAATACGTGCATCCCGATGTATTTAATAAGCTCAAAGACGAAGGAATGAAGATGGGATTTCGACATGTGGAGAGTGGCCCATTGGTGCGCTCTTCGTACCATGCTGAGCGACATATGCTGTGATGCGTTTATGAGGCCTCTACGAATACTTATTGACCAAGGAAATAGCTTTTGTAAGATTGCTTTCTCGCATGAGGAAGAGCTTATATCCTCTATTACCGTAACGTTGGATAAGGCCGTTGAATCCATAGCACGCTTTCCCCGGTTTGACGAGAGTGGTGAGATCGTATCGATCTATTGTTGCGTTGGTGAGTGCTATGAGCCTCTTCGTGCGTGGCTTTTGAAGAATGCTGCACGCTTGATTATGTTGGATGAAAAGACCTCTATTCCTATGGCAGTAGAGCGATATGATCGTACTTCGCTGGGGGTGGATCGTATTGCTGCAGCTGTCGGGGCTTTGTCCTTATATCCTACAGCAAATGATTTCTTGGTGATAGATATAGGTACTGCGATTACCTTTGATAGAGTAAATCGGAAGCGGGGATTCTTAGGAGGTAATATATCTGCCGGTCCGGGTCTGCGGGCTGAGGCATTGCGGAGTCATACTGCCCACTTGCCGTATGTGGAGCCCGGTAAGCATAAGGTAGACATAGATTTTGCCCTTGATACGAAAAGTGCCATTGCCAATGGAGTCTTTCTCAGTGTACTTTATGAAATAGAGGGCTATATTGCGTTAGTGAAGAAAAATTGCCCCGATGCCCTTGTGCTGCTGACAGGAGGCTATGCGTCCTATTTTGTGGAGAAAATAAAAAACGTGACCTTTGTGGAGCGACTTACAATGGTCGGATTAAATAGTATTGTAAGCTACAATGAAAATATTGAGATCAATTAACCGTACAATAAGTTTGCTTATCCTTTTGGCAGCTGCCTTAGGGATGCCCTTTACGGGACAAGGCCAGAATAATAGTACTGAGTCGCCCTATACACGCTTTGGTATCGGAATGCGAAACGAAACAGCCTCTACAGCTTCTCGAGCCTTAGGAGGAACAGCGTATGCCTTAAGGCGTGCCGATATAATCAATTCAAAGAACCCGGCTTCTTATGCGGCGGTAGATTCGCAAACCTTTATCTTTGACTTTGGAGGTTCCTTCGGGGTTAGTTTGTTGAAGGATCAGAATAATAAAGATACACGCATATTAGGAAACTTCGAATATGCCGCTATGCTCTTTCCCATTACGAAATGGATGGCAGTAAGTGCCGGTATAAAGCCGTATGCTTCGGTAGGTTATCGCCTTGGAACAACAGAGCCAATCCCCGGAGCGAAAGATCGCAATTTTATGGTTGAAAGCAGAGGATTGGGCAATATTAGTAACCTTTTCTTTGGGATGAGCTTTGAGCCGTTCAAGCACTTTACTTTAGGGGCTAACTTTAGTTATCTCTTCGGTAAGGAAGTACACGCAAGGGCAATTGATTACGGCACCTCAGCTTCGTATAATCCTAATTTTTACGAGACGCTTTCATTGAGAGCATTTAAGACAGATCTCGGCCTGCAGTATGCCTTTGCTGTAGGGAAGCAAGGATTGCTTACGTTGGGGGCAGTGTATAGCCCCTCATTGCCCTTCCGGAGTAAACAAACCTTTTGGGATAATATTTCGCAGGGGGGCGCCATAGTAAAAGAGGTGCGAAGGGATACTATATCATCTCGTGATGCCTTTCGTATGCCCCATGAAATAGGTCTTGGCGTCGCTTATTCAGTGGAAAATAAACTTTTGCTGCTCGCAGACCTCCAATATAATATATGGAACAATGCGTTCATTGACACTTCTAAGGCTACTCCGACCAATCAATTTGGCTTTTCCTTGGGTGCGAGCTTTATTCCCGATAGTGAGTCTCGCTCATTGGGACGGCGAATGGAGTATCGCTTTGGCTTATCAGGAGAGAATCACTACTTGCAGCTCCCCGATGCTACGGGTGCGCTTAAGGGCTCGCTCGTAGGCGCTATCTCAGCCGGTATAGGTATCCCCATGGTTGACCGACGCTCTTGGGTGGATCTGACAGTTGAGTACAAGCATCTGATGCCACGTGCCAAAGGATTTGTGTCGGAGAACTACTGGCAACTCACATTTGGCTTGCGCTTTAACGAGGCTTGGTTCCGTAAACTCAAGCTTGATTAACAATAATGAAGCGAACTATCGCTATCTTTACAACTACATTACAAAAAAGAACTATTAGACACGTAATACAGACCAATGAAAATTAGAAACTTGCTCTTAGGAGCGTTACTACTGAGTCCGGTCGGATTTCTTCACGCACAGACCGGAGTGACGGATGGGTCACCTTTCGGGCATGGTGAAGACAGTATTCGCTGTCGCGAGAATATAAGCTTGCTCACCTCCTATGCAAAGAGTGACAACTATAAAGATGCGCGTTTGTTTTGGGAAAAAGCCTATAAAGAGTGCCCCGGAGCAAGCAAGAATATTTACATCTATGGGGTGAAGATCCTTACTTGGGAACTGGAGAATGCCGCTTCTGCTCAAGAAAAAGCCGCTAAATTGGATGAGTTACTTGCACTCTATGATAAGCGTGCTGAGTACTTTGGAGACGACGCTAAGTATGGTCGCGATTGGATCTTGTCACAGAAGATATCTGACTATATGCGTTATGTAGCTCCCGAGAAGCTTGATTACGATCTTATTTATAAGTGGACGAGTAGTGTCGTATCCGCTAAAAGTCAGAAAATAGATCCCCAAGTTGTATATTTCCATGTATTCTCATCACTCAATAAAGCCATTGGTCATCCCGAATGGCATGAGAAATACATCAACGACTACATGGCAGGTAACGATCATTTAGAGCAGTCTATAGAGCTATCTAAGAGTGCCGGTGATACAACGACCATGGAATTTGTACAGACACTGAAGGATCAGTTGGATGGTCTCTTTGCTCAGAGCGGGTTGGCAGATTGTAAGATGCTTGCGGATATCTACGGTAAGAATCTGGAGGCTAACAAGACGAATCAGGCCTATCTACAAGCTATGTTAGATATGTTCCGTATCTCAGATTGTGAAGATAGCCCCTTGTACTTCAAAGCTAGTAAATACATGTTTGCTATTCGACCCACAGCTGCTTCAGCTGTAGGCTTGGCAAGAGAGGCACTAAGCAACAAGCGTATTAGCGAAGCAACCGACTACCTCAATAAGGCAATCTCTCTGACTCAGGATCATAAGCTGAAAGCTCAGTGCTACTATACGCTCGCTACGATACAGATGAATGCTCGAAGCTATTCGCAGGCTCGTGCTTTGTGTAATAAAGCAATGGCAGAGAACCCCAATATGGGTGCTCCATTGATACTGATTGCACAAATGTATGCTTCTTCCGCTTCTTCTATTTATCCGGATGATCCCGTAAAGCAGCGCTGTGTATTCTACTTGGTAATGGATAAGTTGGAGAGAGCACGCTCGGTGGATTCCTCTGTAGCAGGCAAGGCCGGTCAACTGATCGCTACGTATCGTAGGAGCCTTCCCTCTTCCTCCGACATATTCATGCATCCCGAGTTAGACAAGGGTAAAACGTTCCACGTAGGGGGATGGATCGGTGAATCCACTGTTATTCGATAAGCAAGCTCTACGTAAAAGACTATTCGTGAGTAAAGTACTTCTCCTTATAGGGAGTGGTGCTTTACTCCTTTTTTCTTTTACAGCCGCTTCGTGTAGTAAGAAAAAGAAGCCGGAATTGGAGCATATTACCTTTGATGCCAATGCCGGCTACTCGATGCTTACTCGCAATGTAGATGTGGCCGTTTCTGACTCCGGACAAACGAAGTATCGTCTATTGACTGATGCGTGGTATATTTATGATCAGGGCGATAGCTCTCGTTGGTTCTTTCCGGAAGGTTTCTTAGCCAAAGAGATTGACTCTCTTAAAACTATGCCCACGCAACTATCATCCGATACAGCTTATTACTTTACGATACAAGATACTTGGCTCTTTTTAGGGAACGTGAAGGTAGTGAATGAACGCGGAGAGCGCTTCTTTGCTAAGCAGCTATACTGGGATAAGCCCCACAATCATGTTTATTCGGAAGATACGGTCAATATCATAAGCGGGGAGCGACACTTGACCGGATCCGGCTTTTCCGCTAATCAGGACTTTACGCTCTATTCCATCTATAACAATAATGGTGTTACGGTGGTAGAGGATGACGATAAATGATATGACGATAGCGCTTAATTTACTTTTTCTCTTCGTACTAATCGTTTTCTCCGCCTTCTTCTCGGGGATGGAGATAGCATTTCTTTCAACTGATCGTCTTCGTCTGCAGATTGATAAGGCACGCGGTGGATCCGTTAGCGGTGTACTGCGGCGTCTTTTCCGTAATACAAGCCTTTATATCACGACCATGCTGGTGGGCAACAATATCGTCATCGTTATGTACGGATTAGTTACATCGGCATTGCTTAATCCGCTGCTTGCCACATTCTTTAGTGATGGGGTGGTGATTCTGATCAATTCAATTGTATCGACCTTTGTGATTCTCCTTTTGGGAGAATACCTGCCTAAGAGCTACTTCAAGCGCAATGCCAATAAATGCATGCATCGCTTCGCTTTTCCTATTTATTTCCTTTACATTATTCTCTATCCGATCAGTATTTTTTGTGCTTTGATTAGTCGCTTCTTCATTTGGATTAGTGGTTCTTCCAATAAAGCGCAGAGCATTGCGCCTAAGCTGACTACTGTTGATCTGGATCATTATCTAAGTGTGAGCATGCAGTCGTATTGTGCTGAGAAGCAGCCTTTGGATACCGAGGTGAAGATCTTACAGAATGCTATTGACTTCTCGGAGGTTAGAGCCCGTGATTGTATGGTGCCGCGTAATGAAATTGTGGCATGTGATATTGATACCGATGTAGAGGAGCTAAAAGATATTTTTGTTACAACGGGATTCTCCAAGATCGTTGTGTATAAGGAAAATATTGACGACATAGTGGGCTATGTACACTCTTCTGAAATGTTTCGAGGGGGTGATTGGCAGAAGCGGATGCGCAAGACGCTCTTTGTGCCGGAGAGTGCCTATGGGCATAAGTTAATGCGTCAGTTAATGCTTCGTAAGCAAAGCTTAGCGGTAGTAATCGATGAGTTAGGCGGTACTGCCGGTATTATCACTTTAGAGGATTTGGTAGAGGAAATCTTTGGAGATATAGAAGACGAGCATGACAAAAAGAAGCTTATAGCAAAGCAACTCGATGAGTGTAATTGGGTCTTGAGCGGACGTATAGAGATAGATGATCTGAATGATCGCTTCGGCTTGGACTTGCCTGAGTCTGATGATTACAATACACTGGCGGGCTTTGTTATTGATCACTGTAACTCAATTCCTGAGAACAAAGAGGAAGTGACAATCGATAAGTATCATTTTACAGTACTCAAGAGTAGCTCTAACCGCATTGAGCTGCTTCGTCTTACTATACAAGAGGATGAGTAATGCATCCTTTCTCATAAAAAATGAAACGCTGCCCCAATCCCTTTCGATTGAGGCAGAGTTCTTTTTAGGGCATTATCAAATAAATGTGCCCTTTTAGAGTACTTTACTTACGCTTAATAGTAAGCTTGGTAGTAAAGGATGGCTCTTCGTTTTCGTACAGTACAAATAGGTATTCTCCCTCTGAGAATGTGGCAACCGATAGGGTCCCCTTACCTATTGAATCACTTGTTGCGGATGCCAGTAGATGCCCCGATAAACTATACAAACGTATTGCCGAATAGGGTGCAGCTCCTTGCCAGTACACGCTCTCCGATGTCGGATTGGGATAGATAGCTACGGCTGTTTCCTGAAGCGTGGTGGTAGGATTGCGGAAGCTCGCCTTGATCGTTACATTGCTTACGGCTGTAAAGCTCTTTGTCGCTGTAATATCTTCATCATTGGCCCATAGCTTGTCTAATACATATTTCTCATCGGGTGAAACGCTTACTTTCAGCTTGCTCCCATAGGCAACCTTCTGTAGGTCATCGGCTCCCGATACGGTGATGCGTCCATGTGCATTGGGTTCTACCGATACGGTGAAGGTGAGTTCACTATCGGTGCATTGACCCTTTCTACCTGCATACGGGTGTCCATATCCATAGCCGGGTTGCTTTACTGAGTAGACGCTCCAGTTCTTGCTCTTTGCAATATTGGCAGCATGCTCGGTAAATACATTGCCTGTAGAGGGGTCGCCTGTTTCTTCTGCATAGATGAGTACATCTATTGAAGCAGTCTCCTTCGTAGAGCGATCAGTCAAAGCCTCCGCAATGGCCTCCATAGCAGTGCAGTTCAATAGGTTGTCTTCGCAAGAAAGCCAAAAGAGATCCTTACAATCAGAGATATTCAGTGAAGTAAGGCGGTTGCTATAGCAATAGAGATATTGCAGATGAGTGGAGTGCGACGCGTCTAATGAGGTGAGTTTATTGTTGTAGCACATTAGAGACGTTAGATTGGGGCATTGTGCTACGTTCAGGTGCTCCAGCATATTCCCATAGCACCAAAATCTTTCTAATTTCTCTCTTCCGGATATATCAAATGTGGTTAATTGATTTGAGGAGCAGGAAAGTGTTTTCAGCTCTCTACAGGCGGTTATGTCTAAGGTGGACAATTGGTTGTCGTCACATGCTAAGTACATCAGCTGTGGGCAGTAAGAGAGATCTAATGAGGTGAGTTTGTTGTTGTGGCAAAAGAGCGTTGTCAGATTTTCGCATTGCGTAACATCCAACGTTTCTAATTGATTGTCTTGGCATAAGAGCGTAGTCAGCAAGGGGCTCTGAGTGGTTTTGAGAGAGGTTAACTCAAGTTTGCTACAATTCATTATACTTATATCGCCACTTAGGGTAACCGTTTGTGCCATAAGTGTATACCAAGTAAAAGTACTATCTGTCTTTACCGGCTCTTTTAACCCGGTTGCTGTTACAGGGCCATCAGCGTCGATAAGCATCTTGATCTTCGCCCCTACTTTCTTGTTTGTAGTAAATGTGATGCGGGCGCCACTGAAGTCTTGGCAAACTCCCTTTCTCCCTGTGAACGGACTTTGTTTATCGGACCCTCCGACCTCGGCACTCAGTATGCTCCACGCCTTTTCGCTCGCTATGGCTACGATATGCTCGGTTACTATATTCCCTTTACCTGTGGTCGCTTTCTTTTCCTTATCACACAAGGCAATTAGGGTTGCTTTTTCGGAAGCCTCCCGCTTGGGTAAGCTGGTGGCAAGCTGCTCCATCTCTTCACAGCCAATGAGGTTGTCCTCGCAGGCAATATGTTTGAGAAGCGTGTTGGATGAAACATTTAGAGCGGTGATACGATTACTGTAGCAAGAGATAGTTTCTAAAAGTGAGCAGGCAGATACATCCAAAGCGTGTAGCGTATTGCCGCCACAGTAAAGCTCCTTTAAGTTAGTGCACGAAGAGATGTCTAAAGCACTCAGCGCATTTCGTGCGCAATCCAATAGGGTTAGGTTCGTATTTTGTTGTACGTCTATGGTTTGTAGCGCATTATCGGCACAATGTAGTGCTGCGAGGGGCTTGCATTGCGATACATTGAGTGTGGTGAGTTGATTCCCTTCACAGATAAGTTTTGTAATATTTCCCTGTAGCGTGATCGTTTGTGCAGAAAGAGTATAGGCGTGACTTGTGCCATCTGTGTTAATTGGCTCTACAAGTCCCTTTGCCGTAACGGCTCCGTTGGCTTGTATGCTTAGGGTGACTTGCTTCCCAACGGCTCTTTCAGTAGACAAAATAATCGTACTGGGCTCGAAGTCAGAGCAAGAGCCTTCTCTTCCGGTATACTCGGTTTCCTTGTCGTCCTCTCCGACAGAGAAGACATTCCAATTCTTAGCAGTCGCCACTTCTACAGCATGAGTAAGCAGGATATTTCCTTCTCCGCTTTGCGCTGTTCGTTCCTGGTCTGTCAAAGCATCAAATACGGCTTCCTCTTCCGGAGTGCGAGTGGGTAGTGCGCCCACTAAAGCCTCCATAGCACTACAGGAGAGTCGGTTGTCTTGACACGCTAAGCAGGCAAGCGCAGTGCATCCTGTTAGATTGATCGTTTTTAATTGATTGTGGTAGCATAAGAGGTACTCTATACCCTCATTGTCGGATGGGTCTAACTCCGTAAGGCGGTTATTGCCGCAGTCTAAGTAAGAAAGGGTCCCTTTATGGGGAAGGAGCAATGAGGTTAATTGATTGTCCCAGCACTCTAAGGAGGAAAGACTTGCGCATGCCGACACGTCTAAGGATGTTAGTTGATTGGTGTAGCAAGTGAGCTCTTCCAAAGTGCCACATTGCGATACGTCTAAAGTGGTTAATGCATTGGACGTACACTCGAGCTTGCTGATATTACCCTTTAGTGTCACTCTCTGGGCAGTCAGTGTGTACGATTTCTTTTGCCCCGATATAATGGCCTCGCTGATACCGTTTGCCTCTATTGTGCCACTTCCCTTAATCAGAAGCTGCACAGTCTCGCCAACTTTTTTGGAGGTAGTAAAGGTAATGCTTTGCGATGCTGCCGTAGCAGCAAAGAACAGTGTGAAAAAGGCGGCTATTGAGATATAATTAGTCACCTTCATAAAAGCTTTTTTCATATCCTTTTGTTTTTATTCCTGTACTGCAAAGGTAGTCATTCCTATAAGTAGACCTCTGAATTTGGAAATAAAAGTAAAGTTTTCTTATCGGTTGACTTTGCAGAATGACTGAGACTATAGGCATAGATCCGAAAGGTGATAAGTGTAGGGAAAATATTCCTCTTTGCTACGGGAAAAAAAGAGGCATGTAGCGCGGTATCGTCCTGCTACATGCCTTTTTCTATGAGGTACAGTAGTGCTATAAGCCGGGTTCTGTAGCGCAAATGCGCTGTCTGCCATTTATCTACGAACTGCGTTGCCGCAGCCCTCCAGCAATCTACCCCTCGGCATCGGACGGGTCGTCCTACAGCGCCGGTATACATGATCTTGCAACCCATAAGCGGTACGGCAGACACTGTCACCAGTGTCTCGGTAGGCTCTTACCCCACCTTTTCACCCTTGCTCCTATAGAGAGGAACTCGTCCCCGGAAGCGGTTATTCTCTGTTACCTGCTTTTACGGCTCACGCCGCCTTCCCGTTAAGAAGTATGGTACCCTATGTTGCCCGGACTTTCCTCCCCCATGCATGACGCATGGCAGCGGCAGACCGCACTACTGTATAATTGGATTCGTTTATCCCATTAGTGCCTCATCTCTACACGCTTGGTAGGAGGCTCTTTACTGTTGCGCTCTTGAACAGCTTTTACTACAGCGTCGGCAAAGTTATCAAAAAAGAGCGACAGCATATTATCCTTCTGTGAGGCGGACGGCTGCCCCTGATCTCCGGAAGAACATATACTTTCGACGATAGGGATTTGAGCCAATAGAGGAAGCTTCAGCTCTTGTGCCAAACGCTCGCCACCCCCTTTGCCAAAGATATAATACCTATTGTTGGGAAGCTCTTGCGGAGTAAACCAAGCCATATTCTCCACAATACCAAGGATCGGCACTTCGATTTTGTCATTCGTGAAGAGATCAATTCCCTTGCGTACATCTACTAAAGCAACTTCCTGAGGGGTGGTTACCATAATGATACCACTAAGTGCAATCGTTTGCACAATGGTGAGGTGTATATCACCGGTACCCGGAGGCATATCTAAAAGAAGAAAGTCCAGTTCCCCCCAATTAGCTTGTGTAATAATCTGAGTTACTGCATTGGATGCCATTGAGCCGCGCCAAATAAGAGCCTTGTCGGGATCTACAAAGAAGCCGATTGACAGTAGCTTGATCCCGTTGAAAACCTCAATAGGCTCAATCAGCTCTTTCCCATCAATCTCTTGTGCAACGGGACGCGCCTCCTCGCAACCAAACATTTTGGGCATAGAGGGACCGTATATATCCGCATCAATAACCCCTACCCGATAGCCTTTCAAGGATAAAGCTACCGCTAAATTAGCCGTTAGTGTACTTTTGCCTACTCCCCCTTTTCCGGAGAAAACGGCAATCGTATTTTTTACCCCTTTGAGTGGCTGCTCTGTCGTATCGGCAACCGGCTTAGCCTCGGGGAAGAGCGGGGTAATATTTCCTTTGATCTCTATATCGGGGGAAACAAAAGTGAGCAGTGCCTGTTCGGCTGCTTTAATGACCGACTTATGAAAAGGGTCGTTATGTTTAGCGAAGCGTAGGTTAAACGATACTTTATGCCCCTCTATGCGAAGTGCTTCCACCATTCCAAGTGATACAATATCTTCACCTGTACCGGGGTATCGAACCTTTTTGAGTGCGTCTAATATGAGTTGTGGGTATAGGTCCATGATAGGAAAGCGAGCTTATATATATTATGTACCGGGATGCATAAATCGTGTGATGCTCTTATAATCATCGTGGGGAGGTTCATGATCAGGCTCAATAAACTGCTCCGGTGCATCCTGTAGCGAAAAAGCTATGTATTTGATCTTTTTCCCCCGAGCAAGCCATTGCGCTTCGTAGCGCGTAGAGGCATAAGGCACTTTTTCGCGCAGCGGTTCGGTGGGATGGTATAAATCATTGGTAGCTGCTTCCGGCTCTATGTGATTGGCCTCTAAAAGCAGCAGCGTATATTCATAAAGGAAGTTGCTATCCGTCTTGAGGAAAATTTTCCCTTCCGGAGATAGAATGTGGCGATATCGCTCCAAGTAATAGCTGCTGATAAGCCTTCCGCGTGTGCGCTTCATCATAGGATCCGGAAAGGTGATCCACAGTGTAGATACCTCCTTAGCGGCAAAAAACGAGTCAATCATTGCTATGTCGGTGCGCAGAAACGCTACATTGTGTAGCAACCCTTCCACTACCTGTTTGGCCCCTGCCCATATCCGTGCGCCTTTGCGGTCAACCCCTATGTAATTCCCATTTGGGAACTCTTGCGCCAAAGCAACCGTGTACTCGCCACCACCGCAACCCAGCTCAACTGTGATAGGGTGTTCGTTGTGAAAAAAGTCGGTCTCCCACTTTCCTTGATAGGGAAACCCCTCTTCCTGTAAGCGACTCCAGGGATATTGAAGTACAAAGGGAAGCGTATCTATATAGGCGAATTTGGCTAACTTGCCCTTTCCCATGGTGGTGAGTTAGTGTAGTCTGTTACTCTTTATCCTCATCATAGAGGCTTTCTTCGTAATCCAACTCAGCCTCTACTACTGCTTGGATAACGATATCTTCAATGGGCTCCATACCGTCCTTGCGGATAGCCTCGCGGATGAAATCACTCATTTCGTCCAGATCCAGGACCACTTCTCG
The DNA here is from genome assembly GCA_947290775.1 of uncultured Bacteroidales bacterium. Taxonomy (GTDB): domain Bacteria; phylum Bacteroidota; class Bacteroidia; order Bacteroidales; family Porphyromonadaceae; genus Porphyromonas; species Porphyromonas miyakawae. Next base: position 50,186 of record CAMYPM010000007.1, on the reverse strand, counting down.
GTCCTTGTCCTCATCCTCCTCAGTGTATTCGTCCATGTAGCCGCGCGTATCGTAGAAGTCGTAAATCAAGTCAATGATATAATAGAGATCATCGTCGTCAAGAGATTTATTCATCTCCTCGCTCAGTGTGTGGCGGATAAAGGCGATAGCATCCTCATCGTCGTAGATGTCGTATAAATCCGGGTTGCTCATAATTGGTAAGTGCTTAAAAAATGGCTTATAAAGTTATTTTCTTGCGTCCTGTCGGAGTGCTTGATAGTAGGTATCCAGCAGTTTCTGTGCCCCCTTGAATGGGGTAATGCGGTCCTGCAGAATACACTCTTCGATCTCTTGCTGCAGCGCTTTTACGCGCTCATCTTCGTAGAAAGAGTTTTTAAGTGTGTCGTTGATAGTTTCGTACATCCACCATTTTGCCTGACGTTGTCTCTTGAGATCAAAGAACCCCCTATCAACAGTAAAATGCCGATACTGATCGATCATGTCAAATATATCTTTTATACCGATAGCATAATAGCCTGAGTAGGTGAGCACTTTAGGCTCCCAGCCCGATTCCGTTGCAGGAAAGAGCTGAAGAGCATTGCGGAAGTGAGAGGCCGCCAGCTTGGCTTTGTCGATGTTGTCCCCATCTGCTTTGTTGATGATGATACCATCGGCCATCTCCATAATCCCTCGTTTGATCCCTTGCAGCTCATCACCTGTGCCGGCTAACTGTATGAGTAGAAAAAAGTCTACCATTGAGTGCACCGCAGTTTCACTCTGTCCCACGCCTACTGTTTCGACAAAAATAGTATCAAAGCCGGCGGCTTCGCAGAGAATAATCGTTTCTCTTGTCTTGCGCGCCACACCTCCTAAGGAATCTCCGGCCGGACTTGGACGAATAAAAGCGTTTTTCTCTCGCGAAAGTGCCTCCATACGCGTTTTGTCGCCCAATATACTTCCTCCGCTTACCTCGCTGGTAGGGTCAATTGCCAGTACAGCCAGTTTATGCCCCTGCTTAATAAGATGCATACCAAAGGTATCAATACTGGTACTTTTACCTGATCCGGGCACGCCCGTGATTCCTATTCTCATGGAGTTGCCACTATGCGGAAGGCACTTTTCAATGATCTCTTGTGCCATGTGTCGGTCTGAAGTTAGGGTGCTTTCTATGAGCGTAACCGCTTGACTTAAGAGAGATACATTTCCTTCCAGGATGCCTGCTACATATTCGTCTGTCGTGTAGCGGCGTCGCTTACGTGGTTTGAAGTAGGGGTTTATAATCGGTGGTGCTTTAATGCCGCGATTTACCTTGAGCCCTTGGTAGGCAGGGTCATTCTCGGGATGGTCAATGTGCGCACTATCTTTGTCAAAGTGTTGTTGCATAGCGGAAGGTTGTTTATTGGTTGGTACGAGCCATAATGCGTATTTTGCGCAGTGGTCCTGCCGGATCGTTGCAGAGAAGGGAGAGATCGCTCGTAAGGCGCTGTTCGTCGGTTTGAGCTAACTTAGCCGTATCTATCCGGTAGCTGATTGTACCCTCCTCCCCCGGCGCTATACAAGTTCGGCTAATCTCTGCTTCAATAAGGCTTGTATCGGGATAAACTCCATATAATAAAAGCGGTTTTTGCCCTATGTTTTTCAGTCTTACTATGCCCTTGTAGGTGGAGTCAGTAGGGATTATGCCCAAGTCGATGTAGGTGCGTAGCTCTAATTGGGGTGCTAATGAGTCGGATCGATCCAAATCCGGCACGTAGGGTAGGGAGATGGCTATTTCTCCGGTGCCTACTATCTGCCCATTTCGTTTAGCCGTAACCCGGATAGGCCGGCTTATCAATCCATAAGAAGTCTGTGGCGTACCTTTGGCAACGGCAATGACTTCCATGGGTTCATGATCGCCAAGGGCAATGCGTGTTGCCGATAGTGTAATTTCGTCGGTTTGTGGGCTTAGGGTAACCTCAAGGGGTTGCTCGCTCTTATTGGCTACAATGAAGCGTAGCCTACTCGTTTGTGCCGTGCTAACAATCCCGAAGTTAAGGCGAGGGGAATTGATATAAAGGTCCCCGATGTGTAGGCCTTTGTCTTTCCCTTCGCTGAGAGAAATTACAATCCCTTTGATATGTAGCAAAAAAGGCTCTTCTCCCGCATTGGAAAAAATGCGAACCTCTTTGATAAACTCACCGGGGCGGTAGAGGGGATCAAAGCTAACGGATACAAATCCACTCTCTCCGGGCGCCACAGCCTCCAAAGTGTATTTAGGTGTTGTGCAGCCACAATCGGTATGTACTGCAGTGATTACAAGGGGCTTGTCGCCTGTATTGGTGAAGGGAAAGAGATGGGTCACGCTCCCCTTCTCTTCAGCTACCATGCCAAAGTTGTGGGTGGTTTCGCTGAACGTCAGTGTTTGTGCTCCGGCTGTGCCTATCCATGCGAGTAGCCCCAGCAGGAAAAGTATCCGTCTCTTATTCATTCTCAAGCGTACTTAAGCCCCGTGTGTGGTGCCTTTTACTCTACTACTCCTTTAATCCGCACAATGTAGGCACCCTCCTTCCCATTACTATAGATAGCAATGGTTTTCACAAATTGACCGGGGCGACCGGCAGGATTGTAGGTAACCTCTACAATAGTAGACTTACCAGGAGCAACGGGCTCCGTATTGTATTTAGGCTTTGTGCAGCCGCAAGAGGCTGTAGCGCGCGTTATTACTAAGGGTGCGTTGCCTGTATTCTTGATAGTAAAGGCATGGGTTACAGGTCCGTCAGCCTCTTTGATTGTACCAAAGTCAAACGAATCTTCAACGGCAAATATCACGGCTCCCTGTGTATTAGTCTTCTGCTCCTTCGTTTCTTGGGCGGATAGCGTAGCTATGCCCAGCAGTAGTGCTGTAAGTACAAAAAAAACTTTCTTCATAAAACAAGAACTCTCTTTCTTTATCATTACTTTTCTATTCCCTACTCTCTGAAAGAGATAGGGCTCCTTATGTTGCAAATATACGATAATATCGCCTAATGATACTCTGTTGGTCTCTCTTCCCCTTATGGCAACGTGTTATACAACGGCAATTTTGTCCGAGAGGCTTTGCCTTTGCAATAAGTATCGATCTATTAGACTTCAAAAAAGATCAGAACCTTTCATTTGAAACATCTGTATCTTTCTAACGAAACATCAGTGCCTTTCAATCAAAAGATACCTATCTTTTTTCTAATGACCGTGGTCTTTGTTTTATAACCCTTGAAAGGCTGTTGTTTTCGGAGCAATCCCTATGTAAAGAATCCTATTGTTGGAAACTTCACGGAAAAATGGTTACTTTGTAAAGAGGATATACTTAAGCTTTATGGTTTCAGGAAATAACGAAGATAGATTATGGCAAAAAGGCGGGTATTACTTAAGCTGAGTGGCGAGTCGCTAGCCGGAGCGCGCAAAGAGGGAATTGATAAATCTTGTTTGGATAGCTATGCAGCAGCGATCAAAGAGAGTGTCCTATTGGGCAATGAGATAGCCATCGTAATAGGGGGCGGTAATATCTTTCGCGGTATGGCGGGAGCTGCTTCCGGCTTTGATCGTGTGACCGGCGATAGTATGGGCATGTTGGCTACCGTGATTAATTCGCTTGCATTGACTGCCTCTTTACAAGCCATTGGACAGGATGCTTTGCTGCTCACGGCACATCCTATGTCGCCTATTGGATCGCACTACTCGGCACCGGTCGCTAAGCAGGCACTACGTGAGGGTAAAGTGGTACTCATTGCCGGTGGTACGGGTAATCCTTTCTTTACTACGGATACTGCTTCTGTACTGCGTGCTATTGAAATCGGGGCAGACTTGATGCTTAAGGGTACGCGTGTGGACGGAATTTATACGGCTGATCCGGAAAAAGATCCTTCAGCAAAACGCTTTGAGCGAATTACTTACGATGAAGTGTATGCACGAGAGCTTAAGATAATGGACTTGACTGCCATGACCTTGGCGCGTGACAACGGACTTCGTATCAGAGTATTCAATATGGATCAAGAGGGCAACTTAGTGCGCTTAATGAAGGGAGAGCCTCTGGGTACCTTAGTAGAAAACGAATAATAAATATAAGTTACATACAACTATGCAACAGATTGACGAATATATAGCCATAGCAGAAGAAGCTATGAAGAAAGGTACCGAGTACCTGGAAGAGAAGCTCGCTCGTATTAGGGCAGGCAAGGCCAATCCGAAGCTATTGGATGACATTCGGGTGGATTATTATGGCACGCCTACACCATTGAGTCAGGTGGCTTCCATATCCATCCCCGATGCACGCAGTATAGTGATTACACCGTGGGAAAAGAAGATCATCAAGGATATTGAAAAAGCTATTATCGACTCTCCCCTGGGAATTATGCCGGAGAACAACGGTGAGATCGTTCGTATCGGTATACCTCCTCTTACAGAAGAGCGTCGTAAGCAACTCGTTAAGCAGACAAAGAACGAAGTAGAAGATACTAAGATCAGCATACGCAACGCACGTCGTGATGCCATTGATAAGATCCGTAAAAGTGTTAAAAATGATGCGCTGCCGGAGGATGTAGCTAAGGATGCGGAAGATCGTATGCAAAAGCTGCACGATAAGTACATTGAGGTAGCTGACAAAATATTTGCAGCTAAAGAAAAAGAAATCCTTACGGTATAATAAAGAAATAACGACAGCCTTTAATGGGCTGTCGATCAACTTGTATTGAATATGGAGACTGCACTCGTAATCCGCGCTATGGGCAATGTGTGTCGAATTGCGGATCATACGGGCGCAGTTAGGGATGCCGTAGTAAAAGGTAACCTTAGACTCAAGGGAGTGCGTTCGACCTCTCCCGTGGTCGTGGGAGATCGAGTGGAGGTATCCTATTCGGAAGAGGGGCATCCGCCTATGGTGGTGGGTATATTACCTCGGCGCAACTATATTATTCGTAAAGCAGCTAATCTATCGAAAGAGTCTCATATATTGGCCGCTAATATAGATTGTGCCTTGCTGGTTGTTACGCTTACACAGCCTGTTACCACTACTACTTTTATGGATCGCTTCTTAGCTACCGCAGAAGCGTATAGTGTCCCGGTAGTCATTGTTTTTAACAAAGTGGACCTCTACACGGAGGTAGCGTTGAAGCAAGATGTAGAGGATCTTGCACAGCTATACCGATCTATTGGCTATAAAGTATTGCAAGTGTCCACTAAGACTTCGGAGGGCAAAGAGGAGTTAAGCGAGCTGATAAAGGGTAAGATTGTACTTGTAGCCGGTCACTCCGGGGTAGGGAAAAGCTCTCTGATCAATATGCTGTTGCCGGAAGTTGATTTGCCGGTAAGTGAGCTGAGTTCGCACTTTGGTACGGGTACGCATACCACTACTACCAGTGAGATGATACCCTCATTGGATGGGGGATATATAATCGACTCCCCAGGAATAAAGGGGTTTGGCACGCTGGAAATGGATGAGCAGGATACCGCACATTATTTCAAGGAATTCTTTGCCTTGAGTGCTCAGTGTCGGTTTAATAATTGTCGTCATCTCAATGAACCTGGTTGTGCTGTACGTGCGGCAATAGACAGAGGGGAAATAGCTGTCTCGCGGTATATAAGCTATTTAAGTATCCTTGGGGATAAGTACGCCGGCAAGTATCGTCCTCCACAATAAGGATGGAATAAACAAGACTAAACTATAGAATGAAAAAGAAGGCCACAAAAGCAGGGGGAAAGAAATCGTCTTCCAAGCGCTCTAATAAAGCGAGTACCGGCAAGTTTGTGCTTAACGATAAGACAGTGAAGAAACTACAGGAGTTCTTCAGAAGTAATGTGGGCGGAAGCTATAATTATCGTCAGGTATCGGCTTATTTACAGGCGCAGACGAAAGAGGAGAAAGAGCTGGTCAAAAGTGCCTTGGAGCGTTTAGCTCAAGAGAAAACACTGGAGCGTGTGGGGCGAGGTAAGTATCGTTTCCATGGTGCACCGGCTACGATAGAGGCTACTTTTCAGCGACGCAACAATGGAACCAATAGTGCCGTGGCGGATCAAACAGAGATTGCCGTCAATGAGCGCAATCGTCACCATGCCCTGAATGGTGATACTGTATTAGTACGTCTCTTTCCTCATAAGAAAGGAGCCAAGCCGGAAGGTGAAGTGGTTAAAGTGCTCAAGCGCAGTAAGGAACACTTTGTGGGCGTTGTGGAGCAGAAAGGAGACTACGCTTTTTTGGTAACGCATGATAAGTATCTGGATAGCGATATTCTGTTGCCGAAGGGAAGCTTTGAAAAGGCGCATGACCATGATAAAGCCATTGTACGCATGGTCAAGTGGCCCGAGAATAGTAAGAATCCGATTGGAGAGGTAGTTGACGTGTTGGGCAAGAGTGGCGTAGCGGATACGGAGATGCACGCCATCTTGGCTGAGTTTGATTTGCCTTACCGATATCCGAAGCGTGTGGAGCAAGCCGCCGAAAAGCTGGATGCAAAGATTACAAAGGAGGATATCGCTGAGCGGGAGGATTTTCGTAAGGTCACAACTTTTACGATAGACCCTGCCGATGCAAAGGATTTTGACGATGCTATCTCGGTGCGGAACCTCGATACAGACAGGTGGGAAATAGGGGTACACATAGCGGATGTCAGCCATTACGTAAAGCCCGGTTCACTAATTGATGAGGAGGCCTATAGCAGGGGGTGCAGCGTTTATTTAGTAGACCGTACAGTGCCTATGCTGCCTGAGCGTCTTTGTAATGATATATGCTCATTGAGACCCAATGAGGATAGGCTCTGCTTCTCTGTGATATTTACAATCGATACGGTTAATGCCCGGGTGGTAAACTATCGTATCCGTCACACCGTTATAAATAGTGATCACCGCTTCTCCTACGAAGAGGTACAGCTTATATTGGATGGAGAGGAGGGACCATACGCAGCGGAGCTTCGCCTACTGGATCAAGTGGCGCAAAAGCTTCGCAAGGAGCGTTTCAAGGGAGGTAGTATCAATTTTAGTTCTACTGAGGTGAAGTTTCTTTTGGACGCTCAAAGTAATCCTATTGGTGTGGAAACGGTAGTCAATGGCACGGCTCATCAGTTGATAGAAGAGTTTATGCTACTGGCTAATAGAACGGTGGCAAAGCGCATTAACAATCCGACGCGAGGTCCTAAGCCAAAGACAGAGCGTGCTTTCATCTATCGTGTTCATCCCCCTATTGACGAGTACACATTCAAGCAGGCTGCCGCTTATCTGGACGAAAGTAACTTGCTCCCCATGAAGCTCCGCAAAGAAGCAAAGCCTACGGCCGGCACTATCAATAGAGTGCTGGAGCAGATCGCCGATACCCCAAGGCAGCCGTTAGTGGAAATGGTATTGGTGCGCACATTGATGACTGCTTACTATAGTTGCGATAATATAGGGCACTTCGGCCTCGGCTTTGATTACTATACACACTTTACCTCTCCTATACGACGCTATCCGGATTTGGTTGTGCATCGCTTGATAGACCGCTATCTATTTGAGAAAGCCAAGAGCGTGAAGTACAATGAACTGAGCGAAGTGGCAGAGTATACTTCTAAGTGTGAAGAGGTCGCTACCAAGGCGGAGCGAGCTTCGGTGAAGTATATGCAGGTACGCTATTTGGATACGAAAATAGGAAAGATATTCGATGGTATTATTTCCGGTGTTACCGAGTGGGGTATCTATGTACAGCTCGTGCAGAGCGGCTGTGATGGATTGATTCCTATTCGCTCTTTGGAGGATGATTTCTATGAGTTGGACGAGTCGGGCTTTTCGCTCATTGGAAAGCGTTATAAGCGTGTCTATCGAGTGGGAGAAAAGATTACAGTGCGTGTGGTCTCATGTGATGCCGAGCGCCGACTAATTGATTTTGAGGCGGTAGAATAGATCTATGACAGACCAAATGGAAGAGACTCCTCAGAAACTGGAATTGTTAGGGCTCAATACAGATGAACTGAGTTCTTTCGCTGTCTCTTTGGGTATGCCACGCTATGCAGGGCAGCAGCTTACGGAGTGGCTGTATAAGAAATGCGTTACGTCATTTGATGAAATGACCAATATATCGCTTAAGTACCGTGAACTCTTAGCCGCCCATGCTACTATTGGCAGGCATGCGCCCGTACAAGTACAGGAGTCGGTAGATGGTACTAAGAAGTACCTCTATGCTCCCCGTGAGGGGCATTGTGTTGAAGCGGTATATATACCTGAGGAGGACCGCAGTACACTCTGTATATCTTCCCAAATGGGGTGTAAGATGAATTGCCTTTTCTGTATGACCGGCAAGCAGGGATTCAATGGCAATCTTACCTCGGCAGAGATTGTGAATCAGTTTCTTTCATTGCCGGAGCGTAAGCATATCACCAATATAGTATTTATGGGCATGGGAGAGCCGCTGGATAATGTGGATAATGTGCTCAAGGCGATTGAGTGTCTCACGCTGCCTAAGGGAATTGCGATGAGCCCACGGCGTATTACCCTCTCTACGGTAGGCGTAGAACCCGGGTTAAGTCGCTTCCTACAAGAGTGTGATGCGCACTTGGCTATTAGTTTGCATTCCCCCTTCCATGAAGAGCGTATGCAGCTGATGCCGGTAGAGAAAGCAGTGCCTTTTGAGCAGCTGATACGCAAGCTAAAGGGCTATAGCTTCGCAGGGCAAAGAAGGTTAACTTTTGAGTATATCGTTTTTGGTGGATTGAATGATACTCCCGGGCATGCCAGACGTTTGCAGCGCCTCTTGCGCTCAATCAATTGCCGGGTGAACCTCATACGCTACCATGCCATACCGGGAGTAGATCTACCGCACACGGATGCAAGGCGCTTAGAAATATTTAAGCAGCAACTTGAAGATGCCGGAGTAACCGCAACTATTAGAGCATCTCGAGGGGAGGATATATTGGCGGCTTGCGGTATGCTCTCTACGCATAGACAAGCGCAACAGACTACTGAATCCAAATCTTGATCATTAGTCGGAGGGCGCTTCGCTTTATTGTCCTTTGGAATATTTATCTTTGTACTGTTATGAAACAGTATCTTGATTTGCTGAATAAAGTACTCCGAGAAGGGGTTGAAAAAAGCGATCGTACGGGTACCGGTACCAAAAGTATCTTTGGCTACCAGATGCGCTTTGATTTGTCGGAAGGCTTCCCTTTGCTTACTACCAAGAAACTGCACTTGAAGAGCATTATATATGAGCTTCTATGGTTTCTTCGTGGAGATCAGAATATAGCCTATCTGCATGATCATGGAGTGAGTATTTGGGATGAATGGGCAGATGAACAGGGCAACCTAGGCCCCATTTATGGTGTTCAATGGCGTTCGTGGCCTCGTTATGATAAAGGTTCGATAGACCAAATTAAGTCTGTGATAGAAGAGATAAAGCGACAGCCCGATAGTCGTCGTATGCTTGTCTCTGCATGGAATGTAGCGCAGCTAAATGAAATGCGCTTGCCCCCTTGCCATATTCTGATGCAATTTAATGTGGCAGCAGGGAAACTCTCTTTACAGCTCTACCAGCGCAGTGCCGACCTATTTCTCGGAGTACCCTTCAATATTGCTTCGTACTCACTTTTGTTGATGATGATTTCGCAGGTGGTCGGATTGCAGCCGGGCACATTTGTGCATACATTAGGTGATGCACACTTATACCTCAATCACATAGAGCAAGCTAAGTTGCAGTTGGAGCGAGAGCCACGCCCCCTACCACAAATGAAGATTAATCCGGAAGTAAAGGATATAGATGCCTTCCGTTATGAGGATTTCCTTTTGGAAGACTATAATCCCTATCCCCATATTAAGGCTTCCGTAGCTATTTGATTAAAAGATATGACCATATCAATCATAGTTGCAGAGGGCTTGGACCGAGCTATTGGGAGAGACAACGATCTCCTGTGGCGTCTGAGCGGTGATTTGAAGCGTTTCAAGGCTACGACCATGGGACACACTATCCTCATGGGGCGTAACACATATGCCTCCTTGCCGAAAGGCGCACTCCCCGGGCGACGCAACGTAGTAGTGTCTACACAGATCAGTACCCTGCCGGATGCCGATGTATTCACATCAGTGGAAGAGGCTCTCGGCAATATTCGCCAAGCAGGTGAGACGGAGCTCTTTGTAATAGGCGGTGCTATGCTGTATCGTACTATGTTGCCCTATACGGATCGCCTTTATTTGACTACCGTAGAGGCGTATTTCCCGGATGCAGATGCCCATTTCCCGGAGATTGATTTTAGTGAGTGGAAGCAATGCGGAAAAGAAGAATATTTCGAAGCCGATGAGCGTAATGAGTATTCTGTTCGTGTTGCTCTGTATGAGCGTAAAGCAGCGACAAAGAAAGAATTTATTGAATTGAGTGATGAGTAAACCCTCTATACCTAAAGGAACCAGAGACTTCCTGCCGAGTGAAATGCTTCGGCGAAACTATATATTTGACACAATTAAAGAGCAGTTTCGACTCTTTGGATATGAGCAAATTGAGACTCCCTCACAAGAGTTGATGAGTACGTTGATGGGTAAGTATGGGGAGGAAGGAGATCGTCTTGTATTTCGTATCTTAGACTCAGGAAACTGGCTGTCAAAGCTTAGCGATGAGGACCTTTTGGAGCGTAATGTAGCGCATCTTACTACGAAGGTTGCGGAGAAAGGATTGCGGTACGATCTTACTGTTCCGTTTGCCCGATTCGTAGTACAGCACAAAAGTGAAATTTCGTTGCCCTTCAAACGTTATCAGATACAACCCGTATGGCGTGCCGATAGACCTCAGAAGGGACGCTATCGGGAGTTTTATCAGTGTGATGCCGATGTAGTAGGAACTGATTCCCTGCTCATGGAGGTTGAGTTTGTGGAGTTAGCGAAGGCTATCTTCTCAAAGTTGCAGTTGAAAGTGGTTATGCTACTCAACAATCGCAAAATACTGGCCGGTATTGCTGAAAGCATAGGCATTCCGGAGCGTTTGACTGAGATGACGGTGGCAATGGATAAGTTCGACAAGGTCGGCTTAGAGGGCGTAATAGAGGAATTAAAGAAATGCGAATTTAAGGAAGGCTGTATCACGGCCTTAAAGCCCTTCCTCCTTTTGGAAGGCGACAACGAGGCGCAGCTCTCTCAGTTGGAAGTGCTGCTAAAGGCTAGCTCTATCGGATTAGAAGGCATACAAGAGATGCGCTTTATCTTAAGCCATTTGCCCCAGGAAGCGGAAGAAGCGTTTGAAGTGCGTTTTGATAGCCGGCTGGCTCGTGGCTTAGGCTATTACACGGGTACTATAATGGAGATTAAATCCCATGAAGTGGAGATAGGAAGTATTAGCGGAGGAGGACGATACGACAACCTGACCGGTATCTTTGGGGAGAAAGGCCTGAGCGGAGTGGGTATCAGCTTTGGTGCTGAGCGTATCTATGATGTATTGGAGAAGTTAGACCGCTTCCCGAAAGAGTTAGAAGGAAGTTGCCAAGTACTTTTCGCTAACTTAGGAGAAGAAGAAACCCAATACCTCCTTCCTTTACTACGCAACTTGCGAGAGAAAGGTATCTCTTGTATGGTATATCCCGACTGTGCGAAGCTGAAGAAGCAACTCTCCTTTGCGGATAATAGAAAGATCCCTTACGTAGTAATTGCCGGAAGCAGCGAAATGAGCGAAGGTAAGGTCACGCTGAAGAATATGACAACAGGGGTGCAGGAAGCCCTCGCAAAAGAACGCTTAGTAGAGCAATGGATGAAATAGGAAAGGTGCATTACCCGCTTCTTGAAAGCATCAATGAGCCGAAAGACCTACGCCGCTTACCCAAGAACAAGCTGCCTGAGTTGTGTCGAGAGATACGCTCTTTCCTATTGGATGAGCTTTCCACACATCCCGGTCATTTAGCCTCTTCTTTGGGAGTCGTTGAGATAGCGGTTGCGTTGCACTACGTCTACATCACTCCCTACGATCGTCTCGTATGGGATGTGGGACATCAAGCATATGCCCACAAGGTGCTGACCAATCGGCGAAAGAACTTCTCTACACTTCGCGAGTGGGGCGGTATGTCCGGCTTTATCTCTCCCGAGGAGAGCCCTTACGATACGTTTACTAGTGGTCATGCCTCCAATTCGATCTCTGCTGCTTTGGGAATGGCGGTAGCTGCCAAGCAGAAGAATGAGCCGCGCCGAGTGGTAGCCATCATTGGAGATGGGGCAATGACCGGTGGTTTAGCCTTTGAGGGACTCAATAACGCCTCCTCTTTTCCCAACAATATGCTTGTTATCCTCAACGATAACAACATATCCATAGATGCCAATGTGGGAGGACTGAATAAATACCTTGTAGATATCAATACGAGTCGTGCCTATAATGCAGTGCGTTTTGATCTCTATCGAGGAATGAAGCGTTTGAATCTAATCGATGAAAAGAGCAAACGTACGGTGCAGCGCTTCAATAATTCGTTTAAATCCATGCTTTCCCGTTCACAGGGTAATTTTTTTGACGGACTGAGCATCCGTTACTTTGGTCCTGTGGATGGCAATGATGTGTTGCGCTTGGTGGATATATTGAGCAGGATTAAGGAAATGGAGGGGCCTAAGCTTCTGCACCTTCGTACTATCAAAGGGAAAGGTTATCCCTTTGCTGAGGCTAGTCCGACAACTTGGCATGCGCCCGGACGCTTCAATATAGTGACAGGGGAGCGAGAAAAGAAGAATGGCATGCGTCCTCCCAAGTTTCAAGACGTATTCGGACACACATTAGTAGAGCTGGCAGAGCAGGATGAACGAGTGGTGGGGATTACGCCTGCGATGCCTTCTGGGAGTTCGATGAATATGTTGATGAAGCGCTTCCCGGAGCGAGCTTACGATGTGGGGATTGCAGAGTCTCACGCAGTTACTTTTGCAGCCGGCCTGGCGCATGAGGGAATGATTCCTTTCTGTAACATATACTCATCCTTTGCGCAGCGGAGTTTGGATCAGATCATACATGATGTCGCCATTGCCAAAACGCCTGTTATATTTTGTTTGGATAGAGCCGGTTTAGTAGGAGATGATGGGGCCACTCACCAGGGTGCGTTTGATTTGGCTTATCTGCGTTATATTCCTAATCTCACGATTGCCGCACCGATTGATGAGCATTGGTTGCGTCATCTTATGCTTACCGCTAAGGAAGCTTTCTGTCCCTTTGTTATTCGTTATCCGCGTGGAGAGGGTTCTTTGATAGATTGGCATAACGAAGCAAAGAAAGTGCCTATTGGAAAGGGCCGTAAGTTGATAGATGGTGAGCGAATAGCTGTGCTATCAATAGGTGCTATCGGGGTTGAAGCTCGTGAAGCGGTAGAGCGTTTACATAAGGAGGGAGTAGTTAAGCCTGCTCTCTTCGATATGGTTTTCCTCAAGCCAATTGATGAGGATATTCTGCAAGAGGTATTTAGTGGATACGATCGTATCGTTACGGTGGAAGATGGCTCCCGTATCGGAGGTTTGGGTAGTGCTGTAGCTGAATACATGAGCGAGCGCGGCTATACAGGTAAGCTTCTTCGGTTAGGTCTTCCCGATGAGTTTATACCGCATGGCAGTGTGCCGTTACAGCGCAGCTATGCAGGCATTGATGCAGAGCATATTTACCAGTCTATATTGTCGCTATGAAGATAATTGTAGCAGGTGCCGGGGAGATCGGGCAGCACTTAGCTCTCAATCTTGCTAATGAAGAGCATCAGGATATAACCCTGATGGATGAAGACGCACATAGCTTAGAGAAGATAGCCACCGGACAGGATATGCTCACCTTTGCGGGTAATCCGACCGATGCTCATGATCTAAAGGAGTGTGGCGTGGAAAGCACAGATCTTTTCATCAGCGTGATGAACGATGAGCATGCTAATATATTGGCCTGTATGCTGGCCAATGACTTCGGCGTGAATGAAACCATGGCACGGGTGAGTAATCCGCGTTACTTGGGGCCTGAGTATGCGCGTTTCTTTCATGAAGGTGGGGTTAAATCCCTTATCTATCCTGAGGAGTTGGCGGCAGAGGAGATCAATACAATACTGCGTAATCCTTGGGCACGTAAGTACATTGAGTTGGTCAATGGCATGATCGCACTGGTGGGTGTGAAGGTGCGTTTTGGATCGGAGATAGTAGGCAAGCGGCTTGTGGAGCTGACTGTACCGGAGCGCAAGATATTTCACGTCGTGGCGATCAAGAGAGATTCGGAGACCATCATCCCAATGGGTGAGACCCGCTTTGAGCATGGTGACATAGTCTTCTTTACTGCATTGGCGAACGATATTGACGAGGTGCGTCGTATATGTGGCAAGCAGAGTGTGACGGTAAAGAAGGTCCTCATGATGGGCGCATCTGATATAGCCTTACGTGCTATTGATAAGGCAAGCCGCAGCATACACTTTGTATTGATTGAGGAGGAGAAGGAGAGAATTAATCAGATTCGGAATTGGTTGCCTCAGAATGTAACCCTTTTTCACGGGGATGGTCGTAATACATCCCTGCTCAACGAAGTGGGTATCTCGTCTGCACAAGTCTTCGTGGCGCTTACTGAGAATAGTGAAACGAATATATTGGCATGCTTAGCTGCGAAGCGGTTTGGTATTTTTAAAACCATTGCTCAGGAGGAAAATGTGGATTACATACCGCTTGCGGAAAAGTTGGATATCGGTACCATCATCAACCGTAAAACCATTACCGCAGGGCATATTTACCGTCTTCTTCTAGGACAGGACACCAATACGGTAAAGAGCCTTACTATCGCAGATGCGGATGTCGCAGAAGTAATTGCACGCAGAGGTGCACCGATCGTGGGTAAAAGAGTGCGTGACCTCACGCTTCCTGAGGGAATTACTTTGGGTGGTATGGTACGTAATGGAGTACCCAGTATGATCAATGGTGAAACGGTAATTGAGCCGTACGATTTGGTTATTGTCTTCTGTCACGGAGTGATGATGGAGCAAATACGCAAACTCTTTGAGGCGTAACAAAGCTGTGCCAACAAAATATATATCTAAGCGGAGGTTGCACAATCAGGCACCCTGGATTAATTTCCGTTTTATCGCCTATGCAATAGGCAATATGTGCCTTCTGGAGAGTGGCTTTTTGGTACTCTGTGTGCTTGTCTCACTCTTATACAGAGAGAGTTCTTTAGGGCCTTTCCTATGGACTGCTCTAATCATGGTCGCAGTTGCCTTGCTGCTAAGATCTTGGGGAAAAGATCATACAAAGCACAGGCAACATGTGGGTAGCCGAGAGGGCATGCTGGCTGTGACCTTGAGCTGGATTACCCTCTCATCCATCGGTATGCTGCCTTTTGTATTTGGTGGCTATGTACCCACAGTAGCAGATGCATTCTTTGAGACTGTATCGGGGTTTACAACGACCGGGGCTACCGTATTTGAAGAGATAGAAAACCTTCCTCACGCTTTGTTGCTTTGGCGTAGTATGACGCAGTGGCAGGGAGGTATTGGTATTATTTTCTTTACGCTTGCTCTTCCGCAAGTGAATAGTGTCGGGGGCTCTTCGCTCTATAATGCAGAGACTACAGGCATCAAGCATGAGCGTTTTTTGCCGAGAATAGCTGAAGTGGCAAGACGTTTGTGGGGGGTTTATGTGGGACTTACACTGCTGCTCATGTTGCTCTTGTGGGCAGGTCCTATGAATCTATTTGATGCGGTTTGTCATGCCTTTTCCTGTATTTCTACTGGAGGCTTCTCCACGCACAATAATGGAGTGCTCCATTTCAATTCAGCGTATGTGGAGTACGTGCTTACTCTATTCATGTTCATCGGCAGTATCAACTTTACGTGGATTTACATGAGTCTTGCGCATCGAAGCTTAAAGCGGCTCTATCGGGAAGAGGAGTTTAGTTGGTTTGTGGGCTTTTTGGCATTCTTTATAGTGGCTACATTCTTGTGGCTGTTCATTAAAAATATATACTCCTCCCCTGAGTTGGCTTTCCGTCGGTCTATTTTCCAAGTGGTTACACTTACAAGCAGTACGGGCTTTGTAACTGCGGAAAATGTGAATGAATGGCATTCGTTTTTCTTTTCTTTGGCGATCATTATGATGACGGTGGGCGGCTGTGCCGGTTCTACCTCCGGTGGATTTAAAATAGGGCGTTTTATGGTCATGGTAAAGAACCTCAGCAATGAGTTCAAAAAGCGTATCCATCCCAGTATGGTTACCAATGTGCGTTTTAATGGTAAGGCGGTGGATACAGATGTGGTTATACAGGTACTTGCTTTTGTAGGACTCTATTTGGGAGTAATCATTATTAGTACGTTTTTGCTTTGTTTGGGGGGCAATAGCTTCCTCTCTTCAGTGAGTGACTCAGTAACCTGTATCTCTAATGTGGGTCCCTCATTTGGTCCCCATGCTATGAACTTCTCTTTAGCCGGAAGTTTTGAAAAGGTCGTATTAAGTCTTGTTATGTTGGCCGGTCGCTTGGAAGTATTTACACTGATAGGAATTTTTGTGCCCTCTTTTTGGAGGAAATAACACTTTTTTAGGGCTCTTTTGTATGTCGGCAGGTGGAGCTAGATCTAATAGAAAAACAGAATAAATAGCCTGTGTAAAAAGATCTATAAGTTTTCCGCAAAAGATCTATAACTTTCATTTAGAAGATTAGAACCTTTTGAATGAGAGGTATAGATCTTTTTTTTTATGGGCTTTTATAGGGATCTGCCTATAGTGTGTAGAAAGGGATCAAAGGCGCAGAAAGGAAGCGCATTTTTTCGTACCTTTGTATAAGTGAAGGTAGTACCTTGCGCACAAATATAGTAGCGAATCGCAGCTTGTCGGAAAGGCCGGACAAGGAAGAGTCTTTGTGGTGATCAGTGGATTCGTTTGCTGAGCGGTGTGATGGGTGTATTCCTTCAATTGAGTATTCAAAGGAAGAAAGGAAAATGATACAGAATAGCAGACCCGGAGGCGAGAGTACATACTCAGCCGATAAGATACAAGTATTGGAAGGTTTGGAGGCAGTTCGCAAGCGTCCGGCCATGTACATCGGAGATATAAGTGAGCGAGGACTTCACCACTTGGTAAACGAGGTAGTGGACAACTCTGTGGATGAGGCTCTGGCCGGGTATTGTACCGATATAGACGTGCGGATACTTCCCGGAAATGCCATTCGTGTAACGGATAACGGCCGAGGAATACCGGTCGATATGCACCCAAAGGAGCACCGCAGTGCTTTGGAAGTGGTGATGACTACGTTGCATGCCGGAGGTAAGTTTGACCAATCAAATTACAAGGTCAGCGGAGGTTTGCACGGAGTGGGTGTTTCTTGTGTGAATGCTCTTTCCAAAAAGTTGGTAGCAGAGGTTAAGCGAGATGGCAAATTGTATCGTCAGACCTACCATGAGGGTAAGCCTGAGGCCGCTGTACAGGAGGTAGGCACCGCAGATGGCAGTGGTACTATCATTACTTTCTATCCTGATGATACTATTTTTACGGCTACCGAATATAAGTTTGATTTACTGGCTCGTCGTCTTCGCGAGTTGGCTTTCCTTAATGCAGGTCTTCGTCTTCGTCTAACGGATGAGCGAGAGCAGCTTGAGAATGGTAACTATCGCTCCGAGGAGTTCTTTTCCGAGCAGGGACTAGTAGAGTTTGTGGCTTATTTGGATCGCAATAGAGAGCCACTCTTGCCCACACCGATACATGTGGAGTGCTCTAAAGAGGGTTTTCCTCCCATCAATATAGCAATCACGTACAACAAAGACTACCAAGAAAATGTCTACAGCTATGTGAACGATATTAATACGATTGAGGGGGGAACACACGTTACGGGCTTCCGTCGTGCTTTAACGCGTACGCTTAAGGCTTATGCCGATCAGTCGGGCATGCTGAGTAAGGCCAAAGTGACCGTTGTGGGCGATGACTTCCGCGAAGGATTGACTGCAGTGATCAGTGTACAGGTAAAGGATCCACAATTTGAGGGACAAACCAAAACAAAGCTTGGAAATAGCGATGTGGCACCCGCTGTCGATAAAGTAGTTGGAGAGGCTTTGTCGGAATACCTTGAAGAGCATCCGGAGGAGGCAAAACTGATCGTAGAGAAGGTGCTACTTGCAGCACAGGCGCGTACAGCAGCAGAAAGAGCGCGTAGCTTGGTACAGCGTAAAACGGTACTATCGGGAGGTGGCTTGCCCGGAAAGTTGGCAGATTGCTCTTCGAAGGATCCCGCTAAGTGTGAGCTGTTTATAGTCGAAGGAGACTCTGCAGGAGGTACGGCTAAGCAGGGACGAGATAGAGAGTTTCAGGCTATTTTGCCCCTTCGAGGAAAAATCCTCAATGTGGAGAAGGCGCAAGAGCACAGAATCTTTGAAAATCAAGAAATACGAAATATATACACTGCCTTAGGGGTTACCGTAGGTACGGAGGACGACCCGAAGGCACTCAATCTGTCGAAGTTGCGCTATCACAAGGTGATCATCATGACCGATGCCGATGTGGATGGAGCGCATATTGGTACCCTAATCCTAACGTTCTTTTTCCGTAAGATGCGTGAGCTGATAGAAGATGGGTATGTCTATTTAGCTACTCCACCGCTTTACCTCTGTAAGAAGGGAAAAGAAGAGGAGTATTGTTGGACGGAGCAACAGAGGCGTGCCTTTGTAGAGCGTTTTGCCGATGGAAATGAAAATAAGGTGCACATACAGCGCTATAAGGGTTTGGGTGAAATGAATGAAGAGCAGTTGTGGCAAACGACCATGAACCCGAATACGCGTATCTTGAAGCAAATCACGATGGATGATATTCTCTCGGCCGATACACTGTTCTCAACATTAATGGGTGAAAATGTGGAGCCGCGTAAGAAATTTATTTCCGATAACGCTAATTATGCTCGCATCGACGCTTGATATAGCTCCAAGCGATGATCTGCCTCATGCCTTATCTGCCCTGTATAGGGAGGCAGATGAGCAGCAAGAGTATAACTCTAAGCCGATTATAGGACTCGTTTCGCATGCTACCGAAGCCGGCAGCAGTGTAGCAGATGCCTATGTGAAAGCAGTGGCAGATGCCGGCGGAGTACCTATTCTGCTCCCCATCTCAGAGGATCTTTCCGCGTTGGATTCCCTATTGAATACTATCGATGGGCTTTTGCTGACCGGGGGCTGTGACTCGCTTTCTGCTTATTATGGCGAAGAGCCAAGTCCCAAGTTGGGCAATGTGCAGGTGCGACGTGACAGAATGGAGCTACCGCTTGCACTTTATGCCGTGCGACGTAATATTCCCATTCTGGGTATTTGTAGGGGAATGCAACTGATCAACATAGCTTTGGGAGGTACCCTCTATCAGGATCTTGAGAGCGAGTATCCTACCAAGTTAGTGGCACACGCTCCCAAAGTAGAGCTTGCTTATGGGGCACACTCAGTACGCCTCAGCGGAGGAAAGAATGAGCTACGTGATATTTTAGGACTTTCTGAGGGTCAACCCCTAATGGTTAATAGTCTGCATCATCAGGCGGTTAAGCGAGTGGCAAGCGGCTTGCGGGTTGTGGCTACTGCTTCTGATGGGGTAATAGAGGGGTTAGTGGGCTATCCGGAAAAGAACATAGTGGCTGTACAGTGGCATCCGGAGCAAATGGCTTCCAAAGGGGACGCTACGATGCAACGGCTCTTTGTCTATTTTGTCAAGGAAGCTGCACTGTACAAGCGAGCTAAAGCAATCCATCACAATATCATTGTGTTGGATTCTCATAATGATACCCCAATGGAGTTTACCTCTACGACTGATTTGTCTGTAAGAGGTAATACACAGGTTGATTTGCCGCGTATGCGTGAGGGAGGAGTATCAACCTCCTTAATGGTGGCTTATGTGCCACAAAAGGCCTTGACTCGCGAAGCGGAGCGCAAAGCCTATCAATATGCACTGGATAAGCTTGATGAACTGAAGCGACGAGTAGTAGCTCATCCGCAGCTTGTGAGGTATGCAACAAGTGCGGAAGAGATAAGGGTAGCTAAAAGTGCCGGGCTGCTTGCCATTGCTCCCGCAATAGAAAATGGCTACGCAATGGGTTCCGATTTGGTGCGGTTAGAGGAGTTTCGTAGATTAGGCGTGGTCTATATGACACTTTGTCATAATGGAGATAACGCAATATGTGATGCCGCTCAAAAGAGTAATCGTACCCATGGAGGCTTAAGTGCACTTGGGAAGAAAGCTGTACTCAGAATGAACGAGTTGGGGATATTAGTGGATGTATCCCACACTTCTGCTGAAACGACTCATGATGTACTTCAGTTAAGTAAAAAGCCAGTTATTGCAAGTCATTCGGGCGCTAAGGGCGTCTACAATCATCCAAGAAATTTATCGGATGAGCATATACGGAAGATTGCAGAAGGAGGAGGTGTAGTACAAGTATGCCTCTATCATGGCTTTGTAGCACCTCGCCGTGAAGAGGCGGATGTGCGCAAAGTGGCAGATCATATTGATCATATAGTCAGGGTGGCAGGCATACAAGCTGTAGGTGTGGGAAGCGACTTTGATGGAGGCGGTGGTGTAATAGGTCTCCGCGGAAGCAATGATTTGATCATGCTTACCATAGAACTTCTCAGACGAGGCTACTCAGAGCAGGACTTGCGTGCTTTGTGGGGAGGTAACTTTCTGCGCGTAATGGAAGCAAATCAACGTTAGTGGAATACTTTTTGTATAAGTAGTAGTTATATAGTAGTACGGAGAGCGTATTACCGGCAATATACCAATCAAGACAAGAAATACAATGCCCTTAGGACACAATAATAAGAACCAAAATAATCCTCCACAGCGCTCTAAGACGCCTTTTAATCCTTTTTGGATATACCTTATCATAGGGGTTTCGCTTTTGGGGCTGCTTTTTATCAAACCATCCAAAGCACAGAAAGAGCTGAGCTGGAATGAGTTTAAAGCCTATGCAACCGAGAATGCTTTTTCTAAAATAACCGTGGATAGGCAGAACCTGACAGCGGTGGGTACAGTAGCAGACAATAAGTTAAGCGAGGTCTTTAGTCGTCAGGAAATACGCCGTATAGGGAATACGACTCCCCGAAGTAATGCCGTCGAGTATGAAGTGGTGACACAGATCCCCTCCGTGGACCGCTTTAGTGAGTTTACCGACGGACAGGAAATATCGGCTGAAATAGTTTATGCAGCGCGTAGCTTCCCTTGGGGATCTATTTTGTTAAATACGATACCCTTCCTACTTCTCATCTTCTTCTGGATCTATATCATGCGCCGAATGAGTGCGCAGAATAGTAAAGGCGGTGGAGGTATTTTCTCTGTGGGAAAGAGTAAGGCTAAGCTTTATGACCGAGCTAAGGTAAATGTGACCTTCAAAGATGTGGCCGGCCTTAATGAAGCAAAGCAGGAAGTAAAGGAAATTGTAGACTTCTTGCGTGAGCCGGAGCAGTTTACCCGATTGGGGGGGAAAATACCGAAGGGCGTACTATTGGTAGGTCCTCCGGGAACCGGTAAGACTTTGATAGCTAAGGCAGTGGCAGGAGAAGCCCATGTGCCATTCTTCTCTATGTCCGGGAGTGACTTTGTGGAAATGTTCGTTGGCGTAGGGGCAAGCCGTGTACGCGACCTATTTACTCAAGCCAAAGAAAAGTCGCCCTGCATAGTCTTTATTGATGAAATAGATGCCGTGGGACGCGCCAGAGGAAAGAGCAGTAACCTCGGCGGCAATGATGAACGAGAGAGTACCCTCAATCAGTTACTTACCGAGATGGACGGATTTGACTCCAATAGCGGAGTCATTGTGATGGCTGCAACCAACCGTGTAGATGTACTGGATAGTGCATTATTGCGTGCCGGACGTTTTGACCGACAAATAAGTGTGGATCTGCCCGATATTAATGATAGAAAAGAGATATTCGGTGTTCACATGAAAGGCCTTAAGCTAAGCAATGATGTGGATGTGGAGCTACTTGCAAGGCAGACTCCGGGATTCTCCGGTGCTGATATAGCAAATGTATGCAATGAAGCGGCTCTAATTGCAGCAAGGGGCAAGAAAAAAGCTATTGATAAAGAGGATTTTAATAATGCCGTAGATAGAATAATTGGCGGTTTGGAGAAAAAGTCCCGTATCATTACACAAGAGGAACGCTCCAGTATCGCTATTCATGAAGCCGGACACGCTACCGTGAGCTGGATGCTGCAGTATGGCAATCCTCTGGTTAAGGTTACTATTGTGCCTCGAGGAAAGGCCTTAGGTGCTGCTTGGTATATGCCGGAAGAGCGGCAAATAACCCATGAACAGGTTCTGTTGGATGAAATGTGCAGTCTATTGGGAGGGCGAGCTGCTGAAGAGCTTTTCTTGAATAGAATCTCTACAGGTGCTGCCAATGACTTGGAGCGGGTGACTAAACTGGCGAGGGCTATGGTTACGTACTACGGCATGAGTGAAAAGCTGCCCAATATTAATTACTACGACCCTCAGGATGAGTACGGCTTTAGTAAACCTTATAGCGACAAAACGAGTGAGCTGATTGATGCGGAGGTACTTCGTATTATCAACGAACAGTATGAGCGCGCTAAGAGTATTCTGCGAGAGCATGTGGAAGGGCATCATCAAATTGCCGATCAATTGCTTGACAAAGAGGTGATATATACCGAGGATGTAGAGCGTATCTTAGGGAAGCGGGCATGGGAGTCTCGTGCTGATGCACTGGCACGAGAAGATGCAGAACAAAAAAGTAAAGAAGCTGATACCAAGGATACAGAGGGGAATTCAAATGCTCAATCCGTTACGCCAGGAGAGACAGAAGAAGCACCCAAGGAGAATCGTCCGTTACCTCCTCCCATTGATCCACGTCTTTTGGAGCCTCGTTGAGGAGCATTTTTATAATATTAGAATAATAGTGAACAAGAGCCATGCGAGCCCTGAGTAATATCTTCGTAAGGACAGTTTTCGGAGCAGTCTATGTACTATTGATACTTGTCCCATTCCTGCTGCAAAGCGAATGGCTCTTTGCTATTGTCTTTTCCTTTATCGCATTTACGGCAGTGGTGGAGTTTAACAAGTTAACCTCCATCAATCGAACTCGTCCGTTGCGGACAATCCTCGATGGAATAATAGCTGTGTGGATGTTGCTCAACGGAATGTTGGTAGCGAAGGGAATGTATCTGCCTGAGGTGTGGTTGCCGCTGGTGGTATATTTGCTTTATACCCTATTGAAGAGTTTGTTTTCAGACAAGGACGCTGAGCTTTCTAATATAGGTAACTCGTTGATGATGCTGACCTATATAGGAGTACCTATTTTCCTAACTGCTTATCTGTCCTATCAAAAACTGCCCACCGGGGAATATGTTTTTATGGGGAGCCGTATAATAGCTGTATTCCTTATTGTGTGGATTGCCGATAGTGCTGCATACCTGTCAGGAATGGCTTTTGGAAAGCACCCGCTTTGGCCTGCTCTTTCTCCTAAAAAGACAATAGAAGGGCTTGTAGGCGGAGTCGCTTTTGCGGCGATAGTGGCTTCGCTTTTCCCTATTTTCTTCCCTTCTGTCTATGGAGCCTACACATGGTATAGCTGTACCATTTATGGGCTTTTGGTGAGTTTAATGAGTGTGTTGGGGGATTTATTTGAGTCTATGCTGAAGCGTCGAGCCGGAGTGAAAGACTCGGGCCACTTAATCCCAGGGCATGGGGGAATATTAGACCGTATAGACAGCTACTTAATGGCGTTGCCTACCGCCTTTATCCTGTATCTATTGGCACACACGTGCTAAATTTTCGGGAGTGCTTTTGTTCCCTATTGTCAGAATTCGTTTGTGAAATGAAAGCAAATGGAGGGAAACTCTTCCTCCGCCATACGAAGCAGATAGGGTGATTCTGCCAAGAATACATCTCTGCCCTCTATATCGCGTGCCATTTGTTGCACTTTGCGTAGTTTGAAGTGCTCTAAGGCGGTGGAATCATCTGTTTCTATCCAGCAGGCTTTGTACAGGGAAATAGGAGTCCATCTACATTCAGCTCCGTATTCATGAAGGAGTCGGAACTTGATTACTTCAAATTGAAGTTGTCCCACTGTGCCAATGATCCGGCGATTGTTGAATGTATTGATAAAGAGCTGTGCCACACCTTCGCCCATAAGCTGCTCAATCCCTTTAGCTAATTGCTTTTGTTTCATAGGATCGGCATTATCAATGTACTGGAAAAGCTCCGGAGAGAAGGAGGGTAATCCTTTAAAGTGAAGCTCTTCTCCCTCTGTAAGGGTATCGCCTATCTTAAAGTTTCCCGTGTCGGGAAGTCCCACTATATCCCCTGCAAAGGCTTCTTCTACAATCTCTTTCTTCTGCGCCATAAAGGCAGTTGGCGCCGCAAAACGAAACTTTTTGTCCAAGCGTAGGTGGCGGTAGTACTCGTTCCTTCGAAAGCAGCCTGAGCAGATCTTTACAAAAGCGATTGAGCTTCTGTGATTCGGGTCCATATTGGCGTGTATCTTAAATACAAAGCCTGAGAAAGTCGGTTCGTATGGCGATACAACGCGCTCTTGAGCCATTGTGTCTTTAGGGCTTGGCGCTATCTCAATGAAGGTTTGCAGAAGCTCTTTTACCCCGAAGTTATTGAGTGCAGATCCAAAGAATACAGGCGCTTGCTGTCCCTTTCTGTAGGCTTCTAAATCGGGTTTCGGGTAGCATCCTCGTACTAGTTCGCTCTCTTCGCGAAGGCGCTGGGTACTCTCTTCGCCTATGTATTGGTGAAGTGCCGGGTCTTCTAAGGAATCAATTTCCACAACCTCTTCAGCGACATGTTGCTTGTCACTTTTGAAGAGTGACAGAGAGCTTTTGAAGAGATTGTACACGCCTTTGAATCGCTCACCCATACCGATAGGCCATGTCATAGGGCATACCTGCATGGCTAACTCAGCCTCTAACTCATCGAGTAAGTCAAAGGCGTCCCGCCCCTCTCTATCTAGCTTGTTGATGAATACAATCACAGGAGTGCTTCGCATTCGGCAGACCTCCATCAGGCGTCGTGTCTGCTTTTCAACCCCTTTAGCACTATCTACCACAATGATAACGCTATCGACTGCGGTGAGCGTACGGAAAGTATCTTCCGCAAAGTCTTCGTGTCCGGGGGTATCGAGGATATTGACCTTGTACCCTTCATACTCGAAGCCCATCACACTGGTAGCTACGGAGATTCCTCGCTGGCGCTCTATCTCCATCCAGTCACTGGTGGCAGTCTTACGGATCTTATTGCTCTTAACCGCACCGGCTACATGAATAGCCCCACCATAGAGTAGGAGTTTTTCGGTAAGCGTAGTTTTCCCTGCATCCGGATGGGAAATAATGGCGAAAGTACGCCTTCTGCGAATCTCTTCTTCTAATGAAGCCATACTTATTTAGCAACGCTTACGGAGCGTGTTTCACGAATTACTGTAATTTTGACTTGCCCGGGATAGGTCATTTCATCCTGTATGCGTTGGGCAATTTGTGCAGAGAGCCGACTGGTAGCTGCATCATCTGTTTGTTCAGCGCCTACGATTACGCGCAGCTCACGGCCTGCCTGTATGGCATATGTTTTAACTACTCCGGGGTAGGAGAGAGCCAATTGTTCTAAATCATTCAATCTCTTGATATAGGCCTCTACTATTTCGCGTCTAGCGCCCGGTCTCGCTCCGCTAATGGCATCGCATACTTGCACAATAGGTGCGATCAAGCTCGTCATTTCCACTTCATCGTGGTGTGCACCTACTGCGTTGCAGATATCGGGTTTTTCCTTATACTTTTCGCAAAGTTTCATTCCCAGTATAGCGTGCGTAAGCTCGGGTTCGTCATCAGGTACTTTGCCAATGTCATGCAGTAGTCCGGCGCGTTTTGCTCTCTTCGGGTTCAATCCCAGCTCAGATGCCATTACAGCACATAGGTTAGCTGTTTCGCGTGAATGCTGAAGCAAATTCTGTCCATAGGAGGAACGATATTTCATTTTCCCAATCAAACGAACCAATTCGGGGTGCATGCCGTGGATTCCGAGATCGATCAAAGTGCGTTTTCCTGTTTCAACGATCTCTTCTTCAACTTGCTTTCGCACCTTCTCCACCACCTCTTCGATACGTGCGGGATGAATACGTCCATCTTGTACCAATTGATGTAGGGCTAAGCGTGCTATTTCCCTTCGCACGGGGTCAAAGGCAGAGAGGACAATTGCTTCAGGAGTATCGTCTACAATGATCTCCACCTCTGTAGCTGCCTCCAAAGCACGAATATTGCGCCCTTCTCTTCCTATGATGCGCCCTTTCACATCATCATTGTCAATGTGGAATACAGTTACAGCATTTTCAATGGCTGTTTCGGTAGCAACTCGTTGGATACTTTGGATGATGATCTTCTTTGCTTCGCCTGAAGCGTTCATCTTAGTTTCCTCAACGATTTCATTGATGTAGGCTTGTGCTTCTTCGCGAGCTTCCTGTGTCATGGCGTCAATTAGATGCTGCTTAGCTTCAGCGGCACTCAGCCCGGATATTTGTTCCAAGCTACGCTTGTTCTCGGCTATAAGCACTTCTAATTCATGTTCCTTGGACGTGATGATCTCCTGTTGCTTTTCTAAGCTCTCACGTAATGCTTCCAGCTCTCCGGTTCGCCGTCCGATTTCGCTTCTGTCACGGTTCAGCTCTAGCTCCAGATTTTGTATTTCAGTCTGCTTCTCTTCTACGATTTGCCTGCGTCTTGCGTAGTCTGCCTCCTGTGATTCTTTGAGAGCTCGCAGCTCACGATCGAAATTGCGGCGCTTATCGCTCTCGCGTTGGCGCGTGCGCTGCTCCATCTCTTGTGACTCTTTTTCAGCGCGATCGCAACGTGCGGCAGCCTCTTCTTCTGCTTTGGCTACAATTGCTTTGGCATTTTGCGTAGCCTCTGCGATTTGCTGTTTGCCAAGTTTTGAAGCTCGTTTGAGGATCTCCTTAAATAATAGCACCCCGATGACTGCCAGTACCACAATCACCGCGATAGCTATAAAAATTATTGTCTTCTGCATACCTGCATTTTCTCTGCTATGCTCCCTATCGAGAGCTTGTTAAGTAAAAGGTAAAAATCGCCCTATAAAGGGAATGAGTGCAGAGTGCTTACAGGGAGTACTATATAGAGGGAGCGAGTGGAATAGTGCTTAAACCTCAAACCGCTCTAAAAAAGCGGCTGTGCGCTTACACAATTTTTCTAAGTGCGCTTCAACAGGTTGAGGATCCTTTTCACTCTTAATGATCTCAAGCTGAATAGCTGTCTCTATGGCAGCCATCAAGCGGGGCGTATCATCATCGGTATTTGCAGCTATAGAGCCGTATTTAGCTCGATAGGCATTGACCCGTTCATTGAATAGATCTCGTGCTCGTCGGTAAAGGGGTTCCTCACGAGGTGCTACCACCAAGCTTAGCTCGGTGCGGTCTACCAATAGACTAATCCGCTGCTTTTCTTGAATGGGGGGCATCTCTTAACTTTAATGTCGCACCAAGGTGCTTTATCCTTATTCTATCTCCGTTTCGAGGCTTTTAATCGCCTTTTTTATAGTCTCTTGTAAGCGTTCTAAGCGACTCCTGGCCATAAGCCAATCGCCATCATCCGCCACAATTAGGCGCGAAGTGAGCAGGTGACTATTTCTTTGGCGTAGATGCTCTGTCTCTTGCAGCAGGCTATCTCGAATGCCCTCCAAGCGTTGTATTTCTGCCTGTTGGCTTTCTATTTTGGCTTGCTGTTTCTCCACCAAATGCTCTAAACGTCGGATTAACTGATCCAGTTCCTGCAAATAGAGCTCTTCTTTTTGTGTCATTGCCCTTCCACACGCAATTGCAGCGCGCTTTTACTTCCGCAAAGATACTCTTTTATTCTCATTTTATTGTGATAGCGGCTCTTCGAAGCATATAAATCCTCCTCTCCGCACACTCTATAGACTCTTTCTCATTAAGGGAGAGAATTAAACCCTTATCTTTGTGGAAATCTTGGGTATAGACGTATGCGAGCAGATATTTTTAAGGATTTTCAGCCGGCACTGTTAACCTCCCTCAAAAATTATAATCGGGAGAAGTTTATGGCCGATCTAATGGCCGGTATCATTGTGGGGATCGTAGCACTGCCTTTGGCAATTGCATTCGGTATCTCATCGGGTGTGACACCCGAAAAAGGGATTATCACTGCCATTATTGCAGGCTTTATCATCTCGTTCCTTGGGGGAAGCACCGTGCAAATAGGCGGTCCTACGGGTGCCTTTATTGTCATTGTGTACGGCATAGTCGAGAAGTTTGGTCTGCAAGGCTTGGCGATTGCCACGGTAATGGCCGGTATTATGCTGCTCTTAATGGGCGTCATGAAGCTGGGATCGGTAATAAAATTCATCCCCCATCCCATTGTAGTCGGCTTTACCAGTGGTATTGCGCTAACGATCTTTTCTACACAGATAAAAGATCTTTTTGGGCTTAGCATTGAGCATGTGCCTTCTGATTTCATTGCCAAGTGGGGGGTCTATTTTGAGCATTTCCACACTATAGACATTTGGTCTACGATAATAGGCCTTGTGAGTGTAGTAATTATCTTTCTTTCCCCAAAAATATTTAAGAAGATCCCCGGCTCTTTAGTGGCGATCATCCTAATGACGTTAATAGTTTACCTAATGCGCCACTATGCCGGAGTGGAAGGAATTGATACGATCGGGGATCGATATGAAATCAGTGCCACACTACCCAAAATGGCTCCGATAGGAATCACGCTGGAGAGTATGAGAACGCTATTCCCGTCAGCATTTGCAATTGCTATGCTCGGTGCAATTGAGTCGTTATTGTCGGCTACTGTGGCCGATGGGGTTACGGGAGAGCGGCACAACTCCAATATGGAGCTGATAGCGCAAGGTGCGGCCAATATAATCACTCCTTTCTTTGGGGGAATACCAGCCACGGGTGCCATCGCACGTACCATGACCAATATAAATAATGGGGGTAAAACACCTATTGCCGGCATAATTCATGCCGTTGTGTTACTGCTTATACTGCTCTTTTTGGGCGACTTGACGAAGCATATACCTATGGCTTGCTTGGCCGGTGTATTGGTGGTGGTCGCCTACAATATGAGCGAATGGCGCTCCTTTATATCGCTTTCGAAGCAATCTCGCGAAACCTTCATCGTGTTGATCGCCACGTTCCTTCTAACGGTTATCTTTGATTTGACTATAGCCATCGCTATCGGCTTGTTGCTCTCCGTATTCATTTTTATGAAGCGTATGAATGAAAGCACTACCATATCGCAAAATTCCGGTAAACTTGATGTGCTAAAGGGTGTGGAGTATGACACGGATAATTTGAAAAATAGTCTGCTGCACATACCCAAAGGGGTAGAGGTGTACGAGATTGAGGGACCCTTCTTTTTTGGGGTGGCAAATAAATTTGATGACCTTACACGCGAAATGGGCGACAAGCCTAAAGTAAGGATTATACGCATGCGCAAAGTACCGTTTATGGACTCCACCGGTATAAATAATCTGGAAATGCTTTGTCGAAGAGCGCAGAAAGAGAGAATACAAATTGTCTTATCGGGAGTGAATGAAAGTGTAAGCAAAAGGTTGTATAAATCGCATGTGCCTGATATGATCGGTAAAGAGAATATATGCAATGATATACACCATGCTTTAGAGCGTGCCCATGAATTGATTAATCCTGCCGAAGCCCATTAACCCACCACTTTGTAGAGCATAAAAAATAGACATAATCAGGTCTATTAAAAGGTATAGATCTTTTACTTGAAAGATCTATAAGTTTCAAACGAAAGATTGAGATGTTTTCAATGAAATATCAGAAGCTTTTTGTCGGGGAAAATATACGCTAAAAAGAGTGTAACGAACAGAATAGTCACACGCCTTATTGCTTTTTGTTTTTTTTGTGTACATTTGCTGCACAATAAGGTAATTAATTAGCTAAACATAGCTCAATTAAGAAAGGGGAAGCGGGCAGTTCGCCGGCTTCGGTACTTTGTGCGTTGGGCTAAAAGGGGGCGAAGTGAGTCCCTATTCATTTAAGGAGACAACACTGAAATATGAAAAAACTGCTACTCACTCTGATGCTTGTAGTGCTCTACCTGCCGCTCGGTGCGCAGGAAGCGTCTTATGAATTGAAGGGATTCGTCGCTACGAGTGACGGAACGCCTATACCGGGCGCCACGCTCACGCTAAAGAGCGATAGCGCAGATACACAGCTGCTCGGTACGGTGAGTGATACGCGCGGTAATTATCGCTTTACGTTAAGCAAAGCGGGTACCTATCGGATGGAAGTGCGCTTTATTGGTTACAAAACGTTGAGTGAGGAGATTACTATTGCACAGCCTAAGACGGAAAGGAACATTACGTTAGAGGAAAACGTTATCGAGTTATCGGAAGTGCAAGTGGTTGCCAAACATACCAAGCTGCAAGCGAACGGCAATATACGGGTTCGCCTAAAAGGTAATCCGGTTACTAAGGGTAAAACTATGTCGGAGGTGCTACGATTTGTGCCAAGCGTAGAGGTGCACAGCAATCAATTGCTTATCAACGGCAAGGAGGATAACTTGATCTACATTGGCGATCAGGCGATCACCCCGGAGCAACTCAACGCCATTCCCCCATCTATGGTGGATCACATCGAGGTAATTCCCAATCCGGGGGTCACTTTCGGGAAGCATATCAAGGGGGGTATCCTGATGATTACCCTGAAGGAACAGGAGGGGTTGCTCGGCTCCGTCAGCTTGCCCGTACAGTTTGATAAATTGGGCGTTGTGGATGTGGGGCCTGTGCTCTTTTTGCAATATCAAAAAGCCAAAGTATCCCTCTATAATACGCTGCGGGGTGGCGGAGGACGCTATACCACTATATATGAGCGGCAGGATCGCTACGAAAGCGATGCCGTGCCAACCATCACGACTGCTGAAAGTGAGAAAAAAGAGTACGCGGTACTGGATAACTTCGGGCTGCGGTACCAAATCAATAAGCAACACGCCTTAGGTGCTTTTGGTGGGGTAACGTATAGTTGCCCCAAGAAGGAAACCATTAATAGGAACGAGCAAAAGGAACCCATACTGACCCAAGGGTATCGCCTGCAAAGCCTGAATTTGAATGGTGGCGTAAGTTATCAGGGGCGACTGAATGTGTATGAAGGAATGACCATTGCCTCCACACTGACCTACAGTCACTCCCGAGATAACTCCAGTGCCTACTACGTGATGAATAGCGATGAGCAGGCACAGAGTACTAACCGACGACACTACCTTAGTTTTCATCCGCGCGCTTCGCTCACCTTTGCCGGAGGGCATACACTCGCAGTGGGTATTCCCTATGCCTATGCCTCGGATTACAACGATGCCACAGGTATCGGTAATCCCCTACTGGCTCAACTCAGGGAGCGGCGGTTCACCCTATCGGGCTTTGACTTTTCGCCCTACGTAGAGTATAGCAAAATGCTGACCAAGCAGCTCTACCTGCAAGCCGGCTTACGGTACCAAACCACCATAATGCACTACCGCGATGCTCTTAACCAAAAGTTAGACTACACCGTGCCAAACCGAGGACTGTACCCCAATCTGCTGCTGCAGTATATGATTAATCCGGAAAAGGCTTCGGGCATAGGTTTGGCGTATCGGCATTTCTTCTCGTTACCCAACTATGGGTACTATTCGCCTGTGGCTACCTATCAAACAGCGAACTTGTACAGCATCGGGAATCGCCAACTCCGTCAGGAAGCATTTGACGAAGGTGAACTCAATTACTACCTCAACCGGGATTGGAGCTTTACCTATCGGGTGCGGTATGGGCGGCACATTGTTCGGATTATGACTTATCGGGACGAGAGTGCCTCCGATCTTTTTTACACCAAACCGGACAATGTAGGCACCCAATGGGCGCACTACGCCTCCGCCGGTTTCAGCAAAACGCTGTTCCCCTTTTGGCGCACGAACAACAAGCTTTACTTCCGTTACGACCGTGAATGGATGCCCAACTACAGCGTACAGAACTTTTTAGTAGGTGGCTCTACTACTCATCAGTTTACGCTTACCAAATGGTTAGGCTTGACCGTTGCCTTTTCCGGTGAAACGGCTCAAAAGCGATTGGGCTATACCATCGGAGCAAGATACGGATTGGATGTGGGCTGTTATGCTTCACTGCTGAAAGATCGATTGCAATTAAGCATCGCAGTGAACAACCTTGTGAACAATAACGATACGCTTGTAATGAGGACGGGAAACAAAACGGAGCTGCTTCGTATTGACTGCTCCCCGAAAACTCGCCTCGTGTTTACCGCTTCGTATTCGTTTTCCGCCGGAGATGCACTCAAACCGATTAAGCGAGAGCAGGCGGCAACGCTCAATACGGAAAGACCCATTCTGTAGGGTATGAGGGCACACTTCTCCCCATAGATACAAGGCGGGTAGGAATACCGCTTTTTAGGATTAGCTTCTTTGTGTGGAATTTGCTTACTTTGTAGGTTGAAGAGAAAGAAAAGTAAGTAACTATAAAACAACAACAGAAATGGCAACACACAAGGAAGACCGGAACTTCTTTGCCGAGTTCCCCCCGATCACAACGGAGGAGTGGAAAGCAAAGATAACTACCGACCTTAAAGGGGCGCCTTACGACAAAAAGCTCGTTTGGCGTACCGGTGAAGGCTTTACCGTAGAGCCGTTCTATAGACGGGAGGATTTGGAAGGACTGACGCACCTTAATGTAGCGCCTGACACATTCCCCTATGTACGTTCTACACGCAATAATAACGAATGGTACGTGCGTCAAAGCGTGGCGGGAGCAACGCCTGAGGCAGCCAACAAAGAAGCGTTGGAAATTTTGGACAAAGGGGTCGATTCGCTCTGTTTTGTAATTAAGGACGAATGGATCGACACTGTCTCGCTGGAAAGGCTGCTAAAAGATATCGAACTAACCGCCATTGAAATATGCTTCACCTGCTGTATGGCAAAGGTGGCAAATCTATTGAAGGTCTTTGCGCAAGTAGTAAAGGCTCGCGGCTGTGATGCGGCTAAGGTACATGGATGCGTGAACTACAATCCTTTCAAGCGCGAATTGGTGAAAGGACGTGTTTATACGGGGCGGAACAAGGAAATCCGTGCCGTGATGGAGGCCGCCAAAGAGCTGCCTGCGATGCGTGTCTTAGCGGTGGAAGCTCATCTATTCAATTTTGCCGGAGCTTATATCACGGAGGAATTGGGTTGCGCATTGGCGTGGGGCACTTGTTTGCTGGATACGCTGATTGAAGAGGGCTATACCGTGGAAGAGGCTGCAATGCGCATACACTTCAACTTCGGCACCTCGTCCAACTTCTTTATGGAAATAGCCAAATACCGCGCTGCACGCTGGTTGTGGGCGGAAATAGTGGCATCCCACGGAAGTGGCGACGAATACAAAGGCGATTGCGCCAAAATCTATCAGCATGCCGTTAGCTCAACGTGGAACCAGACGCGTTACGATAGTTACGTAAATCTGTTGCGGAGCCAAACGGAAACAATGAGTGCCGCTTTGGCGGGTGTGGATGCAATTTCGGTCACCCCCTTTGACACGCCTTACGGCACAACGGACGATTTTAGTCGCCGTTTGGCAAGGAACCAGCAACTGCTGCTCAAGGAAGAAAGCCATTTTGATAAGGTTTTGGACCCTGCAGCCGGCTCCTACTATGTGGAAGTGCTGACTGATAAAGTGGCGAAACAGTCGTGGAGCATCTTTTTGGAAATTGATGCTGCCGGTGGATTCGCCCAACAAGCGGAAAGCGGTAAGATACAGGAACGTATCAACGCCTCTAATGCCAAACGGCACGAAGCAGTTGCCAAGCGTAAGGAAACTTTGTTGGGAACCAACGAATTTCCCAACTTCAATGAAACCATTAAAGCAAAAGTGGATCAAGCAGCTTGCGTTGAGGGGCATTGCTGCGGACAGGATCACGCAAAGGAAGGCGCAACTACCGCATTGGACTTTAGCCGAGGGGCATCTGCATTCGAGTCGCTCCGCTTGGCTACTGAAGGGCAAAAGCACCAACCTGTTGTATTCATGCTTACCATAGGGAACCTCGCCATGCGTTTGGCGCGGAGCCAGTTTGCCGGAAACTTCTTCGGTTGCGCAGGCTATAAGCTTATTGATAACCTGGGCTTTGAAACAGTAGAAGCAGGCGTTAAGGAAGCGTTGGACAAAAAAGCCGATATCATCGTGCTCTGCTCCAGCGATGATGAGTATGCTCAGTATGCTCCGGAAGCGTTCAAGTTGATTGATGGCAAGGTGCCGCTAGTAATTGCCGGCAACCCTGCCTGCACGGACGATTTGAAAGCGTTGGGTATACGCTACTTTGTACACGTCAAGAGCGACGTGTTGGCTACGCTGCAAGAGTTTAACAAGCATTTTGGTATCGAAGAAGCATGAAACCTAACTATAACAATATCAATATAGAAGCCCGATGTGCCCAGCACAAAGCGGGCACACCGAGTGCGGCTGCGGCAGGAGCTCTTTGGCATACGGCCGAGCTGATTGACGTAAAACCAGTGTACACAAAAGAGGATATTCAGGATCTGCACCACTTGGATTATTGTAGTGGGCTGCCACCTTTCCTACGTGGCCCGTACAGTGCTATGTATCCGTTACGTCCGTGGACCATTCGTCAGTACGCAGGTTTCTCTACGGCTGAGGAGTCAAATGCATTCTATCGGCGTAACTTGGCATCCGGGCAAAAGGGACTTTCGGTTGCCTTTGACCTACCAACGCACCGCGGCTACGATGCGGACCATCCGCGTGTAGTGGGAGATGTGGGTAAAGCTGGCGTATCCATCTGTTCGTTAGAGGATATGAAGGTGCTGTTTGATGGTATTCCTTTGGGTAAAATGTCCGTCTCCATGACCATGAATGGGGCTGTGCTTCCTATTCTTGCTTTCTACATTAATGCAGGCTTGGAGCAGGGGGCTAACCTTGAAGAGATGGCGGGCACCATTCAAAACGATATTTTGAAGGAATTCATGGTGCGTAATACCTATATATATCCTCCTGAATTCTCAATGCGTATTATTGCGGATATCTTTGAGTACACCTCACAGAATATGCCTAAATTCAACTCTATCTCCATTTCCGGCTACCATATGCAGGAGGCCGGTGCTACAGCAGATATTGAGATGGCCTATACGCTCTGTGACGGAATCCAATATTTACGTGCCGGAGTCAATGCAGGCATACCGGTAGATAAATTCGCTCCTCGCCTATCCTTCTTCTGGGGGATCGGAGTCAATCACTTCATGGAGATTGCCAAGATGCGTGCTGCGCGAATGCTTTGGGCTAAGATAGTGAAGAGCTTTGGTGCAGAAAATCCTAAGAGCCTGACCCTTCGTACACACTGTCAGACATCAGGTTGGTCACTGACAGAGCAGGATCCGTACAATAATGTGGGGCGTACTTGTATTGAAGCTATGGCAGCTGTTTTGGGGCATACCCAATCGCTGCACACCAATGCGTTGGACGAGGCTATTGCGTTGCCTACTGACTTCTCAGCGCGTATTGCACGTAATACACAGATCTATATCCAAAAGGAGACGCAGGTTTGTCGCGGTATTGACCCATGGGGAGGCTCTTACTATGTAGAGTCGCTCACTAATGAATTAGTAGAAAAGGCATGGGCACACATACAGGAAATAGAAGAGATGGGTGGTATGGCTAAGGCCATCGAAACGGGTCTTCCCAAGATGCGTATCGAGGAAGCTGCTGCACGCACTCAGGCTCGCATCGACTCCCATCAGCAGGTTATTATTGGTGTCAATAAATATCGATTGGAGCATGAAGCACCAATTGACATTCTTGAGATTGATAATACAGCCGTTCGCACCCAGCAGGTAGAGCGCCTTAAAGAACTTCGCAAAAATCGTAATGAGAAAGAGGTTAAGGAGGCACTTGCCGCTATTACGGAGTGCGTGAAGACAGGCAAGGGTAATCTGCTTGATTTGGCCGTAAAAGCAGCAGGGAAGCGTGCCTCTTTAGGGGAAATATCCGATGCGTGCGAAGAGGTTGTCGGTAGATATAAAGCAGTCATTAGAACTATTTCAGGCGTGTACTCAAAAGAAACCGGACAGGACCAAGAATTTGCCTACGCCAGTGCGTTGGCTAAGGAATTTGCAGAAAAAGAGGGTCGTCAGCCTCGTATTATGATAGCCAAGATGGGACAAGACGGACATGACCGTGGTGCAAAGGTAGTGGCTACCGGTTATGCAGATGTGGGCTTTGACGTGGATATGGGACCGCTGTTCCAAACCCCGGAAGAGGCAGCTCGTCAGGCAGTAGAGAATGACGTGAATATACTTGGAGTCAGCTCGCTCGCTGCCGGTCATAAGACGCTTATCCCACAAGTGATCGCTGAACTGAAGAGGCTGGGACGCGACGATATAATGGTTACGGCAGGTGGGGTTATTCCGGCACAGGACTACGACTTCCTATACAAGGCAGGCGTGGCAGCCATCTTCGGGCCCGGTACTCCGGTGGCTTACTCAGCCGGTAAGTGCTTGGAGCTTCTATTGGGTAAAGAGGGAGCTACTGCCTAATCCCATTATAGCATTTAATGAATTCACTATAATATGACACAAGAGGTTAATAGAAAAATAGAAAGAGCACTGATCTCTGTTTACAACAAAGAGGGACTAAAGCCTCTGTTGGAGACGCTTAGTGCCCTAAATGTAGAGTTTATTTCTACAGGGGGAACGCAGCGTTATATAGAAGAGGCAGGCTATCCCTGTCGAAAAGTAGAAGACTTGACCGGTTTCCCTGCTATTTTGGGTGGTCGTGTCAAGACGCTTCACCCTACTATCTTTGGGGGTATTTTGGCACGTCGTGAGCTGGAACAAGATAGGGCAGAGATGCAGCAGTACGCTATTGAGTCTATTGACCTTGTTGTGGTTGATCTATATCCCTTTGAGGAAGTACTCCGTGCGGGTGCTTCCGAGGAGGAGCTTATAGAAAAAATCGATATCGGAGGAGTCTCCCTTATAAGAGCGGCTGCCAAGAATTACCGTGATGTGGCAGTCATTGCATCAAAAGATGCCTTAGGGGACTTCTGCAAAGCCGTAAAAGCGCACGAAGGAGTTACTACGCTTGAAATGCGCCGTACATGGGCTGCAGCTGCTTTTCGCCATGTCACTGCTTATGATAGGGCTATAAGCGACTATTTCTCGGGAGGCGAGTCTATTCCGTTGCCTCATGACTTACAGCCGGCTCAGGCGTTGCGCTATGGAGAGAATCCGCACCAAAAGGGATACTTCTTTGCACCGGAGAAGGCTTTATTTGAGCAACTACAAGGTAAAGAGCTTTCCTACAACAACCTGCGAGATGCAGATGCTGCAATGCAACTCATTGCTGAGTTTGACCAAACTCCCTGCTTCGCAGTCATTAAGCACATGAATCCCTGTGGCATAGCCAAAGGGAAAGACATTGCAGAGGCTTGGCAAAGAGCTTTTGATGCAGATAGAGAGTCGGCATTTGGAGGTATTCTGATAGCCAATCGCTGCATAGA
Source organism: uncultured Bacteroidales bacterium (assembly GCA_947290775.1). Classification (GTDB taxonomy): domain Bacteria; phylum Bacteroidota; class Bacteroidia; order Bacteroidales; family Porphyromonadaceae; genus Porphyromonas; species Porphyromonas miyakawae. The sequence goes on along the minus strand of CAMYPM010000007.1, from coordinate 12,783 downwards.
TGAAAGGACAGCAAATGCCGTATCGGAGATATTCTTCGAAGTGCTTATTGCACCTGATTATACGGAAGAGGCGCTTAATTGTTTAGCAAAGAAATCTAAGCGTATAGTACTAAAGCAGCTTGATGCGATTCATACTACTTTTAACTATACGAGTGCCCTTAACGGACTTATGTGTCAGGAGCGGGATGTGGCTTGCGATACAGATTGTCGTCAAGTAACTGACAAAGCGTCTACAGAGCAGGAAAAGCAAGATATGCTCTTTGCTATGAAAGCGGTTAAGCACTGTAAAAGCAACGCGATCGTATTGGTGCGGGATGGCATGATGCTGGCTCATGGTATAGGTCAAACTTCGCGTATTGCCGCCTTGCAGCAAGCTATAGACAAAGCGAAGCGCAACGGATTTGATTTGCACGGAGCCGTAATGGCCAGTGACGCATTCTTCCCCTTTAGCGATTGTGTAGAGACTGCTGCACGTGAAGGTATTACCGCTATTATACAGCCCGGAGGATCCATTAGAGATCAAGAGAGCATTGATGCAGCGAACCAACATGGTATAGCCATGCTCTTCACCGGGAAAAGACATTTCAGACACTAATTGAAAGATACATATAGAGAGCAAGTATGGGATTATTCTCCTTCAAACAGGAATTGGCAATTGATTTGGGAACAGCCAATACGGTCATCCTTAAGGATGGTAAGATCGTACTGGATGAACCCAGCGTGGTAGCCTTTGACCTTCGTACCAATGAAGTACTCGCAGTAGGAACCAAAGCACGGGAAATGTATGAAAAAGGACATGCCTTCATTCATACGGTCCGTCCCCTTAAAGACGGCGTAATTGCAGACTTTAATGCTGCCGAACAGATGATTCGGGGCATGGTTAAGCAAATCAACAAAAAGTCTCACCGCCTCTTTTCTCCGGCACTAAAGATGGTTGTAAGCATCCCTTCCGGTAGTACAGAGGTGGAAACGCGTGCCGTGCATGACTCCAGTGAGCATGCAGGAGGAAGAGATGTGTACATGCTCTATGAGCCTATGGCTGCGGCTATCGGTATAGGGGTGGATGTACTTGCACCGGAGGGAAACATGATAGTAGATATAGGTGGAGGTACGACCGAAATAGCCGTTATATCCTACGGAGGTATTGCTACTAAACAATCCATTCGTGTAGCCGGTGACGTACTGACGAACGATATCGTTGAATATATGCGTCGCACTCATAATGTGCGTATCGGTGAGCGTACCGCCGAAGAGATCAAAATAAAAGTAGGAAGTGCCCTAAAAGAGCTGGATAATCCGCCGGAAGACTTTTTGGTAACCGGTGCAGACCAGATGGATACCTTACCTAGGCAGATACCGATCAACTACTCAGAGATAGCCTCATGTTTGGATGTATCCATCAAAAAGATGGAGGATGCTATTCTGAAAACACTCGAAGAAACTCCTCCTGAGCTGTATAGTGATGTCGTAGAGCGCGGTATCAACCTGACCGGAGGAGGCGCTTTGCTGAGGGGACTAGATAAGCGATTCTCCGATCGCTTCGGAATAAAATTTATCGTACCTGAAGATCCCCTGCATGCAGTAGCAAAAGGAACCAGCGAAGCTCTGAAGAATACTGATTCATTTAACTTCCTTATCCGATAAGCAGTGCTTATCGCCATGCCCCAATGCGCAAGTTCTTCGATTTTATCGTTTCAAAAGTGCATTGGCTACTCCTCATTTTATTTGAGGTAATTGCCCTGACGCTACTTTTCAATCGTTCAGCCTATCACCACTTTCTCAATATTGGGTATTCAAATCGAGTTATGGTTGAGTTACTCAGAGCAAGTGGTGAGTTCAAAGGCTACATTGGATTAAGAGAAGAGAATAAGCGCTTAGCCAATCGAATTATAGAGGTCGAGACGGCTTATCATGCCCTTCGGCAGAGCATGGACTATGCCAAGGCAAATAATGACTCTGTATCCGGACTGCGGTTGGATACCCTTCAAGCGCACCCTCCTATCCATTATAAGGTGGCAAAGGTGCTCTCTACGTCAGTAAACAGCAATTACAATCTGATCATTATTGATAAGGGGTCAAAAGATGGCATGCGCCCCGAGATGGGAGTACTCTCGGCACATGGCGTAGCCGGCATTGTTGCTTCTACGAGGGATCACTATGCTGTAGTGGTGCCTCTCACCAATATCAACCTGAAGCTTAGTTGTAAGTTATACCATACTAATTTCATGGGTACGCTTTCGTGGGAGAGTCCGCAGCAAGAGCTACTTAGGCTCAACGATCTGTCTATTCATGCTACTTATAGTCCCGGAGATACAGTGGTGACAAGTGGGTATTCCTCTATCTTTCCGCCTGATTTATACATTGGGCGTGTGGCATCTAAGCCAAAGAGTACGGATAAGCTCTCGTTCGGTGGTAAGTATGTGGCAGTAGAGCCGGGCACACAGTTTGCTACTTTGCAGTGGGTATATGTAATTATGGATCAGCCCACGGTAAAGCCTTCTGAGCTTGACTCAATAAAAAATAACTACTATTGGCAACAATAAGAGATTAAGGAGATGAAGAGAGCGCATTTATCTTTCGTTTTGAAGCTACTCATCGTACTATTGTTGCAGATATTAGTACTGAATGAGCTGTTTCTATGGCGTTATGCCACGCCCTTTGCTTATCCCTTATTACTTTTCTTTTTCCCCATTGATACGAAGAAGTCTGTATATACCCTTACCGGTGGTCTCGTGGGGCTACTCATTGATGCCGTTTCGGCTACTGCCGGTTTGCATACGGCTGCTTTTACGGCGGTGAGTTTCCTTTATGGGTATCTACTTCCTTTCTTTGTGGTAGCTGATGCTGATCCTTCCTCTCTCCCCTCTGTGCAGAGAGATGCCAGCAAGCCTTTTGTTCTACTGCTATTGATCTTACTGCTCCATCACCTAATACTCTTTTCCTTGGATGCAATTGGAAGTGCTTCTATAGGTTACCTTGCCCTACGTATGCTGTGTAGCTTAATATCCAGCTATGTAATAGCTATGATCGTTATGCTCTTTACAAATAGAAAGAGCAAGTAAACTAATCAGTATGCCCAAAGCGCATCCCAAAAATGATTTCAGCGATCGGCAGGTACTTATGGTGCTGCTCTCTGCTGTGGTCATATTCGGGTATATAGGACGTCTTTTCTATTTGCAGATTATTTCTGATGAGTATACCCGTAAGGCAGAGCGAAATGCTTTCTATTATCGTATTCAATATCCTGCCCGAGGCGCTATATTTGACCGCAATGACAAACTCGTAGTGTATAATGAACCGGTCTACGACATTATGGTTACAATGCACGATTTGAGCCAATTCGATACAATTGCTTTTTGTAACCTCTTAGGAGTTAATAAAACTTTCTTTGACGCCCGACTGGCTGCCGTTACCGACCGCAAGGTTAATCCGGGCTATACACGCTACGCACCCCAACTGCTCTTGTCGCAAGTTACACCCGAGTATGCAGGTCGATTCCAAGAGCAACTATTTCGCTTCCCGGGATTCTCTGTAAGGCAACGCTATACCCGACACTTTACCATGCCGAATGCAGCTCATATTTTAGGATATTTGGGTGAGTGTAACCGCAATGAATTAGAAGCAGACTCTACACTCTCCGTAGGGGATTACATAGGTAAAAGTGGAGTGGAGAAAAGCTATGAAAAGGTGCTTCGGGGGCAAAAAGGCTATGAAGTGCTGTTGCGGGATGCCCGAGGTCGCTTGCAGGGAAGGTATAACAATGGTCTTAACGATATACCCGGTGAACCGGGGAAGAATATCAACCTATCGATAGATATGGATTTACAAGCTTTTGGAGAGCGACTGATGCGCGGAAAGCTTGGTGCTATTGTGGCAATTGAGCCATCTACAGGAGAAATATTAGCCATGGTGTCATCCCCGGGCTATGATCCGTCACGACTTACGGGAAAGGATCTCCCTGAGAACTATCGAATATTGCAAACGGCGATAGGTAAACCTTTATTTAATAGGGCAACTATGGGTACCTATCCGCCCGGTTCGACCTTCAAGGCGGCACAGGGGGCTATGTTTCTCTCAGAGGGGGTAATTAACCTTTCTACACGCTTCCCATGCTATCACGGCTATCCCCCTTTGCATAACAAACCGGCTTGTCACGGACATAGCTCGCCTTTGGGAATTCAATTTGCTATTGCCACTTCTTGCAATTCTTTCTTTTGCTGGGGCTTACGCAATATGATAGACGACCGTAATCGCTATAGTTCTGCACAGGAGGCTTTTACCCATTGGAAAGACCATATGGTTGATTTGGGATTCGGCTACTGCTTAGGCATCGACTTACCGGGCGAGAAGCGCGGCTATATACCGAATAGTGACGTGTATGATAAGATATACAAGGGGCGATGGAATAGCTCTACTATTATCTCCGTTGCTATTGGGCAGGGAGAAGTCACTGTTACTCCTCTTCAAATTGCCAACTTGGCTGCTACGGTGGCCAATAGAGGGTATTACTACAAACCGCATATCGTGAAGCGTATACAAGGGGGTACTTTAGACTCTATCTATCTAACGCCTCATGTGACTACAATCGATCGCTCGGCTTGGCAGGTAATAGCCGATGGTATGGCGGATGCGGTTAAGGTGGGCACCTGTAGAGGCGCTGACTTTGCCCCGGGGGAAATAGTAGTGTGTGGTAAAACGGGTACGGCTCAGAATCCACATGGTAAGGATCACTCTGCGTTTATGGGCTTTGCTCCAAAGGACAATCCGCGTATTGCAGTGGCTGTTTATGTGGAGAATGGCGGCTTTGGTGCTGTGTACGGGGTGCCTATTGGGCGACTGATGATAGAATATTATCTGAGAAATGGGGAATTAAGCCCTTCCGGTGAAGCCGTTGCAAGGGTCATGGAAGAACGACAGATTGCTTATGGACAGACTATCTAAACCCCACCTCACCTCCGGAGGTACTATCTTCTCTCGCATTGACCGATGGCTGGCAGCTTGCTACTTTGCCCTCATCATTATTGGTTGGGTAGCTATTTGCGGAGCCAGCTACAGCTTTGATATAGCTGCTCTTTTTTCTCTTGATTCACGTCCGATAATGCAGCTTATCTGGTGGGGTATGAGCCTTCTCTTGATTCTATTTATCTTGCTCTTGGACAAGGACTTTTTTCCCACCTTTGCACCCCTTCTATATATTGCATTTATCCTTTTGCTGCTTGTTACCCTCTTTGTCGCTCGAGATATCAAAGGGTCACGCTCGTGGCTCGAAATAGGCTCCTTAAGGTTGCAACCTGCAGAATTTGCCAAGGTGGCTACTGCACTAATGCTTGCTTACGTGGTAAGCCGATACAATTTCCATTTTCACTCTTTTCGAAGTTATGCGGAGGTATTCGGTATTGTGTTGCTGCCGGTAGTGCTTATCATATTGCAAAAAGAGACCGGTAGTGCTTTGGTATACACTGCTTTCTTTATTGCTCTTTACAGGGAGGGGTTCTCAGGCTACTTCTTAAGTATTGCCTCGTTGATGATCTTTCTTTTTGTTGCGGTACTCACGTTGAATGGAGTGCAGTGGGGTGCCACAAGGGCCGACCTGTGGCTTGTGGCTACTACTACGCTGCTTGCTGCCATTCGGATGCTCTTTCTATTACAGAGGCGCTATGTAAAGGATTTTGCACGTTCGCTCTACGTTATACCTGCCGCTTACCTTCTTACCATAATCATATCGCTTTTCATACCCTTTGATTGGAGCTATACGGCTATATTCCTACTGGCTGTATTTATTATTTATGTGCTCTTCTTAGCTATCCGTTATGCTTCTCAACGTTATTTGTGGACTGTGCTCTTCTCTGTTGGTGTGATCTTGTACTCACTTTCGGTGAATCAGGTCTACAATCATGTATTGCAACCTCACCAGCAGCAGCGTATTGCTGTTTCCTTAGGTCTGAAACAGGATATTCGTGGGGTGGGGTATAATGTGAATCAGGCTAAAATAGCAATTGGCAGCGGAGGATGGACCGGAAAGGGCTTTCTTAAAGGCACGCAGACGAAGCTGAACTATGTGCCTGAGCAGGATACGGACTTTATCTTTTGTACGATAGGGGAAGAGTGGGGCTTTATCGGAGCTTCTCTGCTCTTACTCGTTTATTTCGTACTTATTTTGCGGTTGATTTACCTCGCAGAGCGGCAAAGCTCTGCATTTGCCCGTATATATGGTTATTGCGTAGCGGCGGTATTTCTCTTTCATGTAGCCATCAATGTGGGCATGGTGATCGGTATTATACCGGTGATTGGCATTCCGCTTCCATTCATTAGTTATGGGGGCTCTTCGCTGTGGGCATTTACCATAATGCTTTTTATTTTCATCCGTTTGGATGCAGCAAAAGAATAGGCTTTCGCACAAGATGAAGAGGCGAAGAAGGCAACAAGTCTCTTTCTCGTTGTTCCTGTCTACAGCTTTTAGCTATCATTTGCAGTAGAATACTACTATCACAAATCAAGAGGCGTATGTCTGAGTTTTTGTACTTATGACAAATACTCCACATACGCCTCTGAACGTTCGGTATGAAGTTGTGTAGGCTCTTCCCCTACATGCGCATAGCTTTTATTCTACTGTAATGGTAGTGGTGCGGTTGCAATTTTCTACAATATATTGTCCTTCCGCCAAAGTGGAGAGGTCTAATTGCAAGTCGCTTCCTTCTGCAAAGCTCTTCAGCACCATTTTTCCACTCAAGTCGTAAAGTACTACATATGAATTAGCCACTATACCTCTTAGCTGAACAAGGTGGTGCGCCGGGTTAGGATACACGCAGAAAGCCTGCATATCAATTTCCTCTGTGGCATTTGCAATATCGAAAGTTGCTTCTATCTCTGTATCTTCTGTAATGATGAAAGACTTCTCTTCCAGAATATCTACTCCGTTTGCCTTGAGTGCTGTTAGCTTGCTATTGGCTCCAGGGGCAGGTACAAACTCTAAAATAGTACCTTCGGTTACTGAGTTGAGATCTACGTCCTCATCCGTGATACCGATACTTCCCTTACCTTCTCCCAGCACTTTGATAGAAACTTTCTTTGAGGGAATCTCTATTTTTACCATTTCATAGGAATTCTCAACGCTTTTTGGCAGGCCGAGCGGACCCTTTTTATTGCTACCAAAGACATATACTTCGCCTTTCTTATTTTGTGCCATTGTATAGCGCTCTCCGCATACGACAGATACCCAGTCAGAGGCTGTGCCGATTTGGGTGAGTGCCGTTACTCCGGTTACGCTCTGAGGCATAGCTAATTGGCCTTTTTCATTGCTGCCGAGCCCCCACATAGTGCCATCTTCTGCAATAGCAATAGAGTGCTCTAAACCGGCAGAAGCTACCAGCCATTTTTTGTTCTTGTCAATGCAAGTAGGACTCTCGACCGGATTGTAACTAGAAGCTGATATTTGGTGCTTATTGTTGTTGCCCCATCCCCAGAGAGAGCCATCCTTCTTGATAGCCAAGGCATGGTGGAAGCTGATATCAATGCTTTGCCAATCGTTGTCTGTGCCAATTTGTATAGGGGTAGTGTAGACTCCATCTGCCCCTTCGCCCAATCCTAACTGACTGAGTCCATTGTCGCCCCACCCCCAGAGAGTGCCATCTTTTTTCAGTGCCAAAGTTTGCCACATACTTGGTGCTAAGACGGCCCAATCGCCGGATGTATCCAGCTCAGAGGGGGCAAATTTGTTTTGGTGGGCAGGGTCTCCATTTCCTAACTGCCATCTTGCATTAGATCCCCACCCCCAAAGAGAGTCGTCCTCGTCAATAGCAAGTATGGTGAGGTAGCCGCCTTTCATATATTTCCATTTATGGGTGCCAAAATCTACATATTCCGGACTTAAATATCCATTTCGATCTAACTCATTCATGCCGGATTCGCCCTCAAAGGTATTGCCGAAGAAAACATATTTACCCTCCTTTGACACGAGAAAGACAAAGCTGTAGCCGCGGTAAATGCGCTCTGCCTTAAAGCCTTTGGGCAGCTCCAATCTCTTGTAGCCGTAAACATTTACTGATTCCTCTTTGATGCCCTGACCTAAGCCAAAAAATACATTAGACCCGGTGCTCCATACCGTGCCACCTTTCATTAGTAGGTAGGAGACTTTTGATTTTCCTCCATACTGCTTTATGTTTTGCCCATTAGCTGTCGGACTTGCCATAAGCAGCGAGAGCATTAAAGCGCATAGTGAAAAAAGTTGATGTTTCATAATTTGTTTCCTTTATATTGATTATAGTTTTTATAATTGCGAATGCTTTCTTCGTATAAGTTTTATTTGCTTTTAGTTATATGATATAATTAATTTTCTGCGGCAAATATAATAAATACTTATCATAATAAGGCCCTATGAAATGAAACTACCCGAGTATAGTATCGGGTAGTTAGGTGCTTTACAGTGTTTTTGGGGGGTGAAATGTGCTGTAGATGAAGAGGAAAAGAGCGGCTCTCCTATTTAGCAAAGGAGTGGTTGTATGCTGCTTCGCACGGCATAAGGCGTGGCTGCGTAATCCACTACGAGCAAACTAAAATTTGATCACGTACAAATTTTTATTTGTACGTGTAGAAAAAATTTTTTGTTCGTGTGCAAAAATATTTTTGTACGTGACCAAATTTAGGACACTTCAGCAGCGTGAAGTAATACTCCGACGTGGCTTACCGAAATTTGATTACTCATTCACCTGACTGTGTGGAGGTCATCAGCAGCCTCACGCCATAAAGGTGATTTTTGCAATGGGTGGTGACTATTTTATTTGTGCAGCAATCTCTTTTCCAATGGATACACCTTGTGCAATGCGCGCCGCTAAGCCGATACCATCCCTTATACCTCCTGCAAGCACGAGCCCCGGATAGGCCTGCTCTATCTCGCGAATACGCTCTAAGCGCGCCGGTGAGGTTTCATCATACTGCGGAATAGCTTTGCGGTACCTTGCAATATGCTGTAGGGAGGCGTTCCGATTAGCCGGGATGGAGAGCATGTGCCTCAATTCTCTTTCGGCAATGCACAGAAGCTCTTCATCGCTGTATTTATCAGGATTTAGGGGTTTTTCATCACCGCCCATAAATATATTGAAGAGAAGACTATCTTCATAAGGCACGCGATTGCGAAACATTTCTGCCGTGAAAAGAATACCCAGTATAGAACAGTTTTCGCAAGAGGGAACTAATCCACCAAATGCTTTTGTTCTTATTTCGGGCAGGTGGTCAAAGCCAATAACCACCTCCGTAATGGGGGCATAGCGAAGCTGCTCAATAGGTGCCAAGAGAGGAGCAATTTCATTAGGTAGCACGCTGTGCAGTAGGTCACTGCGTACCGTGGTTATATAGTGGTCTGCAGTAATGGTATGCTTTTCTTCGTGCTGGTCGGTATAGGTTACGCTCCAACCGGTAGAGGGTGCGTAGTCCGTGTGTACGATCTCTGCCCCGGTTATGATTGATCCTTTCGTTTTTAATTTGTTTTCTAACGCTTCAATTAGGCGGGAGAGCCCACCCTCAGCGGAGAAAACCTCTTTGGTTACGCGGGGGTCTTTTGCTTGATGCTTTAAGGCTTTGCGCAGGGCTCCGCCTATGAAGCTTCCATAATCCTGCTCTAAGCGGTAGAGCTTGGGGAGGGCATATTGGGTGACTATCCTGTAGGGATTGCCTGCATAGATGCCTCCGATAAAGGGATCTACCGCATAATCGACGAAGCTCTTGCCCATCCGTCTTTCGGCTAAAGCTCCTACCGATTCCAACGGATCGGTGCCTCTCTTGCGGAAGGGTTCTCCCAGTAGGCGCAATTTGTCGTAGAAGGTGAAGAGAGGAGTCGTAATACCGCTCCATAAGCCGGAAGGAAGGGCATGAAAAGAGCGACCTTTCCAGATCAAACGTCGCTTTGCGTCGTTTGAAGCCACTTCAAGCACAGCCTCCGGAGCTACAAAGTTGAATAGCTCTGTTACTTCCGGTGTAGAAATTGATCCTGTATTGGGACCCAATTCATAGGTGTATCCCTTGTCGCAGATAGTGTGGATCTGTCCGCCCAACCGCTTTTCCTTCTCAAGAAGTACAAAAGGAATCTCCCGCTCCGCCAATACAGCGGCCAAAGAAAGCCCTGTAATGCCCCCACCGACAATGATAACGCGGGCATTGTGTTGGTTCTCTTGTCTCTCTTCCGTTGTAATCATCTTTTTCTTCTTGTCAATCTTGTGGAATGCTTCCCTCGCTTATAAATAAAGGCACTCACCGACTTGCTGCATAGGGCATTGCAAGGGGTGAGTGCCATAATCGTGTAATAGATTGGCCTATTAGCGGTAAACGACCGCTGAAAGTCTAATCCTATTAGTCAAGCTTCTCCTTCAGTTCAGCCAGTGCAGATAGGTCGCCCAAGGTAGCTTTTTCTACTTTCTGAGCAGAAACTTGCTGTTGTACCTTAGCTTCGGCCTTGTCTTGCTCATCCTTACGCTTACGCTCTTCTTCACGCTTTGCGTCATCGTATACGCGGAGGTGAGAAACGAAGATACGGCGATTTTCCTTGCTGAATTCAATTACCTTGAAGGGGGCTTTTTCATCAACTTGGAGCTTAGAGCCGTCTTCCTTGGTAAGGTGCTTCTGGGTGGTAAAGCCTTCTACTCCGTAGGGGAGTGATACGATAGCACCCTTATCGGTGAAGCTAACGACCATACCTTCGTGTACACTGCCTTCTGTGAAGATCGTTTCAAATACATCCCATGGGTTTTCCTCGGTTTGCTTATGACCCAGGCTCAAGCGACGGTTTTCTTTGTCGATTTCAAGGACAACAACCTCTAATTCGGCATCAATTTCTGTAAATTCGCTCGGATGCTTAATGCGCTTTGTCCAAGTCAAGTCGCTCAAGTGAATCAGTCCGTCTACGCCCTCTTCTAACTCAACGAATACACCGAAGTGCGTAAAGTTGCGCACACGAGCCGTGTGACGGCTGCCTACAGGGTACTTTTCTTCTATGTCAATCCAGGGATCGGGCTTCAGCTGCTTGAGGCCTAAGCTCATCTTGCGCTCTTCCGGTTCAATTGAGAGAATAACTGCCTCTACCTCTTCGCCTACCTTGATGAAGTCATATGCGCTACGTAAGTGCTGTGTCCAAGACATTTCGGAAACGTGAATGAGCCCTTCGATACCGGGAGCTACTTCTACGAATGCACCATAGTCGCTAACCATTTCAACCTTACCCTTGATAATATCGCCGGGCTTGAGGTTCTTGTCCAAAGCATCCCATGGATTGGGCGTAAGTTGCTTGAGACCAAGTGAAATACGTGTCTTGTCTTCGTCAAAGTCAAGGATTACCACGTTAATCTTCTGATCTAATTCAACGACCTCATTGGGTGAAGATACACGACGCCAAGAGAGATCGGTAATATGAATCAAACCATCTACACCGCCAAGGTCCACAAATACACCGAAGGGCATAATATTTTTCACAACCCCTTCGAGTACCTGACCCTTTTCGAGTTTGCTGATAATTTCCTTCTTCTGCTGTTCGAGCTCAGCTTCAATGAGTACCTTATGAGAAACAACTACATTGTGCTGCTCTGCATTGAGCTTGACAATCTTGAATTCCATTGTCTTGTCGAGGAGCGCATCGTAGTCGCGAATAGGACGTACGTCTATTTGAGAGCCCGGCAAGAAAGCATCTACGCCGAAGATATCTACTACCATACCGCCCTTAGTACGAGACTTAATGTAGCCGATGATTATTTCATCGCGTTCGGCAGCCTCAGAAATGCGTTCCCAAGCACGTTCAGCACGTGCCATGCGATGTGAGAGTACTAAATGCCCCTCTCTGTCTTCGAGGTTATCCACATAAACCTCTACTTCGTCTCCGATCTTGTAGTCGGGATTGTACTTAAATTCAGACGCAGCTACGCTACCGGTCGACTTGCTGCCAATGCTGATAATAAATTCACGTGCTGCCTTGGGAGGACGCGGTACAATGTCAACAATATGACCGATTACAACTTCTTTTTCCTTAATATTGGCAAGTGTAGCTTCATACTTTGCCAAGTCGGCTTCGCGATCCTCATGGATGGCTGTGGTGCCCTGTTCAAACGCTTCCCAGTTGAAGTCGGGATCCGGCGTAAGATGTTCGAGTTTGTTCATCAAACTTTTCTAATTGGTTATTACTAATAAGTGATACTTTATTTTGTTGTTTAAACTATATCGGTGCAAAGGTACTAATTAGTTTTGAATCAATACCTTTATGGCTTTCTACAGACGAAAAGAGGAGCCGGGAGACCCTGAAAAAGTTTCGCATCACCGCCCTACGGCAATGATGCGAAGTGTATTTAGCTATGTGTTCAAGCACATTTAATTGTGCTTTAGAATACATCTATACCTTTCATTTGAAACATCTATACCTATTTAGAGGCTCATTATGTGGGTTTGTATTTCAATCAGAAGGTACTAAGTAAGCGATTAGTATTGTGTGTGTTGCGGATCGAAGTTAGTCCACCCGTCCATCCAATTATCTCCCTGAGCAAAAGCACCGATGTAGGATACCTGTTTGAGTGCTCCCAAATTGCCAAAGTTGGCGCCACTGAGCAACTTACTACCGGCAGCAGGACGCGGATCAAAGTTTTTGTCCAAAGCGTTGCAGTTGGTTAGGCCGAGTTCCGCAATGGTTTCAAATATTTGGTTGCCATTGGCGGGATTCTTGAAGTATTCTTCGCTGAAGGGAGTACGCTTTTTGTCCTGTCCTTCCTTGTTATCGCTGTTGTCGCTCCATACCGGTTCGGTTTTCTTATTTAC
>CAMYPM010000006.1 GCA_947290775.1 uncultured Bacteroidales bacterium | reverse complement strand
AGATGCTTGAGACCTTCTTTTTGCTACAGTCTAGCTCGGTAAGCTTGCCGTGGATTGTGATGGTTGCATTCTCAACGGTGTACTCCTTAGTTCCTGGATCAAAAGGCTCCCGTAGTCCCTCTAGCATGATGTCGTCATTGTCCTCGCCCGACATGCTGAGAGAAACTTTGTCTCCTACTTTGAGAGCTGTCGCAAGGGTGGTCTCTCCAGCGGGGTATACAGGATCACTGCCTTCGTATTTCTTGGGATTGGGAGCGTTGAAGTCAAAGACTTCAAAGCCACGTTGCTTAGCCTCAAGGGCATCTTTCTTGAGACATACGTTGTCCCCAAACTTCTTGGCGAAAAAGCTGTCTATAACGTGTATCTCTCCTTTTTTCTTCTCTTGGGACCGGTCGGGTAGACTATAGATGAGACGACCCATAACGGTCGCTTTGATCTTATTGCAGGCACAGTATATGAATCGGATCTTGGGTGTCTTGGAGAAGTCTAGACGGGATATTTGATTGCGTGCACAGTCTAGGAACTCTAGACTGGTGCTCTTAGATAGATCAAGCTCTGAGATATTGTTTCTAGCACAGTGTACGACTACAAGCTGAGGACATGATGCTAAGTCTAGAGCTGTAATCTTATTGTTCCAACAGTCTAGGTTCATCAGAGAGCTACTCTTGGAGATATCTAGAGTGGTCAAGATGTTTTTCCCACAAGAGAGCGTATCAAGAGAGGAAGCCTTGGTGATATCAAGCTGATCGATCTCATTAAAAGTGCAAGTGAAGTTGGTGATATCTCCGTTGACGGACACCTTATCTTTCGTGAGGGTGTACTGGTGAAGAGCTCCGTCCGCTACGATAGACTCTTTTAGTCCATCGGCCTTTACAGGAGTCTTTGCCTTAACGCTGAGCCGAACTTTAGTACCGACTTTACTCGTCGTGTGAAATGTGATGGACTCTTTGCTCTCGGACGTATTACTTCCGTCTTGAGCAGATGTAAGAGTGATGCTTCCTAGGAGCATCATGATGAGTGTGAGGAATAGGCTCCTCCGTAACAAACTGGTAGTAAGTTGATTCATATTCTTTTCGTATTATGGTTGAAAATACTAGTGCAAAGGTAGGATCAACTATCTCTCTAGAAAATCAGTTTATGTAGGTATTTTAGAGGTGTGGAGTACGTAATCTTGAGTATTAGTCGGAGAGGTGGAAGTAGCGTCGCAGCGCCTCCTCATCCAACGATAACCGAATGACACAACCCATGGTGCAGTAGAAGCACCGTGGAGGTACTGAGTACTGTTGATGCAATCAAGTAGGTCGGGAAACGAAGTTTTCTGACCTACTTTCGTTTCCTTTCCTCTCACACCACCGTAGGTACCGTTCGGCGTACGGTGGTTTAATTCGTTTTCAAAGAGTGACTAATCATATTCGATTAGTTTGTTCTTCCGTCTTTCTTAAGTTCCTCTTCCAATGATTGCCTGCTTATTCGTCCATATTTGGCATATTCCCAACCATCTCTGAGTGGAGAGCAGCGAGAGTGGATAATACCTTGACTAACTATCGGGCACAGACATTCCCATAAAACATCTATACCTTACACGCAAAAGGTATAGATATCTCGTTGGGAAGATTCTGATCTTTTATTCAAAAGATATAGATCTTTTGATGCAGAAGTAGAAAGTTAAGGGAAAGAGCTAAAAGTTATTTTTTAAGATTCTTTCGTTCGCGCCGACGCGCTTTATAGATCGGTACAAAAATTATAATTCCACTTGCCACAACCAGAAAGATTGTATAAAGCGTAATTTCTGCGTACAGGAGAATGGTCACGATAAGAAAGATCCACAGAGCGAACAAGAAACCGATCTGTAAGTTGCTGAAATGTCGAGGTTGCTTATTGCCTGGATTCATAAGCCTTAAGAGGGACTAAGCGTCTGTACGATAAGTAAAATCAGGAATAGGACAAGAATAACGGCTACAAAGAGGAATAACAAGGCATTCTTTAGCGACATCTTCCGTAAAATAGGCGCTGTAGAGAGCCACTCATTGAAACGCGCCACATTGGATTGCTCCGGGTGAGGGATCTCTTTTCCATTACTCTTAAGCACTTCAAGAGCTCTCTGCGCATCTTCACGAGGAACCATGAGACGTATGCCACCTACATCGACAGCTGCACCGAGGATCATATGACTATAAAGCGACTCCAGTGTAGCCATAATTCCCTCCTTTTCAAGAAGTTGTACCACCTCTTCTGCTTCCACTACACTCCTATAAGTATGCAGAAGCACAAGCTCCTCTTCATAGCGTTGTCGTCGTCCCATTTCTTACAATAGATTGCATCTCATGAATCAAGTTGGGTTGTGGTAGAAAGAAGCGTACATCCTCGCCTTTGCGCAATTCTTCACGAAGATAGGTAGAGGAAATTTCTATTAGTGGCGCTTCCGCAGCCAAATAGCACCGAGGGGGTAATGACTCAAGCGCTACTACAGATCCGCGACGCGGGTAAATAAGAAAGTCCGTACCGGTGATAAGCTCTTGGTAGCGATACCAATCCTTAATATTGCCCCAGCTATCACTCCCCATTATAAAACAGAGAGAGGCATCGTGCCATTCCGAATGAAGTGCTTCAAGGGTATCAAAGGTATAATGAGGCGAAGGCAAGGAGGCCTCTATTGTCGAACATTCAAATCGAGTATCGCCTTGGATAGCCGCTTGTATAAAAGCGACTCTCTCTTCAAATGAGAATAAGCTTTGTTTCTTTTTTAACGGATTCTGTACAGTGGGCACAAGCAATACTTGATCAAGGTGCAACTTTGGATTCAATAGAAACCAGTTGGCAAGAGCCAAATGACCTATATGAATAGGATCAAACGTACCGCCTAAGATTGCTATTCGCCTCATCTATCAATACACAAAGTAGCTTGTGCCAAACGTATTTCCTCTTCTTCTCCGGTATGCTTACCTGCAGTATCCGATAGCTTTACACAGTCGCTCCACTGCTCTTTTTCAGTCATACGGCAACGCCACAGTTTCATCACTATATTAGAGGGCTTATAGCCGCTTCCCGTATCATTAGTGAGGTTGGTGCCAATGCCAAATGTGCAGCCAATACGTCCCTTACAGGCATTGCGTATTTGAATGGCACGCTCTGTGTCAAGGCTATCGGAGAAGATAATATACTTCAGTGAAGGATTCACTCTCAGCTCTTTATAACGGGCTATTGCTTTATCGATAAAGGCAATAGGATCACCGCTATCCTGACGTAAGCTGGTAAAGAGCAGGGCGTGCTTCTTGGAAAAATTACGTAAGAAAACATCCGTGGTATACGTATCAGTAAGAACCGTACCTAAATCTCCATCGTAGACACTGATCCAATCCTCCATAGCCATGTAGTTAGCCATCTTATAGCCATAGATTGCCCCATGAAATTGAATCCACTCATGCGGATGAGTACCGGAAACTTTCAAATCGTATTTATGAGCAAAGTGCATGTTGCTGGTTCCATAGAGGGCACTTCCCGCATGCTCCTTCATAATACCGGTTACTTTATCTTCTACATCGTAGCTGAAACGGCGTCGCATTCCAAAAAGAGAAAACGTTATTTGCTCCTTTTTAAGCAACTCCGCTTTACGAATAGCTGCCTCCACTAAATAAGCATGATCCGGCTCTGCCTGCATCATCCTATAGTATAGCTCACTAACTAAAGCTAAAATGGGGGTTTCCCAAAGGGTAACACGATAAAGAGGACCAACGGCATCAATATGAAGCTTGCCGCCCTCATCCAAATGAATATCCAACTCATTAGGATCAAATCGGAATCCTTTTAGGAAGTCGACATACGTAGGGGGGAGATACGGCATAGCCTTCTTGATAAAGGCGGCTTCACTCACCGTTAAAGCTACCGTGGAAAGATGGTTAATCTCTTCACGAAGCTTCTCATCAAACCCGGCCGGATAAATACGGTCGCTTCGATCTATAAATCTGAATATACCCTCAGCATAGGGGAATAGCTTGCTATAGGCATACCCTGTAGTAAACTTGTATAGATCTGTATCCAATATGCTATTAATGATAGGCATGATACTATCTATGCAGCCAAAGGGTTCGAATTCGCACGCTATCAAGGTCAGCCACTCTGCTCATTTCACGCTCCATATGGTGTATTTGCTGCATTCGGCTTCTGAATGCAGTAACAGGAACAAGTAAATCGGTGGCATACTTAGGCAAAAAGAACGGAACCTTTTCAGGCGCCACAGTGAGTATGAGTAGTCCATTCTGAGGAGTAGACTCAATTAGTTTTTGTACATCCTTATCAAAGACCTGACTTCCTAAATAGCCGGGGCGATAGTAAAAAGGCATTGCGCCATCGCGGACAGCGCTCCCTTGGGGTAATAGGTCATGCCATACAACACTTCTGCCACTTTCTCGGGTATTTTTTACTAACCGCTGAACAAAGAGCTGCACTTCCTGAGTGTAAGATGGGGATGCTATTACCAATCTATCCACATCGGATAAAGAAGTACGCAACAAATCCAATTGCTCATCCAAGAGGGAAAGAGACTTCTCGCCTTTTCCCATTTTAAAGCTACCCACGAACTTTTTGTGCCAAAGGGACGAAAGCTGACTCATCTCATATATACAGCCACGCTTCAACCAACAATAATAGATGATCAGCATGGGGACAATGATCCCGAGTGTCAGCAGTACAAAAAGAAGATAATTAAATCCATCCTTAGCATGACGGGAAGAGGGGGCATCGACAACCGTAAGGAAGTGCTCCACAGAAAGAGCCTCACTATTGGATATATTACGAGTCAACTTCATATTGAGCAGGTTACGCTCTTTGGCTGCTGCCTCAGAAGAGATCACGCCTTCCGCACTCTTTTGAGAGAGAGAGAGCAAAGACTGCTCAATTAGTTTTCTCTCTTCCTTAAGATCGCTTTGCAACATTTCATGCACGTATTTCTCGCCCTGCGCCGCCATTCCTTCCAATAGCTCTGTAACTAAACGAACCGGACCGCCAATACGCACATGGAAAGTATATGCGGGGATATCCTCGCCCAAAGACTCCGTTTCAAGACTCATTTCCTTATCAAATAATGTCCTCACGTCTACAGCACTTTGCTTATTTACATAAACCGGCTGCGTAAGATCCAGCTTTGTCTTTGGATAGCATGTATTGGCGGCTTGTGGTAGACAAACCACACGTCCTATACTTGTCTGGGCTGTATCACCCAAGGCTATAGAGACTTCACCAAACTTCTTTTCGTCTATTGGATTAGACTGAAAAGTACCTGAAGGAGAGGTTAGGCGAACTCCCTTTTGCGTCCAATCGGCTATTAGCTTAACCTGATCCATATCGTTCATATCAAGAAAACGAAGGCGATAGGGCAGGTCATTATATACATCTACATATCTCAGCTTATTCTTTTGAGCATAGGACATATCAAAGCCGCAATCCATTCCCGCTCTATAAATCACATCCACAGAGGTGATGTAAGCATAGATCTGAGTTATCTGATAGGGGGCATTTTTATCCCATAAGTGAGTGGGAGCAAGATTGTCTCCATTGAGTAGATACTCATTAGTAACCTTGTCTGCATAGCGACTCATCACGGTCATACGGTAACTGGGTTGACCTATATAAGTACGCTGAGACAATACTTTCATCATTACAGCAACAGCGATAAAGGAGAGTAAGAAAAGGGGCCAACCTTTTAGCATCATTCGTAAGAAGATGCTAAAGCTCATGCTATGTTGTCGCTTATTGGTATTAGGAGATAGAGTACTCATTATAAAAAAGTAAAGTTAAGAACGGTCTTTTTTGCTTGTCATGATATCTAATACGAGCCGATCCGTTTCACTCATGGCGTTACGTCCAATTGAGGTAAGATTTTCGATAGTACGGTCGACATCATCATCCACAATTCCCTCTTCGCTCGTTACTACCCTATTCTGCACAGCAAGAAGAGCAGAAAAAAGAGCCGAGGAGACTCCACTTGATACCTTCATACTGCAACTTGGCTTTGCCCCATCACATAGCATACCGGTTATATTGCCTACCATGTTTTTAACGGCAAAAGCCACCTGCTCACGTGTGCCGCCCAATAAATACGTAAGACCACAACTGGAGCCTGTAGCTGCCACCACACAACCACACAAAGCCGACAGACGACCGAGTTTTTGCTTAATATAAATAACCATCAGGTTGCTCAGGATAAGGGCTCTAATAGTCTCTTCCCGACTCTTACCCTCCTGACGAGCAAAGACCGCTACAGGCAGTGTAGCCGTTATTCCTTGATTGCCGCTCCCCGAATTACTCATCACAGAGACCGGAGCACCATCCATGCGGGCATCACAAGCTGCCGTTGTATAAGAGAGTATCTCGGTAAATGTAGACTGTCCCAAGTACTTACGTCCCATATCACTCCGTATCATACGTCCCACTTGATGACCGAAATTACCCTGCAAGGAAAAATCCGCCGCATTTCGATTCAGGTTAACCGCTTCTTCAATAAAAGAAAGACGCTCTATATCCGTCTCTGTGGCAAAACGATATACCGTATCAAAGTCCAATTGTCTTTCCTCTTCGTTAGCCGACGTAGCGGTCTCCTCATTCCTTACACAACGCTTATTGAGTATTACCTCCCCATTGCGAGCCACATAACTGATATTCGTATGGGTGCCCTCAATAATTACCTCAGCATGTGCAGAATCTCCCTCTAATAAAACCTCAATATAGAGTTTATCCACATCTCCCTCTTTGTGTTTGATCTGGATGATTTTCTGTGCCACTATTGCTTTAGCTTTCTCAAGCTTATCACTGGAAAATCCGGATAGGACAGAAAGCTCTTTCTCAGGCTCAGCAATTACAATACCCAATGCAACAGCTATCGGCAAGCCAATCATACCGGTACCGGGTATGCCTACTCCCATAGCATTCTTGAGCATATTACTACTAAGTAAAATAGTAGCTTTCTTCACCTCTTCGCCAAGTATAGAAGAGGCTTTGGCAGCTGCCAACGCTACAGCAACAGGCTCGGTACATCCGGTTGCAGGAACGACCTCCTTGCGTAAGAGATCAATACATATATCTTCTAATTCTTTCGTCATTTCTTACCCTTATCTTCGTCCGAATCCTTAGTGTTGTTACAATACCATTTATAATAACGAGGAAGTCCGTCTTCAAGTTGCGTTTCCGCTTTCCACCCCAAGTGAGCCAGTCGACTTACATCCAAAAGCTTTCTGGGAGTGCCATCCGGATGTACGCCATCGAAGGCTATGGCGCCTTCAAATTGTACTACTTTTTTTACCAAATGGGCTATTTGTGCAATGGTATGCTCTCGTCCTGTACCTACATTGAAGTGTCTGTTTCTAGCCGTACCTCCGTGCGCAATATCTTCCTTTAGAGAAACATGTTCCATCACAAATAAAGCAGCCGAGGCGACATCATCGCTCCACATCAGTTCACGCAGTGGCGCACCGCTACCCCATAGGGTAAGGCAATCAGCGGAAATACCATAGCTTCCCAGCATATCTTTAATCTGCTCTTCAGTAGGATCGGCTTGATTAAAACGTGCCACCGGATACCTTTTTAAGTCCTGTCTGATCAAATCATATCGTCCTTGTCGCAGGAGTTTAGCTAAATGCATTTTCCTTAGTATAGCAGGGAGGAGATGACTGGTCTCTAAATTAAAATTATCATTTGGACCATACAAGTTGGTGGGCATAAGCGCGAGCCAATCGGTTGCGTACTGTCTATTAAAGCTCTCACACATCTTCAGTCCGGCTATTTTAGCTATGGCATAAGGCTCGTTTGTCTCCTCTAATGGAGAAGTAAGCAGACTTTCCTCGCAAATAGGCTGAGGCGCACATCGAGGATAGATACAGCTGCTCCCCAGAAAAAGAAGCTTCTTCACACCACACCTAAAGCTCTCGCCCATTAAGTGCTGCTGAATAGCTAAATTACGGAATATAAAGTCTGCCCCCATACGGCTATTTGCCATAATTCCGCCTACGAAAGCCGCTGCTATAAAAACGTACTCCGGCTTCTCCTCCTCAAAAAAAGCATGTACAGCCGTTGCATCCAAAAGGTCAAGCTCCGCATGACTCGCTGTAATTAAATGGCTGAATCCCTCCTCTTGAAGCTTGCGCTGTATGGCACTGCCTACCAAG
Organism: uncultured Bacteroidales bacterium; assembly: GCA_947290775.1. GTDB lineage: Bacteria > Bacteroidota > Bacteroidia > Bacteroidales > Porphyromonadaceae > Porphyromonas > Porphyromonas miyakawae. The sequence goes on along the minus strand of CAMYPM010000006.1, from coordinate 84,195 downwards.
CCTCTGTGCCCCGCCACATAAATACGTGCATCTTTAGCTATCATGATTACTCAAAATAATTACACGTCTTGTAACCACCTTCCTCAAGGTACGCCTCTTTTTTCATCAGCGCCACATCATGCAGCATCATATCCTGCACAATATCACTTAGGGAATACTCAGGATACCACTGCAATTTTTCACGTGCTTTTGCTGCATCTCCCAAAAGCGAATCCACTTCCGTAGGACGAAAGTATGCCGGATCAACAGCGAGTAAGCGACTTCCCACTCGCTTTTTTATTGTGGGTAAGTAGGCTTCTCCCACACAGGTTGTAAACCGCTCTTCATCTATAGAGGTAAGTAGAGCATGCTCCTCCTCCGCCTCTCCCTGAAACGTTATGTGGAGTCCTACCCATTCAAAAGCCATCCGTGCAAAATCTCTTACGGAAGTCGTAACACCCGTAGCCACCACATAATCGTCAGGCTGCGGTTGCTGTAAGATAAGATGCATAGAGCGCACATAGTCCTTCGCATGCCCCCAGTCTCTTTGAGCTGAAAGATTACCCAGCCATAGGCAGTTTTGCAAACCAAATACTATTCGGGCCACCGAACGGGTTATTTTCCTCGTCACGAAGGTTTCGCCCCGCAAAGGAGACTCGTGATTAAAGAGAATCCCATTGCTTGCATGTATTCCGTAAGCTTCTCGGTAGTTGATGGTAATCCAATAGGCAAAAAGCTTTGCCGACGCATAGGGGCTACGCGGATAAAAAGGCGTAGTCTCTTTCTGTGGCGTTTCCTGCACTTTACCGAATAACTCACTTGTGGAGGCCTGATAATAACGGACTTTCTGCTCCATGCCCAAAAGACGTACAGCTTCCAATATACGCAGTGCCCCCAAAGCAACCACATCAGCTGTATATTCAGGCAACTCATAGCTTACCTTCACATGGCTCTGAGCAGCTAAATTATATATTTCATCCGGCTGTACCTCGGCAATAAGGCGAGTTATGTTCTGACCATCTGTAAGGTCTCCATAATGCAAAAAAAAGCGTCGGTCAGCCTCATGAGGATCCTGATAGAGGTGATCTATACGCTCAGTGTTGAACATTGAAGAGCGACGCTTGACTCCATGTACCTGATATCCTTTCGATAAAAGGTATTCGCTCAAGTAAGCCCCATCTTGACCGGTTACACCGGTTATTAAAGCCACTTTACCCATTTGTTTCATAGGATCACTCTTTACTAAATGTAAATATAATTGAGGTTGCGCCAAGTGTAATCACCTCGCCCTCTTGCAGAAGATGGTGCTCGTCCGGCATTAACTCTCGGGTATTGATAAAGGTGCCGGTCATACTATCATTATCCCATATTTCGACCTGTACTTCACCGCTCTCGGTAGGTTGTACGTTGATCATGCAATGGTTACGATCTACACTGGGGTCGTTGGTACGAATAGGCACTTCTAACTCGGAAAAGCGATCGTTGTATCTCCCCACGCGGTTCAACCCCTCAACCAATGGGAAACGCTGTGCATAGCCGAATACATTCTCAATCACTTTTAGATAGGCAAAAGCAGGCATGCCAACTCCCTGTTGAGCTGGTTCAGAATTACAAACTTCCGGTTCTTCCTCTAATATTCTGAAAGCCAAACGCCGCTTACAATTGGGACAATTCATCACCACACGTCCTCCGCTACGCTCGTAGCGTCGAAGCTCCTCTTCGGTTATGCGTCGCTTGCAATAGGGACAAATGATATACTTCATAGCTTTTCGTACCGCAACAATACAAAGGGCACCCATCTGCCCCTGCATGCCATTATCTTTCAAAAGTAACCAATTATATTCACATCCTCACGCTTTAGCATGAAGAAGTGAGTCGTAGAGTCTCCTATATGAGTCAGCTACTCCACTCGCAGAATATCGTTCTAAGGCATGCTTGTGCAGTTGGGTCCTGCATAAATTATTTCGCTGTGACAGCACCTCGGCTACTGCATTAGCTAAAGCACGGCAATCAAGAAGCTGGACCGTCTTTCCTGCTTCCGAGAGATCAATAATCTCCGGGATACCTCCTACTGCAAAGGCCACTGTAGGCGTTCCGGCAAGTTGCGCTTCTATAATTGTATTGGGAAGATTTTCTTCCAAGGAGGGGGTTAAGAAAAGATCGGCCGCTGCATAATAAAGATTCATCTCTACCGGATCTTTGACATAACCGGCCACCCTGAGATCAAAGCCCTCAAGGTCATTGCGCAGCACCCTCTCATCTGCCTTTCCAAAAACAACTGCATAAGGTAGTTGCTCCTCGCTATGACGGAGGAAATGGAATGTTTCGATAAGCTGCGCATATCCCTTTCGAGGATCTTGTGCATTAGCAGCCCCAAAGAGTATGATAGGGTCTGTTTCTGGTAGTCCAAGCTTCTGTCGGGCCTGTTTCTGATCAACAAGTCGAAAATGCTCCGTATCAGCAGCATTCACAATATGGGTTACCCGACACTCCTTTGCAAGTATCGACTTTGCAGCTTCTCGTGCAATCCACTCACTGCACCCCACGAAGCAGGGCTTTAATTCTCTGTAGAGACGTTGTTTGCGTTGTCCAATACGGGACTCTAAGCTTTGCGGACTTTTTTGGGTCCAGGCGTTCACGTCTTTACAATGATGTGCAACAGCAGTAACAGGCCACATATCGTGCATTGTCCAAACGACAGGTTTTCTAAGTGCAACCAAATCCTCCAAAGAACGAATGGAGAGAAACCCTTGATTTATCCAGTGCAAGTGAATGATATCTGCTTCCTGTACAAGAGGAGAATTTGTCACATTGAACCCTGCAATCGGATAGGAACGAGCGAAGAGCGTGCTATCCCTTTTCAGCCCGTTTCTCCTAAAAGAAGCCCATATTTCTCTATAGAATTGGACTCGTGCCCTCAAGGGAGTTGCTTGTTCCAAAGCATGCACACATGTAGACTTGCCCTCTCGCTGCAAAACGAGCAAAGATGCATCCACACCATCGTCTATGAGTGCCCGCACCAGTCGTTCTGCTGCTATGGCAGCTCCTCCGCGTACATCAAAAGTGGATAAGTGGACTACCTTCATTATAATGTATGCCGATCAGAAGTGCATGGGGGGCGTAAAGAGCAGTCCAACTGAAATAGTTAGTGCAAGTGGATTTTGATTATAATAGGTTTTCAATGGAGTACCGTCTTTAAAGTAGTAGGAGAGGGACGGCTCTACATAAAGGGAGAGAAGAGACGATAGTCGTACTGTTGCTCCTGCCCGCCCATGCAAGGACCAGCTCCACGGGAGTGTTCCCAGTGTAGTACCATTTAGCGTAGCAGAAATCACCTTATCCAACTCTCCAGCAGCTCCCACATAGAGACTGATTGATTCGTTTTGATAAGCCGTAATTCGGAAGCCTATAGGCAATCCCAAATAGTGTACATTCTGGCTTTGTTCCCAATGCATCCCATGCTGATCAAGGGAAACCTTACTATGCAGATAACTATAGTTGACACCGAATTCAAAACCGAGATATCTTCCTACTTGCAAAAGTGCATTTACCCCAAACTTAATCGGAATATCATGTCTAAACTCAGCTTGCTCGTAGAGAAGTGCAGAAACGTCACGCTCGGAATTAAAAGCCGTGCCGTTAGTTCCTTTCATAAGAAACATACCCCCGGGAGACATGTCTGCTGTTCCAAATGAGCGACTTCCACTCGCATAAGCAAGGAATGAGGCTCTTATAGAGAGATCTTTGTTCTCTTCTTCCTCTTTTGCGCTCCGAATGGTAGCAACAGCTTGTAATGGCTGCGGTTGTATCTCCTCCTTAGATCCCTGTACTACTATCGTCTCCTCACTGTTTGCCCGGTTAGTTGTCTGTTCCTCAACGTTACTTAAGGATTCTTCGTCATGTTTATCGGCGGCAGTCATGGAAGAATTAGATAGTTCCTTCATCTGCTGGCTCTCTTCTCGTAAAGACTGAGGATGCGTATCACCACGCAGGGCTTGTGCATTACGCTCATGCTTTACAGAGTTGATCTGATTCTCTTCTTCGGAATACACATGCTTTGGCTCTGTAGAATGCCGGCTTGGCTCCTCTATTACAGCAGCGACCTCAGAGGTGCTATTATATTGTCGTTGAAGCGTTTTGTCCATGCCTACCCAGATGGATAAGCCTACTCCCAATACAGCCAGTACAGCTGCCGCCACACGAAGTATCGGCAGAGCGTATACTTTGTGCTGCTTAGGCTTGGGCGTAGCAGACGCTAATGTGGCAGATATACGCATCCACACCTCATCCAAATCCTCTTGAGGTGCTGCATTGCCGGAAGCGTTTAGCCGCTTGCGCAGCAGCTCCTCCTTGCTTTGCTCTTGCTTTATATCCTTATTATATCTCATGGGTTTTATACCATTTTTTAATCTCGGTGGCTAAGCGCTGTTTAGCACGTGCCAGTTGTCCCGAGCTACTCTTTTCATTGATTCCCAATAGAGAGGCGATCTGCTTATGACTCATTCCCTCTACTACAAACAAATTGAACACCATCCGGTAGCCCTCGGGTAAAGCTGCTACCATTGTTTGTAGATCTTCTATGGGAATACGAGCTACTTCTTCTTCATCTATCTCATCCCATGTAGGCCCCTCGCTGAATACTTCCTCATTGAGCGGTACGAAAGAGATGCGTTTTGTTTGCCTAAGGTGCATCAAAGCTTCATTGACAAACAACCTTGAGAGCCACGATTTAAGACTTCCTTCACCTCTATACTCATATTTCCCGATCTGTTCGTACGAGTGGATAAACGCATCATGGAGTACATCCTTGGCAGTTTCTCTATCCGGCACGTAACGCATAATCAGATTATAAAGGTATGGAGCATACAGACGATATAATGCACCGAAGGCCTCTCTATTACCCTCTTTTATTCGTTTGCTAAGCTCCAGCTCTGTCACCACTCTATGGGAATCGTTATTATAATACCATTGCGAAAGTAATTAATATTTCCCTTTTCAGCCTCTCCCTCACCCACACGCTTTGCAGTCAGAAGAGGCGCTCCGCTGCTATCTTGTTTGTAATCAATGAGGAACGTAAAAGACTGGTTATCAGAATACTGTATTGTTAAAGGTTCCTCTTTTAGTTTCTCTTCAGGAAGTGGACCAAAGGCCAAGAAGAAATTCAACTGCGCAGAAGGATAGAGGCCCACAAAATAGCTGGTTCCGTAGTAAAACTTCGGCTCAGTCACACTCTTGTCAATCGGAGTACCATAAGCACGGTGCTCTAATGGTAAAATTCGCCCTCGCCACAAAGCCGAGAAAGCATGCTCTGTAGCCTCATTCAGGGTAGGCTCTTTGTCTTTATTTTCTCCTCCTCCCTGCCATAGCTTTTCAGGAAGTGGATTAGCAAATCGGAAATAGAGCGTAACCGGAGCAGGCGTTGTATCTTTCAAGTCGTAGCCACTGCGTGCGATCTCCTCCTCACTAAGCTCAATACGTAAGAGTCGATTCTTTGAGATTACGACCTCCTTTCCATCCACCTTTATTTTTGTTACAAAGCTACGATCTTCAGAAGTGTAATGACGCATTTCAATTTGGCGCTCAACTCCTCCGGGCAAGTGGAGGGTAAACAACTGAGGTTCAAAGTAGTTGGGTTGAAATTCTCCAAATTCAAGTACATAATACGCCTCATCCATTTGCGACACGGTCAGCGCATGAAACCGCTCTCTATTGGCACGCATCTTATCTCGAGCAGGTTCTCCTTCACAATAGAATTTTCTGTCATTCCATTTGATATAAACCTCACTCAGATAAGCCTCGCCCTCTTTAGTCTTCGGTTTAATTAGCGGGTGCCCCTCGCTGTCGGTAAGGTCAATTTTCAAGGATATATTGGCGTAATCCATGATCAAACCATCACCTCCATCATTGAAAGGGAGACACCCACTAATTGCAACCACAAACAGGAGTAAGAACAAATACTGTGTCGTTTTTTTCATGTGTTGGTGTGTATTGTGTTGTGTTGGCGTGTTGAGTCGTCTATTGTTTACTTCGCTCTATTTCCTGTCTTCACCTATATAATGCAGACCTACAGGAAATACTGCATCAAGAGGAGAAAAAACTTTCATTTTCTTTTTCTTAGCTTCCTATAGATCCCCCTTTTCCCCTATGATTCAAGCGATTAGCCTATATATAAAATATTCACCCTCTCGCTACTCAAAACATCTGTATCTTTCATTTGAGGGATCTATACTTTTTTTGAAGCCCTCAGAGCCTGTTTCGGAAGAAACATAAATTCAATACTTTATTGCTACTTTTGTCTTGCAAGTATGTATGTACCACGTGTGGAAAAGATGCAATCGATAGAGTTCTATTCAAGCATTCCATTGCGAAAGAGTACTTATTCCCCCGTCCGTTGCGACCTAAGTGACGAAAAACCGTAACACGATAATTCAACTAACTTATCATATTATAATGAAGAAGATCATTTCACTTATCACACTGCTGACACTATTTGTTGTAGGAGGTTGTAAAAACGAACCGGCCAATAATAACCAGAATCCGGAACCCCAACCGCAAGTACACAACTACAAGGCTCTCTTCCAAGCGGAGCCTTCCTCTGTCTCTGCGGCCGGAGGAGATGGGAGTATTATTGGCACGCTGCAAGAACTCTCCCAAGATGGAAAAATAGAGAGCGAAAAGCCACTCAAGCCAAATGAATACACACTTAAGCTTATCGCAGGCGACAAAGCGCAAATCACCCTGGATGAAAAGGGTAAGACCTTCTCCATTGTACAAGGAGATCCCGCTACCTTTGAGTTGGAAGCCTATGTCACATCCGGAGCTGCCAAGGGGCAGAAGCAAAAGATCACTATCATGCGTGCAGGCACTATCACCTACACATTTGATGCTACACCCGATTGCTTCGCTGCTAATGGCGGACAGGGTATCGTGACCGGCAAACGCATCATTACCGATGCCGAGGGCAAGACTATTGAAGAGAAGGCTCTGGAGGCAAAAGACTTCTCGCTTTCCTTAACGAGTAGTGCAAAGGGAATCCGCATTGATGCAGCGGCCAAAACCTTTGTCGTAGAGGAGGGCAACGCCGCAGAATTTGAATTGGAAGTGGCAGCCGAAGGAAGTGCGCCACAAAAGCTCCGCATCCGACGCGAAGGAACGCTCACCTTCACCTTTGAGGCTAAGCCGGCCTCTTTCTCCGCACAGGGTGGCGAAGGAGTAGTCCTCGGTAAGCAAGCCGCTACCGATGGAAGTGGCAAGGTGGTAGAAGAAAAGGTACTCGCTGCAAAAGACTTTTCTCTAACGCTCAAGGAGGGTAATGCCTCGGAGATCACCATTGACGCCAACAAAAAGAGCTTTACCATAGCAAAGGGTACGAAAGCTGCCGCCTTTACACTTGAAGCAAAGCCGCATATGGACGGTGCCACTGCTACACAGCTCACTATACACCGCAAGGCCGGAGAAACGCCCAACCCAAATCCCGAAATTATGCTACCACTCAATTATGTAGCAGAGTATAATGTGGCACAGGACGGCATATCCTTTGCCACAAGTCAAGCTAATAATGCCTCCGGATACTTTACTTGGGACGATGCCGTGGCTAAGTTCTCAAATATTACTATTGCCGGCAAATCTTACCACATGCCGAGCCGTGAAGAGTGGTATGCGATTGCTCCGAATTGGGTAGGTAAGCGACCCTATATAGTGTTTGATACCAATGGAGTAGAGGAATACAAAGATAAATCCGAAACGGTTGTGGTTAATGGGGAAACCATCACCTCCACCAACGACTACTACAGTGAGGGTGGCAAAGTATGCTATGCCATTCGCTTCAAGGGCACCAAGTACCACTCGGCTTGGGTCTACTCCTATGCAGACAATCAATATGGAGGGGGTAAGATCTTGATCGTACTAGCCCGCCCCATTGAGGAGGGATCCGAGGTTACGATAAAGGATATTATGACCAACTCTTTCTGGGACAAAGATAAGGATAAGGACGTGCTGCGTGTTTTCCCTGCCTGTGGAAGCAATACATCCGGAACAGGACAAAAGGGGGATATGCTCACCGTGGGAGAGTATGGTTACTATTGGGCCGGTACATCCGATTATAAGGGCTACTACTTCATGGGCTTCAATATGCAGTTTGCCTATACTAGCTTTGACGGATACTATAAGTTCTACGGACGTTCTATCAGGCTTTTTGAAACAAGAACCAAATAAATCCTTCGTAGCAAGGGTCTTAATACACAAATCAGGTGATGTGCTCTCTCGGCGCATTACCTGATTTCTTTTAGTACGTGAATAGAGTGACCTTTAGAGCGTAGTTCAACTGATATTTCCCCAACGCTCTTCTTTCGGATAGAGCCGTTCAAGCTCCAGCCACATCGGTGCATAGAGAGGATTCTTTGCCTCCGGGTCGGCAGCGAGTACATCGCTTGCAACAGCCCCTGCAAGACGCATAAGGAGCACATCCTCTGTGGGTTTGGCAAGGGAGAGCTTACTCAAGTCTCCACTCTGCCGGGTACCCTCTATATCTCCTGCCCCCCGAAGCTTCATATCCTCCTCGGCAATTACAAAACCATCCGTAGTGCTTGTCACCACCTCCATTCGTCGCTTAGCAGTATAAGAGAGTGCTTGCGGGGTAACTAAGATACAGTAACTTTGGTTGTCTCCACGGCCAACCCGACCACGCAACTGATGTAACTGACTCAAGCCAAAGCGATCAGCATTTTCAATCATCATCACCGTTGCATTAGGGACATCTACTCCTACCTCAATCACGGTCGTAGAGAGAAGAATAGGTACCTCATTACGAGCAAAAGCATCCATTCTCTCTTGTTTATCCTTTGGCGGGAGTTTGCCATGCACCCAAGTTACGTTACGCTCACCGAACATATAGACAAATCGCTTGTAACCGGTCTCCAAGTTGGCATAATCACTTGCCTCCGAACCCTCTATCATAGGGAAAACCACATACACCTGCCTTCCTTCGGCTATCCGATCGCGTATAAAATCATAGGCAAGAGATATACCGTCTTCATACAGATGCTTTGTTACAATTGGCTTGCGTCCGGGGGGAAGTTCATCTATGGTAGAGATATCCAAGTCTCCATAAAGTGTCATGGCCAGTGTGCGCGGTATCGGTGTAGCACTCATTATAAGGATATGCGGTAGCACTTCAGTGGCTTTGCCCCACAGCTTAGCACGCTGTGCCACGCCAAAGCGGTGCTGTTCATCAATTACGGCAAGCCCCAGATGGGCAAAGCGCACGCCCTCCTCAATAAGAGCATGCGTACCGACCAATATAGGTAGTGTACCATCAGCACTTCCTTCTAATATAGGGCGACGCTCTTTGGGTGTTGAGCTGCCGGTAAGCAATGCAACCTCAACGCCAATAGGTGACAGCAAACGACTGAGTGTAGCGTAGTGCTGTGCCGCCAAAATCTCCGTAGGAGCCATAAGGCAACTTTGGTAACCATTGTCAATGGCCAGCAACATGGAGAAAGCCGCTACTAAGGTTTTTCCGGAGCCTACATCTCCTTGCAGGAGGCGATTCATCTGGTGTCCGGCATTGCAGTCTAAACGAATCTCACGTATCACACGCTTTTGGGCTTGTGTAAGCGAAAAAGGGAGGGAGTCGTACAGGCTGTTGAACGTAAATCCCACATGTTCAAAGCGATACCCCTCAAAACGCTTGTGCCGCTCCAACTTTGTTTGGCGAAGCATGAGCTGCAAATAGAATAGCTCATCAAACTTAAGACGATGAATCGCCGCTTGCAGCTCTTTTGTACTTCGAGGCACATGAATCTGTTGCAGTGCGTCGGGTAATGGGATAAGGTGCTGTTGCGCACATATCTCACTTGGAAGAGTCTCCTCTACATAGGTAGGAATAAGGTGCAACAAGGAGGCGATTATCTTGCCTAATACACTTGGGGTGAGACGTGCACGCTTCATCTTTTCGGTCGTATTATACACCCCATAGAGAGCACCCACTGCCAAGTCGGGGCTATCGGCAGGCGTTAACTCAGGATGAGAGACCGAATAAATACCATTATAGAGACGAGGTTGCCCTAAAAGCACATAACACTTCCCTTCCGGATAACGCTTCTTGAGCCAATCACTTCCTTTAAACCAAACAAGCTCTACTTGCCCGGTTGCATCCTTAAATGTTGCCTTAAGGCGTTGCTTACGGCCTACTCCTTCTTGTCGGTAGTCAGTCAGATATCCTTTAAGTTGTACTTCACGGTGAATATTGCGCAACTCTCGAATGGGTGTAATCACTGTACGATCTACATAACGGAATGGGAAGTAATAAATCAGATCACGATAAGTGCGTAGCCCCAACTCACTCTCTAACAGTGTCGCTCGCTTCTCCCCAAGCGTGGGAAGATAACGAAGAGGAGTATCTAAGTAATTGCGTTGTTGAGGCATAGACTACTCTATTCTTTGTCGGAGTGCATCGAATAGAAAGGCATCCAAAGGGGTCGTGATCTTTATATTCTCCTCGTTCCCTTTTACCAGAGCTATCTCAGCCCCGGGGAAAGCGGTTTCATATACGGAGCAATCATCGGTAAAGGAGTTGCGGTACGGCTCTTGGTATGCCCTATATAGAAGAGCCGCACGGAATACCTGAGGGGTCTGCACTACCAAGAAGTTGCTTCGATCGACTGCGCAAGAGCCGTTTTCATTCTTTTGTCTAAGGCTATCGCGTAAGGAGAGAAAAGGCACTGCCGCTCCCTTCAGATCTGCTTCCAAAAGGAGTTGTTCTATCACTTGAGCTGCCACAAACGGACGCACTGCATCATGCACAGCTACCAGACCCTCTTGGGGAGACATAGCGAGGGCATTACGCACAGACTCATAACGAGTTGCTCCACCCTTCACATAGAGGATCGGCACATTGAGAGAGAGAGGCTTAACTAACTCTTGCGTATAGAAAATATACTCCTCCGGAAGCGAAAGTATGATCTCAGAAGCAAAAGGCGCTATTCTCCGAAGGGTATAACCGATAAGCGGCTCGCCCTGAAACAAGACGAACTGCTTAGGCAAGGTTGCACCAAAGCGTACACCGCTACCCCCTGCCGGGATAATAAAGGTTGCACGCATAGTCTCAGACATATCTCTCCTACAACAGATTTACCGGCTCGTTTGTTTGAGAATTTCCTCATAGACCGCTATGGCACAGCCGGAAATAAAAATTTTCCCTGCAATGCAAAAGGGAACTCAATATCAACATTAGGGGAGTAGCCTATACAAGCCCTCCCCACTTTATCGGCTACTTATCGCGAATAAACACATTAATTGGTACGCCGTTGAAGTCCCAATTCTCCCGAATCTTATTCTCCAAGAAACGCTTGTAAGGTTCCTTTACCCATTTACTTAAGTTGGTATAGAAAGCAAAGGACGGCACAGCGGTCGGGATTTGCATTACATACTTTATTTTGATGTACTTACCCTTCCACGAAGGGGGAGGCGTCTGCTCTATAATAGGCAACATAACCTCATTCAGCTTATGGGTAGGTATACGGCTTTTTCTCCGATTATATACTCCCTGCGCTGTCTCAAGTATTTTAAAGATTCGTTGCTTAGTGAGTGCCGATACAAATAGTATAGGAAAATCAGTAAAAGGAGCCAATCGCTCGCGAATTGCAGCCTCAAAATGCCTAATAGCCGCCGGGGACTTATCCTCCACCAAATCCCACTTATTGACACACACCACCAAGCCTTTACTATTGCGCAAGGCAAGTGAAATAATATTCACATCTTGTGCCTCTATGCCCCGGGTAGCATCAATTAGGGCAATGGCCACATCACAATACTCAATCGCACGAATTGCCCTAATCACTGAGTAGTACTCGGGATCTTCCTGCACCTTACCCTTCTTGCGGATACCGGCTGTATCAACAAGATAAAAGTTCATTCCAAACTTATTATACTCTGTATAGATAGCATCCCTCGTTGTGCCGGCTATGTTGGTTACAATGTTGCGATCCTCACCGAGAAAAGCATTAATTAAAGAGGACTTACCTGCATTTGGACGCCCTATCACGGCAAAGTGAGGCAAATCCTTCTCTGTTGTCTCCCGCTCCTTCGGCTTAAAGAGGCTCACCACTTTATCCAACAGATCGCCTGTTCCGCTGCCATTGATGGCACTTACAGGATAGGGATCGCCTAATCCAAGTGCGTAAAACTCAGCACTCTGCATTCCTATCTCAAAGTTGTCGGCTTTATTCGCCACCACTAATATAGGACGATCGCTTCGACGCAGGACATTCGATACCTCCTTGTCTAATTCATTGATACCATCCTGCACATCTACAACAAAAAGGATTACATCCGCCTCCTCTACTGCTATAATAGCTTGTTTGTTGATTTCGCTCTCAAATACATCATCGCTACCGGCCACCCAGCCACCGGTATCAACCACCGAGAAAGTCTTTCCCGTCCACTCCGCATGCCCATACTGCCGATCACGCGTCGTGCCGGCTTCATCGTTGACAATTGCTTGGCGAGTGCCAACCAACCGATTAAAAAGGGTGCTCTTCCCCACATTGGGGCGCCCCACAATAGCTACCAAATGTCCCATAATCGCTCTAAACTCGCTTTTAGAACAAGTTTTACCTCATTTTGTTCACTATTAACCGGCGTAACTAAAAAAAAGATCAACCGAAAAAGGCAACCTTTCTTTATGTAAAAAGTTAGCCTTAAGATATTTTGCAAGTATTTTATCCGAGGAAATTCATTCCCCCCACACCCTCCCCAAAACATCTATAACTTTCAAATGAAACATCTATAACTTTTAATTAAAAGATCAGTACCTTTCGTTTGAAACTTTCTGATCTTTTAGACGAGAGATCTACATCCTTTGTAAAGTCCTTATCTTATGCGCCTACTCAACAAACAATCCGCATTTTCACTTGTTGGGGAAGCATATTTTTCCGGACAATATAGAAAAGTGTCTATTAGTTTGAAAAAGCCTTGCCGTTGATTACCTTTGCAAGAGAATTAGACAAGCATGAAAGAGGAACTCCACACCCCCCAGACGGAAGCCGGGTGCTATCACGTACCGGTGCTTCGAGAGCGCTCCGTAGAGCTCTTGGTGACTGACCCTGATGGTATTTATATAGATGCCACATTTGGCGGAGGTGGACATACACGCTGCATATTAGAGCAGCTCTCTGCACAAGGGCACTTATATGGCTTTGATCAAGATCCTGATGCAGCCGCCAATGCGCCAGAGGATGAGCGTTTTACTTTTATTGCGTCCAACTTTCGTTATGCAGCCCATTGGATGGAGTACTATGGGGTGTCGCAGGTGCAAGGAATTCTTGCCGACTTGGGGGTTTCGTCGCACCACTTTGATACACCTGAGCGAGGCTTTAGCTTTCGCTTTGAGGAGGCACTTCCCGACATGCGTATGAACCCGCGTGCAGGGATCTCGGCAGCCGAATTGATCAATAGCGCTACAGAAAGCGAATTGGCTGATATTCTCTATCAATACGGAGAGCTACACGATGCTCGACAGATCGCAGCTGCACTTGTAAAATCCCGTACCGACATGCCGATCCGGTCCATGGAAAAATTAGTAGCTTGTCTACAACCCTATTTGCCCCATGCTTCCGAGCAGCGCCGCAATAAGCTAAGCCGCATTTTCCAAGCTTTTCGAATAGAAATAAACGATGAATTAGGCGCCCTAAAGGCACTGTTGACTGCTTCCGAGGAGTTGCTCCCCGTAGGTGGACGCATCGCCATACTCACTTACCACTCTTTAGAGGATCGAATTGTGAAGCAATGGCTTAAGCAGGAGGTGACTATCACAGAGCAGCAAGCTATGCTTTATGGTGCTGCGCCACGCCTGTTTAAGGCAGTCAACAACAAACCCATTACAGCAGGAGCTGATGAACTGGCACGCAATAGCCGCTCCCGAAGTGCCAAGCTAAGAGTTGCAGAGCGTCAGTAGAGGTCATGAGACTAACAGAGGAAGAATATAACGATATAGTCAACGAGGCTTCTGCCCCCGCTTCAGCGGAAGAGCAACTCTTCACCTCACCTTTTCAGGAAGAGAGAGGACCTTCCGAAGAGCATCTTGAGCAAGAAGGGGAGGAGCAGCCTGAAACTACAGCACATTTTCCGCAAGAGGCTTCTCAAAACTTTTCCGAGGAGCGCATAGCACAAACACCACCGCCCAAGAAGAAGGAGAAGAAATACCGCAGTCCTCTCTATTGGCTGAGCGGTGGATTGATAGTGCGCTTTATTAATAGTAGGTGGGCGCCGTTGGTTGTATGGATATTCTTTTTATTTTTCTGCAACGTAGCTTTGGGTTATGTAACCATATCACAAACCAAGCAGATCAGTAAACTGGAAAGCGAGTTAGAAACCGTCCGCAATAAGCAGTTATTCATCAAAGCCGATATATCGCGTCTGACTCGAGAGGAGACTATGCGCACTCGACTTGAAGAGCTAAACTCCACCGTGACAGAGAAAGAAGATCAACCCTTTGTGATCTACTATGGCAGAGACAACAAAAACTGAGTCCAATCAGGAGGTACAGGAGCGCGTACGCAAGGAACGTAAACACATGCTGCGCCGATACCGCACCATCATTGGTACGGCTTTCGTAGCCTTTGTCATAGCGATTTGGTGCACTGTATATAAGATTATGTTTGTGGAGGGGGCAAAGTGGCTCGAAGTAGGAGAAACGCTCAGTCCGCCCAAAGAGGACTCAATTCCTCCCCTACGAGGCAGTATCTATGCAGCAGAGGGAGAGTTGCTCTCTATTTCAGCTCCCTATTATAAATTGTTTTTTGATTTCAAGAGTGAATCGGTACAAATCCTAAAGAAAAAAGGCGCCTACACCCAGAAGATGGAAGAGCTGGCAGATGCGCTTGTAAACATTGTACAAAGCACTCCTCTAAACAAAAAGGAGCTTCTAGCACGCTGGCAGAAAGGGGATAAGAAAGGCTCTCGCGCCTTTAATCTGATAGGCAAAGAGATCTCCTACATGGAGTTTGAGCAGCTCAAGTCGCATCCTGCACTGTATTACCAATATGTAAACAGCAAGGGAGGGAAGTCCACAATCAGTCTTTTGCGATGTATTCGCAAAGAGGAGCGACAGCGCCGTATGCATCCCTACGACGATTTGGCAGGAACCGTCATAGGCAACGTATTAGGGGATGGAGATGGCAATTTGCTTACCAAAGGCGCTTCCGGACTAGAAGCCGGCTACGACTCTTTACTCGTGGGTCGCCCCGGCAGAACGCTTAAGCAGCGCATAGGGGGCTCGTGGACTGAGATTACTTTGGAAGAGCCGCATAGTGGTGGCTCGCTCTACACGACCATCAATGTAGATCTGCAAAAAATAACTGACCGGGCACTTGAAAAGCGACTTATCGAAACACAAGGCAACCGAGGAACCGCTATTCTGATGGAGGTCTCTACCGGACGAATTATCGCCATGAGCAACCTCAGCCGAAGAGATAGTGCGCATTATGAGCCGGCTTATTGCATTGCTTTTAGCGACTTTTTCCACCCCGGTAGCGTCTTTAAGGCTGCTACTGTAATGGCGGCTTTGGAGGATGGGGTCGTCACACCTACCAGCCTCATAGATGTGGGACCCGGCTATTACAGAATAGGACGGCGAACCATTACCGATCACGGAAGCCAACTGAAGGGATCTATTACTGTAGAGAAATGTATCGCACTCTCCAGCAACGTAGCAATGGCTAAAATAGCACTCAAAGGGTACAGCAACAACCCCCAACGCTTCATTGACAAAGTGAAAAGCTTTGGACTATGCGACGATCTCCAATTGGAGATCCCGGGCTATGCCACCACTCGTATTAAGGACGTTACAGACCCTACTTGGAGTGCCATTAGTCTTCCTTGGATAGCTCATGGTTACGAAACACAGGTTACCCCGATTACGCTGGCTACCTTTTATGCAGCGATAGCCAACGGCGGACACTATCTCCGTCCCTATCTGGTAGATAGTGTAGTCTCTGTAGATGGCCACATTCTCTATAGAGGTGAACGAAGGGTTCTACGCGACTCCATATGCAGCACGGCCACTACCCAAGCACTTCAAAAGATGCTCCGCATGGTGGTAACAGAGGGAACCGGAAAGTTGGCGCAATCCGATATAGTCAACATCAGTGGAAAGAGCGGTACGGCGCAAGTAGGCTCCACAGGGCGTGGATATATCTATTCAGCCTCTTTCTGCGGTATTTTCCCCTCGGAAGCCCCGGAGTATGTTTGCTTCGTAGATATTATTGCACCACGACGCGTATCCATTTATGGAGGACCTGTGTCCGCACCGGTAGTAAAAGAGATAGCAGAGGGGGTTACACTGCACAATCACCGGTATAATCCCAATCATCTGAAGGAGGTTATCCAACCATTGGAGCCCTCTCTCTCTAAGGTATCACGACCCGGCAAACAACAATTTAAGGCAACCGGTAAGATGCCTAATGTAATAGGCTTATCCGCCGCTGATGCTACCTATAGCCTGATGCGTATCGGACTTAAGGTAAAACTCGAAGGAAATGGATTTGTGGTAGCTCAGCAACCGGCTGCCGGAAGTCCTATTGATGCCTCTACCGTTGTAAGTCTCTCTCTGGAAAGCATCAAGCCACAATCTAACGCAAATCATCTTTCTAATACCTCAACCAATGACAGATAGTGCCACACCTTGCTCATACTCCCTTAAAGAGATCCTTAACATACTCAGTACATTGCATCCTGAAGTATCGGGGCATGCCTTATTTGATGCAACGTATTCTCATATTACGGCCGACTCGCGTCAGGTTGTTGAAAAAGGCCTTTTTATAGCGGTTAACGGAGCCGTCCGCGATGGATGGGAGTTCCTTGATACAGCATTGGACAAAGGGGCATCGGTAGTGGTAAGCGAGCACTTTCCTTCCGAGGCGGAGCAAGCGCGGATAAATGAAGCAGGAGCAACGCACATCCGCATTAATTCCTCTCGCCTTGCCTTAGCCTATTTAGCATCGGCATTTTATGGAAATCCCTCGCAACGGCTTGCCTTGGTAGCAGTGACCGGCACAAATGGCAAAACAACCACTACTACCCTTCTGCACCGTCTATTCCTCGATATGGGATTCAAAGCCGGATTAATTGGCACTATTGAGAATTGCATCAATCGAGAGGCCACCCCCGCTAAACTAACTACCCCTGACCCCATTGCGCTAAATAAACTTCTGTACGAGATGGCTGAAGCGGGCTGTCAGTACGTTTTTATGGAAGCCTCCTCACATGCCATTGATCAAGATCGTATCGCAGGTCTGCACATTGCAGGTGCTCTCTTTACCAATCTGACACGTGACCACATCGACTATCACAAGACTATGGATGCCTACATAGCCGCTAAGAAAAAGCTATTTGACAGCTTACCACAAGAGAGCTTTGCGTTAGTCAATCAAGACGACCGACATGCTAGTGTAATGCTTCAGAACTGCCGTGCTTCCCACTATAGTTATGCGCTGCACGCTCCTGCCGACTTCCAAGCACGTGTACTGGAACACACGCTATCAGGCACCCTGCTGCAAATTGATGGGCAGGAGGTATGGACCCGCTTAGTTGGAGATTTTAATGTGTACAATGTGCTCTCTGCATGGGCTACCGCTTCACTATTACTAAAGGCAGAGGATGAGGAATCACATAAAAATATTTTAATTGCGCTCAGCCGCTTAGACCATGCCAGAGGTCGCTTTGAAGTTATTCCCTCCAACCGCTGTACAGCTATCGTGGACTATGCCCACACACCGGATGCCTTGGAGAAAGTACTCGACACCATTGGCGAATTGTTAGCTGAAGAGGGAGGCGTAATCTCCGTTGTGGGAGCAGGCGGCAATCGAGATCAGGGCAAACGACCTATGATGGCTCGCTGTGCCTTTGACCGCTCTTCGCAACTCATTCTCACCACAGACAACCCACGCTTTGAAGAGCCGGAGGCTATCATTGAAGACATGAAGAAGGGGTTAACGGCAGAAGAGCAACTCCACACTCTTTGTATCACAGACAGAGCAGAAGCTATACGCACTGCCGTTGCATTGGCAAAGCCAAAAGACGTTGTACTCGTTGCCGGAAAAGGTCACGAAACTTATCAAGAGGTGAAGGGCGTCCGTCATCATTTTGATGATGCCGAGATTCTTCGTACATTGCTTAACAACTAAACATTTATACCATGCTCTACTATTTAGGTTCCTTACTAGACAAATGGGATATAGCAGGTGCACGCTTGCTACATTATGTATCTTTCCGTGCCATGATAGCCTTTGTACTATCGTTGCTCATTACAACATGGGTCGGAGGGGCCATTATACGTGCTTTACGTAAGCATCAGATAGGAGAGACTATTCGCGACTTGGATCTGGAGGGGCAACTAAGTAAAAAAGGCACACCCACAATGGGGGGTATTATCATTATTATCGCCATTATTGTTCCTACACTTCTCTTAGCCAGACTGGATAATGTGTACATCATCCTTATGCTGATTACGACTTTGCTGATGGGAGCACTGGGCTTTTTGGACGACTATATAAAAGTATTCAAGAAGCGTAAGGAGGGACTGCACGGACGTTACAAGATAATCGGGCAAATTGCAGTCGGAACTATTGTAGCGACTGTGCTATTCCTTAGCCCACAAGCAGCTATTAGAGAGAATAGCGAGACCTACATGGATGGGCATGTCACAGAAGTGAATTTTGCTGACAAGGAAACGAAGAGCACCAAAACGACTATCCCCTTTGTAAAAAACAACAATTTTGACTACGCTGATATACTGCCCTTCAAAGGAGAGGCTAAGCAAGTAGCGGGCTGGATTCTCTTTATCATTGTAAGCATCCTTATAGTCACCTTTATCAGTAATTCCGTTAACTTAACCGACGGGTTAGATGGGTTGGCAGCCGGCTGTTCAGCACCGGTTGGGATGGTGCTACTCATCATGGCATACGTATCGAGCCATATAGAGCTCTCCTCATACCTTAATATCATGTTCATACCCTCAAGCGAGGAATTAGTAATCTTTGCAGCCGCCTTTGTTGGAGCTACACTGGGCTTCCTATGGTACAACGGCTATCCGGCTCAAGTATTTATGGGCGATACAGGAAGTTTAATGCTGGGAGGGATTATTGCAGCCTTCGCCATTATGATACGCAAAGAGTTTCTGCTTCCTATCCTCTGTGGTTTATTCTTTGTCGAAGGACTCTCCTCCTTGGCACAAACGGCTTACTTCAAAATAACAAAGCGGCGCACCGGTACAGGTAAGCGCATCTTTAAGATGTCGCCATTGCATCATCACTTTCAAAAGCCCGGCAATAGCGGAATAGATGCACTCATACAGCGACCTATGAATGTAATCCCCGAGAGCAAGATTAGCATACGCTTTTGGCTAATTGCTCTTATTTTAGCAGCTTTATCTATTGCTACACTTAAGATGCGATAAATAAATATGGCCCAACCAAGACTTTTCCTATTAGATGCCTATGCACTAATCTTCCGCGGTTATTATGCCCTCATACGCTCCCCAAGGATTAACTCAAAAGGAGAAAATGTGAGTGCTACTTACGGCTTTGCCCTTACCCTCTTTGATATATTAACCAAGTATAATCCGGACTACATAGCTGTAGCTTTCGATAAAGAGGGAGGATCCTTTCGCAACGAATTGTACAAAGACTATAAAGCACAACGAAGTGCCACCCCGGAGGACATTCTTAGCTCCGTACCAATCATTCATCAATTGCTGGATGCGCTTCATATCCCTGCTATTGGTGTAAAAGGATTTGAAGCGGATGATGTGATCGGCACCTTATCGCAGCGTGCCGAAAAGGAAGGGTATCGCACCTTTATGGTAACACCGGATAAGGACTATGGTCAGCTCGTTACTGAGTTGTCTACTATGCTGGTTCCTATCACAGGAGGCTTCAAAGAAATGGGGATAGCAGATGTTTGTGCAAAGCACGATATAAGTAATCCCAAGCAATTAATCGACTGGTTAGGCTTAGTGGGAGATGCCTCCGACAATGTCCCCGGGTGCCCCGGCATAGGGCCTAAGACAGCCTCTACACTGCTACGGCAATACCCCTCAATCGAAAGCCTTTATGAGCACCTGATTGATCTAAAGCCGGCACACAAAAAGAAGTTAGAGGAGAATCGTGAGACTACACTTATCTCTAAAGAGTTGGTAGAGATAAGGCTGGATGTACCCATAGAGGAGTCCATTAAATCCTTTGCCCGAAAAGAGGCAGACAGAGACTCCTTAACGGCTCTTTTGGAGCAATTGGAGTTCAAGTCTTTACTCAATCGACTTTATCCTAAGCAGTCACTTGGGACTCTCTTTGATACAGCGAACACGGATGCCTCTTCTTCCGGGACGACCATACAGGAACCCGAACCTCAGGGCTACAGCTATCAGACGAAAGATACCAGCTATCGCCTTTTGCAAACAGAGCAGGAGCTCGCCATTCTCTGGAAACGGCTCTCAGAAGTTGACTCTTTTGCTTTTGATACGGAGACAGATGGTACAGATCCTTTATTGTGCCATATAGTAGGCCTTTCCATAGCAGTTGCGCCCGGTGAGTCCTATTTCGTACTACTCCCCACAGACCGGGAGGCGGTTTGTCGCATTCTTTCTCCGCTCTCCTCCTTCATGACCGATACGCACATTCTAAAAGTGGCGCAAAACGCTAAGTTTGATACCGAGGTACTTGCCCGCTATGGAGTCGCTTATCCAACGCCTCTCTTTGATACGATGATAGCGCATTACTTGGTAGCACCTGAAAAACCTCACAACTTAGATGCCCAAGCGCTTCAGTATCTCTCATGGAAGATGGTGCCTTATAAGGCTCTCTCTGATAAGAAAAACTTCTCTTTGCGACAAGATGTACCGGTAGCTCTGCTCAGCGACTATTCCGCTGAGGATGCCGATGTCACTCTTCGTCTTCAACCCATACTAAAGAAGGAACTTTGCAACGACTCTCTGCAAACACTCTTTGACGAGGTAGAAATGCCTTTGGTTGCTGTTCTGAAAGATATGGAGGAGTACGGTGTAAGACTGGATGTAGATCGACTCAATGAAGCAGGGAAAGGGCTTAAAAACCAATTAGAAAGATTAGAAGAAGAGATAATTGATATAGCCGGCAAACGCTTTAATCTTAACAGCCCCGCACAAGTAGGTGAGGTACTCTTTGACGATCTACAAATAGACGCTCGTCCGGCAAAAACTAAAACCGGCTTCTATGCGACAAGCGAGGAGGTACTGGATAAGTATCGTGTGGATCACCCTATTGTAGATAAACTGCTTGAGTGGCGCGGCATTCGTAAGCTGGTGAGTACCTATATTGAAGCTCTACCGGGCTATCTTCATGCTGATGGCAAGTTACACACCTCCTTTAATCAGGCCATTGCTGCCACCGGTCGCCTCTCCTCTTCTAATCCCAACCTACAAAACATACCCGTCCGCACTGATATCGGACAAGAGATACGTGCTGCATTCATTCCTACTAACGAGGAGTACACCTTTCTGAGTGCCGATTACTCACAAATTGAATTGCGTCTTCTCGCACACTTTAGCAAGGATGATGCGCTTATACAGGCCTTTAAGGATGGATTAGACATTCATCGCTCCACTGCGGCACGTATCTATGGCGTGCCATTTGACCAAGTGACAGCACAACAGCGTTCTCATGCCAAAACAGCTAATTTCGGTATTATTTATGGGATCTCCCCCTTCGGACTAAGCAAGCGACTACGTATTTCCATGGGACAGGCAAAAGAACTTATTGATGGCTACAACAGCCACTACCCCGCCGTTACCAACTTCGTAGAGCGATGTATTGTTGAAGCTAAAGAGAAGGGCTATGCAGAGACTATTATGGGTCGCCGCCGCTACCTGCCGGATATAACAAGCCGTAATGCCACAGTACGTAATTTTGCAGAACGCAATGCAGTCAATGCCCCTATTCAAGGCTCTGCTGCCGATATGATCAAGATAGCTATGGTGCGTATTGACCAGCGTCTCCGCAAAGAGCATCTCAAAAGCCGCATGATCATGCAAGTGCACGATGAGTTGAATTTCGATGCCCACTTAGATGAGACCGAGCTTCTCAAAAATATCGTTGAGGAAGAGATGAAGAACGCATTAGGCACATTGAACGTACCTATAGAGGTATCTATAGATACGGGGGCGAACTGGCTTGAAGCACACTGACACCAATCCACACCATGCTATGAGTCAAAAGAATCGCACATCAAAATATAAGCTCCTTTTTCTCCATGCGGAGGGCTCCCTGTATAGGCAGGATAATACCCTTTCCGACATAGACATTGAGGCACTTGTAGCCGCACAAGCTGTGTATGGGCTACGCATCGCTATCATTGGCAGTAGCTCTCTCGACTCCCTACTTCCCTTAGTAGGGCCTCTTCAGTTAGATACTTATAGTGGCTATTTATTACCGCAAGGAGGAAGCACTATTTACAACTGTCACACGAAGCAAGAGCGAGAGATTAGCCCCTGCGACCTACTCCATTTTTTTATTGAAAAATTAGATTTGCTTCGAGAGGAGATTATCTGTGTAGGCTACCGCCCCGAGGATACCGGCTTCATGCAGTCTGCCGGCCTTGGAGTTGCTATGGGAGATGCCCCGGAGGCAGTAAAAGCTTGTGCCGACTACATCACGCTCCCCACTTCACAGAGTGGTATAGCGCACCTCATTAATAAATACATACGTGAGGACACAGAAACTCTTCCCATCACTCCGGAAGCTATTAATCAACTGACCGTCCACTCATTGATCGCCACCTTGGGGATCACTTGTACACACATAGCTAAAGGGTATGTGGAGGGCACTATGCCGGTGAATGAGCATACTCGCCAACCCATGGGAATCGTACATGGTGGAGCCAACTTAGCTTTTGCTGAAACGCTCGCAGGCTTCGGCTCCGTGGTATTACTCAAGGATAGGCAGATACAAGTGGGGACGCAAGTGAGCGGCTATCATGTAGCCGGTGCCATGGAAGGCGACACCATGCGAGGGGAGGCTCGCATATTGCACAAAGGGCGCTCTACACATGTGTGGAGCGTAGAGATATATTCCTGCAAGAGCGGTAAACTGATTCATACCGCACGTGTACTCAATAGCATTATTAATGCTCGCTAATAGAGATTTTATGAAATAGCGAATCCTTCAACGAAGGCTTCATTAGCGTCTTTCTTACGCGCAATAAATAACAGAAAGGGAGCAGCACAGAATTAGTGCTACTCCCTTTTCTATATATCGTCTGCTCTATGCTCTGTGCAATCAGAATGTGTACAGTGAGCTAATAGACTCGTGTGAGCAAACCCTACGGATTGATTCAGCGATTAGCTTAGCTACTGAAAGCACCTTCACCTTGCTACAATCCTTATAATAGGGAATACTATCGGTAAAGATCATTTCGGTCAGCTTACTGGCTTCTATTCGCTCGGTAGCAGGGTCACTCATTACCGCATGACTTGCTATGGCGCGCACGGTTCTTGCTCCGTTCTCAATCATCAGGTCAGCAGCTTTAGTAATGGTACCGGCTGTATCGACAATATCATCAACCAATAATACATCCTTACCCTTTACATCACCGATAATACGCATCTCAGCTACCTCATTAGCACGAATGCGGCTCTTGTGGCAGATCACCATAGGCACGCCTAAATGCTTTGCATAGCTATTAACGCGCTTCGTACCTCCCACGTCAGGAGTTGCGACCACTAAGTTTTGTAAGGGGATCTCTTTTTCGATGTAATCCATAAAGATACTACTCCCGTAAAGGTGATCCACAGGGCAATTGAAGAAACCTTGTATCTGGTCGGCATGTAAATCCATCGTAATCAAACGTGTGATACCTGCCACCCCCAATAGGTCGGCGATTAACTTAGCTCCAATAGATACACGAGGACGGTCTTTACGATCCTGACGGGCCCAGCCAAAGTAAGGGATCACTGCTGTAATATAGTGTGCGCTGGCACGCTTGGCAGCATCGATCATGAGAAGTAACTCCATCAGGTTGTCGCTTGACGGATTTGTGGACTGAACAAGAAATACGTCTGCCCCGCGAATACTTTCTTCATAACAAACAGCAAACTCGCCATCGGCGAAGTGCTGTATATTCATCCTACCCATCGGGCAGCCCAAATGTTTACAGATTTGCTCTGTCAAATGTTGTGATTGAGATCCTGAAAAGACCAAGAATGGTGCATTATCTTGTATCATAATCCCCTATCTTCCTCCTTTAATGATTGCTTTTTCTATTCCCACTTTTATGCTTTTACAAGCAGATACAAAGCGCTTGTGCGCTTCGGTACTGCAAAAATACGCTTTATTCTTGTAATATGAAGTGCAATAAGGTAACTTCTTGCTTATTCACCTCAAAAGATAACGGTGCAAAAGATGCTATACTACAGTAAGGCAGCACCTTTGTACCATTTAAATCAACTAATCTTGCTACCCGTTCACCATCGCCTATTTTCATCAAATCCAATAGATGAGAGGGCCAACGAAGAGTAATATGTGCTTCTTGTGTACTAAAATTAGATGCCGATAGCAGTACCTCATCCTCATTATAACGTAAGAACAGATATAGCTTTGAAGGATCTGCGCCCTCTACTTTATAGCTCTCTGAAGGCAAATAGTAATAGCTACCTTCCTCTACCACCTTGAGTGCAGAAGCCCAATACAGCATCTCTTTATATCGCTCCGACAGGCGTTTTTCTTTATGGCCCAGATAAAAATCCGTATAATCACCCCGTATCCAACTTGAGACAGAAGGCACCTCTACGAAATCATATATAGAGGTGCGTCCGGCACCTTTTGAAAAGCCTGCTGGCCGACTTGCCTCCTCACACAGAGCTTGACCAAAGTAATGCATATAGGGACCCTTGCCGGCAAAAAGAGCTACAGCCAGGGCCGGAATGGCGACCTTTGCACTACCCAAACAGCCTTTTGAAGCGAGACGATACTCGTCATGATTTTCTAAGAAGGTGAGCATGTGCTCCCTATAGCCGGCCTCAGCTTCCAATGCCCCACGAATGGCCTCTGCCGAGCGAAATCCTTTGGTTACATCTATCAGAGTGTCGTAGAGTCCCACCTTATCGTAGAGATAGTCAAAGCCTGCCAACCTAAAAGCCTCATACAGCTCCGTACGATAAATTTCTGCTATAAAGCACACCGCATATCGGGCTTTCACGATCGGGATAACCCAACGCCAAAATGCCTCGGGAACCATCTCTGCCATATCACAGCGAAAGCCATCTACCCCTTTTTCTGCCCAATAGAGTAGTATCTCCAGCATATCATGCCAAGTAGCCGGTATGGGCTCAAAATCTTCTCGTGGCGGAGTGGTGGTATAATCTATTCCGTAGTTAAGCTTGACCGTATCATACCAATCATTTGCACCCACTTGCGTAGTGAAACGATCATTTCCGGTCACTCGTGCAGGACACTCTGTATAGTTGGGAGTACCCTCCAAAATAAGGTTCTCATCCGGCAGCCAGTAAAAGTTGTTATCTCTCGCATAACGCTTTGTCCGGTCATCGGCTATACCGAAGTCCTTATGCGAGAGGGAGTGGTAGGTACGTGCCACATGGTTGGGTACAAAGTCAATGATACATTTCAACCCCATACGATGCGAGCGCTCCAGAAGGGCTTCAAATTCCTCCATACGCTTTGCAGGGTCGTGCGCTAAGTAAGGAGCTACATCAAAATAGTCAGCAATAGCATAAGGAGAGCCTGCCTGTCCTTTCACAGTGGCTTGTGGATCGGCTTCTATTCCCTGCTCAGGAAAGGCACAGCGAGAGGCATGCCGAATCACTCCAATGGGCCAAATATGGGTAAAGCCCATTGACCGAAGCTGCTGCAAAGCTTTCTCATCCATATCGGCAAACTTACCGCTACCATTTTGCTCATAGCTACCCCCTGCCACAAGAGGTGCAGCTACGCCTCTAAAAAGTCGCGGCATATAAGAGTAGATCATTGTTTTACCCATAGTGTAAGATTTCGCTTATTTCCTTGTGTACACGAAAAGCCGAAAAGGATTTCTACTCAGTCGAACCTGACTATTCTATGCCTATCAAGGATGTTTTCTCAAGTGCTTGTCGCAATTCTTCAAGACTTATATCCACATGCAAAACCCCATTCTGAGCGAAAGAGACCTTTCCGCGCTCCTCACTCACAATAATCACCTTTGCATCAGTCTCCTGTGCCAAACCCAATGCCGAGCGATGCCGAAGCCCTAAGTCCTTATTTAGATCTCTACCGGTTGCTACCGGCAAAATACAACCTGCGGCACGAATCATACCATCGGAAATAATCATTGCGCCATCATGTAAAGGGCTATTTTTGAAAAAAATATTCTCTATCAGACGAGCATTGACTTCGCTATTAAACATTTCGCCGGTATGTATGTAGCCCGCCAAATCCATAGACTCTTGAATTACGATGAGTGCCCCCGTTTTCTTACGCGACATATTGAGGCAAGCAAGCACAATAGAGGCTACTATACGACTCTGCTCCTCACTTTCCTCCGTAGCATCGTTGTGGAAAAGAGACCAAAGGAAGCTCCAACGCTTTGTGGAGCCTAAAGTGAAGAGGAAGCGGCGAATCTCCTCCTGGAAAATAATGACCAATGAGATAGCGCCTACGCTGATAAACATATCGAGTATGCTCCCCATCAGCTGCATCTGAAGAATCTTGGAGACCAAAACCCAAATAAGGAAAAAGGTAATGATCCCCATAAAAAGCGTCTTAGATCCACTCGACTTCAGTACATGGTATATGTAGTAGAGGGAAACGGCAACAAGAAAAATATCTACAGCATCCTTGAAGGAGAATTGTAACCAAAGTAGCATCATAGCACCTTAACGTGATAAATAAGTTTTGATCTGAGCAACTAATTTAACAGCCTCCACAGCCTCGCGCACATCGTGCACACGAAGTATATCGGCACCATCTAACATCAGTGCAATCGTGTTCAGTACGGTAGTTCCATTAAGCGCCTCATCAGGGGAGGACTCCAAGAGTCGCCAAATCATTCTTTTACGCGACACCCCTACCAGCAGTGGCAAACCCAAGTCGCGAAAGGCATCGGCACAATGTGCCATCAGGCGATAATTATCCTCCGGACTCTTAGAAAAACCAAAACCCGCATCCAAGATAATATCATTTACGCCCTCTTTACGAAGAGCCGCTACTTGGCGAATAAAAAAGTCAGCCACGGCACTCTCTACGTTAGGCTCATAGTGAGGCTCTTCGTGCATTGTCTCCACGGTGCCCGATATATGCATCAGTATGTAAGCCACCCCTAAGCCTCCTACGGTGCGAAACATCTGCTCATCGGCTAAACCCCCGGATATATCATTTACAATAGCTGCTCCATACTCCTCAACAGCCATTCGGGCTACCCGACTTCTAAACGTATCTACGGAAATAGGTACTTGCGGGTAGTGTTTGCTCAGTAGTTCCAAAGCAGGCCGGAGGCGCTCCATTTCTTCTGCTTCGTCAGGCAGACGATTGCCGGGCCGTGTAGAGCATCCGCCTACATCTACTAAAGTACCGCCTTCACGTAGTATCTGCTCTATCCGCTCCGTGATGGCTTTCTCTCCGCTTCTCCTACTTCCGGCATAAAACGAATCCGGCGTTACATTGATAATACCCATTACCTGAGGGGTGGATAAATCCATCAGTTGTCCCCTTAAATTGAGTGTACGCTGCCTTTCCATTATTTTTTCTTCGTAACTAAGAGCGCTGCTCCTGCCCTTCTTTGATCAAAAGTAGTAAAACGCTTTGAATTAAGGACATTGCTGCACAAGAAAAAAGATCTGTATCTTTCGTTCAATACATCAGAATCTTCCAAACGAAACATCAGAACCTTTCATTTGAAACATCTATATCTTTTTTCTGCGCCTTTCTACTTGGGGGCGGATCGATAAGAAGCTTAATACTGTTAGGCTAACTTATTCGCTCTATTTCGTTCAATTGGTTACCTTTGTAGCCCCGAATGGATAGGAAAAGGGAGAAAATATGATAAATCGATCATTGGCACGAATAAGGGTATTCCAAGCCCTATACGCATACTACCTTGGTGAGGGCACGACAGTGCGAGAGACAGAGAGCGAGCTTCGCCTCTCATTGGATAGCACACATAGTTTATACCTTTTTCTATTGGATCTAGTACCCTCTCTAACAGCCCTCTACACAGAGCAGCAGGAGCGACGCCGCAAACGGCTTATTCGAAGCAAGGAGGATGAAAATCCCAACATGGTATTGTCAAGCAATCTACTTGCCCAAAAGATTGATAATTGTGACCAACTTGCCGATACACTCAGAGAAAAAGATCTGTCGTGGCGACGCTATGATGAGACGCTTCGACTCTTACTGGAAGAAATTTTATCAACCGATATCTACAAGCAATACTCCGCTCAGGAGCACCATACCTACAAAGAGGATGCTGCATTTTGGGTTACAGCGCTTTCACGCTACACATTTCGCAATACGCATTTAGACGACCTTTTGCAGGACATCAGCATTTACTGGGACCGAAGCTACGACTATACGGAGAAAATCGAAGTAGAGGAGATGCCTCACACAGACGAAATAGAGCAAACCGTCAAAGCCCTCAAGGAAGAAGAGAATGTGTACAATTCGACACGACTTGCTATCGCTCCCGTTGAGGTACAGAAGGATTTCGCCCTCAAGACGCTCAAACGCTCATGCGAAGAGGAGCCTCTGGATAGTATTCTCATGCCTATGTATCGGGATAAGGAAGATGAGGTATTCCCCTACGAGCTACTCCGTGCTACCTTACACCACGGAGAACATAAAGCCGACTTTATTGATAGTTATTTGGTCAATTGGGATAGCGACCGGCTCACTACTTGTGACAAAATTCTACTAAAGATGGGCACGGCTGAGTTCCTAACCTTCCCCAACATACCGGTATCGGTTACCATAAATGAATATGTAGAGATAGCCAAAGCGTTCTCTACCGTAAAGAGTGGAGCCTTTGTAAATGGATTGCTGGACAAGATAGCCAAAGACCTCAATAAGGAGGGTTCGATACAAAAACCCCTATAACCTTTTGTAGATTAGAAATAAAGTAGTACCTTTGCACCCACGAAGTCCTTAGAGCGTCTAAGGATGGCTTAATAAAGGCCCTTTCGTCTATCGGTTAGGACGCAAGGTTTTCATCCTTGAAAGGGGGGTTCGATTCCCCCAGGGGCTACTCAACTGTTTGGTTGAAGCAGAGTTACATTTATATAGGACAGCATGGCGATAGAGAGAAAGCTATGCTAATTAAGAAGTAAGAAGCTATAATGGCAAATCATAAGTCGTCAGAAAAACGAATCAGACAAACCTCTACTCGTCGTATCGCTAACAGATACCACGGGAAGTCAACACGTACAGCAATAAAGAAGCTCAGAGCAGCGACAGACTACGAGGAAGCATTTGAAGCTCTTCCACGCGTTAGCTCTATGTTGGATAAACTGGCTAAGCGAGGAATTATCCACAAGAATAAGGCAGCAAACCTAAAGAGCAAGCTTGCACTGCACGTCAATTCATTACGTGCATAAGGAATAGGCGTTTTATGCGCTCATAGGGGCCCTTTCGTCTATCGGTTAGGACGCAAGGTTTTCATCCTTGAAAGGGGGGTTCGATTCCCCCAGGGGCTACTTAAAGGTTTTAGAGGAGCACTTCTTTTGCGGAGTGCTCCTTTTTGTCCTTTGCCGCCCCTCTTTTTCCTTTATTATTCGCAATATTTGCCTCTTTCAATCGTCTATTGTAATAGAGAGAGAGCTCCACAAAGTAAGGATTGACTGATGGATTTTCTTATCTTTGTAGTTAACTTAATGATCGGTCACTATAATGAAGAGACTATTATGGAATGCCCTTCCGGCGATGCTGGCACTCGTTTGGCTCGCCACAGGCTGCCTCAATGATAAAAAGGAGGTGGTGGACAGCAACGTAAACACGGTGCAAATAACCCACTTCAAGATGGAAAGCAAGAATCTACCGGAGCTTGCACAAACTTTTTTCTCCATTGACCACCGTAATGGACGCATCTACAATGCTATCCCGCTCCCTTATCGTAGTTCCTTCGATACCGTTAAGCTTACAATAGCCGTCTTCAAAACGAATACAACCACTATCTTCGTAGATGGAGCAGTAAGGAAGCCGATCTCGACAGACTCTATTGACCTGAGTGGCTGGGAGAAAGGAATTGAGGTGCAAATTACCAATCGCGACTCAACTATGTCAAAGCGCTACAAGGTGGAGATTAACAGGTATGAGTACGATCCTGAGACTTACATCTGGCAGCAGAATGACCACTTTGGCTTTCCCCATATGACAAATGTGGAGCGCGTTGATTTTTACCCCTCTTCGATAAATGGAGCCGAGGAACAAAGCGGTCGTTACTTGCTCTATCGTAATGGAGCGACAGAGGTCTACAGTGTAGTTTATCCACATAGAAATAGCCCATTTGTAAAAGAGAAAGCCGAAAAAGTAAACCACGCTATAGACATGGTCTACATACCGGATGCCGATAGAGACTTCCGCTACACATTGTTGCGAGAGAATGTGACAAAAGATGGCTCACCCATTACGCTAAACTTAAGTTCATGGAGTACATTTGGCGAGCTTGCTTTCCAAATAGAGACTAAAGATTTGAGATTCCAAACTCTCTTAGGTGGGTTTATTAAGCCGGGTGACCTTTATCCTACGGCAGCCCTTATTATACAAGATGCGGATAATGGGCATAAAAGCTACTTTGCAGCCGCTTCTGTAGTAGACGACAAACTTGTAATAAGAAAGGGAGAAGCCGTGCCGGACTCTTTCCCTACTCATGGCTTTGGGCATCTCAATCGCACACAAGCCAACTATCCTTTACTCATGTTGGCCGGCGGCTATTCGCAAGACGGCAATCTGTGCGATGGCGTTTGGAGTACCACTACAGCATTAGATTGGCTCTGCTTGAAGAAGTCCGCAGAGCACTCCCTACCGAAGTTAGCAGCGCAGCCCCTATTCTTATACGACAGAGAGGCTGATTGTTACTTCTATTTTGTCAACCAAATAGCACTTACAAGCTCAGATGCCATCACGTGGCTTCCTATGAACCGCGACTTGGCAATGCCCGAAGGGGATCTCAGAAGCACCGGCCGCAGTGCTATGGTAGGTATGATCACACCTGGCCATAGAGTCTGGCTCATAGGGGGACAAACACCGCAAAAAGAGTGGAAGGAAGAAGTTTGGGTGGGCTATCCAAAGATCTATGCGCAACCTTAGCCTGAGTCTTCTTCTCTTTGTAACCGCAGCCGCACTTTCTGCACAGGAATACCGCTACGACGTAGGGGCGTCCCTGGGTACTGTCGGTTATTTGGGAGATGCCAATCCGACTATTCCCTTTGCCGCTCCCGGAGCTTCATTGCAAATAGTAGGACGCTATAATATGAACCTCTCCATGGCTTTCAGTGGCACATTGGGATATTACTTACTCCGAGGCTCTACGAAGCGACATCCGGAGCAGTTTCCATCCGGTCAGGCCATTTCGTTCAATAGTTCGGCTATTCTCTTTCAACCCAGATTTGAATACAACTTTTATCCCTACAGCGATAAGTTTCACTTCCTATCTACCCGAAGATTAGTACCCTTCCTATCCTTAGGGCTTCCACTCGGTATAGCTTTTACGAAGCGATCCCCTGCCTTTCTGCCGGGCGTAGCCGCTTCATTTGGACTCAAGTACAAGATAGCTAATAGGTGGAACCTTCTTTTGGAAGTACAAGGCATGCACTTTTTCTCCGACCGACTGGATACGCCCACTGCAGAAAGCGACTTTCTAAACAATCCCTATCGTCTCAGCGCACTTCCGTGGAAGGGTGGGGATGGAATCATTGCTGTTGTGGTGGCTGTCACCTATGAATTTGGTTACATTAAGGCTCAATGCAATAACCTATGAATGTACCACGGCACATAGCAATCATAATGGACGGCAATGGCCGTTGGGCCTTAGCAAGAGGCAAAGAGCGCGGAGAAGGGCACGCCGCAGGGGTCCGCGCCCTGCACGATACACTCCGCAATGCAGCTGACTTAGGGGTTCGGTATCTTACCGTCTATGCATTCAGCACAGAGAATTGGAACCGACCGCAAGGTGAGGTGGATGCTTTGATGGCACTCTTTGCGGAGAGCATTACACAATACACCTCCGAATTGGTTGAGTCAGGCGTAAAGTTGCGTTTTATTGGAGACCTAAGCCGTTTAGGAGCAGACCACAAGGCCCACCTCCTCCAGGCTGTAGCTTCAACTGCCGAATGCAACACTATTACGCTTATTGTAGCTTTAAGCTATTCAGCCCGGTGGGAGCTGAACAAAGCTTTTGTTAACGGGTTAGAGGCTTGTCGCGACAAGCAACTAAACCCTTACGATAATCCCATTGAGCCCTTTTTAGAAACTGCCGGTATACCCGATCCGGATCTGCTGATCAGAACCGGAGGAGAACAGAGAATAAGTAATTTTCTACTCTACCAAATGGCCTATACCGAGTTATATTTTACATCTACGCTTTGGCCTGACTTTTCTAAAGCAGACCTGGAAGCAGCAATAAAAGACTTTAATTCCAGAGAGCGCCGTTATGGAGCGCTTCCTGACACTGATACAACTCCATGAGTACAACTTTTCCAATGAGCGTTTTTTATCGTCTTATTCCGTGGGCAATACTATTACTGCCGGCCATTCTCCCCGTACAGGCACAAACG
The DNA here is from genome assembly GCA_947290775.1 of uncultured Bacteroidales bacterium. GTDB lineage: Bacteria > Bacteroidota > Bacteroidia > Bacteroidales > Porphyromonadaceae > Porphyromonas > Porphyromonas miyakawae. Next base: position 51,434 of record CAMYPM010000006.1, on the reverse strand, counting down.
GATAGTACCCAACTCACCCCTTCTGTTGAGATCAACTATGCCGTGCCGCAAAACTATAGAATAGCGGATATTTCGTTGACAGGAGGCGAAGGCTACGATGAAACTATACTGCTGAGTTTATCGGGACTCAATGTGGGAGACGAGATTGACATCCCGGGAATAGCTATTAGTGATGCGGTAAGGCGCTTCATGAGAAGCGGTTACTTTCAGAATGCCACTATCAGTATTTCAAAGGTTGTGGGGAGAGAGGTATGGCTGAAAATAGATTTGTTACAGCGTCCAAGGGTTAGCAACGTAGAGTATAAGGGCATCAAGCAGAGTGAAAAGAAGGAACTTGAAGAGCGTTTAGGACTCCGTAGCGGTATTCAAATTACCCCCAATACAGCGAATCGAACGATTCAACTCGTAACTAAGTACTTTAATGAAAAAGGATTCAGTGACGTTGCTGTTGATGTAATCACTACCGATGATCTATCCCAAAAGAATCATGTGAATGTATTGGTCGACATTCGTAAGAATAGCAAGATAAAAGTCAGTGAGATCATATTCAAGGGTAATGAGGCACTCTCCGGCAAGCAACTTCGCAAGGCAATGAAAAAGACCAACGAGCTATTCAGCTTGAGCAAAGGACGTGCATGGAGCAGTATATTGGAGATATTCAGCTCAAAGAAGTTCATTGAAAAAGAGTACCGCGAAGACCTTAACAACATCATCAGTCGCTATCATGAAGCCGGCTACAGAGATGCCGAGATTGTATCCGATACCATCTACCGAGATGAAAAGAATGAGAAACGCATCAAAATAGAGATCAGTATCAACGAAGGGAAGAAGTACTACATATCCTCCCTTCGATTTGTGGGCAATACCAAGTACCCATCCGAATACCTTTCCGCTGTACTCGGGATAAAGCCGGGCGATACTTACAATCAGAAGCGTTTGGATGGGCGGCTTACTACCGATGAGGACGCTGTAGCCAACATTTACTACAACAACGGTTACATATTTGCCCATATTGATCCCATTGAAACAGCTATCAAGGGCGACTCAGTAAGTTTGGACCTTCGTGTAATGGAAGGGCCTCAAGCCACGATCAATAAGGTTATCATCAAAGGAAACGACATATTGTATGATAATGTAGTGCGCCGCGAGCTCTTCACTAAGCCGGGCAAGCTCTTTAGTAAAGATGATTTGCTCAACTCCTACATGGCGCTCAATCAACTTGATCAATTCGACCCAGAGCGTTCCTACCCGACGCCTATTCCTAACCCTCAAGATGGTACCGTAGATATTGAATATAATCTTGAGCCTAAGCGTAGTGATAAGTTTGAAATCTCCTTAGGGTGGAGCCAAGCGGGACTTATTCTTCGTGTAGGGTTGAAGTTTACTAACTTCTCCATCTACAACCTCTTCCATCCTAAGATGTACAAAGGCATCATACCACAGGGAGACGCACAAACACTTTCCATAGATGCGATGACCAATGGGCGATACTACCAACAATATGGTATTTCTTTCATTGATCCTTGGTTCGGTGGTAAGAAGCCAAATTATTTTAGTACCAGCTTTTTCTACTCTCGGCAAACCGCTTTGGATACACGCTACTACAATAACCAAATTGGAAGCTTAGGAGGATACGGATATGGATATGGAGGTTATGGATACGGATATGGAGGCTATGGCTACGGTGGATACGGAAATTATGGCGGTTATGGAGGCTATGGGAATAACTCTCTTATGGAGAATGCCTATAATCCTAACCAGTCTTTGCAAGTATTGGGAGCCTCAATCGGTTTCGGCAAACGACTGAATAAACCGGACAATTGGTTCCAGCTGTACCTGTCTGCCAACTATAATCTCTATATGCTAAATGATTGGATTTACGATACCTTCAGAGGATTCCACAATGGTAATGCTAATGATATTAGCTTCCAACTACGTTTTTCACGGACCTCTATCGACAATCCCGTCTTTACGCGTCGAGGAAGTGATTTTTCTCTTTCGGTTACCGCTACTCCGCCCTATTCTCTATTTGACAAAAAGGACTACAGCGATCCCCGTCTATCCTCTAAAGAGCGGTTCCGCTTCATTGAATACCACAAGTGGCGCTTCAGTGGAAAAGTATTTGCCCCACTACTCAATCCGGCTGTTGTCCAATATACACCGGTCCTAATGACTCGCTTTGATATGGGCTTTATTGGCAGCTATACAAAGTATAAGCTTTCACCGTTTGGCACATACTATATGGGCGGTGATGGTATGAGCGGCGTGGGCAGCTACATGAATGAGGCTATTGGGTTACGCGGATATAGCAATGGGTCTATTGCCGGTAATAACTACGACTATGCTTACGCTTTCTTACGTCTCTCTGCCGAACTGAGAGTACCGATTCTCTTCAAAGGACAAACTAATATATGGGCCTTAGCATTCCTTGAAGCTGGTAATGCCTGGAGTGAGATAGCCGACTTCAATCCTTTCTCCCTCAAGCGTTCAGCTGGTGTCGGAGTGCGTGTCACGCTACCCATGGTGGGACTAATCGGAGTTGACTGGGGATACGGATTTGACAAGCCGGACGGATCTTCCGTACGAGGCGGTAGTAATGTACACTTTATCTTAGGGCAAGAGTTCTAAGTTTAGATTACCAATTCTGCTGAATTAGTATCTTTGTAAGAGGAGTAACCTAAAAACGTATAAGACAATGAGAAAAGGACTTATCACCATTATGATGATGCTGGCGGCATCTCTCTTTGCCGTAGCACAGAAATATGCACTCGTCGACATGGAGTATATCCTCAAGAATATACCTGACTATGAAATGATGAATGAGCAGCTGGATGCTGTCTCCAAGAAATGGGGTGAAGAGGTCAAAAAGCTACAGTTCGATGCAGAAACTATGTACAAAAAGTACCAAAGTGACCTCGTTTACCTTAGTGCAGCACAAAAGAAAGAGCGTGAAGATGCTATTGTAAAGAAGGAGCAAGAAGCCACCGAGCTTCAGACTAAGTACTTTGGCCCTGAGGGCGAACTTTATAAGAAGCGTAATGAATTGATGAAGCCTATCCAAGATGAGATCTGGAATGCCATCAAGGAGATTGCTAAAAACAACAATTTCTACTTAGTATTAGACCGTGCCACAAGTGGCATTATCTATGCAAACCCCGGTATTGACATTAGCGATTCCGTACTCAAGAAGTTAGGATACGCACACTAATAACATTAGAAATAATTAATTCCCTAATAACGAACACAAATCATGAAGAAAGTTTTTATCAGCCTACTTTTGGCACTTTGTCCTTTGATGGTATTTGCGCAACAGAAGGTTGCCCTTGTCAATTCTCAAGAAATCTTGACTAGCATGCAGGAGAGTAAAGATGCTCAAACGCGTCTTCAAGAGCTTGACCAAAAGTATACCAAGGAGCTACAGACCATGCAAGACGAATACACCAAGAAGACCGAGCAATTCGTCAATGAGCAAGCCGGACTCTCCGATGCAATCAAAAAAAGTCGTCAGCAGGAGCTAATTGATATGCAAAATCGCATTCAGCAATCCGCTAACGTAATGCAACAAGATATACAGAAGCAGCAAGAAGCTCTCTTTGCGCCTATTCAGCAGAAAGTTTCCGAAGCAATCAAAAAGGTGAGTGATGCAGAGGGTATCACGTATGTAGTGGATAGCACATTAATGCTTTATGTAGGCAAAGGGGCTATTGACATCACACCGAAGATCAAGGCTCAGTTGGGCATTAAATAAGCACGCTTTCACACTGTGAGTCACACAAATTCATTTGGTTCAACCAGACTTACTAGGCTTCTCAATATTGAGAAGCCTATTATTTCCGGAGGAATGGTATGGTGCAGTGGCTGGCGCCTTGCTTCAGCCGTAAGCAAAGAGGGAGGGTTAGGCCTACTCGGAGCCGGCTCTATGTATCCTCAGGTACTGCGCGAGCATATCGCAAAGTGCCGCACGGCACTCGGGGATAAGCCTTTCGGGGTAAATATTCCGCTCTTGTACCCGGATATAGAGGAAATAATAAATATAATCTGCACTGAGCAAGTACCGGTAGTGGTTACTGGAGCAGGCTCACCGAGGACCTACACACGACGCCTTAAGGATGCCGGGTGTAAAGTTTTACATGTAGTAAGTAGTACTTTATTCGCCCGCAAAGCAGAGGAGGAAGGAGTAGACGCTGTCATTGCAGAAGGCTTTGAAGCTGGAGGGCACAATGGTAGGGAAGAGACCACTACAATGGCTCTAATTCCGTCTGTAGCAGCGGCTGTCTCCGTACCGGTAGTGGCGGCAGGCGGAATTGCCCGTGGAAGCTCTATACTTGCTGCAAAAGCTTTAGGTGCTGAAGGGGTACAGATCGGTACCTTATTTGCTTTGAGTGAAGAAAGCAGCGCACACGAAAACTTCAAGCGGGTCTGCATTGAAGGGGGCGAAGGCGATACACGTTTAGTACTGAAAAAGCTCGTTCCCACACGTTTACTTCTACAGAGTGAATTCACCCAACGTGTTATTGAATTAGAGACGCATGGTGCCGACAAAGAGGAGTTACAGCAACTACTTGGACGGGCTCGCGCCAAAAAGGGTATATTCGAAGGCAATATTGACGAGGGTGAGATAGAAATCGGTCAAGTGCATGCAATGGTATCCGAGATAAAGAGCGTCGCTACCATCTTCCAAGAGCTTGAAGAGCAGTATGCAGCTGCTAAGCAACGCATATTAGAGGAGTAAATAGCCGCCAATAATTTCATATAAGAGGCGACGAGGTAATTCATGCAGCTGCATAGTTACTTCGTCGCTTTTGTTTTGATCTTTTTTCTTAAGATTATTTGGTGCAATAAGTAACCTTAAAGGAGGATAAGAAGGAGCGAGTAGAGGAGAAAGAGAAAAATATTTTGTCTGAAATAGGTTAAGGTATTGCAAAGTTGCATTTTTGTTGTACCTTTGTCGTCGGAAATGCTTCCTTAGCTCAGTTGGTTAGAGCATCTGACTGTTAATCAGGGGGTCCTTGGTTCAAGCCCAAGAGGGAGCGCCAAAAGTCATAATTGCAGTTTACGAAGGTAGCTTTGAGTATTCAAGGCTACCTTTTTTATTAGGTAGAACGGTATTCTTCCGTTACCTATAAAATGACAGAGTCTCTCAGGCTGCATTGCCTAAGAGACTCTGTACGTATCAATTAATCTGTTATGAGTGCTGCTTTTACATCATGCCACCCATACCTCCGCCCATAGCGGCTGCGGCTGCTGAAGCGGCATCTGCCTTATCGTCCTTCTTATCCGCTACCACACACATAGTTGTGAGGAACATACCGGCGATAGAAGCAGCATTCTCTAATGCCACACGTGATACCTTAGCAGGATCGATCACACCGGACTCACTCAAATGCTCAAACTTATCGGTACGCGCATTGTATCCGTAATCACCATCCGACTCTCTTACCTTCTGTACCACTACGGCACCCTCCTTGCCTGCATTAGCTACGATCTGGCGAAGCGGCTCCTCAATAGCACGCTTAACGATTTCGATACCGGTCGTTTCGTCGTCCGTATCTCCCTTTAGTCCTTCCAAAGCCTTTGCAGCACGGATGTAAGCAATACCACCACCGGGCACGGTACCCTCTTCAATAGCCGCACGCGTTGCACTCAGTGCATCGTCTACACGGTCTTTCTTTTCCTTCATCTCTACCTCGCTGGCAGCTCCTACATAGAGGACGGCTACACCGCCTGCCAACTTAGCAAGACGCTCTTGCAGTTTCTCACGATCGTAATCACTCGTTGTATTTTCGATTTGACCCTTGATCTGAGCTACACGACTTGCGATGTCTTCCTTATTACCAAGACCATTTACAATAGTTGTATTATCCTTGTCTACAGTAACCTTCTCGGCACGTCCCAGCATATCGATGGTAGCCATTTCCAAGGTAAGTCCTGTTTCCTCGCTGATCACGGTTGCACCGGTCAGTACAGCTATATCGCGCAGCATTTCCTTACGGCGATCGCCAAAGCCCGGAGCCTTTACAGCGCACACCTTCAGACCACCGCGCAAGCGGTTTACTACTAATGTAGCCAAAGCCTCGCTATCTATATCTTCTGCAATAATGAGAAGAGGACGACCTGTCTGCAGACTCTTTTCAAGTAAGGGCAGGAAATCTTTAATCACAGAGATCTTCTTATCATAAAGCAGGATATAGGGATTTTCCATCTCGCACTGCATCTTCTCTGTATCGGTCACGAAGTAGGGAGAGATATAACCGCGGTCAAACTGCATACCTTCAACCACCTGAACTTCGGTTGTGGTACCCTTAGCCTCTTCAACTGTGATCACACCTTCCTTATTCACCTTGCCCATAGCCTCTGCAATGAGAGAACCGATCTCTTCGTCCCCATTGGCAGATATCTTAGCCACGTGCTCTATGCGCTTCAAATCGTTACCTACAGCCTGACTCTGAGATGCAATATCTTTTACTATTACAGAAACAGCCTTATCGATACCACGCTTCAGCTCCATCGGATTGGCACCGGCCGTTACATTCTTCAACCCCACATTGATAATACTCTGTGCCAGCACGGTTGCTGTAGTCGTACCATCACCTGCATCCTCATTTGTCTTGGAGGCAACCTCCTTTACGAGCTGTGCACCCATATTCTCAAAGGGGCACTCCAACTCTATATTCTTTGCTACCGTAACACCATCTTTCGTGATCTGCGGTGCACCATAAGTTTTACTTAATATTACGTTGCGTCCCTTAGGGCCGAGAGTTACTTTTACTGCATTAGCCAACTGATCAACCCCATGCTTGAGAAGATCGCGTGCTTCAATATCGAATTTTATTTCTTTTGCCATAGCTTTATTTCGTTCTTGTCAATCTAATTTTCAGCTTATAATAGTTTATCCTAAAACGGCTAAAACATCACTCTGACGCATAATCATCAGGTGCTCTCCGTCGATCTCAACCTCTGTACCGGCATATTTACCATAAAGGACTGTATCGCCTTCCTTTAGCTCCATAGCCTCATCTTTAGTGCCCTTACCGGCTGCAATTACTTTACCCTTCAGGGGCTTTTCTTTTGCACTATCAGGGATAATAATACCCCCGGCACTCTTCTCTTCTGCCTTGTCCGGCCTAATCAGTACACGGTCTGCTAATGGTTTAATTGTCATAATGTTTATCTCTATATTTTATATGTCCTATATTTCTTACTCAAGGCTTCGATCGCCTGCTTATTTTTCATCACTGCTACCGGCGATACGTACCGACTATTTACATGCAATATATGTGCCAAGTAGTATCCTTAGGCGATTGTATGCTACAAAATGCCTATTAGGGACAGAATGACAGTAACCCAATATGTTTTAGGGCTGACTACCCCCACTTCCGCTTTTTGGATGTTTGCTTTTAAAATGCCGACACCCTATTTGCAGAGCGTTTCAAAATATATAGATGTTTCAAATGAAAGGTTCTGATGTTTCGTTTGAAAGATTCTGATGTTTTGAGCGAAAGATACAGATCTTTTTTGGCCCCCTTAAAATTCTTTTTTATCGTACCGGCGTGAAGAGAAAGCGGATGTGTGCGCCTATTGTGCGCATTGTACCATAATGGCGACGCATGATTGCGAAGCGCTCGCGCAGACTGCGAAGCTTATAGCGTGTGCTTGCTCCACCGGTTTGAAAGTTGCTCAATACCTCCGGAATGAAAAGGTTTTCCTTGCTTCGCGCAATCATACGAATGGCCCAGTCATAGTCAGAGGACAGACGGTAGCAAAGGTTATAAGGCAACACTATGCTGCGTGCTACCAGCATGGATTGATGGCAGATGAGCATACCATCCAGGAAACTATTGGCGTTGAGTTGCTTGGGAGGACGGAGGCGACGGAGATGAAGATCGTGTCCCGCTTCATCCACGATCATGGTATCGCCGTATACAAATTCCGGTTGTATGGCCTGTGCCTCAATTGCCTTCACTACACGACAAACTGTATCGTCACTACGAAGCGTGTCGCCGGCATTCAAGAACCAGATAAAGTCACCGGTGGCACGGCAGATTCCTTTGTTCATAGCATCGTAGATCCCCTTATCCGGCTCTGAAATAAATTGAGCTTGGGGGACCATTTGCGCCACTATTTCCCGAGTATTATCTTGCGAAGCTCCATCTATGATGAGATACTCGATGTGGGGATAATGCTGATTGGCGACACTCTGAAGCGTCGGAGCAATCACCTGCGCAGCATTGTAGCAGACAGTGATGATAGAAATCTTAATAGGAGCCATATGTCTCGCTTTTCTAATCTACTCATATTAACGAGACTTCAGTGTGTTATATTGTTTAAGCAACTTCTTATTCGTATATTGGTAACCCAATGGAGGCTTCGCAGTAAGAGACTTACTACATACTTAGTAGAGCCAGGATGCCGATTGTAATATCCCCAATAAGTATTATGCAAAGGTCTCAAGAAAGCAGTAATTTTGTCCTGTTGGAGATACGAATACAAAGAGACCAAAGCAAAATGAATTATCGCATAGAGGAAATAGCCGCGTGTGTGCATCCGGTGGATGTATCGCTCCACCAAGCGCAGCAACAGATAGAGCATGTACTGACTGATAGTCGTTCGCTTACCGATGCCACGACCACTATATTTTTTGCCCTTCGAACCATGACTGGCGATGGACATCGCTACATCAATGTACTCCATGAGCATGATGTGCGTAGCTTTGTAGTGGCAAGGGATGCCGTACTGGACGATAGTGTGCTGGCTGATAGTAATGTACTCTATGTGCGGGATCCTCTGGAGGCCTTGCAGCGTTTGTCCGGTGCGTGGAGGCGCAACTTCACCATGCCGGTAGTGGGCATAACGGGGAGCAATGGTAAGACGACCGTCAAGGAATTTCTCTATCAATTGCTTTCGTATGAAAAAAAAGTTGTGCGCTCTCCGCGTAGCTTCAATTCGCAGCTGGGGGTGCCTTTGTCCCTCTTTAAAATAGATGCGACCGACGAGGTAGCTATCATAGAAGCAGGTATTTCACAACCCGGAGAAATGGAGCGTTTGCAGCGAATTATACGCCCCACATATGGGATTATCACCAACATAGGGCAAGCACATCAGGAGAATTTTATCGATACCGTAGAGAAGTTGGATGAGAAGCTCCGACTCTTTAAGGATAGCGAGCGAATTGTGTACCGTGCTGATGATGCAGAAATAGAGGAGGGACTCCGACGTAACGGACTCTTTGAGCGAGCCGTGGGGTGGAGCACCAAAAATCCCGAAGCTCCGCTTTTCGTGAAAGAGATGGAGCGAGAGACTGCGCTTACCCGCATTGAGTGCCTCTTAGATGGTAAAGCGTATAAGTTGCAACTACCCTTTACCGATAAAGCCTCACTGGAGAATGCCATGCATGCCTTTCTGTTGCTGTGGGTACTATCACCCGACTTACCAAAGTGTGCAGCACCACACTTAGCAGAGCTGGAGCCTGTAGAGATGCGCCTTGAGGTGAAAGAGGGCGGAGAAGATAATCTAATTATTAACGATGCCTACAACAATGATATCAATTCACTTGCTATCGCATTAGACTTTATGCAGCGACGCGCCTTACATGCCGGCAAGCGTCGTGTATTAATCCTCTCCGATATACTGCAAAGTGCCTTCCTCACTCGTAACCTATACCGTATGGTGGCCGATATGGTCAAGCGCTACGAATGTGACATGATTATAGGTATCGGGCGGGAGCTCTGTGCCTATCAAGAAAGTTTCAAAGAGATCGAGGGGTACTTCTATACGGATACAGAAAGCTTCCTTCGCTCCTCCCTGCCGGGCAAGTTAGCTAATAGTGTAATACTGGTAAAAGGGGCGCGAAATTATCGGTTTGAGACTATTGTGGAGCGGTTGGCTCAAAAGATTAACGAAACGGTAATGGAGATAAACCTGGAGGCAATGGCAGAGAATGTGAAAAGCATTCGCCGACATATCCCGCAAGGGGTAAAGGTGATGGCGATGGTCAAAGCCAATGCCTATGGTACCGGTGCCTACGAAACTGCTAAAATGCTGGAAGAGCACCACATTGATGCTCTGGCAGTGGCAGTAGCAGACGAGGGCAAAGAGCTTCGAAAGAAGGGAATCCTCACGCCTATTGTAGTGATGGATCCGGAGGTAAATGCTTTTTCCACACTGATTGACTATAATCTTGATCCGGTGGTCTTCTCAATGAGTCAGTTTGAGGAATTGTATCACAAAATTGACAAGCAGGGCTTCGACCATTTTCCCATTCACCTGGAGATTGATAGCGGTATGCACCGTTTGGGCTTTTCTCCCCAAGAGGCTTTTGCCGTAGCAGAGCGAATAAGCCGTCAGAGTGTGCTTTCGGTACGAAGTATTTTCTCTCACTTGGCTGCTGCCGATGAGCCGCAGAACGATGACTATACGATGAGTCAGATAAAGGTTTTTTCGGAGGCATACGACAAGATGGTAGCTGTCTTAGGGTATAAGCCCATCAAGCACATCCTCAATACAGCAGGCATTATGCGTTTCCCCCAATATGCGTTTGATATGGTGCGCTTGGGGATAGGTCTCTACGGCGTATCACCTACACCGGAAGAGAAACTCACCCCCGTGGTAACCCTCCGTACTACGCTGCTACAGATATCCGATATGCCACCGGGTAGCACTGTGGGATATGGAAGGCATGGCTTATTGCCAAAGGGTGGCAAAATAGGGATTATTCCCATTGGTTATGCGGATGGCTACGATAGACGTTTCGGCTGTGGAGTCGGCAAGGTGGCCATACGAGGCAAGCTCTACCCCACCATCGGCAATATATGTATGGATACCTGTATGATAGACCTCACCGGAAGCGATGCACAGCCGGGGGACAGGGTTACACTCTTTGGAGGTGAAGCACCGGATTTGCAAGAATTAGCTGATTCAATCGGCACTATTCCCTACGAGATATTGTCGCACATGGCTATGCGCATTCAGCGTATCTACTACAGAGGATAACGCAATGATAGACGACATAACAAAACAGAAAATCCTTGATGCTGCCAATATTGTTGAGGTAGTGGGCGACTATGTAACGTTACATAAGCGTGGGGTTAATTATGTGGGGTTATGTCCGTTTCACAATGATAGGCGACCCTCCTTCTATGTCTCTCCATCAAAAAATATATGCAAATGCTTTGCTTGTGGAGAAGGGGGTACCCCTGTTTCCTTCGTAATGAAGTTGGAAAAGCTCTCTTTTGCGGATGCCCTAAAGCGGTTGGCGCAAAAATATCATATCCCCGTAGTTGAAAAAGAGTTGACCGATGAGGAGCGAGAGAAGCAAAACGAAGCTGAAAGTATGTATCTGACGCAGAAGTTTGCCCAAGAATTCTTTCGAAACGAACTATTAGAGGGGGATGAGGGAGCTGCAGTAGCATTACCCTACTTACGAAGCAGAGGCATTACACGAGCGTTAGTCGACAAATTTGGTATTGGGTATGCCCCACGGCAATACACCGCATTGCATGATCGAGCTGCAGCAGAGGGATACAATGTAAAGTATCTGTACGAAACCGGCTTAGCCACACCGCCTAACGAAACCTATTCCACTGCCAGAGACCGCTTTAGGGAGCGAATTATGTTTCCCATTTATAGTGTCAGTGGCCGTATTGTAGGCTTTGGGGGTCGCATTCTTTCACGCAATACCAAGAGTGCTAAGTATATCAACTCTCCGGAAAGCCCCATCTATTCGAAGAGCAACGAGCTATACGGACTTTACCAAGCAAAAAAAACGATTAGCCAGAAGGATAAGTGCTTTATCGTAGAGGGGTACATGGATGTGATCGCCCTGCACAAAGCCGGAATAGAGAATGTAGTGGCCACCAGTGGCACCGCTCTTACGCTACAGCAAATACGTCTGATTAGGCGCTTTACTCGTCATGTAACACTCTTTTTCGATGGTGATGCGGCAGGAATAAAGGCAGCAATACGCGGTATTGACTTGATGCTTGAAGCAGGGGTACACATCAAAGTATTGGTACTGCCTCCTGAACACGATCCGGATTCCTTCGTACAGACGCACAGCAATAGTGAGATTGAGGCTTATATAGAGGAGCATGAGACCGATTTTATAACCTTCAAAACGAAACTATACAGCGAAGAAATTGCCAAAAGCCCCGTAGAGCGAGCAGCGCTGACAAACGACCTCCTCCGCTCAATAGCACGGATCCCCGATCCCGTTGAACGAAGTTTCTCTGCCCAAACTGTAGCACAGGAATTACGTACCGACGAAGCACTCCTCCTACGACAAATAAGAAACTTTCGCTACGAACAGCTGCGAACGGGGCCCCAGCCAACTACGCCTCCCCTATCCCAAGCATTACCCACAACATCTCAGCCGAAGCAGGTGCAGAAGCGAACTCCGATCACGGTGAATGAGCGTGCTCTGCTTCGTGAATTTATTAGGCAGGGCGAATTTCTTTTTCATTTTGCCAACGAAGACGGAAGTGAAGAATGCTATACCTTAGCGCACTTTGTAAAGGCAGCCCTGGAAGCGGATGAGGTGGATGACTGCTCCCCTATCTTTACTCGCTGCTTAGATGAGTGCATTCAACTATTGGATGAAAATCCCTCGGCTAAGCCGGCTACCTATTTTGCCAACCATCAAGATGAAGAAATAGCTAAGCTGGCTGTAGACCTACTAAGCAATAAATACCACCTAAGCCGTTATTCACGTGATTCAATGGGGGTAGATGATGAAAATGAACTCTCTGACCCTGAGACCCTCCTCGATACCGTTGTGCGCTTGATCAATGGGATTAAAGCAGAGTTTGTAAGCCGCCGTTTAGATAAGTATGGAGCTGAACTGGCAGCTCTCGGCAATGCCTCTGATGAAGAGAGTAGCAAGCGATTAGCCGAGATCTTGCTCTCTATGCAAAAGCTAAACGAATTGAAGAAAGCGCTTGCACAAAGTCTTGGGCAGCGTACAATAATTCCCTAATAGCAAAATAACTTAACTCATGTTGAAAAATATAGACGAAAGCAGGAATAGCATGATACGTGCTACCATTGTACTAAAGCTCTCTCGTGAAACATCCCTTAAAAGACGTCATCTTTGGGTCTTTAGCGGAGCAGTAGCACAGGTAGAGGGAAAGCCGGAAGTGGGTGATTTGGTAAGGGTCGTAACCTGTCAGCATGAGGAGATCGCTTTGGGGTTATACGAGGGTGACTCTATATTCGTGCGCATCCTTACTTTTACACCGGACCTTTTTACCTCAGAAGAGGATCTTTTTAGAGAGCGACTCAATGCAGCTTACCGCTTGCGACTTGCTCTGGGACTGGTACGTTCGGACAACAATGTCTATAGGTTGGTATATGGGGAAGGGGATGGCTTGCCGGGATTGATAATTGATGTGTATGGCTCTACAGCGGTCTTGCAGGCTCATACGGTAGGTATGTATCGTCGAAGAACACTCATAGCCCATATCTTGCAGGGTGATTTCCCTGAATTTGGAATAAAAGCCGTATTTGACAAATCCGTAATGACACTACCGGAGACAATGGATTTTGCAACGGTCAATAGCTATTTGGTAGGTGAAGCCATAGAGGAGCCACTTTTTGAAAACGGCTTACGTATAGCGGCAGACTGGCTGCATGGTCAAAAAACGGGATTCTTTATTGATCAGAGAGAGAATAGGGCTTTGGTCGCTCAGTATGCAAAAGATAAGCATGTACTTAATCTCTTTTCATACACGGGAGGGTTCTCACTATATGCGCTAAAAGGAGGAGCCGCAAAGGTGGTCTCTCTCGATAGTAGTAAGCGGGCTACTGAGGCGGCAGCACAGGCGGTGAACGACAATTTTGAGGAAGCGATTGCCGCACGTCACGATACTGTTACGGAAGACGCTTTCGAGTACCTCAGTGGATTGACAAAAGGCACCTACGATCTGATAATTGTTGATCCGCCTGCCTTTGCAAAGCGTAGAGGAAATATAAGAAATGCACTGAGTGGTTACCGTAAACTCAATGCATTAGCTTTAGAGAAGGTCGCTTCTCAAGGCTTCGTATTTACTTTTAGTTGCTCCCAATTAGTTTCGCTACAAGACTTCCGTTTGGCTCTTCTTACCGCCTCTTTGGATGCACAGCGTCCAATACGAATACTGCGCCAATTAGGTCAAGCACCTTGCCACCCCATCAATATATATCATCCGGAGACAGGGTATCTAAAGGGCTTTCTCCTTTACGTGGAGTAATCGGACAGGCTACTCTTACTCAGCAATGAGGGGAAGATCTTTGACCAATGTTTCGCCAGTTGCATTGAAAAGCCCCTCTCGCGATTCTTTGATCAGCCGCCACTCACCGGAAAAGCGAGTGGAGGAATCCACCTTAAAATTCTCGGTACCGCAGCGATCAATCTTTTCTAACAGCATGCCTACTGTAAGCTGAGTGGGTGCTATAGCAGGTAAATAGGAAGGGGTACGGTGATCCTTTTTTCTGTTTATCACCTCTGTAATTACCCCCACATCAAGTAACTCTCTAACAATACGTCGAGTGAGTACAATAGGCATATCGCAAACTTTCGCCAGCGAAGGGGCATCGTATAGTTCCGATTGATTAGGATCTACAAAGCGCTTCATGATATGTCCCACTATAATAAGCGCAAGAAAATCATGATAGCGTCGTGAGATGCGGGCAGACTCTTTGTGATAGTAGAAGTTATCTACATTCTGTATGGCATAACATAGCTTGGCAGATAGTAGCGTAATCATCCAGGTAAGTTGCATCCACAGCAAAAGCAGGAGAAAGGCAGCCACACTTCCGTAAATGGCATTGTACTTAGTAATCCACAACACCCCATTGATATAAAGCATCTGGAAGATTTGGAAAGCAATACCCGCAATAGTACTCGATATAAGAGCCGGTATAAAGTGTACCTTCGTATTGGGAAGTGCCATGAATAGTCCCGTAAAAACGAAGATAATCAGCACATAGGGAAGAATATTAAATAGCTGCTCTGCCACAGGACCAATGATGGCATATTCACTCAGAAAGGTATTATTGACCGTACTCATCATCAGCGTAAGACCGCTGGATATGGTGATCATAACCGGTAGAAGCAGTAGCATGCCCATATAATTGGCTACTCGGCTGCCTAATGGACGGTTATGGTCGATCTCCCATATCTCATTGAATGTATTTTCAATTGTCGTGAGAAGGTTGAATACGGTGTAGAAGAGAAGCACTAACCCGATTCCTACGAAATAACCGCTTCTTACGTGCGTCAGATAGTTCTCTACATAGTCAAAGGCTTGATTAAGCTCAGTGCGGTGTGTAGGCAGATATTCATACAAGAAACTAGATATATAGTCCTGTATGCCGAATCCCTTTGCTATTCCTACCACTACAGCCAACAAAGGAATGATGGCGAGTACGGTGCTATAAGCCAACGAGGTTGCCTTTCGTCCAATTTGATCTCGTGTAAAACCGTCAATCGTTAGATAAAGCACCTTCAGGGCATTAATGCCGAAGCCCTTAATTCCCTTTATCTCATTGCGCTCAACGTGCCATATTTCTCGATTAAAGAAGCGTCCCACTCGCTTGAATAAGAAGCCAATACGCTTGGTCGGCTTCGGCTTTTGCTCCTTTGTATGGTTATTTTGAGGAGCATTTTCCTCCTTTTGCTCTTGAAGGGAATCCTCCGTTGTGATGTTTTTACTATTCTGCGACATATCCTCCGTAAAGCTACAAAGAAAAATACTTATTGCGGTGCTGTAATCCCTCTTTGCACTCTATTTTTGAGTTGCCTAATTGTCAGGGCAAGATACCTTTTTTCTATTGTTTGCTCGGAAAGTTACTCTTTATTCTTTCTTTATTACTATCTTTACGATGTAAGGCTTTAGACGCTTGTTTATTAAACGACCAACGAGAAGAGCACTCTAATTAGATAAATAAGAATGTTTGGCTCCCATTTAATAAAATAGATGATTGCCAAGCCGCCAAAAACACAAGATACGCAAATGCGTAATAAAAGATATAGCAAGATACACTAACATTATAGCAACATGAAACGAATAATCTTAACCGCACTAATCATTCCTCTCATCATGGGAATGACAGGCATCGGGAGCATGGCGCAGAACTATGACGACGATGTATATTATACTCCCTCTCGTGCGAAGAAGGAGCGTGAAGCGGCACGCAAAGCAGAAGCCGAGCGGATGAAGAAAGATCGCCTTGAATGGGAGCGACAGCGAGCCCAAGAGGAGGCCTACACAGAGGATGAATATGCACAAGATGGCTACGAATTGAGCGAGGACGATATAGATGCCTATAATCGCCGAGGCCAGAATGGCAATGCACAAGTGAAGCGTGGAGTAGCCTATGGCAATAAGTCCGGGAAGAAAGCTTATAAGAATAAAGCGAAGAAGCGTCATTCCGGTCAATACTCTTCACGAATAGCGCGCTTCCATGACCCTGCTACTATACTGATGGACACACAGTCGGGCAGCGTGGTCGTAATCGTTGATAATGACCGCTACGGGTATTATGATTATGGCTACGAGGAGGATTACTACGGGTATGACGGTAATGTAACGATCAATGTATATCCTTCTTATGGATGGGACTATGGAGGGTCTTCCTATTTTCCTTGGTATGATCCTTGGTATTACTCTGATCCCTGGGTATGGTACTACTATTATTCCTATTGGCCTTGGGGCAGATCTCGCTGGGGTTATTACGATCCTTGGTGGGGTCCCGGCTATGGCTTTGGTTCCGGCTATGCTTGGGGATATGGCTACGGGGGTGGTTATGGCTACGGATATCGTGATGGCTATTGGGATGGTTACTGGGATGGAAGCTATGGGTACGACCCCTATTCGGGACGTTACTATAGTCGCAACTACTACGCCAATGGACGTAGAGGAGCCTCTTCCTATGCTTCTAATAACCGTGTAGAGCGTGGACGTGTAGCAGCCTCGAATGGTGCTACTCAAAATCGTAACGGCAGAAGTAGTGTAGCATCAGATGAGCTTATACAGCGCGGACGTTATGACCGCGGTTCCTATTGGACAGATCCAAATAAGCGTATTACCGACAACGATCGCTTCGTTACGAACCAACGAGGGCGAGGTTCATTCAATCAGGGTGAAGGGCGTACAATTATCACAGATCGCAATTCAAATAATCGGAATCGTCAGTTTGAGCGTATTGACAACGATAGACGAAACTCTGTAGGCAATCAGCGTGAAAGGCGTGAATTGGGTAGAGATCAAAGAGGTCGCGGCAGCTATGACGGCATCTCCAGAGGCGGTGTATTCCGTACGGCACCCTCTACAACCTCACCCACACGTAGGGAGCGGGTAAGTACTCCATCTTACAGAAGTGGTAGAGGCTCTTATAAGTCCGTTGAGCCGAGTCAGCGTAGGTCTTCAACTATGAATACAAGACCTTCGTCTACATCAAGGGACAATACCTATTCTTCTCCATCAAGTAGAAGTGGTCGAGGTAGCTATTCGTCTCCCTCTTCCTCCTCTTCCTCGCCAAGTTCTTCCGGTTCCACCTCAAGCTCCGGAGGACATAGGGGACGCTAAATAGTAGAGCCACAGTAGTTTCTCCCCCTGTGGGAGAAACTACTGTTGTACAGAATGAACGTCAACACACAATATGAATATTAGAAAAATGAAAATACGTAATTGCTATATAGTGCTCTCGTTGCTTTTCTTTTCCGCAACTCTTTCGGTAAGTGCACAGAGCGAAACAGATGCCTTTCGTTTGAGTCAGAAAGCATTGAGCGGGACGGCTCGTTATGAATCTCTTGCCGGTGCCTTTACGGCCTTAGGAGGGGATCTGTCTGCCATTGCCTACAACCCTGCAGCAACGGCTGTTTTTCGTAAGTCTGAATTCGTTTATACAATGAATACAGACTCACGTGATGTAAGAACGTCTTGGTATAATCAAACGAATGCAAAGAAAAAGACTGACTTTCACTCCGGACAATTGGGATATGTAGCAAGTTTCTTTGATAAAAAGAGGGACTATTCGTTCAACTTCGCTTTCAATATGAATCAAAGCTATGTGTATAATCGAAGCATAGGTATATCCTCCCGCCGCCCTACCGAATATTCCTTAGCCGACTTCACTGCCAAGGTTACACCGGACGGTTTTCCTCAGACAGACTTTTTTTCAAGGTCCAATTATGATCCCTATGTAGATGGAGCGGCCTCTTGGTTAGCTATATTGGGTTACCAGAGTGGCTGGACATCTGCTCGGAAGGATGATATGGGTCCCTATTACACTTCGGCCTTTGAGTATTACGATGCTTCCGCAGGACGATATCTCCCCTACGGACCGGCAAACAGCTTGCTCCGATTCTCCGAATCCGGTTATACACGCGATTACGACTTCTCATTTGGATTCAACTACCGCGATATACTTTACACTGGCTTCTCATTCAAGTATATGTATAATCGCATGAACTATCGAAGCGAATACAATGAGCAATTTCCCTTTGACGACTATCTAAACTTAAAGAATGAATTATCGACTCGAGGAGACGGCTTTGCATTCTCGCTTGGGCTTATTGCATTACCTGTAGATGGCTTGCGCTTAGGCTTTGCATTAACTACACCTACTTTTTATCGCTTTACCGACACCTACCGAGCATGGGGCAACTCACGTTACTCCCAAGGCTTGGATAAGGACGGCCATTTGCTACCCGAAAAGGAGTGGTATTACGCGGCAAGTACGCCGGCCGATGCCTACTATGTGTACAATCTGATGACTCCTACTCGTCTCTCTTTCGGGATTGCCTATACCTACAAGAACTTAGGGCTGATCAGTTTTGATTATGAGTTAGTTCCTTATGGTATGATGCGCATATCCGATGATATAGGACCTTTCACCTTAGATAATGACGCTATATCGAAGCACTACAAGGCCGCTCATACGATGCGTGTCGGCTTAGAGGTGAAACCCATATCTCGTTTGGCACTTCGTGTCGGAGGATTGTGGCAAACAGATCCTTCTCGTGATGTGGAAGGGGAGAATTACACATTCCCCACGGCAGGACCCAAAGTACGTACAGCCGGCACAATACCTCACTACGAGTTCAAGAGCGGAGCAAATGCCTTCACCTGTGGGATAGGATACCACTTTACAAAGTGTTTTTATATGGACTTCGCTTATGTCTATAGTACGCAAAAGAGTAAAGTTTACCCCTTCCCGACTTATTGCGATAACAATGGGAATGCAATAATAAAAACTCCCGATCCTATCCGCATCAACACGCACAGTAATAAGGCTACTCTATCCTTTGGAATTAATTTCTAAACCCATGAAAGAACAACAACTCCACATAAACTATCGTCTTCTGCCTCGTGAAGAGTTTGACGATGCCTTAATCGAATTAGAAGCTGCTGCAATAGAAGCTGCCCGCAATGCCTATGCGCCTTATAGTCGCTTCTTCGTAGGAGCGTCACTTCGTTTGGAAGACGGCACCATCGTTACAGGCAGCAATCAGGAAAATGCCTCCTATCCGCAGGGTATTTGTGCAGAGCGAAACGCACTCTTTCATGCCGGAGCTGCCTATCCCGACAAGGCGGTAAAAGAACTGCTGATAGTAGCTTTTGCAGAGGGAAAGAAGCGCGTGAATAGGGCTTCTCCCTGTGGAGGATGCCGACAAGTAATACTGGAGACAAGCACGCGATATAAGACGCCCATTCGTATTATCTTACCGGGAGAAAGAGATGCGTTAATATTAGAAGATAATTCCTTCCTGCTTCCTTTTGGATTTGATGCTTCATTTCTTTCCTAAAAGGTAAGGGCAACCCATTTGATTGTTGGAGAGGGCTGTACTCGCTGTGGGTGCAGTCCTCTTTGCATAACCATTGTGCAATATATCTCAAAGATCCCTTTATCTTTGTGCTATGGCGGTGAGAAAGGCAGTTTGGGGCGTAGTGCTACTATTGCTCTTTGGGTGTGGAGGCATTTCCGCAAAGGGGCAAGAGGCTTTCCGCATAGTGACCTTTAATGTGGAAAACTTATGCGATACGATCCATGATGTCGGCTATAACGACTTTGAATACCTTCCTACAGCGGCCCGAGAGTGGACGTCGGTGCGATACAATCGCAAACTACAAGCAATAGCAGAAGCCATTAGTAACGCAGGAGGTACTACTTGGCCCTGGTTGGTTGCCCTTTGTGAAGTAGAGAATGCCTGTGTGCTGGATGCGCTCCTTGCTACAACTCCCTTGGGTGCCGCCGGCTATCGCTATACGATCTCTTGCAGTGATGATCCGCGCGGTATGGATGTGGCGCTTCTTTATCTGGAGGATCGTTTCCGTATCGTTGGATCGGAAGAGTGGACTATTCCGTTTATCTCTGATACCACCAAGCGAAGTCGTAATATACTCCATGTAGAAGGACGCTTTTACAATGATGCGCCTTTGGATTTGCTGATTGTACATCTTCCCTCTCGCCGAGGCGGAGCGTGGAAATCTCGCAAAGTGCGCAACGAGGCGATGACCTTCTTAGCTACTCAGTGTGACTCCTTGCTGGCTGTAGACCCCAACCGCTCTATTCTTATTCTGGGGGACTTTAATGCCACGCCCTATGACCGCTCCTCAATCCATCTCTTTCCGCCTTTGGGCAAAGATGCTCCTTTGTCCGACCAAGCGAATTTGTATGACATTACTACCCTTCTGAGTAAGGACAGTTACCCCGGGAGCTACTATTACGGAGGTATTACAGAGCAGTTAGACCGCTTCATCGTCTCAAGAAGTTTGTTAGACCATACACTTGGAGGTGTAAAGGTAGTGGTAGGATCAGTAACTAATGTGCCGCACCTATCTATGCGTCGTCTGGCTGATGGGCGCTCTATTCCGCTTCGTACCTATGGAGGAACACACTATTTAGGAGGTGTGAGCGATCATTTGGCAGTAAGTGCCCTCTTCTTTCTAAAGTAAAAGCGGACAGTACCCACCCGGCTGTCCGCTTATGCTTAACTCCCATAAATCAGAATGGGCTACACGTCAGTATATAAGTGTGAACGAATCGGCATCTTTCCATACAGGGAACTTACGACGCAGTTTCTCCATCGGTTCACGTTCAATGATTGCTGAGAAAAATTGTTCTTCTTCGGGTGTAGCCTCGCCAAGATGATTGCCGCGTGGATCTACTATGGCCGAGTCTCCGGTATAATGCAACCCATCGTCATCTGTGCCCACTCGATTAACCCCACATACGTAGCAGAGATTTTCCATAGCGCGTGCGTTTAGTAGCGTTTGCCACACACGACGGCGAGGTTGGGGCCAGTTGGCACAATTGATGATAAGATCGTATTCATTATTGCGATTGCGACACCACACAGGGAAGCGCAGATCATAACAAGCTGTCAGCAGAATCCGCCAGCCCTTGAAGAGGTAAATGTGTCTTTCTAATGCCGGAGAAACATATTTAGCCTCTCCCCCGGGAGAGAATAGATGACGCTTATCTTGGGTAAGTAGATCGCCCTCGGCAGTGGCTAAGAAGATGCGATTGTATATGGAGTCACCCTCACGCAAAAGCATAGAGGAGGCAATGGCCACTTTGTGGCTGATCGCTAATTCCCTGATCGTTTCTAAAGAGGTATAGGGAGGTAATTCGGCTAAACGTTCAAAATCGGCAAATCCCGAGGTGATTACTTCCGGAAAGACGATTAGGTCGCATCCTTCTGCTGCCGCCTGAGTGGTGTACTGCTGCACCTTGTGAAGGTTGGCTTCTGCATGGCCAATTGCTATATCCAATTGGGCAGCACCAATCTTTAAATGATCTGTTTGCATTGCGAAGGCGGAAATGTCTGTATAGGGAAATTGATTATCCGTTAAGGCTCCAAAGCGGCCAAGAAGCTCTCCTTTGGTGTAAAAGAAAAGCATCCATACCGGAGCGGAAGTCTCGGTATGGATGCATTCCCGATTAGTGCACTAATTTCTTTATCTCAGTTTCGATGAGTGCTACATCTTCATTAAATTCTCGGCGGAGCTTGGCAAAGAAAGAGGATGCTCTTTCTTTTTCTTTTACTGATTTAACCGCCTCACTCACCTTTTTTACTCCTTTAGCCTCCAAGGCAGCCACACGATTGATCAGCTCTTTCGCTTTTTCCCTTTCGGCATCGCTTAGCGCACTACGCTTAAGCGCATAGATATCATCCGCCAGATTGTCGGCAATAATGCGCATATCTCGCTTTAGGTCTCGTTTATTCGCCATATACTAATAATTTACTCTTCTGTTACGTTTTCTTGCCCCTCCTCTGTTTGAGTGGGCTTTTCCTTTTCATTTCGGAGCTCTTTGATTTTAGCACGGCACTCGGCAATGCTTTGCATGATGCTTTCTTGGCGCTGCTTAAGCACGTCAATGTTCTTTTCTACGCCCTGCATCATTTTGTTGCCCCACTCACTACTACTTGTAATGAGTCCTGCATTGCCGGAAGCGGTCATGATTTGTGTACGTATCCGATCTCTTTCCCGGATAAGTGCTTCCATACGCTGCTTGGCTTGCTTTACATCATTGATCTCCGCAATGGGTGTGTTGTTGTCTTCCCCCGAGCGGGCATTATTGTCCGTGGTCTGATTGTGGTTACGACCTTGGTTAGTCCGTAGCACAATATTAAACTTGCGCAACGTATCATTTACTTTATCGTAGAAGGCTTTGTGCGCGGCATCCTTTTCCTTGATGGGCACATGTCCCACACTTCTGAACTCTTCTACTATCTTACCCAAACGCTCTTCAACCTCCTCGCGGGCGAGCCCCTCCTCATTGGCAAGTAGCTTTTCGGTATCCTTAGTCAACTGCTGTTTGCGCTTCAGGTTTCCTACTTGTTCCTGATAAGCACGTCGGCGTTGCTTACGCCTTTCGTTGTAGGCAGAGAAGAAAGTATCGCAAGCGGCACGCAAACGCTCCCAAAGCTCTTTGTTTTTACGTCCATTTGTGATGTATCCGCCCTCTTTCCATTCCTGCTGAATAGCCTTGAGTCGGTCGGCTGTTTCATTCCAATTAGTGCTGTTAGCCAGTGACTCAGCCTCTTCGACTAAAGCAAGCTTCTGCTCGTAGATGTCGTTTTGCTCTTCGTGTAGCTCTTTGTAGAAAATTGTACGCTTTGAGAAGAATAGGTCACTAGCAGCACGCAGACGCAAATAGAGGGGTTTTGCTTCAGCCTGAGGCACTGCTCCGATCTCCTTCCATTTGCGTTGTAGATCTATAATCTTGTCGCTGTACTCGCGCCACTCACGGTAGGTTTTGAGATCTCCATAAGGCACCTCCTCGATAGCTTCGCATATTTTACGCTTTTGCTCTAAATTCTGTTCCTGCTCCGCTTTACGTGAGAGGAATACATCATCGGCACGCTGGCGCACGATCTTGGAGTATTCGGAGAATGCTTTCCATATTTCGTCACGCTTCTCTTTTTCAACGGGACCGATCTCTTTCCAGAGGAAATGCAATTCGTTGATTTCGCGAAGTGCTGCCGGTGGATCTTGGCTTTCGGTTAGTGCTTTAGCACGCTCAATTAGTTCCTCTTTGGAGGCAAGATTTTTCTTAAAGTCATAGGCACGAAATTCATCGTTCAACTGCCTTAGGTCGTAGAATTGCTCTACCAGTAGTGACCATTCGCGTTGTAAGTCGTTGTAGTCTGCTTCGGGCACTTTGCCGGTATTACGCCATTCTTGTTGTATCTCTCTAAAATTCTTTGTGATTACCCCGAAGTCCTCGCTACTCTCAATAAGAGCCTTTAAGCGGGCTGCCAACTGCTTCTTTACAGCCAGGTTAGCCACGGCCTCTTCGTGCTGCTTAGCCATTTGCTCCCTGAAGCGCTCTACAAAAGCTCGGTATAAGTCATTGAGACGACTTTCTTGTATTTGCAATGCTTCCGTTTCCTCTGCTGTTGCCTCTTCGTCCGAGGAAGAAGAGCGACGCAGCTTGCTATTGAATATGCGTCGCAGCGTATCGACAGAGCGCTTGGAGGGCAACGTAGGCTGCTCCAAAAGGGTAGCCAATGCGTCTACTATTTCACCGGTAGACATCGCCATCAACTCCTGATCGGAGTAGCGGACGATTGGTTCTTCTGTATTCTCCTCCGGAGTTTCGTCCGGATGCTCTTCAACTTTATCCTTATCGGAGATGCGCTCAGGGGTAGCCTCTTCTTGAGGTGCGGCAGGTTCGTTCGCCACGGGCTCGGAGTCTTGCTGTACTGGCACTTCCGGCTTTTCTTGAGGGGTCTGAGCTTCCACTTCGGGAGCCACTTCTGTCTGAGGCTGATTCTCTTTAGGGGTAGGATTCAATTCTTCCATAACGGCTATATACAAACACTGGGATAACGAAGCGTCGCTTGCCCAACTTCCTATTATATTATTTAAGCTAACTACTTGGGCAAATGCGCCTTCTCTCCTTTCACACAAAGATAACGAATTATATTTCTATTACCATACATCCGCCTTATTTGCCGATATACTTACTGAAATAGGTAGAAAGCAACCTTTGGATGAGCACATTGGGTTTTATTTACAAATCATTCTAAGGAGCACGCTGAAAGGGGCATAAGCAAAGCAATCTCATTAGAGAGATAGGCGGTGTAAAAAAACAACAGTACCTTTTGATTAAAACATCAGAATCTTTCTCATGACATATCAGAACCTTTCAATTGAAACATCTATACCTTTCTTCGCTCCCGACAACATGCTCCTGAAGGCTAGTTCACCAAGAGCATCTCTTTCAGCCATAGGGGTATCAGACGAGAAAGCACAGCCACATAATGATGCAGATTGATTACCTTTGCAAAATAAGAGCATTCTATTAGAGAAAGTGAGTTCATTGCTAATAAGCTACTCAATAGAATATTAGTTACATAATAAATAGGTATGGATCCACAAATCGCTGATACGATTTTACAGCCGGGAAAATTGGCTCAGGAATTTGCCGACAAAGCAGCAAATGGAGAAGACCTGCGCAGTATCGATTACTCAGGGTACTTGACTACGTGGGTAGATAGACTGATAGACTTTGGCATCCGGGTTGTCATTGCTATTATACTGGCCTACATCGGAATCTTTTTAACCCGTAAACTGACCAAGCTATTTCGTCGAAGCTTGGCAAGGCGTCATGCGGATCCGGCCGTGATCAGCTTTCTCTCCTCGCTACTGAAAACAATCTGCATACTGATAGTCGTTATCATAGCAGTCAATGTATTAGGCTTCCAAGCCGTCTCTTTTGCAGCACTTCTGGCAGGTGCCGGTGTAGCCATCGGTGCAGCGCTCAGCGGGCAGTTGCAGAACCTTGCAGCCGGTATAGTGATACTTTTCACGCGCCCCTTCCATGTGGGCGATTGGATTATATCGAAGGAGGGGGAAGGAGAGGTAGACGAAATAGCCATCTTCTTTACTACCCTAAAAACGGTCGACAACTCCAAAGTCTATATACCCAATGCAGCACTCACCTCAGGCGCGATTACCAATTGCAGCGAGATGAAGTTGCGCCGTTGTCAGTGGATTCTTAGCGTAGAATATCAGACAGATGTCTCTTTTGTAAAGTCAACCTTAGAAGCACTCATTGCAGAAGAGAAACGTATGCTTAAAGAGCCGCAACCCACTATTGTACTTCGCGAGCTGGGAGAATCAAGCGTTAATGTAATGCTGCGTGCTTGGTGTGAAAATACTGACTATTGGTCGCTCTATTGGGACTTCAACAAACGCATCTATGATTGCTTCAACGAAAAGGGTATCCCATTCGCTTTCAAGACAATGAAGATAATCCCCGACACAGGAGAGCCCAACTTATTAGAAAACAATACCGGCAAAAAGAACGAATAAATCTCGTATTACAGTCCAATTGGAAGGAAATTAAATGGAGGTTACATACAATAGACTGAAAAGCTACTTACCTGAAGTGGGAGACTTAACCCCCGACGAACTGAGCGAAATTCTCACAGGGATCGGATTGGAGGTGGCTTCTGTGGAAAAAGTCGAACAAATTAAAGGTGAACTCAAAGGACTCGTAATAGGCGAGGTGCTCACTTGCGTGGCACATCCCAATAGCGACCACCTGCACCTTACTACCGTTAATATTGGAGAAGAGGAGCCTTTGCCCATTGTGTGCGGAGCTCCCAATGTAGCAGCAGGACAAAAAGTTGTAGTCGCTACTATCGGCACCACACTCTATAACGATGGGGAAGCTTATACCATAAAGAAAGGCAAGCTCCGCGGAGAAGTGAGCATGGGCATGATCTGCAGTGAAAAAGAGATTGGAGTAGGAGAAGATACCAGCGGTATTATGGTACTCCCCAAGGAGGCAAAAGCCGGCACACCGGCAGCCGAGTGGTTTCAACTGCAAGAGGATTGGCTCATTGAGATCGATATTACGCCCAACCGAGTGGATGCAACTTCCTACTTTGGAGTGGCACGCGATGTGGCCGCTTACCTATCACACAAGAGAGGACAGGCGATCAGAGCAAAGAAACCTGAGTTACCCCCTCTGCCCCATAAGCAGCACGAGGGAGGTGTACAGGTATCAGTGAACCTACCCGCTTCGGAATGCCCTCGATATACCGGCATCACACTACGTAATCTAAAGAACGGACCAAGCCCCAAATGGTTGCGTGACTGTTTGGAAGAAACCGGTCACAAGAGTATTAATACGATCGTGGACATCTCCAACTTCGTGCTCTTTGAATTAGGTCAGCCCATTCATATTTTCGATGCAGATAAGATTAAGGGAAGCCACCTTACCCTACAGCATCTTGCCGAAGGCTCGGCATTTACCACACTGGATGGTGTAGAGCGCAAAGCGGGCGGACAAGAGATCATGATATGCGATGCCGATAATCGTGTACTCTGCATGGCAGGTATATTAGGCGCTACGGCAGCGGAAGTAACAGATGATACCACACGGGTATTTATTGAATGCGCTAATTTCAACGCTACAGCCATACGTAAAGCCGCACGTCGGCACGGTATATCGACAGATGCCTCTTTCCGTTTTGAGAGAGGTTTGGATCCGGCTGCCTGTACAGAGGCGCTATTGCGTACTGTAGCACTTCTTGTGGAGCACTGTGGTGCAGAAGTGGAGGGCGAGCCTGTTGACATTGTTTCGGAAGTTCTTCCGGAGCGTCATTGCCAACTTCGCTTGGGACACATGAATGAATTTATCGGCATGGAGATAGCGCCTGAAGCCGTACGCACCATATTGGCAGCCTTGGATATAGATATAGAGATAGAGCAAGAGGAGGGCGACTGCCTCACACTTCGTTTGCCTCGCTATCGCTCAGATGTAGAGCGCGAATGCGATGTGATAGAAGAAATCCTCCGCATATACGGATACAACGAAGTACCGCTCAGTGGCTATCTAAAGGCGAATCTGAGTGTTCGCACCGAAGAAGATAGGCGACAAGCAGCCGAAAGACGTCTCTCCGACTACCTCGTAGGTGCCGGCTACCGCGAAATACTTTCTAATTCGCTTACCAACGAGAAGTATTATACATCGAAGCTATACCCACAAGAAAAGCTCATTCACCTACTCAACCCGTTGAGTAGAGAGCTGGCTGTACTGCGACAGACCCTTCTCTATGGAGGCTTGGAAGCTATCGAACGTAACTTCAAGAGTATGCAGACGCTCTGCGCATTCTACGAGTGGGGCAATGTCTATGCCTTGAATCCCGAAGGAGGACAAGAGTTGGATAAGCGTTTTGTTCAACGCTCCATGCTGGGTATATGGCTCAGCGGAGAAGTACATAAGGATAGTTGGCGGCAGCCTGCTTCGCGTGCCTCCTTCTTTATGCTAAAGAGCGTAGTGGAACAAATATTGGCTCATTACAATATTCCTAAAGGCTCTACCGAAGAGCTGATCCCGGATGAGGAAGAGCTTTACCAAGACGTGATCATACTTAAGAGCAAACGAAGCAAACAAGTGCTTGCCACACTCGGCTCTATCCATCCAAAGACCTGTGCTGCCTTTGATATAGAGCAACCTGTATTCTATGCCGAAATAGATACACAGCTCCTTTTCCGCGAGGCAGCTCAATACCCTGTCGAAGCAAAGGAGATCAATCGAATGCCAATAGTAACCCGCGATTTGGCCTTATTGTTAGATGAGGGAATAAGGTTTAAGGAA
Source organism: uncultured Bacteroidales bacterium (assembly GCA_947290775.1). Lineage (GTDB taxonomy): Bacteria > Bacteroidota > Bacteroidia > Bacteroidales > Porphyromonadaceae > Porphyromonas > Porphyromonas miyakawae. Next base: position 23,333 of record CAMYPM010000006.1, on the reverse strand, counting down.
ATTGTGGATGTTGCTCGTAAAGCGGGAGGAAAATCACTGCGTGATGCCGTCCTTTTTGATGTGTATACAGGCAAGAACCTACCGGCAGGAAAGAAGAGCTATGCAGTACGCTTCCGCATCCAAGACGAAAAAGCTACCTTGACAGACAAGCAAATAGAGCGTATCATGTCAAGTATTGAATCGGCTCTCACTAAGCAGCTGGGAGCTTCATTGAGATAGAGGCGTACACACCTCAATAGAAAATAAACAAAACATATCTATAAAACAGACTGATTATAATACAACTCTATGGGAAGAGCGTTTGAATACAGAAAAGCAAGAAAGCTAAAACGCTGGGGCAACATGGCGCGTACCTTTACAAAGATTGGTAAAGAGATTACAATAGCAGCTAAGGCAGGAGGTACGGATCCTAATAGCAACCCGCGCCTAAGACTCCTTATCCAAACGGCAAAGAAAGAGAATATGCCCAAGGACAACGTGGAGCGTGCTATCAAACGTGCTGTAGAAAAGGGACAAGATGACTATAAGGAAATCAACTACGAAGGATACGGACCGCATGGCATCGCTATATTCGTTGAAACAGCTACAGACAATAATACGCGTACAGTAGCCAATATCCGCAGCTATTTCAATAAGAATGGCGGTAGCCTCGGCACATCCGGCAGCTTGGAATTCCTTTTTGACCACCGATGCCTCTTTAAGATTGCACAAAAAGAGGGTATAGACCTTGAAGAGCTGGAGCTAAACCTCATCGACTTCGGGGTAGAAGATATCGAAGAGGAAGAGGATGGTATCACCCTTTATGGGGATTTTGCCACTAATGCAGCTTTACAGAGCTACTTAGAGGAGCAGGGATATGAAATACTCTCTGCTGAGTTTGTGCGCATTCCTAAGGATTACCGTGATGTAACTCCTGAGGAAGCCGCTGACGTGAATAAGCTCATTGAAAAGATTGAGGAAGACGAAGACGTACAAAACGTCTTTACCAATATGCGAGAGCCTGAAGGAGAGGATGCTTAAGTAATTAGTATTCCGTCCTTTTTGTTAGTTAGAATTAGCTTTATATACATATAATACCTACCTTTGTAGGTGATAGAATAAATAATATTAGTCGCTATGAAGACGAGTGAAATTATGGCCTCTCTTGAGGCAAAGCACCCTGGAGAAAAAGAATTCCTCCAAGCTGTTAGAGAAGTGCTTCTTTCGATCGAAGATGTATACAATCAGCATCCTGAATTCGAAAAAGCAGGGATCATTGAGCGTATCGTAGAGCCCGATAGAATCTTTACATTCCGTGTGCCTTGGACTGATGATAATGGCAAGGTTCATGTCAATATCGGTTACCGCGTACAGTTCAACAATGCTATTGGCCCGTACAAAGGTGGTATCCGCTTCCACGCCTCTGTGAATCTGTCCATCCTTAAGTTCTTAGGATTTGAACAGACTTTCAAGAATGCTTTGACCACACTGCCTATGGGTGGTGGTAAGGGAGGTTCCGACTTCTCTCCCAAGGGTCGTTCTGAAGCTGAAATCATGCGTTTCTGCCAAAGCTTTATGACCGAACTCTGGCGTAACATTGGTCCTGACACAGATATACCTGCAGGCGATATAGGTGTAGGTGGTCGTGAAGTAGGCTATATGTTCGGTATGTACAAGAAGCTCGCTCGCGAGCACACAGGTACGATGACCGGTAAGGGATTTGAATTTGGCGGTTCTCGCCTCCGTCCTGAGTCAACCGGATTCGGTGCTGTGTACTTTGTTCAGAACATGTGCCACGAACTGGGTATCGACTACAAGGGCAAGACGCTTGCTATCTCCGGCTTCGGTAATGTAGCTTGGGGTGTTGCTCAGAAGGCTACCGAAATAGGTCTTAAGGTTGTTACTATCTCCGGTCCTGATGGGTATATATATGATCCCGATGGTATCAATACACCCGAAAAGTTTGCTTGCATGCTTGATTTGCGTAACAGCGGCAACGACGTAGTAGCTGACTATGTAAAGAAATTCCCGAAAGCTAAGTTCTTCGCCGGTAAGAAGCCTTGGGAACAGAAGGTTGACTTCGCTATGCCCTGCGCAACACAGAACGAAATGGGGCTCGAAGATGCTAAGATGCTCGTTAAGAATGGTGTAACGCTTGTAGCTGAAACCTCTAACATGGGCTGTACGGCTGAAGCTAGCGAATACTATGTAGCCGAAAAGGTTAACTTCGCTCCCGGTAAGGCAGTAAACGCTGGTGGGGTAAGCTGCTCAGGACTTGAAATGTCTCAGAACGCTATTCACCTCTCTTGGTCTAACGAAGAAGTTGATGAGCGTCTGCACCAGATCATGAAGGACATCCACGAACAGTGCGTTACTTATGGTCGCGAAGGCAAGTACATCAACTATGTAAAGGGTGCTAATATCGCCGGCTTTATGAAGGTTGCTAAGGCAATGGTTGCTCAGGGCGTTTGCTAAGCATCTGAACTGAACAGCTATTGAGTTCCCATGATGAATGGGAGATAAGGTTTCGTCGGGCAGTTTTCTTGATTTCAAGGGGCTGCCCGACTACTTTTGCTCAGTTCTATAGAATATCAACAGACTCTTTTCCCCTTCCTTTTCTGAATTTCATTAGCTCTATTCTCCACCCTTATATATTATGTCTCTTTTATCCGACCTCGACCCTTTAGAAATCATAGCGAAGTATTATGAGCCGGGGAGCGATTGCTACCGCATATTAGTACGCCACTCTACCGATGTGGCTGAGAAGGCTTTGGCAATCATTTCTCATCATCCCGAGCTCTCAATGGATAAGGATTTTGTTTATCAAGCGGCTATGCTGCACGACATTGGGATCTTTCTTACCAATGCCCCTACGATACATTGCTATGGGAGCGAACCCTACATCAAACACGGCATATTAGGTGCTGCGCTGCTGAGGGAATTAGGGTTTCCTTGCCATGCACTGGTTTGCGAACGGCATACTGCGAGCGGCTTAACCCAGGAGGAGGTTTTGCACGACCATCTTCCACTGCCCTTAGATCGCTCGTATGAACCCGAATCATTGGAGGAAAAGCTCATCTGCTATGCCGATTGCTTCTACTCAAAGACCCATTTAGACAATGTAAAAACTGTAGAGCAAATAGCAACCGGTATGGAAAAGCGTTGGATCAAAAGCGGCTATCAAACGCCCGCAGCAACTAAGCAGCGCTTCCTTGCCATGCACGCTCTCTTTGGGTAACTACCCCATCATTTCGTACAATTATGAGGAGCTATTCACCGAGCGAGAAAGACTTTTATCAATAATTGCTACTATTGATCTTCCTCTATCTCTCCCAAGCAGGCAGAAAAAGGTACAGATCAGATCATTTCATTTAAAAGATCCCTATCTCTCAATTGAGAGATAGGGATCTTTTTTAGGGCGGATAGCTATCCCCTAATTTATCTTACTAAGAGTTGGAGATGGTGCCTCATAGAACAATACACTACTATTCAAGGGTGATCATTTGCGTACAGAGTGTATTGTCCGAGAGCAGGGCTACAGCTAAATAACCACCGAGAGGAAGTATCCCCAAATTAAAGGAATCTGCACCCTCTACTGAGGAGGTCCACACCCTCTCTCCATTCATTGAATAGAGTGCTACGCTGCGCACCATATTCGCATCGCTGATATGCAGTATCCCATCCGAGATGCATGTGGGATAGAAATGCACCTTAGCTTCGGGTGATACTCTATCTACGCTATTGATTTTTCCATCCACATAGAGATCAAAGAAGCCACTTGCCATCATAGGCAAAACGATATTACCCTTGTGATCGGTAATTCCTGAGGGATCTTTTCCAAAGTAATCTGTAGTAACGAGACATACATAGCGCACAGCATCGCTCTCGCTCAGATTGTCAATCTGCAGCGTAGCGGCGTTGCCCCCATTTACAGGCTGACCGGTAGATACGTTCATCCATTGATAGGAAAGCTGTCCGGGCTGTTCGGAGGGCAGTGTACAAGTAAGGGTAACCGATTCGCCCTTTCGCTTATCGAGGCGTTCTGTAGGCGCAAAGTTGCGCTGTACCCCAAAGTTGAAGCTCGTCTCAGGATCCTTTGCAAAGCTTTGCCAGTCCTTAAAGTCAGCAAAAGAGAAGTTATTTAAAGAAACATCAAGCACCTCCAGGTTCTTCATCTTGGGGCTATAAGCGGGGGCAGGACCGGAAAGGAGATTCCGCTCAACATGCACTATATTTAGGGTTTCTGACGTCTGCCACTCTTGTGGAATGCTACCCGTAAATTTGTTGCGACTCAGATCAAGATCTTCCAGATTTTGCGGCAACTTCGTAGGTAAGGCACCCGATAATTCATTTTTATTGGCATAGAAAGCCACGAGATTGGTCATGGCACTCATATCCTCAGGCAGGGTACCGGTAAAGTGATTTTCTTGCACGGCAATTCGCTTCAGTTTGGTGAGGGAGAAGATCCATAAGGGGAGGTCACCGGTGAAGTTATTCTCACAAATAAAGAAGCGTCCCCACACATTCGGATAATCGCTATTACCCAAATCAGTAAGTGCGCTCAGATCGGGAAACTCGCCCTCGAGTTCGTTTTGCAAGAGAGAGAGATCGGCCAATTTCACGCATTGAGCCAGCTCTGCAGGTACCGTTCCTGACACATGATTACATGATATATCAAAGGAGATTAACTCTGTGCATTTGCCTATTCCCTTGGAAATGGAACCCGACTGATTAGAGTTGTTGCAGTCGAAGTATCTCAATTGAGGAAGCTTGCCAAAGTCCGGCAGCGTGCCTTTTACTTTTCCCTTATTTTCTCCTAAGGAGAGCATCTCATAAGTAAGGATTTCAATTTTAGAAAGCCCACTAAAATCAGGGAGCTTACCGGTAAAGAGATTATTTCCTATTTGCAAATAGAGAAGCTCTTTGAGCGTTGCTATATCAGCGGGTAAAGGACCGGTTATTTTATTGCTACTGATGTTGATGCTCTGTAAGTAGGGTAGCTTATTAAATGCGCCTTCCGGCAGTGTGGCATCTAATCCGAAGTCAACCCACTGTATTCCTACCACATGTCCATCGGCAATGGTAATACCCTTCCACTGGCTCGGATCTGCATTAAGATTCCACACAAGTTCTTCGGAGGTACCGCGTACCGAATTGTAGATTCTAATTAAAGCCTCTCTCTCCTCTTGGGGAATAGAGTTGCTGTTTTGAGCACTAAGCGCAAATGAACAAATTGTCCACAGCAGTGCCATTAGAAAAGTAATTTTTTTCATATCTGCGTATTGTAATTTCTCTAATTAGTCACTACAAAAGTACGAATTTTCATAAGACTGCGTAAGGGAACCAGTACCTGGTCAGGATCCCCTTAATGGGGCATCTTCTTTAGGGTTTCATTTATTATCTTTGTACAGAGGAAGAAGTATATAATACAAGGATCACAGTGTCGGAAGCAAACGATAGTAAAAAGAGGACCGCAGCACGCTCGGATACGCCTATGATGCGGCAATTCTACCGCATAAAGCAGAAATATCCCGATGCCATATTGCTCTTTCGAGTGGGCGATTTCTATGAAACGTTTGCGGAGGATGCTATTGAGGCCTCCCGTATTCTGGGGCTAACCTTAACCAAACGATCAAACGGAGGGGCGGCAGGAGTTGATTTGGCCGGCTTCCCCCATCATGCAGTAGACACCTATTTACCGCGATTGATTCGTGCCGGCAAACGAGTAGCTATATGCGATCAACTTGAAGATCCCAAACTGACCAACAAGCTTGTAAAACGAGGTATTACCGAGCTTGTAACACCAGGTACAGCGGTCACTGAATCTATCCTTGACAACAAGGAAAACAGCTACTTAGCCGCCATTGTAGAAGCAGATAAAGAGCACCTTTACGGAGTGGCATTCATGGATGTGTCCACCGGACAATATATGGCAGCAGAGGGTGATATAACCTTTGTAAAAAAACTATTGAATGCCTATCAACCCAAGGAGGTAATTGTATCGTTAGACCTACACGACCGCTTCAAAGCACTCTTTGGTATCGATACATTTTTGTATAAGGCTGATGATTGGTACTTTAATGCTGCAAACAACCGAGATCGTTTATTGCGTCATTTCAGTGTTCAAAGCCTTAAGGGCTTCGGGTTGGAAGAGTATCCGTTAGCCACTACCGCAGCAGGAGTGATACTGAATTACCTTGATATTACGCGTCATGGTAGCTTAGGACACATTACCTCCATTCGACGCATCTCCGACTCAGAGAGGATGCGGCTCGACAGCTTCACTATTTACAGTTTAGAGTTGCTGGAGCCAATGCATGCAGGCGGGAGTAGTTTGCTTTCTGTTTTGGATGAAACAGTTACTCCGATGGGTGCACGTTTGCTACGCGAGTGGATACGCTTTCCGCTAAAAGAGGTATCCCCCATTCAGAGGCGACAACGTATAGTAGACTTCTTTTATAAGAATACTTCCCTACATGAGGACTTTATAGATCCTAAAAAGGGAGCTATGCATGTAGGTGATATGGAGCGCTCTTTAGCCCGAATAGCTATGCGCCGTACTAATGCGCGACAAATAGAGGCTTTGCGTATTGCTTTGGAGACATTGGTGCCTATTAAGGAGCGACTTCTCGCCTCCGGATGTGAAGACTTAGAAGCCTTAGCAAAGCAAATCGACACAGTGCCTGACTTGGTCGCCCGTATACGCTATAGCTTAGCGGAAGACCCTCCCGTAACGCCTTCGAAAGACCGACATACGATAGCAGAGGGATTCAATGAGGAATTGGATGACTTACGGCAGCTTTCGGAGCATGGCAAGGAGTACCTCCTACAAATGCAACAGCGAGAATGTGAGCGAACCGGCATTGCCAGCCTAAAGATAGGCTTCAATAATGTTTTTGGCTTCTATTTGGAGGTTAGAAATACCTATAAGGATAAGGTTCCTCCCGAGTGGATTCGTAAGCAAACCTTAGTTAGTAGCGAGCGCTATATAACAGAAGAGCTAAAGGAGTACGAGGATAAAATCATGGGAGCTGAGCAGCGAATACTGGAGCTTGAAACACGCTTCTTCAGTGAACTGGTTGAGGCCATACAGCCCTATATAGAGACGCTTCAGCATACATGCCGGGCCATTGCCGTAATTGACGTTCTTTCAGCCTTTGCTATTGCCGCTGCCAAGTATGACTACACCCTGCCTACGATGGACGACAGCTTCGCTATTGATATCATTGAAGGTCGTCATCCGGTAATAGAGCGTCAACTTCCTGCAAACGCCCCTTATATCCCCAATACGATTCATCTGGAGAATGACGGGTGCCAGATTATGCTGATCACCGGACCCAACATGAGCGGTAAGAGTGCTCTTCTGCGGCAAACAGCCCTTATTACGCTAATGGCACAGATAGGTTCTTTCGTACCGGCTGAAGCGGCTACCATAGGAATGGTGGATGCTATCTTTACGCGTGTAGGGGCATCGGACAATATTTCCTCAGGGGAGTCCACTTTTATGGTTGAAATGCAGGAAGCTGCCAACATTATCAATAACCTAACCCCTCGAAGCCTTATCTTATTCGATGAGCTTGGACGCGGTACCAGTACATTTGATGGAATATCTATCGCTTGGGCTATTGTGGAGTATCTTCACAATCAGCAAAACTTAAAGCCGAAGACACTCTTTGCTACCCACTATCACGAATTGAACGAGCTGGCAGACACTCTACCCAATGTATATAATTTCAATGTGTCGGCTAAGGAACTAAATGGAGAAATGATCTTCCTTCGCAAACTGGTAGAGGGCAGTAATGAGCATAGCTTCGGTATAGAAGTGGCAAAACTGGCAGGTATACCTTCTCCCATTATTGTGCGTTCAAAAGAAATATTACAAGCCCTGGAGTCAGAGCGGGTGGGAGGGGACTTGCAAGCAAAGCTTCCCAAAGGCGCAAAGAGCAGTTCTAAACCCAACAAGGAACGCTCTTCCGGGGGAATACAGCTCTCCCTGTTTGATATATCCGACCCGCAGCTACTAAAGCTACGCGATGAACTTCAAGCAACCGATATCAATACAATGACTCCGCTGGAAGCTCTCAATACCCTAAGCCGTCTGAAAGCTATTCTCAATAAATATTAGAAAAAGGAACCGTAAGGGGCTCTATATGTAAAATGGATTATACTCTTTAGAAGGCTCCCAAATAAAACCCCTCCCGAGTAGCTACTCGGAAGGGGTTTTGTCTTTTAGTTTAGCAAGAACTTTGCGTTCAGCTTAATCGCGGCACTTTGCCTTGATAAACTCTCTATTTAGTCGTGCAATATGCGTAATGGATACATTCTTCGGGCACTCCATTTCACACTGGCGTGTATTGGTACAATTACCAAATCCCAACTCATCCATCTTAGCCAGCATGGCCTTTGCACGGCGAGCCGCCTCCGGTCTACCCTGAGGCAGAAGGGCCAGCTGACTCACTTTAGCACTTACAAAGAGCATAGCAGAACCATTCTTACAAGCAGCTGCACAAGCTCCACAACCGATACAAGCAGCTGCATCCATTGCTTCCTCTGCTTTATGCTTGGGAATTGCAATCGCATTAGCATCGGGAATGCCTCCGGTATTAACCGATACATAACCACCTGCTTGAATGATCTTGTCGTAAGCAGAGCGATCCACCATTAAGTCTCGGATAATAGGGAAGCCTGCACTACGCCAAGGTTCAACTGTGATCACATCGCCATCATTGAAGTGACGCATATGCAATTGACAAGTCGTAATGCTCGTATCCGGTCCGTGTGGATGCCCATTGATATAGAGAGAGCACATACCACAGATTCCTTCACGGCAATCATGGTCATAAGCAATAGGATCCTTATCTTCCCCCACCAACTGTTCGTTGAGAAGGTCAATCATTTCAAGGAATGAGGCGCTCTGAGAAACCTGCTTGAGCTGATAAGTCTCGAAGTGTCCACGCTCCTTTGGCCCTCTCTGACGCCATACCTTTACGGTGATATCTATATTTTTATCTATCTTCTTTTCCATAACGGTTCGATGTGTCTTTAATTAGCTCTTGTAATTACGGGTCAAGCGCTCCGTAAACTCATAAACAAGCTCCTCTTTATGCATTATAGGTGCCTTATCTTCGCCCATATACTCCCAGCAGGATACATAAGCGAAATGCTCATCGTCACGCATTGCCTCTCCATCAGGTGTCTGATGCTCAATACGGAAGTGTCCGCCACAGCTCTCTTCACGATCTAACGCATCATGAGCCATCAGCAGACCGATACCGATAAAGTCCTCAAAGCGTAGAGCCTTTTCCAACTCTATATTAAGGTCGTTAGCCTCTCCGGGGATGTGAAGTTCTTTATAGAAACGCCCCTGTAAATCCTCCAATAGACGAATTCCTTCTTCAAGACCGGCCTTATCACGTCCCATACCAACGTGCTCCCACATGATATGTCCCAACTCTTTGTGCAAGCTATCCACAGAGCGATTTCCCTTACAGCTCATTAAGCGATCAATACGTTGCTTAATGGCCTTCTCAGCTTCGTCAAACTCCTTGTGATCCGTAGTAAAGTGAGGTATACTAATCTGATCTGCCAGATAATTTTGCATCGTATAGGGCAATACAAAGTATCCGTCCGCCAAACCTTGCATCAGTGCAGAAGCACCTAATCTATTGGCTCCATGGTCACTAAAGTTAGCCTCACCAATAGCGAAGAGCCCCGGGATAGTCGTCTGCAGCTCATAGTCTACCCACAGACCGCCCATCGTATAGTGTATGGCCGGATAGATCATCATAGGGGTTTCATAAGGATTGTCGTTAGTAATCTTTTCATACATCTGGAATAGGTTACCATACTTCTCCTCAACGACCTTCTTACCCATCCGTTTAATAGCATCATCGAAGTCAAGGAACACAGCTAATCCGGTCTGATTTACTCCGTATCCGGCATCGCAACGCTCCTTAGCAGCGCGGCTTGCTACGTCACGCGGGACCAAGTTACCGAAAGCAGGATAACGACGCTCCAAGTAGTAGTCTCTATCCTCTTCGGGAATGTCGTGACCCTTTATTTCACCTCTCTGCAAACGCTTAGCGTCCTCCAGCTTCTTGGGAACCCAAATACGTCCGTCATTACGCAGAGACTCACTCATCAGAGTTAACTTGGACTGATAATCTCCATGCATCGGGATACAAGTCGGGTGAATCTGTGCCATACAAGGATTAGCAAAGAAAGCTCCCTTGCGATAGCACTGCCAAGCAGCAGAGCCGTTAGAAGCCATTGCATTGGTAGTGAGGAAGAAGGCATTACCATACCCTCCGGTAGCTATCACCACTGCGTGAGCAGCAAAGCGCTCCAATCCACCGGTTACTAAGTTTCGTGTAATAATACCATGTGCTCTACCATCAATGATCACTAAATCAAGCATTTCATGCCGTGTATAGAGCTTCACACTTCCTTTCGCTACCTGACGACTGAGTGCCGAGTAGGCGCCTAAAAGAAGCTGCTGCCCCGTTTGACCTCGAGCGTAGAAAGTACGCGATACCTGAGCCCCTCCAAAGGAACGGTTATCTAACAATCCTCCATATTCGCGTGCAAAGGGTACGCCCTGCGCTACACATTGGTCAATGATCGCATTGCTTACCTCTGCCAAGCGATATACATTAGCCTCCCGTGCTCTGTAGTCGCCTCCCTTGATCGTATCATAGTAGAGACGGAATACCGAGTCGCCATCGTTCTGATAATTCTTAGCTGCGTTGATTCCCCCTTGTGCTGCAATAGAGTGAGCACGACGGGGCGAATCCTGAATACAAAAATTCAGCACATTGAAGCCCATCTCTCCAAGCGAGGCAGCTGCAGAAGCGCCTGCTAAACCCGTACCTACCACGATTATATCCAAACGGCGTTTGTTGGCAGGATTTACGAGCTTCTGGTGATCTTTATAGTTAGTCCACTTGTCGGCTAATGGGCCGGCAGGTATTTTGGCATCTAATTTATTCATAGTTTCGTTATGCTTAGCCATTAAAAATTAGTGAATGTAAGAGCTCCAGCTTCAAGATTGAAGAAAAAGTAGGCACAAACCACTACAGCAAAGCCCAGTACTATAATTGTTGCGAATACAGTAGAGATAACCTGTATGCGGTGCAACCACTTCTTACCGTTCCATCCCAATGTCTGGAGCGCACTCCAGAAACCATGAGTCAAGTGGAACCAAAGAGCCACAAGCCAAATGATGTAAAGGATTACATAAATAGGATTGCTAAAGGTGTAGCGGATAAGTCCGGCGCCATCTTGTGGACCGTATACCCCTTCTATACCCAAATCATGTTGTCCCATCAACTCGGCGAGCTGCATCTTGGCCCAAAAGTTACATAGGTGCAGTATTAAGCCCAAGAAGATAATAAGACCCAAGACAAACATATTCTTGGACTCCCAGCTAACTCCCTTCGGACGTGCCGTAACCGCATATCGGTCGTTGCCACGTGCTCTACGGTTCATCAGCGTAAGCCAAGTTGCATAAAAGATGTGTATCACTGCCAAAACAGCCAGTGCCAGAGATGCTACCAAGGCATACCAATTAGCACCTAAGAAGGCACAAACCATGTTGTACGCCTCTGCACTAAAGATTGCCACTAAGTTCATTGACATGTGAAAGAGAAGGAAGAGGATCAAGGCCAATCCTGTCACACTCATCACCACCTTTCTGCCCACAGAAGATTTTGAAAGCCACATAATGGTTTTAGAATATCAGTTGTCGTTTGTTATATTTCCTATTTACTTTTGTCTACTCTCCTCAAAGCGAAGGATACTTCTTACAGCATACCGCACGCACAAAGGCTTTGGACTCCTCAAAGATACTATTATTATACCAATAAATAGGTATTCATTCCAAAAGAGTCCTCTAATCGCTTTTTTAGAGGAAAAAGAGAATCATCACTTGTGCTACTATCACCCGCAAGAACATCGTTAGCGGGTACACTGTAGCATATCCCAATTGCGCTGCGCTCCCGTCGCCATGAGAGGAGGCATAAGCCAATGCAGGAGGATCCGTTGTACTGCCGGCGATAAGCCCCATAAGGGTTAGGAAATTCATTTTCATCTTACCACGCGCATAGGCTCCTACCAACAAAAGGGGAATAACGGTAATAAGGAAGCCGTACAGGATCCAAATATATCCGCCTTTATTCACTATTGTATCTACAAAGTTACCTCCGGCAGCAAGCCCCACACAGGCCAGGAAAGAGGAGATGCCCACCTCCCGAAGCATCAAATTGGCACTTGTGGTTGTATAGGTAATTAGACGATATTTATATCCAAAGCTGGATAGAAGAATGGCAACTATAAGCGGTCCGCCGGCTAATCCCAGCTTCAAAGGCTGTGGAATACCCGGAATAAAAATAGGTACAGACCCAAGGATTACGCCTAATACGATTCCTAAAAAGATAGAGATCAGGTTAGGATCGTTGAGGTGCTTTTCTCTATCACCTAATACTTGTCGCACATTGGTCAGGCCGGAATCACTGCCCACAATAGTAAGTACATCCCCATACTGCAGGCGGAACGAAGGAGAGGCAAGGAACTCAAAGCCCGAGCGCTCTACCCGTGTAATGGTTACCCCATAGAGCGCACGCAGATTAAGCTGCTCCAAAGTGCGACCATTTACCTCCTCTTTGGTTATCACAATCCGCTTAGCTGTAAACTTAGCTGCCGTAGGAATCCACTGCTTACGGTCCATCTTTACCTGATAACCAATCATGGAGACCACCGCTTCCACATCTGCATTAGGAGCTATTACAAACACTTTGTCATTCTCTTCCAATATCGTATCAGGACCGACCTCAAATACTTCTTCCTGCTTGTGCTTATAGATACGACTTACCACAAAGTGGCTACCTTTAAGTAGCTGAGAGATAGCCGATACACTTTTGCCAAATACGGAAGGATTATTCACCACCAGCGAGAGCGGTGTAAGCTCTTTCTCATTGTGTGCCGAAGCATCATCCAACTTCTGTTGCTCCTTATCCAAATTCACCCGAAAGATCATTCTTAGCACAATAAGGGATAGTATAATTCCCACAACCCCCAATGGATATGCCACGGCATAACCCAACGAAATGGAGGGATCCGACACACCTTTCACATCTACATAAGCCTGCTGCGCAGCGCCCAAGCCGGGGGTGTTGGTAATGGCTCCACTCATCACTCCGACCATGGTACTAATCGGTGTGCCTGTAGCGTAATGGATGATAAGCGTAGTGACTGCTCCCAATAGAACGATACAGGTAGCCAAAAGATTAAGCTTGGCACCCCCCTTCCGGAAATTCGCAAAGAAGGATGGCCCCACTTGCAAACCTATAGAAAAGACAAATAGGATCAAGCCCATCTCCTGAAAGAAATGGAGCGTTTCTTTACTTGCCTGCATCCCTATAGCACTTAGGAATATGCCTACGAAGAGAATGAAAGTAACTCCCAAGGAGATACCGAATATCTTGATCTTCCCCAGCATAAGCCCAAAGGCAATAGTCATGGATATAAGCAAAATCGACTGCGCGACCCCTTCATTAAAAAATAGATTTGTAATCCAGTCCATAAAGCAGCAAAACTTGAGTATCTTGATCTATCTGAGGAATTTCTCACCCCTCAGGATCCCTATACAAAGATAGCAAACTTACACAATGTAACATAATATTCTCTCCCCTTCCTACTCTATTTGAGACGAATAGCAATATTTTTCTTTCGAAAAAGATCAATACCTTCATTCAAAGCCTCAGCGCCTATGGTCCTAATAATGGCAGCTGGGTGCTTGAACTTATTCGTAAAGTGCGAAGTTCCTATCGGTCAATGCCTTTTCACAAAAAGAGTGGCACCCTAACCTAATAATGAGGTTAGAGTGCCCTATAATAAGTGTAGTACTCTCGAATGCTATCAGGCTACATCAACCGAGGAAACCCAATAAAACACCGGCGGCAACCGCTGAACCAATCACACCGGCTACATTTGGTCCCATAGCATGCATCAGCAGATAGTTGGTAGGATCGTACTGCAATCCTACCACCTGTGAGATACGTGCTGAATCCGGCACAGCACTTACCCCGGCATTACCAATAAGGGGATTGACCTTATTGCCTTTCTTAAGGAAGAGGTTCATGATCTTCACAAAAAGTACTCCTGTACAGGTGGCCACAATGAAAGAGAAAGCACCTAAGCCAAAGATCATTACCGACTTACCTGTCAGGAACTCTGTCGCCTGTGTAGAGGCACCTACCGTAAGTCCCAATAAGGTGGTGACAATGTCTATGATAGGCCCTTTGGCAGCATCGGCCAGACGCTTGGTAACCCCACTCTCTTTAAGCAAATTTCCGAAGAAGAGCATTCCCAAAAGCGGTAGACCACTCGGCACAAGAAATGCCGTAAGCAGCAAGCCCACGATCGGGAAAATGATCTTTTCTGTTTTGGATACGGCGCGAGGTGGCTTCATCCGAATCAAACGCTCCTTCTTGGTCGTCAAAAGACGCATAAAAGGAGGTTGAATAATCGGTACTAAAGCCATGTAGGAATAAGCCGACACAGCAATTGCCCCCATTAGCTCCGGTGCTAAACGAGAGCTTAAGAAGATTGCCGTTGGTCCGTCCGCACCTCCGATTATACCGATAGCTCCCGCTTCATTAGGCGTAAAGCCCAAATAGAGCGCAGCCGTATAAGCCCCAAAGATACCAAACTGTGCAGCGGCTCCTACGAGCATTAACTTCGGATTGGATATAAGTGCCGAAAAGTCGGTCATTGCCCCTATACCAAGGAATATAAGCGGTGGATACCAACCTTGCCGCACCCCTTGATACAAAATGTTAAATACACTTCCCTCCTCATAAATACCTATTTGCAAACCTGCATCCTTGAAAGGAATATTACCAATAAGCATTCCAAAGCCAATCGGGATAAGCAGCAGAGGCTCAAACTCAAACCGAATAGCCAAAAAGATAAACACCAACCCCACCAGTATCATGATAAGATGCTGGTAGGTAGCGTTGGCAAAACCTGTAAAGGAGTAGAAGGTCTCTAAGTTTTCTCCAAGAAAGGACCAAAAACTACCCATATAGTTGGATCAGTAGGGTTAATTACTCAATAACCACTAAATCAGTACCTTCAAGGATAGAATCTCCCTTGCGTACCTTAATAGCTTTCACTGTACCGTCCTTGTCGCTATTGATGTTGTTTTCCATCTTCATAGCTTCCAATACAAGGAGCTTTTGGCCACGCTTTACTTGATCGCCCTCGTTTACAAGGATATCAATAATAACACCGGGTAATGGTGCCTTTATGGCAGCGCTTCGACCGGAGGATGCGGCCTGAGGTGCGGCTACATGCTCTACCGGCTTCACCGGCTGAGGACGCTTGATTGTAGGGGCTGGCTTCTTTTTCTCTGTGAGTATTTCTACATTGAACGGAGTGCCATTTACCTCCAATTCAGCTTCCTTATCGTCTATTTTGTTGATCGCAACGACATATTCCGTGCCATTGATTTTGTATTTATACTCCTTCATGATCTAATATTATGATGAGGGTTAGATAATCTGTTTCTTTAGTATAAGCGAATCGGTGTTTCACGCATCATATTAGTCTTTAGTGACCATGCGGATACACTGTTAGTACGTTTGATTGTCAGTTTAGCATTATCCATATCATGCGGCATATCTGCAAGCTCTTCGCTTAAAGCCATCAGAGCAGCCACAAGACGCGGATCGTCTATTTTTTTCTTTTTCATAACGAGAAAACCTTTCTGTTACCTATTCTTTCGAGCCGGCACCTTAGCACCGAGAGGGGTACGCAAGCCGTAGATCTTAGAGCTCCAAGGTGAGTACTTACGCGAAGCGTGCAGCAAAGTAATCACATCTCCTTCTACATCATGTACCTCATTTTGAGCTTCGTAGATAGCCATTGCAATAGCGGCAGATACATCTCCGGGAATAAATGCACTATCTCCTTTTGTCACTCCCTTGGCAGGTTTCTTCTCAGCCTTTTGCGAACGGCGTTGTGCAAGCTGAACGGAGATATAGCCCGTTAGCTTAAACGCTAAGAAAAGAAGGGTTAACCCTAAGAAAACAACTAACATAGCCGTAAGGGTCATTACCCCACCATGAGGGTCACGCTCCTTAAGTGCATTGTGCTGATCTGCTTTATTCTTAGCATCATTATTTTCTTGCGGAGTAACCATGAGTGAGCTGTTAGCTCCGGCTCCTGCTACCCTCCAAATATTATTCGCCTCCTTATCCTTGGGGGATATATTTCCATCGGGGATACGACAATAAGATTGGTCGGTCGCTAATGTAGCCGCTATAGTTACACTATCCAAAATAGTCTCTCCATCACTTGCTACCAAAGCGATAAAAGTCTCTTCGCCTTTATTCAGCTTGAAGTTCGTGTAGAAGACTCCTTTTGAAGCGTTTCCATCCGCATAGAAAAGTAAGTGCCGAGAGGGAGCTATCTTCGTTCTTTTATCCCCTGCCGGAATAGCGTACTTCTTCAGGTCGTGGCGATCATTGGTCAGATAGCAACCATTCACATCTACTGTAGCGGCAGTACGATTGTATAGCTCTATCCACGCAGTGCGCTCACCATATCCATTCACAATGCCACTTTCATTATCCACAAGTACCTCGTTGAGGACAACAGGCCCCGTCTTGGGCTGCCTGTTGCCACACGATGGCAAAGTGAACACCGCTACTACAAGTAGCAGAAGATGCCCTAAAGCCTGCTTATTAGCAATCATAAATTAGGCTTAAAGCGGTAAGTTATCGTGTTTCTTTGCCGGGATTCCTTCCTTCTTTGTGCGGAGCTGTTCGAGCGCACGTATAATGCGGAAGCGCGTATTACGCGGTTCAATTACATCATCCAGATAACCATAGGAAGCCGCATTATAAGGATTGGCAAACGCTTTGCGGTATTCCTCCTCCTTTTCCAGCGCTGTCTTCGCCGGATCTTCTGAAGCTGCAACCTCTTTAGCAAAGATAATCTCAACGGCTCCGCTCGGACCCATTACGGCAATTTCTGCTGAGGGCCACGCATAGTTCAGGTCAGCACGCAAATGCTTAGAGCCCATTACAATGTAGGCACCTCCATAGGCTTTACGAAGGGTTACCGTTACTTTGGGTACCGTAGCCTCTCCATAGGCATAAAGCAACTTAGCTCCGTGCGAAATAACGGCATTGTATTCCTGACCCGTACCCGGTAAGAATCCCGGCACATCGACCAGCGTTACAATAGGAATATTGAAAGCATCGCAGAAGCGTACGAAGCGCGCAGCCTTGCGAGAAGAGTTACAATCCAAGCTACCCGCCATCACCTGGGGCTGGTTGGCTACAATACCCACACTCATCCCATTGAAGTGCGCAAAGCCCACTATGATATTGCGTGCATAGTCGGCATGTATTTCCAAAAACTCACCATTATCCACGATAGCAGCAATTACTTCATACATATCGTAAGGCTTATTGGGCTCATCGGGGATAATTTCATTCAGCAAATCCTCCTTGCGATCAATGGGATCATTGCACGCTACATAGGGAGGCTCTTCAAGATTGTTTTGTGGCAAGAAGCTCAACAAGTGACGAATGAGTCGGATACCGTCTTCTTCCGTATCTACTGCAAAATGCGATACTCCACTCTTGGAAGCGTGTACATCGGCACCGCCTAAATCCTCTTGAGAGACATCTTCCCCCGTCACAGTCTTTACTACCTTCGGACCGGTAAGGAACATATAAGAGGATCCTCTTACCATGATATTAAAGTCCGTTAGTGCCGGCGAATAAACAGCTCCACCTGCGCATGGACCAAAGATGGCAGAGATCTGAGGAATCACGCCTGAAGCAAGTATATTACGCTCAAATATTTCTCCGTATCCGTAAAGAGCATTCACTCCTTCCTGAATACGCGCACCGCCTGAGTCGTTCAATCCGATTACGGGAGCTCCCATCTTCATTGCAAGGTCCATAACCTTACAAATCTTCTTGGCAAGCATTTCGCCCAAAGCACCTCCCAGCACGGTAAAATCTTGTGCAAAGAGATATACCAAGCGCCCATCTATCGTACCGCTACCGACTACCACACCGTCGCCAAGTATCTTCTTCTTATCAAGACCAAAATTGGTAGAACGAAGCTCAACGAACATATCGATCTCTTCGAAGCTCCCTTCGTCAACCAGCATAGCGATACGCTCACGTGCCGTATATTTGCCGCGCTCATGCTGCTTTTCAATACGCTTTTCACCGCCTCCAAGGCGCGCTTGCTCACGCTTAGAAATCAGCTCTTTAATATTCTCTATTTGTTGGCTCATATTTTAATATATAGTGATTGGAAAATTAGTGTCGTGTTACTAGTGAACATAAACTTATGCTTTCTTATCTGCACAATCACAAAGCTCTAAAAGCAGCCCGTGGCAACTCTTTGGATGCAGAAAGCCTATGTTGAGCCCTTCAGCTCCCTTGCGCGATTGCTTATCAATAAGGCGCACGCCCTTCGCTTCGGCTTCTTTGAGTGCTTCAGTGGAATTTTCCACAGCAAAGGCAATATGATGGATCCCCTCGCCTCGTTTTTCCAAAAACTTAGCTATAGGGCTCTCATCACTGGTAGGCTCCAGCAGCTCCAGCTTAGTCTGACCCACTTTAAGGAATGCAGTCTTTACCTTTTGATCCGCTACCTCTTCTATATTGTAGCATTTGAGTCCCAATACTCCCTCAAAGAAAGGAAGGGCCTCTTCTATGCTTTTCACGGCAATGCCAATGTGTTCAATATGAGTTAAGTCCATGTTGTTACGATAGTTATGTGATTATTTCTTTGCCCCCTGATTAGCTACAGCCTCCTGCAACTTCCTTATTTCATCCTGATCACCCAAGAAGTGGTCGGACTTCAAATTCAACTGTTCGTCAAATTCAAAGACATAGGGTACCCCTGTAGGTAGATTCAGTGCGGGAATATCTTTGTCGCTTATTCCCTTGAGGACTTTTACAATACCTCTCAAGCTATTGCCGTGTGCCGTTACAAGTACATCATCATGAGTTTTTAGTGAGGGCAGAATAGAGCCTTCAAAGAAGGGGAGAATACGTGCAACGGTATCTTTAAGCGACTCCGTTAGGGGAAGTAAATCTCCTTCCACTCCCTTATAGCGCGGATCTTGGAAAGGACTTCTCTCATCCTCTTTAGTCATTGGCATTGGAGGCACATCATAGCTACGACGCCATATGTGCACCTGCTCTTCGCCATACTTGGCAGACATCTCCGATTTATTCAATCCTTGTAACACCCCATAATGCTTTTCGTTGAGACGCCAGCTCTTTTCCACAGGAATCCAATCCAGATCCATCTCGTCCAATACGATATTAAGCGTCTTTATAGCGCGCTTCAGATAGGAGGTAAAGGCAGCCGAAAAGTGGAATTTCTCCGCCAAAAGCAACTGACCTGCCCGATGCGCTTCTTCTATGCCCTTCTCGCTCAGATCAACATCTGTCCAACCGGTAAACCGATTCTCCTTATTCCACGTACTTTCGCCGTGACGTAATAAAACCAATCTTTTCATGCTATTCTTACTCTTTTTATTTGTGCTTTCTCTGTCACAAAGTTACCTTATTTATTCCAATAAGCGATTCGACTGTATAAGGCCGGAAAGAGCAATAAAAAAAAGGAAGAATAGGTCTCTTATCACAGAGAAATAAGAACATGAAACTTGAGCCCCCGGACCGACTCTAAAAGTACAGTTACTTCAACCAAAAACTTCTATACTTTTACCCGAAAGCCGGGGAGAGGGAAGCAAGAAAAGGAACAAAAAGGCAAGATTTCAGCCACCAAGAGCTCGAGAAACGATGAATGTTTACGTCTGCAATCCCAGATAAGTATATCTAGCACTTTTTATTGTGTCCTACCATATTGAGAGCCGGGGATTACTCCCCTGCATAGGTTTTGAAGTGCTCCACCTGCTCCATTACTTGCTCAAAGACTTCTTTATTATACTGAGGCGGATAGCCTGATGTGCGAAGACAGAAGTATATCTTCTTATTGAGATCTGCACGGATGTTTTGATTGTTGAGCCAGTCAGTAAACGACGACTGTACATCGATTAGCTCCTTAATCTTCTTTGCTAGTGCCTTGCACTTATCGTTGATGATGAGTGAGCCTACACGCCTATCCTCGCCATATACGAAGTTATATTTATCTCTGAGGTGTATCAAGATATCGTAGAAAGCTTTCTCCTCAAAAGTCAAGCCCAGCCTTCTGAAGCTCTCCTTATCTTCCCCCAACTGCCGGAGCAACTCCATCGCCTGCTTCGTAGCTTCGTCTATAATGGCAGAGACAGCTTCACTCTGAGTGGCAGACGCCTCTTCCGCAGAGAGAGCCGTCTTTCGCTCGTGATAAGCGTCTAGCGTTTTGCGTAGCAACTCTTCATACTTCTCTGCTGCTACCTTATTGGTATTTTTGTATTCTCGTATGGTCTTGCGAAGCATCTTGACCAAGACTTCGAGCCTTGTAGCAGGGAGCTTAATATTCTCGAGCTGCTCGGTAAACTCCGGACTGAATATTCGCTCCTCAACATCGGTATCTAAGATGCTCACCACGGAGTTGCAGCGCAGAGCCTCCTGCACCATGCGCTCGACCGCTCTATTCATACTCTCCACGTCGTGCTTTTCGCCTGAAGTCTTACGCACATACGAAGCAACTGCCATATAGCACTGCGATAGAGAGAGTTCCTCGTACGGGAGTTCGCCGGAGGGCTGACATATATCGTAAGCCGCTCTCAGGCGCTTCACATGAGCTAAGAAAAAGGTACTGGCTCCCACTTTCTTAGGGGCGCCCTTACCACTTTCTATATGAAGTGTTTCACTCGTTGTAATGATGTACTCAGCTGCTTGAGAGAGGCATTCCAAGCGTACTATGGGGTTTGCCTCTTTGTCGGTAAAGGGGGAGAGGTCAAAGCCTGAAAACAGCTGTTTGATAATATCCAGCTCACTGCGCAGCGCTTCGTGCGCTTGAGCCACATCATCCTCACTGGGGCCGAAATTCTCTCCTCCGAAACGACGCATCGCCTCCATCATGTTTTTGTGAATACCGATGTAATCAATCACATAGCCAAAGTCTTTGCCCGGATAGTTGCGATTGACACGGCTGATGGTCTGTATCAAGGAGTGCTTTTGCAAAGGCTTGTCGTTGTAGAGATAGGTAAGACAAGGCACATCAAAGCCCGTAATCCACATATCTACCACAATAACGATGCGAAAGTTGCTCTCGGGCATTTTGAATGCATCGTCCAGCGCTTTGATACGTTTCTTGTCGCCTAAGTATTGATACATGTCTGCCGCATCATTGCTACCACGTGTGGCCACCATAGCTATGGTCGGCATGGGGCTGAGTTGCTGTAGTACCTCTTGGGGTAAGCGACTATCATCGGGCGACTTTCGCTCTGTGAACCAATCCGGGCGGAGCTTTTTAAACTTCTGTAATAGTCTATAGGCAATCTCTCGTTTACTACAGACGATCATCGCTTTCTGTACCACATCGGCGCGGTTGTCACAAGCTTGCGTGTAATGCTCAATGATATCGGCTGCCAAGCGTTCTAATCGTTCGTCGTCGCCAAGTATTACTTCCATCTCACTCATGGCCCTCTTGCTCTGAGCGACGTCTTCTTCTGTTGCACCCTCTTCGGCACACTGCTGATAGTAGGCATCTATCTGCCTTACTTTCTCTGCATCTAAGGTTACCTTGGCGATACGTGGTATATACTTAATATCTCGGGTGATACCGTCTGCCACAGCCTGCTGCATCGTGTAGCTGTCCACAATCTGTCCGAAGACTTGGATCGTATCATCAATAGGCGTACCGGTAAAGCCCACGAAGGTAGCATTGGGAAAGGCGGTACGTAGTAACTCGGCATAGGGCTTGGTGACAAATGCGCCTATTTTGTCCTCGCTTTTGTCCTTGACCTTGAGTTGAGTATTAAGACGCACTTGCGTGCGGTGGGCTTCGTCCGAGAAGCAAATGATGTTGCGCCGCTCGTTGAGTAACCCCGTCTCCTCACAAAACTTCTGAATGGTACAGATAAAAAAGCCGCCTGACTTACGTAGGCTCATCTCCTCTTTGAGATTGGCACGGTTCTCTATCACCTTGGCGACTCCGAGTGACAAGAACTCCTCAGAGCGCAGGAAGAGCTTGCCCGCCTGCGTCTGGAGGTCGTCACGATCCACAATCATAACGATGGTGGGCGATTCCAACTCGGTGCAGCGTAGCGAGAGTTGCCGGGCGAGAAACATCATGGTATAAGTCTTGCCGCAGCCGGTAGCCCCAAAGTAAGTTCCCCCGCGACGGTCGCCCTCTGCGTAAGCCTTGAGCACATGGTCTCGCAGCTGTCTCGTAGCGAAGAACTGAGGGTAGCGGCAGACAATTTCCTCCTCTCTGTCGCTCTTGGCATCGGGGAAGTAAATATAGTCTCGCAATATCTCCAGAAAGCGTACAGGCTCATACACACCGCGAACGATGGTGCGTACTTGGTTGATTCCGCTCCGGGCTGCTGGGTCTTCGTTGCGCACTTTCTTCCAGGCATAGTAATGCTCATAGGGCGTATAGGTGGTGCCGAGTTTGGTGTTATTCCGTGTGGCATCACTGATACAGGAGAGCGGGCAATACCTTAGGAGATGGGGGATGTCCCGCATATAGCGTGTATGGATTTGCTCGTAGGCATCGGCTATCGTGGCAGTGGCATCGGTGGGGTTCTTCAGCTCGAAGATACAGAGCGGTATGCCGTTGACAAAGAGCAGCACATCGGGGATGCGGATGTCTCCCCCCTGCCCGTAGCCCACCTCAAACTGGTTGACTGCTCGGAAGCGGTTCCGCTCCACTTCATCGAAGTCTATGTAAGCAATATCGAAAGCCTCACCATCGCTCTGTCTTGTGTAGCGGTAGCCGTCTACAAGTAGATGATAGGTAGCGCAAAGTCGGTCAAAGTGAGTCTGTCCACTCGCATGACGCAGGTGGTCAATGACATTGGTCACATCGTCAGGCTCTAACTCGGGATACCGGCTTAGAAGGAAACCGGACAAATCCTCCGTCAGGAGGAGCTCGTCATTATGGCGATGCAGCTTACTCCCATGCGTATAGTTCCATCCCACCTCTTGCAGGAGAGCGATGAGAGCCTTTTCGTATTCGCTTTCGTAGAACTTCATCTTATATGCGTTGTGTTTATCGGTATCTTTTCAGACTAATAGATAGGGCTATGCGTGCAGACTAAACATGTACCCGAAATAACGATTTTGGGTACATATTCGTGCTGACGTGTACCCGAAATAACGATTTTGGGTACATATTCGTGCTGACGTGTACCCGAAATA
>CAMYPM010000005.1 GCA_947290775.1 uncultured Bacteroidales bacterium | reverse complement strand
AACGCTCCCGCCCGCACCCAGCAACCATTACACGATCCCTCCCGTGAAACTTGGGATAAGTTCCGCGCGAAAGGTATATGAGTTTTGCAAAACAGGGGGCGAGGGCATGACTAATCGGCTGTTTATTTGGCATTCTTTTGTTACCTTTGCAAACGCAATGAAGGGGTGTTGCCCACGCCTTTGTTGCATAAGCGGGTCCCGAGGTACAAAGGCTCTTTTCAGAGGACTACGATTGAGGAATGACATTGTTTCATCCTCTTTTTTTATTAGTTCTCCGGGAAGAAAATGAGAGAATCGACCCCAAAAAGGAAAATATTAAAACGGAATAAAGCAGATGTCGCTCTCGATTGGAGCAGACACATACGAGATGGATTACAATTATATGACCAAGGAGGGGCTCGAAAAGCTGATGGAGGAAATAACGCGGCTTGAGAGTCAGGAACGCCCTAAGATAGCGCAAATGATTGCGGAGGCTCGTGATAAAGGAGACCTATTCACTTCCTTTACAGCCGGACACTCCTGAGACAACTATTTTTCAGACTCTCATTGATCGCACCTTAAAATCACCGGCCGCTTTAGCCATTCTGCCATTGCAGGACTGGCTTTCTGCAGATCCACACTACTTAGAAGTGACAGACTATAGACAGGAACAAATCAACTACCCGGAGGATCAGGAACGCTCATGGCTTTACCGACTCCCCTTTGCTTTATAAGGAATGGTGTGCACGCAGCAATAGAAACATTACAACTTCTACTCGCCTAAACAAGAGCACCTTATTCAGCTGATTTGGTCTATTGGAGGAAAAACAATATCTTTGTAGTGATTTAGAAGAGGATAGGTGAAATTCCTTATCGGTGGTATAGTCCACGACTCCTATTTATAGGACTGATATGGTGTAATTCCATAACCGACGGTTATAGTCCGGATGGTATTCGAATCTGAGATATATGCCTGAAGATCGTATTTCAGGGTATTGCTTTCCCCCATTTGTATATCATTTCTCCTCTTGCTTTATAGTAATGGTGTTTATTTAGCATAAAATGAAATGAAACAAAGTTATTCACTTTCTCCTGATGTTGAGAATCGTATTAAAGCAGCTGTCCAAGCACTACAAGAGGGCAGAGGTATTCTTCTGGTAGATGATGAGGAGCGAGAAAATGAGGGAGACATCATTTTCCCCACTTCCAATCTTACTCCTGAGAATATTGCTCTAATGATTAGAGAGTGTAGTGGCATTATTTGTTTGTGCCTAAAGCCTCAAAAATGCCTTGAGTTAAATCTTCCCCAAATGGTAACAAACAATACCTGCGTGAATCACACGGCTTTTACCATATCAATAGAGGCAAAAGATGGAGTAACAACCGGTGTTTCCGCTCGAGACAGACATCGAACGATTACTACTGCTGCTCGTGATGGGGCAAAACCCGATGACTTAGTTCATCCGGGACATGTATTTCCTTTGCAAGCAAAAGAAGGAGGAGTTTTTGAGCGAAGAGGACATACCGAAGGCAGTATAGATATAGTCTCTATTGCCGGCTTAGGAGACTCGGCTGTATTGTGCGAATTAACCAATGTGGATGGCACTATGTCTCGAATGCCTGAGATTATTGATTTTAGTATAAAGCATAATATGCCGGTACTCTCTATTGAAGACATCTTTCTATACCGACAGAGTAAGGAAGGAAGCCAAGTGTGACTGTTTACCCGCATAAAGATCTCTTTGCAGCGTAATAGGGCTAAAATGGCTTTTACAAACGTCGACTTGAAAATTCGTTTCGCTCCGATACAAACATTCTACTCTAACGATTTTTCAAAGGCTCTAATAAAGCATAGTCAATCACAACAATAAGGCTTTCAATCCCATACAACAAATAGGTTCAGCAGGCAGTGCCTACCGAACCTATTTTGTTTTCTCCGGTTTTTACCGGAAGAATTTTGCCGATCTAATCGTACAATCCAGAGCTCCTTTGCCAAGAGTATTTTGTCAGAACTACACTTCTTGCTTTGTTTTCTCCTTTTTCCAAGTTTCTATGAGTAGCAAAATGCTCACAAATAGAATCAGAGGTAAAACAAAGAGCTGCTCCCACGAGAATGTTTTGATCAGATCGCTCATGTGAAAGAGATTTCCGATACAATAAACGATAGCCAATATGCCTTCTGTAATACGAACCCACTTTCCGTGACAATAGCTAATTAGCAGAATGGCTATAACCGGTACAAAAAAGCAATAGATCATTGAGAACACCATCGGGGAAGCTGCATTGTCAGGGGTAGTTCCCTCTAATCGTATATCACCGCCCCAAAAAAGTGGCATCAAGCTTACTATTGTATGGTACAGCAGACCTATGGCAATTATCCCCCATAAGAGGGCAATTCTTATTTCTTTTTTCACAGCTCTATATTCCTCTAATTATTTTATATGCTCCCGTTGGGGTAGACACTACGGGCTTTTGATCTGCTTTTCCTGTTTTGGTATTATAGCCAAAGAAGCCTGTCCCATTCACGGTTTGCTCTCCAAAATAGATCACATCTCCCACTTTGATAATTGCATTAGCTGCCCATCCGGTGGAAGCTGGTAAAGGAAGTGCCTTTGCTGTCCGATTGAAGAGATCCACTTCGTAAGGCACGAAGCTTTTATTGGCATCATCTGAAGGATCGTTGTTTACTACTTTGCTCGGAATATTCAGGAAAATGTAGACTTTGCCTTCTCCCGAATAAATCATATACATCCCATAGGATCCTTTTTCTGCTCCGGGAACAGACTGAAGACTCATATAGAAATCTTTGTCAAATTCCGTTTCGCCTTTCTTGATACGAAGCAATCCATCTTTGCACGGCATACCCATTGCGCCCATCATTGCAGCAAGAGGCCCCGTGTAAAAGTAAATATTACCGGCTTCGTCCATCACCGGTTCTGAATGTCCCACCATACCCAATCCGTTGGCACGATCATCGGTGATTACCTTTTCTACTTTATCTGTAGCTATATCAATAATAGCCACTGTTGCCGGAGCATCGGCAAGCGCCATTCCGTTCATTTGAGTAAAAGGAACGTAAAGCTTACCATCTCGTATAATTCCCTTTCCGGCATCCGGATCGTGATCAGGATATTCGTTTCCCTTTTCGTCCTTAACAACGCCCTTTGCATAGGAAGAAATGTCAATAGCACCGGTCTCTTTCATTTCCGTAGGGTTGAAAATGATGATATTGCCTTGTCCACCTGAGGTAACACCGTATGCTTTGGTTTCGGATGCAAAGACAATATCTACCACATTAGGCGAATTGGCAAACGAAAGTACCGCTTCCGGCTTATCAGAAAGACGTCCCTTGTCAGAAAGTGAATACTTATATAGTTTTTGTTCGCCACCGGTTCCCATCATATTACCAACCATTACGTACACGTATTTCCCATACTTTTCCAAGAATGCATGTCCGGTGGGCAATGTGATAGCGTTTTCATAGGTTGAAACGGTTCCCTCCGTAAAATCACCAAAAGTGGTTACGTGGAACGATTTTCCGGCGTGCGCGATGTAAACGTAATGGTGTACATCTTTTTCTTTGGGCTCATCGCCTCCGCCCGTTTTTTGGCATGAAGTAAATGTAGCAACTATTGCTACAGCTGCCATTAGCAGCATAAATGATTTTGTTTTCTGCATAACTATTATTCGATTTTATATGAGTGTAATCATGAACTTGAGATGAAATGAGCGTCCGGGCAAAGGATACTGAAACTCAGCCCAGTGCTCTTTATTCAATAGATTGTGTGCTTCAAAGGTAAAGTGATACCGATTTGCATAGGAAAAGTATAGCCCTGCATTCCAGTTCCATTTGCGTGGTATAATCATTGAATTGCGTTTGCTTGCTTCCCAATCATAGCTGAATTGTTCGGTATATTCTATGGAAGAGAAGAGGGAGAGATAAGTGCGCCGAATCCAAAGATCGGAAAAGTGTACATTTGCTTCAGCGTTGGCAAAGAAATAAGGGATATTGGGCAGGCGATAGTTATAGTGAAAGTTATCACCGCCACCAAGAGCCTTTTCCGTTCTGTCACGAGTATCAATATATGCTCCGTTGGCTGAAAGTGTACACCAACCTGCCAGGTCACTTTTTACCTCAGCTTCTATCCCCAAAGTACGTGCTTTGCCTATATTGATATGCCGCATCTGCATACCACCAGTCATATCCATGTGAATCATATTGCTGATGTACATGTAATAGGTATTTACGTCAAAACGGAAGTTCGGATAATCATTGCTATTTATCAGTACATCGGTACCGAGATTGATATTGAAAGATTTCTCCGGAAGAAGCTTATCAGCAGGAAGTATCATCACTGCATCGCCAAAGAGCTCATCCGCTGTAGGAATGCGAAGCATACGCTGGCACGATGCTTTTATGGTAGCATTTTCGGCAAGTTTCCAGGAAAGTGCTTCACTCCATCCAACGCTATGGCTCTTATTTTCTGTTAGTTCCGGCTCTTTCTGAAATGCCGTGAATGTTCGAGGTAGTACCTTCGAATGGAAGAAAAAATGCTTCACACCGCCTTCATTAACCAGCGCATGGCGTAGAAACGAGTATTGGTAGCTCAGTCCTGTGATAACGGCTGTTACATTGCTTGGATAACCGCTTACAGGGTATTTAAGATAGCTGTCGGCAAGCGGGTCGCTCGGTCTTTTACGATCGTAGCGTGCTGAAGAATTCAAACTAACGGAAAATGCATCGTTGAAGGAATAGGTCATGCGTAACAGTGTGGTTACTTTGAGCATTTTGTCGTTAGAATCGTGTGGTTCAAGACCAATCTCCCCCTTTCCGTGTGGACTGGGATAACGAGAGCCATCGTAGTTGTAGCAATAGCGCGAAGTATCCACCAAATTGAACGTTCCTTGTCCAATCATCCCCATAAACGACATATCCAAGCGATCCGCCAATAAGCGCTTCCGCAGGGAAATGGATCCAACTAAGCTGTTTGTATGTGTATGGGCGTGATGTACAGGCTTTTGAATAGTCATCAGCCCACCCTGAACTTCATCGTAAATATTGGTATATCCCACATTGAGCGCGAGGTTATCAAACCACAATTTAGTAAACTCAACACCGATATCTCCGGTAAGATTGCGAAACACGTCATGGGTGCGTTTCACAACAAGACCCTCTTGAAAAGGTGAAAGAAACGAATAGTTGTTTTTGGAGTAATCCGCAGTTCCGTTTACAGAGATCCGCATCCCGGTATTGGGAAACATATATCCTCCGGAAAGAAAACCCCTATGTGTACAAAAGGAGCCGGCTTCGTAGGATAGATCAATATGGTTCTGTAGCCGTTCTTTCAGTATAATGTTGACTGCGCCACCTATACCATCGCCACCGAGCCATACAGGTACTGTGCCCTTATATACTTCAATTCGCTCTATATTGTCGGTAGGAATGGGCATAGCCTGCAAGGATTCCGAGTTTCCTACGGGAATGCCGTTAACAAAAACGCCCACTCTTTTCCCATCCATTCCTTGAACGATAATTCGGGAACGACTGCCCAAACCGCCGTTTTTGTTCACCTTTACACCAATGGTTTTATTGAGAACTTCCTCTGTAGTAAGTGTTCTGCCTTTCAGCTCCTTTGCTTCCACAACGGCGAGGGAAGAGGGCATTTCGCGCATCTTTTGTCCGCGGCTTTTGGCTACTACGGTAACGTTATTCAACGTGGTTTGTATCGGCTTGAGCGATAAGTCAAAACGATACGATGACTGGGTGAATTTCTGTTCAATTACTTGCTTTTCGTATCCGGAAAAAGAAACCTCTATCCGATGCTTTCCGGGTGGTAAAGAGAGCTTGAAAGCCCCTTTATAATCAGAAGCCGTTCCGGTTCGTTCTCCGGCAACTAATATATCGGCGCCGGGGAGGGGTTCGCCACTTTCGGCATCCGTTACGCTACCGGTTAGAATAACCTTGTTTTGAGCAACGGAGGGCATCGCTACAACGAGTATGCAGATAAGAAGATTAGCAAATAAGGAAACGATCTGTTTCACGTTTTTCAATAGATTTTATAGATTCAATAAATCAGTTCTTTTACGGTTTACCTACGTATGCACTACGTCTGCGAAGTAATAAAAGAAAGAGCCTTACACAAATACCTATCTATTGGTAATTCCAGGGAGAGAGTTCGCTACTCATTAGTATCAAAACTTATAAGTGATTGGAAACGAGTAGTACAATGAAAAGGGAAGAGAAGAAGATTGATGTCTTGAAGATAAAGAGTCTGTGTAGAAAAGGAGCGACTTAGCTTAATTAGGGTTGGGAATATTTAGCCACATATAAAGCAAAGCGACTGCACTCCAATGTGGAGCACAGGCGCAAGCGTCATCGTAATTAGTTTGTATTTAGTTTCGCTCTATTTTAAACAAGTGCTACGTTATTCAAGCGTATCCTTGAACAAGCGGATAGTCAGACCGTACGTACGTATTTTGTGGAAGTCGGCGATGTATGCACTCGAGTTTGTATCGCCTCCCATAAAGCCAAAGTAGCTTGCGCTGCCAGTTGGGACAGGCGTAGAAGTCCAGAAAAAAGCGGCAAACCCCTCACTATTAGGAGCTGGGTCAGCCGCTTTGACCTTGTATCCGGAAGCCGGGAAGATACGTACGACATCAGCAGTATTGTTCTGTTGCCAGAATTCAGGAGTAGCTACTTTCGCAATAGTCACCCCATCAGTTACATTCCGTGTCGTAATACGCATTACTAGGAAATCACCCTCTTTTACGCATTCATACTTCCACGCGGATTGGTATTCGGTTCCCTTAAAGCGCAATGCATAACATACGCTATTACCCGAACCTTTAAAGTCCTGCAAGCAGACGATACTCTTCTTTGCTATCTCTACGCTTTCCGAGAGATTTGATGCGTCCACTGGGAAACTAAAAGGTACTCTAGTGATATTATCAGCATTAAGAGTTCTAGCATCACAAGGAATTATTGCTTTCGATTCGTCTTCAGAAGGTAAATGATATTTTACGCCGTCCTGTTCAAACGAGCTGAACTTAGCTACAGCAGTATCAAAATCAAAATATCCGCTCACATTGGTGGCGTACAAATCCGTTACAAATCCTGTTCCCTCCGGATTGATATTGTATTCGGCTACGTATGCCAACGGATTGATCCTCTTTTCTGCTTGCCAGATATCGTCATCGGTATAGTCCAATGAGGCATCTTCGTCCCAATCAAGTACTTCGATTACGTAGTTGATCTTATCCGCATTGGCAGGATCGTCTTTACCGCCCCCATTATCACCACCGCCCGGTGTAGTGCCGTTACCCTTGGTCAGGTGTACACGGTAGATGTGGTTGCGCTGCGTATCAATGAATCTACCATCCTTTTTGAAGACAATGACCTTTTGCCAAGCTTCTCCCTTATAGGTGCCTTCCAAAATTAGTCTGGTAGCTCCCCTTTTGGGGTTTTCGTAGCTGTAGATGCCTTGGGTTACCAAGTAATCATTGAACCAATCGCCGTTTGCCGTATATTCCTTTGCACCACCGTCTGCACCTGCAGGCACTTCGCTTTGGGGCAACAGATAGGATTTAGTGATTTGGTTCTGCAGTGTTACCTTGGTCAGCTTCAGATCCTCTTCCGTAAGTTTATTGAACACGTCAAAGCGGCAAGCCAAGCGACGCAACTTGATGGTACCGGCATGACAAGGAACGCCTTCCTCGGTAGCTACTTTTACCGGTTCCGTGCTGAGCATGGCAAAGCCGGTTTCGCCGTGCGAAGGTAATTCGCGTTCGAAGAGCAGCTCTTTGAACTGTTCGTACGACAATCCCTGTTTGAACTTTTTGATAAAGTCCTCTTTATCGCTATCATCCTTATAGCCATTAGCAATTACCTCCATGTGGAAGGTACCTGCCATACCCATATCAAACTTATATTCACCTTGGTAGGGGTCACTACCTGAAGTCTTATCAAGTTTATCATAGGTGATCACCTTTTCCACCGCTACGGGCGTATTGTTGGCACCATCGTTGGTGAATACCACCACCGTAAGGTTTTCTATCGCACGTTCGTTGGCAGCTGAAGCGGAGAGCGATGAGCTTTGATGGTCAGCACGCAAAGCACCGCTTTTACTTCCCTCAAGGCTCAGCGCCACGGGGAATTTCATATTCTCTTGCAGCTGCGGCTCCCTAGCAGACTCGTTTTTACACGAAACGAGTGCCAGCGTAAGAAAGGCTGCAGCCCATAGTTTATTTAGTTTCATACTTTCTACCGTTTTAATCTATTGCATTCTGTTTTCCGAAAGCTTGTACCCTTTTTGGCAAAAGGTACAGATGTTTGCTACAAAAGATATATACCTTTTAAGCAAAACATATATAACTTTCAACGGAAAGATATATACCTTTCGGATCGTTCCTTTGCATCGCTGTTTTCTCTCTTGTACCAATCCGGCTTAGAGCGTATTCCGAGGTAAAACGGACACATACGACCCACCGAGCGATTACAGGAGTTTTACGAGATGCTTAGTTATGCATATCAGGATGAGCGGAGCCGCCCAAGGAGCAACATATAGAGTCCCCCGCAGCACGCTCATTGCCTGTTACTAACCATTCAGTTAGATTGTGCTATGCTTACTTAGGCTGCTTTACCGTCAGCGTAAACGGATCGGCACACTTAGCAGATGTAATCTTTATCGTGCCCACACGTTCCTTATCGGTAGTGTTAGCTGCTACCTTAAAGGTAAACTTAGCCTTACTGCCTTCAATCTTGGTAGCGGTAAGTTCGGTTAGCCAATCACTTGTGGTTGTAACAGTGTAATCGCCGTTATCCTTGATATCGTTATCCAGTTCGAAAGTATAGGTATGTTCACCGTTATCGGCTACTTGCAGCGTAGCACCATCGAAGCCCTTATCAGTAAGTCCTTCGCCTTTTATGTAGACGAGGGAAAGAGCTTCTTCCAAATCATCGGCATTCCAGGGCTCTTCTTCCAACGAGAAGTCAACAAAGGCATCCTGAACGTTATCAATTTTGGTACCTAAGTCAATCTCGTAAAGGAAGTTACGCTTCACATCCTTAGCCACGGTAAACTTACCCTGAGCATCCTTGGTTTTGAAGGGGATGATGAAGATACGATCAGCCTTTCCACCATATTCAGCCGTAATCTTTATATAGGTTACATCGCCTTCGGCAGCACCCACATTCTTACCTTCGTAAAGGTAGAACGCCTTTTTGATTTCAGTTCCTTCACGCTTACCTACTTGATTGTTGGCGTCCAAAGAACAACAGATTACATTAAACACGATATTATGTATCCATCTTGATAGCTTTACGATGCGGTATTTAGTTCATTACCGTTCGTTTTTTTACAATCCCATTTTCAAAGAGCATGATACGTAACAAATCACTAACTTTGTCCCATTAGTAGCAAGAGGGAGAGGACTAATCAATGCGTTCCAATGAAGGGCATTATCATATGCCGGCACGCTTTCTAAAGCGTGCGAAAGACTATGCACTTCCCATTACTATAACAGTAGGGGTGGTTGGGTATCGATACATTTCGCTTTTGGGCTTTTTGGTACCCTATTGCATCATTGCCATGCTTTTTTTCTCCTTTGTAAGGGTAGATTTAACGAAGATACGTCTTTCCCCGGTTCTAATAGGCATGCAGCTATTCCAAGTTGCCTTAGCTATTGCAAGTTACTTTTTGCTCAAACTTATCTTTCCTCCAGTAGTAGCTGAGGGTGCTTTAGCTTGTTTTCTTTGCCCGGCAGCTAGTGCCTCTCCGGTTATTATCGGCATATTGGGAGGTAGCGTATCTGTAGGGGTATCCTATGTATTGCTTACTTCTGCGGCAATAACTGTGATTGCCCCACTGCTTTTCAGCTGGATTGCTCCGGGAGAACTAAGCTTCTTCGCTTCCACTTGGTACATAATGAAGCAGGTAATGCCATTAATTATCGTTCCCATCCTACTCTCTTCTACAGTTCGTCGATACATGCCGCGCGTTCTAAAGACCATTGAGAAAATCCCTTCTGCGGCTTTTTGGCTTTGGGTTGTTACACTTGCCATAGTCATTGCCAAAACAGTACACTATATGTCGCTCGAACCTGCGGAGGAGATACCCACCATGATTCTGTTGGCCGGAGTAGGATTAGTAGTGTGTATCATACAGTTTACAGTGGGGAAATACTTAAGCAAGAAGACATTAGGTGAATCCATCACTTTAGGACAAAGTTTAGGACAAAAGAACTCCAGCCTAGCCATTTGGATGTGTCAGGTCTACCTAAATCCTCTTTCAGCAGTAGCCATGGCAGCCTACTCGATTTGGCAAAATCTCTTTAATGCGATTCAAATGATGATTCACTCACATAAGGAAAAGCAAGCTGCAGTAACGGAAACCAAAGAATAAGAAAACGACTAATCGACCTATACCATGGTACTAAGCGACAATTGGCAAACTTTATTAGCCGAAAAAGAAAATGGCACGAGTGTAATCATATCACGCCGTCTTGACTTGGAGGCTTTCATCGCAAGTGGCAAGCTACCTATACGTATTGAAATCCGCTATCCTTACTCTTCTGATGGAGAGGGCATGCCAGCCACATCCTCTTACGCTACCATAGAGGCCATTGAGAATGCCCTTCGTCCGGTTATGGAAGGCGATAAATTGGCCATTTTGGCATTCCAATACCTTGGCGGTGGTGAAAAGGGTTGGATCTATTATGCTCGCAACTTAGACGTTTTCTTTGAGCGACTCAACGAGGCTTTAGAGGAAATGGAAGAACTCCCCCTCTCCTTTGAGGCAGAGCGTGATCCCGATTGGGAGGAGTATCTTAACCTCGTACCGGAGGAACCTATCATCAAAGAAGAGGAAGAATAAAAAGGATAAAGCAGGAAATAGCAAACCCCTATGAGTTCTTCTCATATTGTCCTATTTAGTTAGGAACTAAAAACTCTCTTAAAAAGGATTTTCTAAGAGAGGTGTAATGCCATTGGGGTAAGAGCTTTACGGCAGAAGAAGAATGCATTACAGTTATAAAATTTAAGAAATGCTTATATTTGCGTAAGTATGGAGGATAAAGGAAAAGAAACACTCACCTCTTTAGGAGGCACTTATACGGAAGCTATGGATCGTCTTTCGGAAATCATTTGCATCATAGAGCAAGATGAGCCGGATGTTGATCTTCTTCTTCGTCTTGCAGAAGAGGCTAAAAGCTTGATTGTCTTCTGCAAGCAGAAATTGCTCGCTACAGATAAGCAAATTGATGAACTTATATCTTCGCTTGATGAGACAGAAGGCATTCAAGTAGTCACCGCTACAGATTCTTCGGCAGAATGATTCTTTAATATCATCAATTCAAAACGAACAAAACATCTGAATTATATTTCAATCAGTATGAAACATTTTAGTCATTTATTAGCTATTATAGCTGTTACGCTTATGATTGCATCGTGTAACAATAAGAAAGATGCTACCGGAGATTTGGCAAATAACCCACTACTCAATCCGGCAGAAACCTATCTCAACACTCCGGATTTTAACTCTATTAAGGTGGAGCATTATAAACCCGCATTCTACGAAGCAATGCGCATACACTCTGCTGAAATAGAGGCTATTGCCAATAATTCTGAGGCACCTACATTTGAGAATACTATCGTAGCCATGGAGAAAAGTGGTGTGGCATTAAACCGAGTTTCAGCGATCTTCTTTGCCCTAACTAGTGCAGATACAAACGATGAACTGATGGCTATTGAAAGCGAGATTACTCCTAAACTGAGTGCTCACTACGACTCAATCAGTATGAATGATGCGCTTTTCCAGCGCATCAAGACGATCTACGATGGCGATCAATCCGCAATTGACCCCGAGGGGAGACGAGTACTTAAGCTAACCTACGAAGGCTTTGTACGGAGCGGAGCATTGTTAAACGATGCTGACAAAGCTAAATTGAAAGAGCTTAACCAAAAAGAGTCTACCCTGATGACAGACTTCGGTAATCGTCTGACAGCAGCTACCAATGCTCCTATTTTTATCACAAACAAAGAGCAACTCAAGGGGTTGGATGAAAGCACACTTGCCGCTGCCGCTACTGCGGCTAAAGAAGCCGGTAAAGAGGGACAATGGCTCTTCCGTTTGAACAATACTACAGGGCAAGACATACTTGCTTCTTTGGAAAATGCAGATACGCGCAAGCTTTTCTTTGACAAAAGTATTGGACGATGCGTACAAGGTGATGCTAACGACACACGAGATATTGTAAAGCAACTAGTAAAGGTACGTGCTGAGAAAGCGCAAATTCTTGGATTTGATAACTTCGCTGCTTGGAAACTCACAGATCAGCTTGCAGCTAAACCGGAGAATGCTATCAGCATGCTTACTCAATTAGCTACCCTCGTAAAGGATAAACTTGCTAAAGAAGATGCCGAAATAGAGGCCTTTGCACAAAAGAGTATGGGAGCCGACTATAAGCTCACTGCCTGGGATCGTCCTTACTTTGCCGAGCAGCTTCGAAAAGAAAAATATGGTGTAGATGAAGCTACTCTTAGCCAATACTTTGAGCTTGACAACGTAATCAATAATGGAATCTTCTTTGCAGCAAACCAAATGTACGGACTTACTTTTGAGCCACGCACAGATATTCCTGTATACCATCCTGATGTACGCTGTTGGGATGTAAAGGATGCCAATGGAGAGGTTATTGCCCTCTTTATGCTAGATCCCTATGCACGTCCCTCAAAGAGCGGTGGTGCATGGATGAGTAACTTTGTAGAGCAAAGCTTCCTATTAGGTAACAAGCCTGTCATTTACAACGTATGTAATGTACGAAAGCCGAGCGCCGGTGAGAAGTGTCTCTTGACTTGGGATGAAACTACCACATTCTTCCATGAGTTTGGTCATGCACTCCACGGTATCTTTGCAAACCAGACCTACCCATCTGTAAGTGGTACTAATGTACCTCGTGACTTTGTGGAAACTGCTTCTCAATTCAACGAGCATGCAGCTCTTGATCCAACCGTATTCGCACACTATGCACTACACTATCAGACAGGAGAAGTAATGCCTAAGGAATTGCAAGAAAAAATGCTCCGTGCCCTCAGCTTTAACCAAGCAATGCCGCTAGCTGAAAATGTAGCTGCCTGCCTTATTGATATGTCCTGGCATACGCTAAGTGCAGCCGATGCCGACATAGCTGACGTAGAGGCCTTCGAAGCCGAAGCACTCAAGAAGTATGGAGTTGACTTTGCCACCGTACCTCCACGCTATAAATCAACCTATTTCCGCCATATTTGGAGCAACGGATACTCGGCCGGTTATTATGCATACCTTTGGACAGAAGCTTTGGAAAGCGATATCTACGAATGGATGAAACAGCACGGAGGTCTTACTGCAGAGAATGGCAATCGCTTCCGTGACCTCATTCTCTCTCGTGGTAATTCTGAAGATCTAATGGGGCTCTTCAGCCAGTTCACCGGTCATGACCAGATGGATGTAACCTCTCTACTCAAAGCTCGTGGCTTAAAGTAGTTACAACAGTTCTACAAAACTGATTTCCTTAGCGGGTGCGTCAGAGTAAAAGCTTTGACGCATCCGTTTTTTTATCTCTAAAATACACCTAAAACATCTGAAAGTTCGGTACGATATGTTGAGATGTTTCCAAAGAAAAGTACAGTAGAAATACTCAAAACATCCTCTGAAGTACATTGATCTTTTAAACAACTAATTTTCACATTGTTTCCCAAAACGAACTTTCCACAGTAGATCTAATTTAGATTATCTGAATAAGACTTGACTTTCATTCAAAAAAGAAGTCAGAGATCGATTGAGTCATACTACAATATGAGCGTTGTACGAGCATTTCCTTAAGTCGGGGAAAAGTAACTATTTGCAAATTATAGGCGGTAAATACTGAATATCAATAGTAATAGATAAAATGGGGTACTATTCACTATCTTTGTGAGAGAAAAGTTATGGGAGAAATGAGACCATTGGCGGAGCGCATGCGCCCGCACTGCTTAGATGAGTATATCGGACAGAGGCATTTAGTAGCTCCGGATGCACCTGTAGGACGTATGCTACATGGGGGAGTTGTCACGAGTATGATTCTCTGGGGGCCTCCGGGCATTGGGAAAACCACACTGGCTGAAATCATTGCAGCTTCGGTAAAAGCCCCTTTTTATAGACTTAGTGCCACCGGAAGTGGTGTTGCAGATGTTCGCAAGGTACTGACCGACGCAACAAATGATACGCGAACCCTTTTCGCTACGGCACAGCGGCCGATTCTGTTCATTGATGAGATCCACCGTTTCTCAAAGAATCAACAAGACTCTCTTTTAGCTGCTATTGAGCGCGGTGTTGTAACATTAATCGGAGCTACAACAGAGAACCCCGGCTTTGAGGTAATTCGTCCATTGCTCTCCCGTTGTCAGGTATTTGTTTTAGAGCCATTGAGTAAAGAGGATCTGCTCCTTCTTGCAAAGCGAGCTATTAGCGAAGACGCTGTACTCAGCAAAATAAATATCACTTTAGAAGAACCCGAGCAACTATTACTGGCCGCAGGAGGAGATGCTCGTAAGCTCCTCAACTTATTGGAACTCATTGTAATTTCCACTAAAGAGCGACCACTCGTAATCAACAACACACTCGTAGAGCAGTTAGTTGCGAGTCAACCGGTGGCGATAGACAAATTAGGCGATCTGCACTACGACATAGCCTCAGCCATGATCAAAAGTATTCGCGGCAGCGATCCAGATGCGGCTATCTATTGGATGGGTCGACTCATTGAGGGTGGAGAAAACCCACGCTTCATTGCACGCAGATTGGTGATCTCAGCAGCCGAGGATATCGGCTTAGCCAACCCACAAGCGCTGGTAGTGGCTCAGGCAGCGGCTAATGCGGTGGAATTCATCGGATGGCCCGAAGGTCGTATTCCCTTAGCAGAAGCCATCATCTACTTAGCAGGTTCTCCTAAAAGTAACTCTGCTTACTTAGCGATT
Organism: uncultured Bacteroidales bacterium; assembly: GCA_947290775.1. Classification (GTDB taxonomy): domain Bacteria; phylum Bacteroidota; class Bacteroidia; order Bacteroidales; family Porphyromonadaceae; genus Porphyromonas; species Porphyromonas miyakawae. Next base: position 78,609 of record CAMYPM010000005.1, on the reverse strand, counting down.
AATAAAGTACTCGCTTATATAAAAGAGACGGGTAATTTGGCTGTTCCTATATCCCTACGCAACCCTGTCAATTCAGTGGTCGACAAGCTCAATTATGGGAAAGATTATCGATATCCTCACGATTATCCGCGGCATTATACAGAGCAAGAGTATCTTCCACAAGAGGCGCAAGGAATGAGCTTCTACTCACCTCAAGATGTTGGTGCCCCAGAACGCAAATTAGCGGAGTGGCTTCGCTTCGCCCGTTATGGTATCATAGATGAAGAAAATTAAAAAACAGAATAATTAGAGTTGTACATTCTCATGAAAAACAAAGCAACACAAATTACCATTCTAACATTGCTTACAATGCTATTTTTAAGTAGCTGTGGAGTGGTACCGGTCTCAGGAAGACGGCAGCTAAGCCTTGTACCGGAAAATCAGATCATAGCCGAAAGTTCTCTTCAGTATAGCAAGTTTGTTTCGCAGATGCCACACAGCAATGACAAACAGGCCACTGATCGTGTGCTACGTGTATGTAACAACATTGCCAATGCAGCCGACCACTACCTCCGCACACACAATGCTACTAAATTGGCTCAGCAGATGAAATGGGAAGTGAACCTGATAGCCGATAGGCGCTTAAATGCCTTCTGCATGCCGGGCGGCAAGATTGTAGTTTATACAGGCATATTACCTCTATGCAAGACGGATGCTGAGTTGGCAACGGTTATTTCTCACGAAGTAAGCCATGCTATAGCACGTCATAGCAGCGAACGGCTCAGTCAGGAAATATTACGCCAAATAGGAGGTCAAGCAGTAGGGCTTGCTTTTAGTAAAGAGAATGCGGTTGTACGATCAGTAATCCAGCAAGCTTATGGGTTGGGTTCTCAAGTAGCCGTCACACTACCCTATAGCCGTAAGCACGAACAAGAAGCCGACATTATTGGACTTACCTTTATGGCTTTGGCTGGCTATGACCCTGCAGAGGCTGTTACTTTTTGGGAGAAGATGAGCAAAGCCTCTGAAGGACAACGTCCGCCGGAGTTCTTGAGCACCCATCCAAGTGAGGAAAGTCGTATCAAAGCTATTCAAAAAGCACTGCCCGAAGCCCAAGCTCTTTACCAAGCACAAAAGAAAAAGTAATGAACAAAATGCTTTTCTTGAATGTTTACAAATCGGGCAATGTGATATGAAGTGAATTAAAAGTCGGCATCTCACTTTGCACACATAGTGGGCCGGTAATCATTACCGGCTCACTATATGATAACGAGAAAAACAAATGAGAAAAAATCCACCATACCAAACCACGTGGAATCCGGATGCAGAGGCATCAGGCAAGACGCGCGTGCTATCACCTATCCCTTTACCGGTAATTCCGGCAGAGGATATGGGAAATACAAAAAAGACTACTCATACTCCGGACAAGGTTTATCCGGTCATTACACTGCGCAACAATGTTTTATTTACACGTCAAGCCTATGCGCTGTCTGTAGACAGAGAAGAGTTCAAGTGTAGTTTTGGAGAGAGAACAGATGAGGATAGTATATCCGGTGTATATGCAGTTGTTGCTTGCACAGTAGAAAATGCTCCCGAAGAATTAGAGCCTACTGATATTTATTCACTAGGAGTACTGTGTCGTATAGCAAAGCAAATTAGCTTCGTAAGCAATGAAGAAGTTTCTGAAGAACAAGAAGAGGCAAATGGCATTTTAGTTGTTGCTGAAGAGATAGTTCGACTCCGGGAGGTAAGCAAATCTGACCAAGGCCTTCGGGCGAAAGTGACCATACAGAAAGAGACACTTCCTCGTAGCAAACAAGATAACGAGTTTTTAGCTTTAATAGAGACAGTAAAGGAACTTACCATAGAACTTGTTGAAAAACAATTCGATGACCTTCCTAATATGATGCTCGCACATTTTAAGAGCAGCTATGACCCGATACATATCGTAAACTTTTCGGCCTCCATTCTCACATTACGACCCAAGATCAAGCAGGAGCTGCTAAGGAACACTTCCATCAAAAAGCGAGCCTCTCTACTCATGCCCTATCTCCAAGAGGCAAATGAGATTCAGGATCTAAAAAATAGTATCCGTGCGAAGACTAAGTTCGAATTAGATAAGAAGAATAGGGAGTACGTACTCACCCAACAACTCCAACAGATACGGAAGGAGCTTGGTGATGGCGATGAAGATGATATAGAGATCAAAGAACTTGAGGAACGAGCCAAAGGAAAAAAGTGGAATCAAAGCGTTGCAGCGGCTGTAAGTAAGGAAATATCTAAACTAAGGCACTTGCATCCTCAAAGTCCGGACTACGCTACACAATATCAGTATATTGAGACCTTACTCGATCTTCCTTGGGGAGAATATACCGATGACCAGTTTGACTTAGATATGGTAAAGGCTCAGCTGGATAAGGATCATTATGGATTAGATCTGATTAAGGAACGCATCCTTGAGCACTTAGCCGTATTAAAGCTCCGCAACGACATGAAGGCTCCTATTCTATGTCTTTGGGGGCCTCCCGGAGTAGGGAAAACATCTTTAGGAAGAAGCATTGCCACCGCATTAGGTAGGAAGTATATTCGTATCTCTTTAGGCGGTGTACATGATGAAGCTGAAATACGCGGCCATCGACGTACTTACATAGGGGCTATGCCGGGACGCATCATGCAGAGCATTAAGAAATGTGGCTCAGCAAACCCCGTAATTGTATTAGACGAGATTGACAAAATAGATCGCGACTACAAGGGTGATCCAAGTAGTGCCCTATTAGAAGTGTTGGATCCGGAGCAGAATGTAGCTTTTCATGACAGCTATGTGGATATAGACTTTGACTTAAGTAAAGTTCTCTTCATAGCTACTGCAAACGCTCTATCAACTATTTCTAACCCACTCTTAGACCGTATGGAGCTGGTACAAATTACAGGCTATATAGATGAAGAGAAGCAAGAAATAGCACTCCAACACCTTATACCTCGTCAACTTCAAGAGCATGGCTTAAAAGCTAAGGACATCAAATTCAGTCGCCCTGTTTTAGAGCTTTTGATTGATGGCTATACTCGAGAGAGTGGAGTACGCAACTTAGACAAGCAAATAGCTGCACTATGCAGAAAAAGGGCTCGCACGATAGCTGACAATAAAGAGAGCAAGCCACAGGCACTTACCCTCAAGCTCGTTAAGGAGTTATTGGGTCCTCCTCCCTTCTCTCGTGACACTTACGAAGGAAATGAGTACTATGGGGTAGTAACCGGATTAGCATGGACCAGTGTAGGCGGAGAAATACTTTTAATTGAAACAAGTACCCATGCCGGTAAAGAGGGTAATTTGATACTAACCGGTAACTTGGGTAATGTAATGAAAGAGTCTGCATCTATTGCTTTTGATTATATACGCAGTCATGCCGAGGAGTTAGGAATACCATCTGAAAGCTTCAAGAATACGGAAGTGCATCTGCACGTACCCGAAGGGGCTGTGCCAAAGGATGGTCCTTCTGCTGGTATTACTATGACAACTTCTATGGTATCGGCTTTTGCCAAACGAAAGATACGCCCACGCATAGCTATGACCGGAGAAATGACACTTCGCGGAAAGGTATTGCCTGTAGGAGGTATCAAGGAAAAGATCCTAGCTGCAAAACGAGCAAAAATAGAACATATTATTCTTTCTGTAGAAAATAAAAAAGATATCTCTCAGATAGACCAAAAATACCTTGAAGGAGTTACTTTTCATTATGTAAAAGATATCAGAGAAGTCCTTGATCTGGCTTTAGAAAAACAATTGATATAACGCATTGAAGAGATGGAGCACGCAAAAACAACTATAGATGAGTACGATGAGATTATCGCAAGCTGCAGATTGCTATTTGAAAAAAAAATGCATGACTATGGTTCTTCGTGGCGTGTGCTTCGCACTCCTTCGCTGACCGACCAGCTTTATATCAAGGCTCTCAGGATTCGCACGGTGGAGACTAATGGTGTCATGCAGGTAGATGAAGGGATCGAAGAGTGCTTTACAGCTCTTGTAAACTATGGATTGATGGGTATCATACAGATAGATAAAGGGATTTCCGATGAAGCAGATATCACTTGTGATCAAGCCCTAAACCTATACGATAGGGCTGCATCCGATACGAGGAGCCTCATGCAACAAAAGAATCATGATTATGGTGAAGCATGGCGCTCAATGCGTATTAGTTCCTTTACAGATATCATTCTACAGAAGCTATTACGTACAAAAATGATAGAGGACAACAAAGGTAAAACCCTTGTATCAGAGGGTATCAAAGCCAACTATCAAGATATTGTAAACTACGCTATCTTTGCGTTAATACGTATATCGGAAGAGAATGGGCAAGCAACGACAAATCAGTAAAATAGTAGTAGAAGCAGCACGCTATCTATTAGCGATTGTGCTGCTTTTCTCGGGGTTTGTAAAGAGCATTGACCCTGTCGGTGGAGGCCTGAAAATGGTCGAATACATGCTTGCCTTGGGGATGCCGGCTTTTCGGCCATATGCTACAGTATTTGCGGTACTGCTCTCTTCGTTTGAGTTCATGATCGGTGCCCTACTTCTCATGGGGCTATGGCGTAAGCTTACAGCTTGGCTTGTTCTTATTTTTATGAGTTTCATGACCCTCATTTCGCTCTACCTCGCTCTCTTCAATCCAATCACCGACTGCGGTTGCTTTGGAGATGCCATACACCTCACTAATTGGCAAACTTTTTCAAAAAACATACCATTACTACTAGCCTCTATCCTTTACTGCATCGGGTATAACTACATACACCCACTTTTCAAGAATACCGGAGCTTGGATTATGACAGCCTTAGCTCTATTTGGTATTCTTTTCTTAAACTACCGTAGTTGGCAGTACTTACCCATTGTGGATTTTCGTCCCTTTAAGGTGGGAAATTCTCTGCAATCACTAATCCTAGTTCCGGAGAATGCCCCGCAGGACGAATATGACTACACATTCATTTATGAGAAGGGAGGAGAAAAACGTGCCTTCTTGATGGATAGTTTACCTGATGAGTCGTGGCAGTATGTAGAGCGACATGAGAAGCTTATTAAGAAAGGATACCACCCACCCGTAAATGACTTCACTCTCTTCAGTGAAGGTAGAGACATAACTAATCAAATACTCCACAACTCAGGACCTATGATCTGGATACTAAGCCCCGATTGGCAAAAAGCAGACAGGGGCACTGCCGGTCGTATCAATAGACTTTATAAAACGGCTTCGGCTAAAGGGGTTCTTGTATTTGCAATATCGGGTAGTGATCAGGATAACGTAGAACGATGGCGCAATGCTACAGGAGCAGCCTATGACAATGTACTCCTGGATGCTACTACCATCAAAACAATAATAAGAAGTAATCCGGGAATTCTGTTTATTGAGAATGGTGTTATTAAAGCTAAAGTACCCGGACGTGGTCTTCCGAGGAGTAATGCTGCTATGGAACAATTCGTAGAGCATGCGTTTTCCTCTCGTCACAATGTAACAATGCGAGCTATTGTTGCTTTAACCCCACTAATAGCTTGGTTGTTAGCTGTGCTTCTTGCTTTACTCATTCCGGAAAGGAACAAAAAAATGCAGTAATAATCAATAAATATTAGGTAGATATATCATGAGAGAAAAGATTGTAGCCGCCAACTGGAAAATGAACAAAGATCTTACCGAAGGTCTTCAGTTAGTTAGCGACTTAGTAGAGAGCCTTAAAGGGAAAAAGATCGCTTGCGAGGTAATCATTGCTCCTCCCTTTATTCATCTATCCGGAGCTGCCGAAAGACTTAAGGAAACTGATATTGTCTTAGCGGCGCAAAACATTGCAAAAGAGGAAAATGGGGCATTTACCGGTGAGGTATCCGCACAAATGATAGCTTCTACCGGAGCCAAATGTGTAATCATAGGCCACTCTGAGAGAAGAGCATACTACGGAGAGAATGGCGCAGTGCTCCATGAAAAGCTACTACGTGCCATCAGTGAGGGGCTACGCCCCATTTTCTGTGTAGGCGAACAACTTAACGAACGTGAGGCCGGCAGGCACTTTGATGTGGTAAGCAATCAGCTCACTGAGGCTTTCAATGCTATCGGTGCAGATAAAATAGCCCAAATGATTATTGCTTACGAACCCGTATGGGCTATTGGGACGGGTAAAACAGCCTCTCCTGAGATAGCTGAGGAAATGCATGCACACATACGAAGCTTTTTAAAGGAAAGGTATGGCGAAAGCGTTGCCCAGAAAATGCCTATTCTATATGGAGGAAGCTGTAACGGATCAAATGCTGTATCCCTTTTCAGTCAGCCTAATATAGACGGAGGACTGATTGGAGGGGCTTCCTTAGCTGTAGAAAAGTTCATGCCTATCATTGAGGCATGGGATCAAGTCCATAAATAAAAACTCTTATGAAGACAAGAGGCATTATTGCAGTCGTGTGCTTCCAGCTAATCTTGGGAGCACTAACTGCTCATGCTCAGGAGGTAAATGGAGGGGCTTACTCCACCACTCCTCATGATATATTTGAGGCATTAGCATCTCGCCACGAAGGAGAAGGAGTGGTAATTATTCACCAACCCAGTGAACTTAAGGGGATGGTAGGCACTGTTTCCAGACCTCATTTTAATGCCTTAGAGAATCCCTCTGAGGTTGTTATCAGTCAAGGATATCGCATTCAGGTATTTAATGGCAACTTGCCAACCAGCAAGCAAGAGGCTTATCGACGTACCCGCTTAGTAAATAGTGTGCTCACAAATACTATGTGCTACCTGACTTATAAGGCTCCTTTCTGGAGGCTACTCGTAGGGGATTACACAAGTATGGAAGAGGCAAGAAAAGCACTCTCCACGCTTAAGCAGCAACTACCCTCTATTGCAGCCGAAATGTATATTGTAAGAGATAAAATAAGACATATCAATTAAAATAAGACAATCTAAAATGTCTATACACAACAAGCCAAATGAGTCTCCCTTTGGCAGGCTCTCAGAAAGCGAGTATAATGAATTTTGCGCTCTTCAAAAGCGTATGATCGAACTCTTAGGAGAGGACACCGGTAGGGAGGGACTACTAAAGACACCTGAGCGTGTAACAAAGTCTATGTGCTTTCTCACCAAAGGATACGAAGAAGACCCTGTAGAAATACTACGTGGTGCAACTTTCAGAGAGGATTATAGGCAGATGGTTATTGTACGTGACATTGATTTCTTCTCGCTATGCGAACACCATATGCTTCCATTCTTTGGCAAAGCGCATGTAGGTTATATACCTAATAAATATATTACGGGGCTCAGTAAGATTGCTCGCGTAGTAGAGGTTTATGCACGTCGTTTACAGGTACAAGAACGCCTCACTACACAGATCAAGCAATGTATTCAGGATACCCTTAATCCCCTTGGCGTAATAGTGGTTATTGAGGCACAACACATGTGCATGCAGATGCGAGGAGTAGAAAAGCAAAACTCTCTTACTACGACCAGTGACTTCACCGGAGCTTTCGAAGAAGCCACCACTCGCGAAGAGTTTCTCAATTTGATTCGTACCGGAAGACAATAAAGTATATGACAAGTCAATACCACATTCTGCTCACTTTTCCCGGAGACGACAACTTTGTACGTATCTTATCCATTAGAAGCGATGCGTCTGCCAAAGAACTTCACAATTTAATTCTTTCATCAGTAAACTACCCGATGGATACGATTGCTTCTTTCGTTTTTACGGATAGTGAAAATACCCTGGTAAAGGAGTTTATCTGTGATGAATCATTTATGGAGCTATCACAGGAGGAGGGAACCGAAACTGCTCTCATGGAACAGGTCTCTGTAGCACAGATATTTGAAAAAAAAGAAGAGCTGGACTGCCTTTATCTTTTTGATGTCTATCAAAACAGAGGCTTTACCTTAGAGCTATACGATACCGACTCGGCACTTACAACCGCTAGTGTACTCAAAGCAAAAGGCGAGGCCCCAGAATTAGCATCCGACTGGGATCTCTTAGAAAATATGTCCGATGAAAGTCTCTTCTCTACGGATGAGGAGATAGAATCTGACGAAGGACAAAGCTTCAATGAAGAGAGCCTATATGATATAACTGATCCGTTTGAAGACTGACCCCACTCTGATTATTATAACAGGGCCCACTGGCATCGGAAAGAGTCGCATCGCTATGGAAGCGGCAGAGCTACTAGGTTGCCCTATTGTATCCGCTGATTCACGACAGCTCTACCGTGGTATGGAAATAGGTACCGCAGCTCCTTCAAAGGAAGATCTAAAGCGGATACCACACTTTATGATAGGTATTACCCAGCCCGATGATACATATTCTGCTGTGCGGTATGAAGCGGAAGTGATCCCTCTTCTCGAGAAGCTCTTTACTCGGTATCATTATGTAATAATGGAAGGTGGCTCTATGCTTTACATTGATGCTATTTGTAAGGGTATTGACCTCATGCCTGACATTCCTTCCGATATAAGAGATTTTCTCAAAGAGCGCCAACTTACAGAAGGCGACAAAGCTTTATTAGCCGAGCTGCAACTTGTGGATAACGACTATTTTCAGTGTGTAGATAGATGTAATATGAAGCGTGTTCTACATGCATTAGAGATCTATTATACTACAGGGAAGCCCTATTCTTCTTTCCTTACTGCTACAGTCAAAGAGCGCCCCTTTCGCATCCGCAAAATCATAATTGAGACCGCACGCGATAAGCTCTATGCATCTATTAATAAGCGTACCCTCAGCATGATTGAAAAGGGATGGGTAGAGGAGGTCAAAAAACTTCTTCCTTACCGATACACTAACGCTTTAGACACCATTGGTTATAAAGAGCTATTCCTCTACTTAGATGGAGAAATTGATCTTGAGGAAGCTATTCGCCAAATACAAAGAAAAACACGTCTCTATGCCCGTAAGCAGATCACCTGGCACAAGCGAGACAAAGAATGCCTACACTACCCTGCCGAAGGAAATGGGGAAGAGTTACTCAAATTACTTTGGTTAAAAAAAGAGTGGTAAAATAGCGAGAATACCTGGGAGGTGAAGTCAACTATCCATAGAGAGATTTGATCACCTCTTAGATCACTCCACTACTTATCCTCCATTTGTTGCTTGTTCAAGATAGATTCCTTTTTATTAAGTAGCAACTCTTTCTTTCGTAGCTGCTCCTTCTGCAAAGCGAACTTTTCAGCATACAGCTCTGCAAGGCAATAGGTTTGGATGAAAGAGGATAATTTAGCTACTTTGACAGACTGAGATGATCCCACTCTACGACCATTCAACAGCCTCTGCAAAATAAAGTGATCTACTTGCTCCCCGGCAATTGAGTCAATCCAAAAAGCAACTCTACGGCTTTCTTTTGGAGAAAGAGTCAAGGACTCATAATTAATCCCCGCACTTTGGAAGCGATAATTCAATCCCTGATCATGAGTAATGGGTTCAATCAACACTTGCTCGTTTCCGGCAGTAAGTGTAAACGAATCATGATTTAGCTTTGTTCCTCCCGCATAAAGCTCCTGCAAAGTAAGGAAGCCCAGTGTATCTGTCTTTAGTTGTAAGGGATTAGCCGCGATAAACTGCGCTGTACGGAGTGCACTACGGAAAGACGCCTCTGTACCATACTCAAATCCGGAAGGCGCTGCATAAAGCACATTCTGCTGCTCTACTATCAATGAATCGATTTCTCCCAAGCGTAGTGCAATACTATCAATCCGAAGCTCCATCCGCAGGCAGTTTAATTCTTTTTGAAGCTCCAAAGCTTTTTTACGTTCTGCCAATAGATCCGTGTAGGTAGTATGTATAGAATCCAATAATTCTGCAGCTTGGTCATACCGCGCCTCGTCAATGGCTATCCGAGCCTCATCAAGAAGAGACTTTGCCTTCTGTTTGTCACTTTTTGAACAGCCTACGAAGCATAAGATCACAAAGAGAAACGTTAAGCCACCAATCCTTTTCATGAGTTTAGAATATGCTAATCTTCAGATACTTCTTTGGATGAGCCTTTATGTCATTTATCAGAAGGTCTGCACTATTGACCAAGGAATCTATTCGCATGTATAGTTCCTGATCATTAAGTACTTTGGAGAGCGATCCGTCACCTTCATTTACTTTGTTTACTAAGGTCTTCAACTCACTACTTGTTTGCTCAAGATTATCGGTTATAGTTACCAGATTAACAGAATCAAGCTTTACGGAGAAGTTGGACAAATGCTCTGTAGATGCCGACAAATTAGAGGTTATTCGCGGTACATCCGTTTGCACGACCTCATGAAGCTCTCCCACAATTCGGTCGAGCTTGGCTATTGCGATATTTGCTCGTTCAGAGGCCTCTTGCACTTTGGTCATAGTTGTTTTGATAGAAGGATCGTTGGATATTTTATTCCAAGCCGTCAGAATAGAGTCAATTTTAGGCAAGAGAGCCTCTACATAAGGTAGCACTTTATCATTAATAACCTCCATAGGATCTATTTCTTTGGGGGCAGGCCGTAATGTATCTCCACTCTCTAATATGCGTTGATCTTTTCCCAAGTAGAGATCAATTTGAGCCCCACCAAGAAGGGATTGATGAATCACGGCTCTTGTATCTTTTGGCAAACGATGCTGCTTTTTTATGCTTAGCTTTAAAGTTGTCGTACCTCCATCATCCATATCAAAGATCATATCCTGCACTGTACCCACTTTATATCCATTGATATATATGGGTGAGGCAATGGACATACCGGAGACGTTAGCAAATTTAACGTAATAAGAGTGCGTGGAGCTAAAAACGACTAAACCCTTGAGGTAATTAATTCCAAAGTAAAGAGCCGTTGCAGCAAACAATATCCAAATTCCGATTATGATTACTCGAGGAGACTTCTTCATAAAGACGTATATCGTGAGTCAATATTCTTTTACTATTATTATCAATTAGGTATAAAGGAGTGTTTCTATCAATAGATATCCTTCACTCTTTTTCCGCCTTTATATACTACAATAAAAGCATCTTTGTAGTGCTTGCGATGCTTTTTAAGCAGTTGTTTAGCTTTATTCAAATCAGTAGTTTCTTCCACCATGTAGCAGTACATGCTTCCTTTCTTCTCAACTCGCACGTTAAGCCCATTAAAGAAAGCATCTTTCTTAGGGTTTTTCTTTTGCTTTGAAGAGGCTATTTGTATTCTATAAATCGTACCTGCTCGCTTTGAGGAGGAGACTTGCGTCTTTTTATTTGTTTCTTTGACAGGCTGTACAGGCTCTGCAGAAGCAGTAAGCTCAGGGTCCTCCTCTTCTACTTCTGGAGTTTCCTCAGTTTCTTCAGCCTTCACGGTCGCACTACGGTCTTCAATAATAGGCTTACCTTGCTTTTTTGACCATGTGGCATAATAATTAGCAAAACCATTTGCTATTGCCGTGGATAGAGCTTTCTGACCGGCTGCTGAGGATAAATACTCCGATTCACTTTTATTTGAAACAAAGCCCAACTCAACCAGCACTCCCGGCATAGCGATTTCTCTGATCACGAGGAATCCGGCTTGACGCACTCCGCGATTCATCAAAGGAAGCTTGCTGAATTGACTTTGGATATTTTGTGCCAAATCTATACTTTGATCCAAATGCCTATTCTGCATCATTTCAAAGATGATATAGCTCTCCGCTGAAGAGGGATCGAATCCCTTATAACGGGTCTTGTAGTCCGACTCAAGGGTAATAGACTGGTTTTCACGCATAGCCACTCGCAAGTTATCCTCGCTTCTCCATAATCCAAGGACATAAGTCTCCGTTCCTCGGGCGCTACTATTTTCTGCCGAATTAGAGTGGATGCTGATAAAAAGATTTGCTTTATTACGATTGGCGAAATTAGCTCTATCCATCAACCCAACAAAGACATCGCTGCTACGCGTGTAGAGCACCTTTACTTTGGGGAAACGCGCCTTAATAGTAGCCCCTGTTTGTAAAGCGACTGCAAGATTAACATCCTTCTCATTAACCCCATAGCGTCTGGCTCCAAAATCTTTTCCTCCGTGACCTGCATCAATCACAACGGTAAAGTCATATTGCTGAGCAGAGATATTAATTGCAGAGAAACCTAAAAAGAAGAAAGTTCCAAATAAAATTCCTACGTATAGAAAAAAAGTTTTCGCCTTCATTGCACTAACAAATCTACACACAAATGTAGCCAATTCATTTGAAAAGAGAGAGCTTGCCTTTTCCCGACAATTCTCCACCTCAAAGCCTTTAATTCGTGTACTAACTAACCTGAATCTCTCAGAAAAAGATCTATACCTTTCATTCAAAAGATATAGATCTTTTGATTAAAACATCTGTAACTTTTATCCGATTTATCTATATCTTTTTTACTCCCGACAACCTACATATAAAGTATTATATATAACGTCGGCAGTAAAAATCAGCTAAGCGAGCTTGGATAGGAAACGATCCTTCGTAATTAGGAATCGCTCCAAATACCCCTTACCTATCACGCCTTTTTCATCTTTAGCCTCCAAGTCAAAGCAGAGCTTACGACCATCCACAGAGGTTAATGTTGCGGTAGCCGTTACGACATGGCCTAAGCCGGTGGCACGTAGGTGATCAACTTCTACACGCACACCTACCGTCGATTCTCCTTCAGACATTGCTGGGGCGACCAACTGCACAGAAGCCTGTTCCATGAGGGCAAGCATCGCCGGAGTTCCTAAAACCGGCACATCGCCACTTCCCACTGTAATCGCAGAATGACGTTCTGTAAGCTCGCAACTAATTGATTTTTTTGTTCCTATTAACTCGTTTAACTTCATTACTTTCTTTACTCATTCTATCACATAGATAGGTCCATTTATATATTTGAAAAAGAGTAAGCGATGGACGCTTACCACATAATCTACGCTCCATATAGCTATTTCCCATAGAGAAAAGCCATGCACCCAAAGGTACTAAAAAATCGTACTTTTTAGTGATATCCAGCAAACGAACTGTTCCCTTCGGAAACCGTGCCTCATAGTGCTGAAGGTTTTCTATGTAGCGTCTCGTCGTACTTAAGTATTCCTCGTTATTTCTTCTTAATTCGTGCCTAATCGGATTATCAATATGCTTAATAGGGATACGCGCCTCTTTCAAGTTAGCCCCCCAAAGAGCATCTTCATATCCCATACGCACCTCTTCATCAAAAGGAACAGCTAACATTATAGCACGGGGTATCAAGAAAGAAACGCCTCCGATTGCTTTGTAGGGATGTTTATTTCGCTCCGAGGCAGTGCGACTCTCTATCTTCCTTCCATAGCAATAGTAAAGCATCTGCTCTTCGGACGGGGGATAATCGGCATACACATGCCCTCCAAATACTACACTCTTCCCATCGGAAGCCGCTATATAAGTTGCCAAAAATTGATCCGTTAAAAGGGTAATATCACTATCCAGACAGAGTAGAAGGGGCCCTTTTGCTTCTCGCGCTAATAGATTGCGCATAGCTCCGGCTCCACCATTTTTCTCTGCAGTAATAAGACGCACCCAAGGAAATTGAGTGAGTGCTGCATAAATATCCTTGTATTCAGAGGAAGATGCATCATCCCCTACAAGAAGCTCTATTTGCCCCAATTCATATCGCTCTATTTGCTTCTGCAAGGAGCGCAACAAAGGCATGGGATCATAATTATAAACAGGGATTAAAATAGAAAGAAAAGGCTCCATTACTATTTGATTGCTAATCCATAACGTCCCCCGGGTATTGATTCTATAAACCCATCCAACTCCAAATCAAATAGTCTACCGGAAAGCTCTGCAGCAGAAAGCCCCAGCCTTACCACAAGGTCATTAAAATGCATTGTTTCTTGTTCACGAAGAAGATTGAGAATTGGGTCATCGGGGAAATTCTGCTTCTGCGTTGTGAACAAACTGCTCTCTACTCTTGAAGAAGTAGGAGTAGCCCAACCTAAAGACTCTATAAATTCCTCTATGGAATGAAAAGTAGCTGCTCGGCCGGTAGCAATCAAGCGATTACAACCTTCCGAATACTGATCCGTTAGCCGACCCGGTACCGCATATACATCTCGATCATAATCCATTGCCATTGAAGCAGTCAGCAAGGCACCTCCACGCACTGCAGACTCCACTACTAGAGTTGCAGGACTCAGCCCTGCTATAATACGATTACGAGCTACGAATTGATGCCGCTCAATACCAGACATCATAGGATACTCCGTAAGCAGCCCTCCTTGAGACAGCATACAACGCGCCTCATTAAGATGCTCCCTCGGATATACCTCATCTAAGCCGGAAGCAAGTACTGCAATCGTAGAAAGCCCTTCTTTGAGTGCTGCTCTACCTGCTGCTATATCAATTCCAAAAGCCAAGCCGCTCACAATAGTAATATCCGGCACCGCTTGACTTAAGGCACTTACAATTTGCTCCACAAGAGCATTTCCATAGCGCGTAGCATTGCGTGTGCCAACGATACTCAGCATGTGCTCCGCTGCCAGTGCCTTACTATTCCCTTTATAGAACAACACAGTAGGGGCATCTGCAGCATGATAAAGGAGCTGTGGATACTCCTCGTCAAAAATAGAGAGCACCCTATTACCGGCAGCCTCCTCACGAGCTATTATTTCCTCTGCTTTCTTAAATAGAAGACCACTATCCGCTTCTTTGCGGAGCAAAAATTTCGTTTTGGGAGTAAGCATTGGAAGCTTATCCGCTTCCGTGAATAGCTTAATAGCACTACCACAACTCTCTATTAGCCTGCGTTGCGTGAGTGAGCCAAAGCCACTCACTAACGACAAGGCAAGAGTATAGAGAGTCTCAGTGTGCATCAGGGGAAGAAAATCATTTTACTGCCGTTTTGCAAGCCAGCGATAGGCATTTTCAAAGGCTTCCATCCAGGGAGTTACTTCATCATTAACTCGAGCGCGCGGATAGAACCCACACTGCTGAGGATAAATAGAGCGCTCCGGATGAGGCATAATAGCCAAATGCCGCCCACTAACATCTGTTAATGCAGCTACGCCACAAGGAGATCCATTAGGATTATAAGGATACTCATCATAGGTATAACGCGCTGCAATATGGTAGGTATCTATAGGGTTATCAAACTCAAATCTACCCTCACCATGTGCACACCACACGCCCACAGTAGCTCCTACTAAGGAAGATAACATTACACTATTAGTCTCCGGTATAGTCACGTTAACAAAGCAACTCTCAAACTTACTGGAATGGTTCCGTTCCATATGATGTGTTATCTGCCCATTAGAAGAAAGTACCCCTAACTCGGCCATTAGCTGACAGCCGTTGCATACTCCGATACTCAACTTATTCTCATCTTCGTAGAAGCGTTCAATCGCACAACGAGCCTTATCGTTATAGAGAATGCCGGCAGCCCATCCTCTTGCAGAGCCTAATACATCACTATTGGAAAAACCTCCTGCAAATGCAAGCATAGAGACTTCTTCAAGCGTTTCGCGCCCCTCAATAAGATCAGATAGATGCACATCCTTAACCTCAAAACCGGCCATATACAAAGCCCAAGCCAGCTCACGCTCACCATTCGTACCCTTATCACGAAGCACCGCAGCGACAATTTTCTTATCTGAATGATTAAGCGGGGTCAAATGTCCTGTAAAGAGCTTAGGCATACTCCATTGTAGGGGCCGCTTACCCATAAGGGCGTATCTACTTTCAGCGTCAGAGGATTCTGTTTGTAACTTATCCAAGCAGTAAGAAGACTTTGCCCAAGTATTACGTGCCTCCTCTATATTGATACTCTTCTCTACTGTACCATAGCAAAAACGCACGGCATCACTCTCTTGGCGATACTGCCCGCCTAAGCAATAGTAACGCACTCCAGCCTTATCCAATGCAGCAGTTACGCACTCTAAATCCTTTACTTGTAGTACAACCGCAGGATTTTCTGCATAACAGATCTTACAGATATCTTCTTGTCCAAAAGCATCAAGATTGATATCAAATCCTCCCTTTTCAAGTGCAAATGCCATCTCTAAGAGGGTGGCTAATAGACCTCCTGCAGAGACATCATGCCCGGCCAATACTAAGCCAGAATTGATGAGTTGCTGCACACTTTCAAAAGCTGTTGCAAAATAGGTTGGATCCGTTACTGTAGGAGCTACCGCACCGACATAGCCTAAGCTTTGATAGTATGCAGAGCCTCCCAAGGCCAGCGGAGTTTTACTAAAATCTATATATACCAAACTGGCCTTTTTATTCTCTGTATCTAACTCCGGAGTAACGATCTTACGCACATTGCTTACAGCACCCATTGCAGAAACGATCAAGGTCCCGGGACTAAGTACCATCTCCCCATTAGGATATTGTTGAGTCATGGAGAGAGAGTCTTTACCCGTAGGGATATTTATCCCCAATGCAGTAGCAAAAGCACCAGCAGCCTCTACCGCTTCGTAAAGTCTGCAATCTTCCCCCTTATTGCGAGAGGGCCACATCCAATTTGCACTGAGAGAAATACTCTTTAAGCCTTTCTCCAGAGGAGCAAATACTATATTGGTAAGAGCCTCTGCAATAGAGCAAATAGCACCCTGAGCAGCTGAAATAAGCCCTACTTGCGGCGCATGTCCCAAAGAGGTTGCCATACCACGCATACCTCCATAATCCAAACTTATGGCACCTAAGTCACTCAAAGGCAACTGATGAACCCCTACGCATTGCTGACGCGCCACCCTACCGGTTACGCTTCTATCCACCTTGTTGGTCAACCAGTCTTTGCAAGCGACAGCCTCGAGGGAAAGCACCTTATTCAAGGCTGCAAAAGGATCTCTTTCTGTCGGATTAGGTTCTGCAAAGCGTATGGAAAGCTTACTATCCTTCATTATTGTTTGAGGAGGAGAAGCCAACAGCGCATCTACCGGAAGATGCATAGCTGCCTGTCCCTGCTTGCGTGAGAACAGCAACTCGTGGGAGGCATCTGTCTCACCCACCATGAAAATAGGGGCTTTCTCCCGTTCTGCAATTGAACGGATATGCGGATAATCCTTTTGATCGATTAGCAAGCCCATACGCTCCTGACTCTCATTCCCTATTATTTCTCTGTCTGAGAGTGTGCGATCCCCTACAGGGAGCGCATCGATATCAATCTTACCTCCGGTTTCTTCAATGAGCTCTGTAAGGCAGTTTAGATGACCGCCTGCACCGTGGTCGTGAATACTGATGATGGGATTTGCATCGCTTTCTGTTAGACTACGCACTACATTCATCACCCGCTTCTGCATTTCCGGATTAGCACGCTGCACTGCGTTTAGCTCTATTCCACTCGAATAGGCGCCTGTATCAACGCTACTGACAGCACCTCCGCCCATACCGATACGGTAATTATCACCCCCCATCACCACTACACATTGCCCGGGTTTGGCAGTGCCTTTTTTTGCATCTCTTGCCTTTGCATAACCGATACCGCCTGCCAGCATAATTACCTTGTCATACGCATAGCGATAAGGCACCTCCGGCTCGGTATGTTCAAACGTAAGCAAAGAGCCACAAATCAAAGGCTGACCAAACTTATTGCCAAAGTCACTTGCCCCATTAGAAGCTTTAATCAATATTTCGCTTGGGGACTGATATAAGTAGTTGCGCTCGCGAAGTGGAGAAATAGGAGCTTCTCTATTAGTACGGGGATAAGATGTCATATATACAGCTGTACCGGCCATAGGTAGTGATCCCATACCACCTGCCATTCTATCCCTTATTTCCCCTCCGGATCCCGTAGCTGCGCCATTAAAAGGTTCTACCGTGGTAGGGAAATTATGCGTCTCAGCCTTTAGCGATAGTACACTTTCACTTTCTTTTTCCTTATAGACAGAGGGAGCTGCCGCATCTTCAGGAGCAAATTGGCTATACGGGAATCCCTCTATAAAGGCTACATTATCTTTATAGGCAGAAACGAGACCATTAGGGTTTGCTTTGGAAGTTGCCTTGATCATAGAAAATAGCGTATGAGACATCTCCTTACCATCCAACACGAAGCGTCCGTTGAATATTTTGTGTCTGCAATGCTCACTATTTACCTGTGAGAAGCCAAAAAGCTCACTATCCGTAAGGGGTCGCCCTAATTTCGTTGCTAAGTCCTTTAAATAGGTTATTTCCTCATCGCTGAGTGCTAAGCCTTCCGAACGATTGTATTCTGCTATATCAGTAATCTGTCGAATCTCCTCCCGCTCACGGACCGCATCAAAAAGGTGTTGATCTACATTCGTATAATGCCGCTCCAACATTGGGTCCAGCTTAGCATCCTTTCCGGTAACGGAACGGAGACACTCGATGCGTATAATCGTAGCAATGCCCATGTTGTGAGCAATCTCAACTGCATTGGTACTCCAAGGCGACACCATCTCGCTTTTTGGACCGATAAAGTCTCCTTTCAATTCGGAAGAAACCATATCTCCTTCCTGCATTTTGAAGAGCTTGCGTAAACGCTCTTCGTGCTCCTTGCTAAAAGGAGCGATATGCTCTACCGCATAACAAATCTTTTGGGAGGTGGAAAAATAGCTAAGCATTGAAATTTAGCGTATAAATCTATGTTGTATAAATAAGCAATGAATGCATTGCTCTTGGTGTCGCATTCTAAATGCAATTTGTATAGTACAAACGAGAAGCTGCGACAGGGCACCACAAGTGAGCTCTGCCACACACTTCCCGTAGTAAATAAGGTTAATTAGTATGCAAATATAGGATACTCTTTCATCATCCGGTTTACCTCAGTTCTTACTTCTTTAATCGTATTACTGTTTTCCGGATCTGCAAGTACACGATCAATTAAGTCGACAATATAAGGCATCTTATCCTCCTTAAGGCCGCGAGTAGTAATTGCAGGTGTACCTACACGAATACCGCTTGTTTTGAATGCGCTACGATCATCAAATGGTACCATGTTCTTGTTCACGGTTATATCGGCAGCCACCAAAGCGTTTTCAGCTACCTTACCGGTCAACTCCGGATACTTACCGCGCAAGTCAATCAACATGCAATGGTTATCCGTACCACCGGACACAAGATCATAACCCTTGTCTACGAATGCTTGTGCCATTGTAGCAGCATTCTTCTTCACCTGCACTTGGTACTCCTTGAACTCAGGCTGAAGAGCTTCTCCAAAGGCAACTGCCTTAGCGGCAATCACATGCTCTAGAGGACCTCCCTGAATACCGGGGAATACAGATGAGTCTAAGAGCTGGCTCATTTTCTTTATTACACCCTTAGGAGTCTTCTTGCCCCAAGGATTATCAAAATCCTTTCCAATCAAGATAATTCCTCCACGTGGGCCACGAAGCGTCTTATGGGTAGTAGAGGTTACTATATGAGCATACTCAAGCGGATTGTTTAATAGACCGGCTGCGATCAAACCTGCCGGGTGAGCCATATCAATCATTAGGATTGCACCCACCTCATCGGCAATCTTACGCATACGAGCGTAGTCCCATTCACGAGTATAAGCACTACCCCCACCGATGATCAGCTTGGGTTTATTCTCACGTGCCAACTGCTCCATCTCATCATAATCAACCCGACCGGTCTCTTTCTTTATATTATATCCCACAGGATGGTACAAGATACCTGAGCTATTAACCGCAGAGCCGTGTGACAAGTGACCTCCGTGATCCAAGTTAAGCCCCATGAATGTATCCCCAGGATTTAAGATAGCCGACAGAACTGCCATATTGGCTTGTGCGCCACTATGCGGCTGCACATTAGCCCACTCAGCATGAAACAACTCCTTGATACGATCGATCGCAAGTTGCTCACTCTTGTCTACTACCTCGCATCCACCATAGTAACGCTTTCCGGGATAGCCCTCTGCGTACTTATTGGTCATACAACTGCCCATTGCCTCCATTACTTCATCGCTGACAAAGTTTTCACTGGCAATCAGCTCAATACCTTTCATTTGGCGCTCATGCTCTTCCTGTATGAGGTCAAATATTTGCTTGTCTCTTTTCATACAAATTATGCTTTTTACGTTGCTATAATCGTTGCTTCATCAACGCACCAAACTCCTCCGAGCAGAGTCCACTGC
This sequence comes from uncultured Bacteroidales bacterium, assembly GCA_947290775.1. Taxonomy (GTDB): domain Bacteria; phylum Bacteroidota; class Bacteroidia; order Bacteroidales; family Porphyromonadaceae; genus Porphyromonas; species Porphyromonas miyakawae. The sequence continues at coordinate 58,634 of CAMYPM010000005.1, read as the reverse complement.
GTACTCAGTGCAAAGATAACAAAATAGCATCACAACCACCATTGCTTCTTAATAATGATGCATTGGGACTTCGCAATATTCTCTTGCACCGTTGTAAGGTATTTTGTTTGTACTCCACTAAAAGAGCGATAAATGAAACGATACAGGGAACCATCTCATAGGATGATTCCCTGTACCCGATAAATATGATTCAGATATTCTCTGACTAGTTATTTTACCTTTGCAACGATGGCCTTAAATGCTTCAGGATCATTCATTGCCAAGTCGGCAAGAACCTTACGATTAATCTCAATTCCATTAGCATGGAGAGCACCCATCAGACGAGAATAAGAGAGACCTTCCAAGCGTGCTGCTGCATTGATACGTTGTATCCACAAAGCACGGAAGTTACGCTTCTTATTCTTGCGGTCTCTATAAGCATAAGTAAGACCTTTTTCCCACGTATTCTTGGCAACCGTCCACACATTGCGACGCGCACCATAATAACCGCGAGTTTGCTTAAGTATTCTTTTTCGCTTCGCTCTGGAAGCTACATGATTGACTGATCTAGGCATAATACTAAATTCGTTTCTTCGTTATTTTCGATACTAGTTGCGTGTTACGATCACTTCATAAGAAGCATTTCCTTCACCTGCTTTTCGTTAGTGTCATGCACTAAGCCCGAGTAGGTTAAGTTGCGTTTTCTCTTCTTTGACTTTTTCGTCAAGATATGGCTCTTGTACGCATGCTTTCTCTTGATCTTTCCACTACCGGTAATAGCGAAGCGCTTTTTTGCACCGGATACAGTCTTCTGCTTTTGTTTAGGCATTTTCTTATTAACTAACTGATTTATTCTATTAAGAGGGCAGTCACCTTCAGAGTAGCCTCGGGGCAAGCCTTCGCCCGGTCGGTCATCCTTGCACCATCTATCGAGGTGCGATCGCTACCCTCATTCTTTTATTTTATTCGCTCTTCTTGGGATTTTTCTTTTCGCTTTGCGCTCCTCCTTTTTTAGGAGATAGCATCATATACATGCGTTTTCCTTCTAGCGAAGGCAGACTCTCAACCTTTGCTACATCCTCTAAATCGGTAGCGAAGCGAAGTAACAAAACCTCCCCTTGCTCCTTAAATAGGATACTACGACCGCGAAAGAATACATAAGCCTTTACTTTGGCACCCTCACTAAGAAACTGCTGCGCATGCTTCAGCTTAAAGTTATAGTCATGATCATCCGTTTGCGGACCAAAGCGTATCTCCTTGATTACCACCTTGGTAGAGTTTACTTTCTGCTCTTTCTGACGCTTACGTTGTCTATAAATAAACTTCTGATAATCAACTATCTTACAAACCGGCGGCTTAGCATCAGGAACAATCTCTACTAGATCCAATCCTGCATCCTCTGCCATTTGGAGGGCTTCTCTAAAGGAGAATACGCCACTTTCTACATCATCTCCTACTACACGCACCTCTCTTGCCGATATCTGCTCATTGATGCGATATTGTTGCGACTTATCTCTATTCTGCACTAATCGTTGTGTGCCTTACGCACGTCTAAATATTTACTCTTTTCGTTTTGCTCCTTTCCCAATTTTTCTATTGTATACTGCTATTTTCTCGCATTCAAGTCTCTCTGAAAACTAATTATCGTACTTCCACGCATTCATTTCATCGTCTACTTGTTTGCGGATAAGCTCGGCAAAGGTAGTGATTTTTTCCTTACCTTGATCACCTTCCCCTTGTTTACGTACCGAAACAGTGTCAGTTGATGCTTCCTCTTCACCCACTATAAGCAAGTAAGGAATACGTTTAAGCTCATTATCCCGTATCTTCCTACCCACTTTTTCGTTTCGGTCATCAACAGCCACATCCACACCCTCTTCACGAAGCATCCTGCACACCTTGTAAGCATAGTCATTAAATCGTTCACTTACAGGCAGAATTACAGCTTGATCAGGGGCTAACCACAAGGGGAAGCGACCGGCAGTATGCTCAATTAGCACTGCCACAAAGCGTTCCATAGATCCAAAGGGGGCGCGGTGAATCATTACGGGGCGATGCTTCTGATTATCTTCTCCGGTGTACTCTAGCTCAAACCGTTCGGGCAGATTGTAGTCCACTTGAATCGTTCCCAACTGCCACTTACGTCCTATAGCATCCTTTACCATAAAGTCCAACTTAGGACCATAGAAAGCAGCCTCACCATACTCTACATGAGCGTCCAAACCCTTCTCTTTACACGCTTCTATAATAGCATTTTCTGCCTTCTCCCAGTTCTCATCACTTCCTATATACTTCTTGCGATTTTTCTTATCACGAAGTGATATTTGTGCTTCAAACTGAGTGAAATTAAGTGCTTTAAAGATAATGAAGATGATGTCCATTACCTTAATAAACTCCTCTTTCACCTGATCCGGTGTACAGAAGATATGTGCATCATCTTGCGTAAAGCCTCTCACACGCGTCAGCCCGTGTAACTCACCACTCTGCTCATATCGATACACAGTACCAAACTCTGCCAAGCGAACCGGTAAATCACGGTAAGAGTGGGGCTGTAGCTTATAGATTTCGCAGTGATGCGGACAGTTCATTGGCTTTAGCATGAACTCTTCGCCCTCCTGAGGCGTTTTAATCGGACGGAATGAATCTGCCCCATACTTCTCATAGTGACCACTCGTCTTATACAGATCTATATTACCGATATGCGGTGTCATCACTTGTTCATAACCAAAGCGGCTCTGTATTTTTTTCAAGTAGTCCTCTAACTTAAGGCGCAATTTAGTTCCTCTCGGAAGCCATAAGGGAAGTCCCACCCCAACTTTTGGAGAGAAAGCAAATAAGTTAAGTTCCTTGCCTATCTTACGATGGTCTCTTTTTTTAGCCTCTTCAAGAAGGGTCAGATACTCATCCAACAGCTTTTTCTTTGGGAACGTAATCCCGTAGACACGGGTCAATTGCTTACTCTTCTCATCACCACGCCAATACGCTCCGGCAAGTGCAGTCAGCTTAACCGCTTTAATGTAACCGGTATTTGGCAAGTGTGGTCCTCTACATAAATCGGTGAATTGACCCTGAGTATAGGTAGTAATGGTGCCATCCTCCAATTCACTGATTAGCTCAAGCTTATAATGCTGTCCGGTCTTTTCAAAAAAGGACAAGGCTTCACTCTTTGACGTCGGCTTACGCTCCAAAGGCTGCTTCTCTCGGGCAAACTGAAGCATCAAATCCTCAATTGCCTTCAAGTCTGACTCCTTCAGTTCCACATCGCCCGTATCTATATCGTAATAAAAGCCGTTATCGATCGCAGGTCCAATTCCGAACTGTGTACCCGGATACAACTGCTGAATAGCCTCCGCCATAAGATGGGCGGAAGTATGCCAGAAAGCATGTTTTCCTTCTGCATCGTCCCATTTAAGCAACCGAAGCGTGGCATCCTCATTGATAGGGCGCGTCAAATCTATTGTTTCCCCATTCACCTCAGCCGCTAGTACTTCTTCTGCTAAGCGGCTACTTATACTGCGTGCAACATCCAGGGCAGTTGTACCTTGTTCCACTTGCCGAACACTGCCGTCAGGTAATGTTAGATTAATCTTCATATTTACAGCGCGCTATACGCCTATTAAATTTATTCTAAGTACAAAGGTACAAAATAGTTGCAGGGACATTACGCTTTCGCATAACTTCCCTGCACTTTTGAACTTCTTTTCGGAAAGAATCGTTTCTCTAAAGGGTAACTACAGTTGCAGTACGAATCAGATTAGAATGCATAGCCGACCTTCACTTCCAAAAGGGGCAGAGGCGACATCTCCATAAAATCTTTTTCAAAATGGGCTACCAAACCAAGACCCGCCTTACAATCAGTGTAAATATGATTTTTAAACGTGTACCGATACCCTACATTGAGTAAAAGCGTGCCACAGTGTGAATAATCCGGTGTACATAATTTCTTTCCATTTTCACGACAAGCATCATGATTTCTATAGTAACGCTCTACAATCAACATATATCCAAGTGCGAGCTCTCCATAGAAACCACTATTGTAGCGAAGAGTATAGCCTTTACGCAAACGGTAATTGGTATCAAATCGCCAACGGAGAGCCACTTGTCCTTTCGTAAAGAACAGACCTGTGCGTGAGCTTCCTCCGTCTGCTCCGTAGTAATAGCTACCCCAACCAATTAGTGGGGCTCCTATCGCCGCATCAACGAGAAGGGTAGTTTGTGGCAACACGGGCCATTCATAAGTGAAACTCGCCCCATAGACAAATAAGTAGTGGGTATCAAACGCTATCGTACCCATACGCCGTACATCCTTATCCGTTTCGGTCGTTGATGTGTCGGCATTCTCCTCAGTTGTTTGGGCTCGCAATAACGAAGGGGAAAGAAAGATTATCATCCCCATTGCCATCATTAGACTCGTAAAAAGGTGTTTTTTCATCATACTATGTGTTTTAGTGTGTTATGTATGTTCTTTGGGACTTAAAATCCATAAGTCCGACACAAAGATAACATAAACGAATGAAAGTGTACACCCATACGTCTTCACCTAAATCAGGGAAGAGATAGATCTATCTACTCCGCCTCAAATACTCTTTTCTACCCTCTCGTAATCCACTCTACGAAGATTTTCTAATAGCAGATCATTCGTTTGTAAAAGTGCGTACGTTCAATGCGGGGAAAAGCGATTACCAACAGGCAATCTTATTCACACGACGTTCATGGCGTCCTCCTTCAAAAGGAGTATCCAAGAAGGTTTGCACTACTTGCTTTGCCTCTTCTTCAGAAATAAAGCGTGCAGGCAGTGCTACTACATTAGCATTATTGTGCTGACGCCCTAGGGCAGCTATTTCCTTATTCCACGACAAAGCACAGCGCACCTTTTTATGCTTATTTAGTGCCATAGAAATACCATTACCGGTACCACATATAGCGATGCCCCGCAGCACCTCATCTTTATCAATGGCATCCCCCAACTTATGGGCAAAGTCAGGATAATCAACCGATTCAGCAGAGTTAGTTCCAAAGTCTATTACTTCAAAACCTCTATCGGCAAGGTAATGCTTAATGCACTCCTTCAGTTCATATCCCGCATGATCTGCAGCGAGCGCAATTTTCTTATCCATCATATTTTAGAGGCGCTTGACTTGATCTTCTTGAGGGTCATCTCCCTGGTTGGTAACCAGCCGATACCCCTTGCCATGTACATTCATAATTTCTATGGTAGGATCACCCTTGAGCATTTTGCGCAGCTTGGTGATGTACACATCCATACTCCTTGCATTGAAGTAATTGTCATTTTCCCATATTTTCTTCAATGCATAGCTTCTTTCTAATGTACGATTAGCAAAAGCGCAAAGAAGTGAGAGCAGATCACTCTCTTTCGTGGTCAGACGAATAGGCTCTTCATCCTCAAAGGCAAGCGTCTGATTCTGCGTGTCAAACAGATATTTTCCAATCTGATAATAAGGCATTATAGCAGCGTCGTTACCCTTCACGCGGCGTAATAGTACTTCTATACGGGCCAAGAGTTCATCTAAGCTGAATGGCTTACGAATGTAATCGTCCGCACCGACCTTAAAGCCTTTCAACACATCTTCTTTTAGTGTCTTTGCAGTCAAGAAAATGATAGGAACCTGCTCATCCAATGAGCGTATTTTCTCTGCCACAGCAAAGCCATCTACTCGTGGCATCATTACGTCTAATACACAGAGGTCAAACGCATTCTTACTGAAGTTTTCTAAGGCTTCTTCCCCATTATGAAAAAGAGAGACCTCAAACTCTTTAGATTCAAAGAAGTCCTTTAACAGACCTCCCAAACTCTCATCATCTTCACAGAGAAATATCTTTGTTTTATTTGCCATATCTTTTCCTTCGTTATTTCCTTTTGTCAGAACGACTCAACGTTCTACTTACGATAAAACCATTATAAGAGACGTATTGTTCACTCGTTGTTCTTTTTTCTTCTTTTTTCCACCTTCGTCAAGGGGAAAGTTACACTCATCGTAGTACCTACCCCCTTCTTGCTTTCCACTTCTACGGTTCCCCCCATCGCTATTACAGTGCGCTGCACGTAACTTAAGCCTAGTCCAAAGCCTTTCACATTGTGTACGTTACCCGTTTCCACACGATAGTATTGCTTAAAGATACGCTTCTGATCCATGCGACTAATACCGATACCGTTATCAATCACGCTAATCGTCACACTATTACGATTTCTATTATAGCAACGCACCGTCAGTTCGATCGGTTCATCCATTTTACGGTACTTTACAGCATTGTCCATTAGGTTGAAAAGCACATTTTGGAAATGGAGCTTATCCACATAGATCTCCATGTTTTCAGCTTCCAAGGAGAGCGTCATACTCCCTCCGAGCGTATCACACTTAATGCCATAAACCGTTTTTATATCTTCCAATATTTCACGGATATCAACATTTTTTGGGTAAAAGCGCACCTTGCGTTCATCAACTAAAGTAAACTGAAGCACTTTTTCCACAATATATGAAAGGCGCTTCGTTTCACTTTTCAGCACATTATAAATTCTCTCTTGCGATGGAGTCTTTTCGAGCGCACTTGTTTCCTCCAACATGTCAGTAGCCAGCATAATGGAGGTAAGCGGTGTCTTTAGCTCGTGGGTTAAGTTATTGACAAAGTTTTTTCTATTCTTCAAAAAGACGACCTGTCGCGAAAAGAGGATCAACAATACTGCCATGAGTAGTATAAAAGAGGCCATCATCACAATTGAGAAAGTCGCATACTGGTTAGGATTCATGTAATCCTTGTGATAAGGGAAGCACAACTCGATGTAACCGGCATAATGCCTATTAAACAACTGTCCTTCAAAGAGGTTTCTTCGTACTATTTGATTCTCCTCACATTGGATATTGAGATTTTCATCATTGGATTTGAAAACCTCTCCGTTGTGGTCATATATGCGGTAGATGAAAGGCTCTTTTATATCAACCCCCCTAAGCGTCTCATTCAATTTACTCTCAAGCACCTCACAATCAATACGCATCTCTAAAGGACGGATGTCGTTATCCAGGCCGATTATGGAATTTAAGACCACTTCTGTAAGACGCTCACTATAGTAAAAGAATGCATTTACTAAGCGTTGCTGTTTTTCATCCGGGTAGTCCGATAGCACGTTCACATTGAGTAACGTATCGTGTACCATAGAGCGTGGCCAAGTTGCGAACCGTGAAGATTGAAGTAACAGATTCCATTCGTGCAACTTAAACAAGGGATCCGTATAGCTTGAGTCTGCGTTTTTACCCTCAATCAGTTGTCCTAACCTACGCCTTTCCCCTTCTTTGGTGATCAGCTCATAGGTAAAACGTGTAATAGCATCCTTTTCTACCTCCTGCATCGTCTCAGCGAGGGCAGTCTTCACAAGGGTAGAAAACTGCTCATTGCGCATCCTGTGCATTGATTCCAAATATTTCACTTGGAAATAAATGCCCACTGTGAACGCAATCGCAGGAAACAGCAATATAAACAAATACCACTTCTTACCCGACATGCACACACTCACCTTTCACATCAGCAAAAGTAACCAATTATCTCAAAAATGAGAAATTTTTCTCAATAAATGACTTATATGCAGACAATTGTATCGCCCCCCCAATATATAACAATTAGAGTATGACTTAAGGCTATGCAACTGAGGCAACTTCTATAGGCCGCTCAAATTATCTGTATCTTTTTACTGAAACATCAGAACCTTCTTATCAAAAGATACTGATCATTCGATCGAAATATCAGTATCTTTTGACGTAGGTCTTACCATGAGTCTTACACTCGTGAAAGAGAATCGTTCCCCTCCCTCAGATAATCTATTCAAAGAGGATTATAAGTAGGAAAAAACGTTCAGAAGGAAGACTTCACAAAGTTCTGTGAATGGATCTCCACGGACTGGTTGGTTGCTCAGCGAAACGTCTCTGGAGTCGTCATGCAGACTCTCCGGAAGAAGTATCCCAATGCACGCATTGACGATATTGATTTCGTAGAGGAACCTCGGGGCACTTACTATTGCTTTGAGATGGAACGGAGTGGTGCGCAAAATGAATACATCTACATCACGCCTCAGGGGATGATCTCCGAGGTACGCGCCCATCAGAAGTAAGTTGTTAGCCAGCACATTGCCACAATACACAAGGCATGCTAAACGAGCGTTTAGTCCGCCTTAATGTATCATATATTTAAGTGCTTCCTTTACTTTGGAAAAGTAATTTGAGATATAATAAACTAAATGAAAAATATATTACTATATTTGCTGCCGGATGGGGTGCTTGATCCTATCTTGAATAGAAGCTAATGCCAATGTCAATTCTACTAATCACTTAAACATACAAAATTTATGAGACCAATTCGATTGTTAGAGACAGCTCTATTACTACTCTTTACACTCAGTGTATTACATGGGCAAGAAGGCAAGAATCCACTCCTAGCAGTGGCTGAGTACAACATTGAGGCCGATGGCTCAATGGCTACCGGGGACCAGATGACTGCCTACGGAGGTCACTTCAAGTGGAACATGTTAGAGACCCTCACACTTCCTAAGGGATATCATATCCCGACTAAAGAAGAAATGATGCTGCTAGCAGGGCGCTTCTCTATGGACGAGACCCCACGTCCCCCTTACCCAATCCTTATATGGACTATAGATCAAGAGGCTGATGAGAAAGTCAATCTTTTTGGCAAAGAGTATACCCTCTCCTCTCACTACTATGCCCTCAATGATGGCAAGTGCTATGCGCTGCGTTTCAAGGGCGAGGACAATAGGTACTTCAGTGCCTACAAATGGGAGATGATACCCAAACCAGACGACAAAGACAAAACTCTAGCACTCAAGATAACTTGCCGTCTGCTAGGCGCTGAGGGAATTAACACTGACATCAAAACGCTGGCAACGAAAGAGTTTTGGGAAGGCGATAACGGGCATGACGTAGTACGCTTCTTCCCATCAGCTGGTTATGGAGACTATACCGGTGAGGACAAGGTCGTAGACCTCAATGAGTATGGCAGGTATTGGTCTTGCACATCTCGCGAGGACTCTAAAAATGGAGCTTGGGGCTTCGGCTTCGATGGTAGCATCGTCATCGTGTACAACTGGATCAAAACGTCTGCATATAGCCTACGATGCTTCAAGGATTATGGCAATGGGACTTCTATAGAACCGGTAAATAATGGTCGTGGAGACGTCTCCATAAATTTTGACCCGGCACTACGTACAGTCTGTGTCAATGGGCTTGCCACTGGGGCCACAGTCTCCCTCTATTCGCTTACTGGAGAGCGACTCTATACGGTAGTGGCTTCCACAGAGAGCGTACGCATGGATTTGTCTTCCTACACTACGGGATCTTATATAATCTCTACAGGAAACACTAGCTACAAGTTACAACTCTAATCCCTGATCTAATGAAAACGCGAACACTACTCACTATCATTTTATCCTTGACTCTGTCCTCTCTATGTAGGCTCTCTGCGCAAGATGCTCAAAACCCACTCTCTGCTGTGGCTGAGTACAACCTCGAGGAGAATGGCTCCTTTGCTTCCGGAGATCTACAGACAGCGTATGGAGGATTATTCAAATTTTCCAGTCTCGCAGAAGCTAAAATTCCTCAAGGCTATCATATACCGACTAAAGGGGAGCTGATGGTCATCTCGGGAAGGTATGACCAGGACGAAAAGCCAAATCCGCCCTATCCGGATCTCTCATGGGAGATTGATAGAGCTGCAGATGAAGAAGTCGTACTATTTGGTGAAAAGTATACGCTCAACTCACATTATTATGGAAAGGGAGATTTTGTCTGCTATGCAATAAGATTTAAGGGAGGTGACAACCGCTATCTTAGTGCTTATAAATGGGAGCCAATCTTTTTCGAAGGTGATACACAGAATGTGAAGACAAAAGCTCTAAAGGTCACCTGTCGTCTCCTTGGAGCTGAGGGGGCAAACTTAACAGTAAAAGATATTGCTAAGCCTGAGTACTGGTCTGATAATGCTCAAAAAGATGTTGTCCGCTACTTCCCGACAGCAGGATACGTCAACTACACAGGAGGCAATGAAGTGAATGGGCGAAATCTCAAAGGACGTTATTGGAGCTGTACAAGCAAAGAACCTAACGGAGCTTGGGGCTTTGGCTTTGATGCGGACTTCGTTATGGTTCACTCTTGGCACCACGCCTCTGGCTATAGCATTAGATGCTTCAAGGACAAAACTACCGAACAGCCTGTGAGTGATGCGACCTGCCAGATGAGCGTTGCTACGCAAAATGCAACAGTCGAAGTGGAGGTCGCTGGTCCTCAGGAGATTGAAGTAGACTGGGGCGACGGAACACGCCATAAGCTCTCTCTAACTAAGACTGGAGGAAAAGTATCCGGAAGTGTCATCGGGGACAAATTCTCCATTTACGCTAATCACCTCACATCGCTCAAAGCTAATGGACAAAGCCTCTCTGAGGTAGTCCTTTCAAACTGTGGAGAGCTCGAAGTTCTTGAGTTGGGCTTTAATAAGCTAAAAGACTTGTCTCTTGAGGGCTTGACCAGCTTGAAGCATCTTAACGTGGTGAACAATCGAATCGGAAAGCTAGACGTGTCGCCTGCGAAAAAACTACAATATCTCTCTGTGGGAAAGAACTTTTACATAAAGGATCTCGCTCTCAACAATCTTGTAGATCTAGAAGAGCTATACGTTGCCACCAACGACATTTCGGGAATAGATCTCTCAAAGAATACAAAGCTCAAGGTGCTAGACCTCTCCAAAAACAAAGGGATAGCCTCAATAGACCTCTCTAGTCTCACTGCGCTAGAGAATCTATCGATCGGAGGAACCTCAATAAAGTCTCTTGATATTTCGAAAAATCAAGCTCTGGTAAGACTATATGCTTCCGGTAACAAAGAGCTATCGACTTTGCAGTATACCTCTCTAACGAAGCTTCTCAGTTGCTATTTATCCAAATGTGCACTAGGAGTGGAAACTCTGAATAAGCTAATAGATAATCTCCCTGATGTCTCTGATGTCTTTGTCTATGCTAATGAACGTGTTTGGAAGAAACAACTCGAAGTATCCGAAAACAGCGATATAACGAAGACGCAACTCAACCTCCAAAAGGCTAAGGACAAAGGATGGCAAGTAGACCTACTAGAAGACGCTTGGTCTGTAGGACCTGCAGCTCCATGTATGATCCTTACGACCGCAATTACAGTCAATGAGGAAATTTCGTTGACGGTTGAGAACTACTACGATCCATTTTGGGTAGACTGGGGGCAATGGTGGAGTAGCTTCTTGCAGTCTAGCTCTTATGTTATCACACACGAGGTGAGACAGCCTGAGATAAAGTACTACTCTAGAGGATTGATGGAAATTAGAGCTCCAAAGCAAAAGCTTACTAAAGCAGAGTTTCCTAACAACGATCAGACTTACATGATTGATCTACACGACAATGAGTTGACGTCACTAAGTCTTGATGCTAAAAACTCGATGGTCTCTATGGACCTGCGCAATAATAAGCTAAGTAAGGAAGCTCTGAATCAGCTCTTCAGTTCTCTACGCACGCTGTCAGATATTCGCTACCCATTCCCACTTATAGGGCAAGATGCTTTCCCCACAAGCATACCCTTTGGCAAAATCTATATAGCTGGGAACCCCGGAGCCAAGAAGTGCAATACGTCAATAGCTACTAAAAAGGGCTATACGTTAGATATACACACAGGTGTAGAGTCGCTTTCTCCTTTGGATAATTCAATCTACAGTTATCCCAATCCGGCTAATCAGACTCTCTACCTAAGTGACAAGGCTGATTATGCGGAGCTATACACCTATAATGGCGTACTGGTCTTTAAGGCTCAGAATGTTGTTAGGATAGATGTATCTGGTCTACCTCAAGGAAACTATCTACTTAGGATAAATGGCACTACGCTAAGTAAGGTGTCTATCGTCCGCTAGAATACTAGAAGAGGATACATCCAATCATATTTTATTAAATATATAGCCGCGGATGAGTTTTTAAGCTCCTCCGCGGCTATAATTTTACCTCCATAAGAGATTTCTACAGCAAGAGTAAGCTGGCTGCCATTACCGCCATGCCGGCAACGAGCCCATAGATCGCTTGATGATGTTTACCATAGGCCTCCGCTGCAGGGAGCAACTCATCTAAAGAAATATACACCATAATGCCGGCTATCATGGCGAAAATAACTCCGTACGTATGCTCATTGAGGAATGGAGCGAGTAGAAGATACCCAACGATGGCACCTATCGGCTCTGCCAAGCCTGAGAGGAAAGAGATCGTGAAAGCTCGCTTTCGATTTCCCGTAGCATAGAAAATAGGAACTGAAACAGATATTCCTTCCGGTATATTGTGTATTGCTATAGCAAAGGCAATTGGAATACCCACACTGATATCCTGCATACCGGACAAGAAAGTAACCATTCCTTCGGGAAAATTATGAATAAAGAGTACCAAAGCAGTTATCATACCTACTCTCAGTAAATGCTTTTCCTTACCGGTATCATCCCCTTCTCTCTTAAGGCGATCGACCGCAGAAATATCCTCCACGCTATTTTTCATTTCGTGTGGATTCTCTCGCTCGGGTATAAAGCGGTCGATAAGTCCTATGAGCAAAATGCCCGCAAAGAAAGATAGTACGGTATATAGCTCAGGCAGACGCCCCGAGTAGAGTTTACGAAAATACTCAAGTGACGAAGGAAACATCTCCACAAAAGAGACATATATCATCACTCCTGCAGAGAAGCCAAGCGATACGCAGAGAAAAGTTGTATTGGTGCGTTTGCTAAAGAAAGCCAGTGCACTGCCGATACCCGTTGAGATTCCGGCAAAGAAAGTGAGTAGAAAGGCAGTTAAAACCTGATCAGAGAGCATTTTAATTTCCCCAACGCTTTAATATCACATCATAGGCATCTATTCTCCGGTCCCTCATAAAAGGCCACCAACGCCTTACAGTCTCACTACGAGCAGTATCAACTTCAATGAGGGCTACAGCTTCTTTATCCTCCATTCGACATAACCACTCCCCTTGTTGTCCGCACACAAAGCTATTTCCCCAAAAAGAGATTCCTCCCGTCAAGCCACTTGGATCCGGTTCATAGCCTACTCTATTGACGGCTACTACGGGGATGCCATTTGCTACAGCATGCCCCCTCTGTACCGTAAGCCATGCCTCCAACTGGCGAGCTTGCTCTTGAGCACTATCTGTCGACTCAGTACCGATAGCAGTAGGATAAATCAATATGTCGGCACCTCTCATAGCCATAATACGCGCAGCTTCCGGATACCATTGGTCCCAACAAATCAGTACTCCTAAGCGTCCGATTGAAGTATCTATAGGCTGGAAACCTAAGTCGCCCGGTGTAAAGTAAAACTTCTCATAGTAAGCAGGATCATCCGGTATATGCATTTTACGATACTTACCGGCTATACTGCCATCCTTATCAATTACTACCGCTGTATTGTGGTACAATCCCTGAGCTCTTTTCTCAAAGAGAGAAAGCACAAGCACCACTCCGCACTTCTTTGCTAAAACGGAAAAATGCTCTGTAGACGGACCGGGGATAGTCTCTGCTTGATCAAAAAGAGCAACATCTTCTGTTTGACAGAAGTACAGGCCATTGTGCAACTCTTGCAGAACAATTAGATCTGCCCCTTGCGCAGCGAGTTGCTGAATCTTTCCATCCAGTTGCTCTATATTATGCGATCTATCAGCTGCGTTTGCTTGTTGAATAAGTCCTATTTTCATAAATTCCTTGCTTCTACACTCAAAAAACTTGGATTAAGAAAGCCTTTAGGGATCTGCATAGTAGCACAATGCAAACTTCCATGCTGGTATATGAGTTCCCGACAATCAACCGGTATAACCTCTCTACTTCCTTTGAAGTACTGATTAAAGAGGAAGAGTGCTCTTTGATCCCAGTGTACCCCGTAGGTAGGCACTAAAACTGCGCCATTTACAAAAAGAAAGTTGGCATACGAGGCAGGCATCAGTGCCCCATCCTCATCACGAAGTCCCTCCACATAGGGCAAAGCTAATAACTTAAAAGGATCCCTATCCTCTATTTGTGTAGCGTGTATCTCATTCTCAAACTGCTGTAGCGCAAGCTTTATAGAAAAATCGTAGCAACCTAATGGCGATACATAGGCCACTGTATTACTATCGATAAAACGTGCAAGCGTATCAATGTGCCCATCCGTATCATCGCCCGGGATAAAGCCATTTGCTGTCATTCGTATTGACTTTGCGGAGAGTGTAGAAAGGAGCATCTTTAAGAGTTCCTCACGATCCGATATATGATCATTGCGGTTGATTGAGAAGATGGAGCTGGCTGTCGCTAAAATCAATCCGTCCCCGGAGGACTCTAAAGCTCCGCCTTCTGTAACCAAGAACTCAGCTATCTTGACCGACACATCACTTCGGTAAAAACCCTGCTCCCCAAATAGTGAATAAGCTACCCGATTATCGTGATTAGAAGCATACTTCATTCCCCATCCATTAAATCGGAACTTCACGACCTCCTTTTTGCCGTCTTTGATACAAGCGATGGGCATGTAGTCACGCACCCAGGTATCATTCATCAGTACCGGCACAAAACGGATCGGATAGATTGTATTGAATGAAGTAAAATAGGGCTCCGGATCATCTAATGGGTGATGTAATAGGATCACCGGCTCAAAGCGACTAATTGCTTGCACAATGCCTATGTAGCAACTTCTGATTGCGTCTATGCGACAAGCCCAATCCATCGTTTCACTCGGCCACGCAAGCACCACGGCATCCTGCTCTGCCCACTCCGGGATCATGCCTATGTACTTATCTTCCATAGCGATATCTGTACTCATTTCTTTATCCTCTTTCAGGTTAACAAAGTTAAGCATTAAACGCTATGACCACTTCTCTCTTACCCATCACTGGGTAGCGAAGAACTAAAAATACCTACGGAAAGGGCGCCTACCTCTCCCGTAGAAGCGTGGCTCCGGCTGAAAAGCATTGGGTATATGCTTAATTTCAAAAAGCCCCTGAGCAGGCCGATACACAACGGAGAGGATATCAAAGCGAATCGGAAGCCCCATTTTTTTCATACGGCTATAATGATCCGCTACATAACAAATATTCATCCTCTTCTGCCGGGTTACTGCAGACTGAGGGGTATAGAGGTAATTCTCATTACGCGTCTTTACTTCAAAAAAGACCAAATACTTACCATCCGTAGCAATCAGATCGACTTCTTTACGGTTATAGTACCAATTACGCTCCAAGACACGCATCAAGAGCTTGTCCTCAACATAGCGAAAGGCATACCTTTCTCCCTCTCTTCCTAACCAACTATGTGTATCCAACAGAATTAATTGCGTTTTCCCTCGGCTAATTGCTTCCTGAAACTCTCAATGTGACGAAGTTTCTTTTCATCCAATATTTCATCAATGCGAATGAGAATACTCGTCTCTTCCACATTGCTAAACTCATAGTTAACAGCCGTGCCTAAAAGAAGCAGCATCGGAGAGAGTGATAGATAGGCACTAAAGAGCGGAGGAATATTGATTCCCAACTTACGCACCTCATTTTTCAAGATACGATAGTCCTCTTTTACGTTGTCACCGCAAAATATTTCTCTTATCTCGTCCAAGTTACCTTCTATGGGAACCGGTTTTTTAGGGCACACCAAGTTACTATCATCATGGAAATATTTATCCATAAAGAAAAGGATAAGGTTGCGCGCTCGACGATTGTAGTCGGCATACATTGTCACCTTACCGAAAAAGTAATTTATATCAGGATATATAACTGTGAGTCCACCCAATCCATCCCATAGGTTATCCAAGGCAAATATCGTCTGCGAGCTCAAGCCGGAGGACTGAAAAGAAGGAGCTACAAAGGAGCGACCCAATTCAATCGTAGAGGGAAGAATATCTGTCACAAACTTCTCACTATAGTCAAACATATGTGAGGTAGCGAGTATATCTGTTCCCTTTGGGTTGCTTACCACGTCAGCACCATGAATAAAGCGATAGCCCCCGATGATCTCTTCTAACTCGGGGTTCCACACAATCAGTTGTTTATACCCTCCCTCAAGAGTATCAAATTCATCTATATCACAAGCCTTACCACTACCTCCTCCAGAAGCTCTAAAAGAGACTTCACGCAAGCGTCCTACCTCTCGCATAGCATTAGGTGCCTCATGGGCGGAAAATATGTATATATCATTGTTTCCGCGATTGGTCTTACGCATAAATAGGTTCTCCGTAAGCTCATCTCGGAGTAGGGACTTCTCTATAGGTTGTATGATCGTTTCCATAATAGACTACTTTTTCTGTTCGTGATTAGTGGTTGTCTTTGGCTTTACATCTTCAGTGAGATAAAATGAGGGAAGACTATATACCTGTGCTCTGATTTTTTTAGAAAGGACATCCACACGCTCCTTGCGCTCTTGCAGATCCTTGTAACTTATTGGATCCCCCACCAGTACTGTATAATGATTTCCTTTAGACTTAAACATCTCCTGGGGCAGCATTGTGGTGCCTATATTAAACTTCACCCCCAATCGCTTGCGCCAAAGCTCTGTTTGATAGAAGCGCTTTGAATTATACCCATCAAAATAGAGAGGTACAATGTTGCGTTCATACCTTGTTGCTTGGCGTATATAGCTATTCTTCCAAGGTAAATCCATTATTTCACCATTGATTTTTCGAGAGCAGACCCCTGCAGGGAAAGTAATCACCGGATAGGGGCCCGCCAAAGCCTCATTCAGTTTAACTACCGATTCACGGGATTGTGCTCCCAACGTATTTACAGGTACAAAAATATGACGAAATGGCTCTAAATTGAGCAACATATCGTTTACTATATAGCGTATTTCCGTTTGATAATGCTCTGCGATCATCACGGTGAGACAAATACCATCCAGAGCGCCTAAAGGATGATTGCAGATAAAGAGCTGCCGTGGATCTTTGGGCAGTCGCTCCACCCCCTTGAAAGAGAGGTGAATATTGAAATATTCAATTAGCTGCCGGGCAAACTCTATGCCCTCCAAATGTCCATATTTGCTCAGCACATAGTTTATTTCGTCCTGACAAATCCACTTTTCCAAAAAACGTGTTACAAACCGCGGAAGAGGACGCTTCAGCTTAGCAGCAGCCACTTTTCTTACATCAATCAATTTGATCTGCGCGCTTTGTGCCTGATCCTTATCTTGCGTATTCATTCTTATTTTCTCATGGGAAAGAGTCTGCTTGTGCCAAATAGAGCAACCCTTTTCCAATGTCATTACTCTCCTATTTTACTACAAAAGTAAGAAAATCCTAATACAATAAAGTCTCAAAAAGAGCATTCGTTTTCCAACATGCACTTAATCAGCGACTTCCGCCACTACTTCATATTATAATACTAAGAGGAAAAAAGCTTTTTTCTCTGTATTATGAAAAGATTGCTCCTCCCGCTGTTGGCACGTCGTACACAAATTCCCGTAGTTACAAGAGCATCACAAATTGCAATTATTTAAAAACAAAAAAAGATAAGAGAAGCGTCTCTTACCCATGCAGTCTTAATAAGTTATGAATAATCTTGCGACTATTTATCCGAGTGATAGCCGAAATTCTCTAACAGAGAGTCGTTACTACGCCAATCAGTAGCCACCTTTACAAATAGATCCAATCGAATATGCTTATCGAAGAGCTTCTCTAATGCTCGCCGAGAGGTGATTCCAAGCTTTTTGATCGCCTGCCCACCATGTCCTATAATGATTTCCTTCTGGCTCTCCCGCTCTACCACAATCACCGCTTCAATATCAATACGCTCCTTATCCTCCTTAAAAGAGGTCACCTCTACTTCTACAGCATAAGGGATTTCTTCAGCATAATAGCGAAGTATCTTTTCTCGTATTATTTCACTTACAAAGAAGCGAATTGGTCTATCTGTGAGCTGATCTTCATCAAAGTAGCGTGGGGCGACCGGTAGCAACTCCCCGATTCTTTTCTTTAGCGGCTCTATATTGAAGTTGTTGGTAGCCGATATGGGTAGTAGCTCAGCCTGTGGCAATAAGTCATGCCATTTGTCCACCAACTGCTCTAACTGCTCATTATTGGAAAGGTCAATCTTATTAATTAATACGATGACTGGGACCTGAGCCTTTGCTACGTGCTGAATGAAGTCTATGTTCTTCTCGGGAGTCTCCACTATATCGGTCACATAGAGCAGTATATCCGCATCACCTAAGGCCGATTCTGAGTAGGCTCTCATTCGCTCCTGCAAACGATAGCCGGGTTTGACCACTCCCGGTGTATCAGAGAATACGATCTGCATATCCGGTGTATTGACAATACCAATTATGCGATGACGTGTAGTCTGACTCTTGGGAGTGATGATAGAGAGTTTCTCTCCGACTAATAAGTTCATGAGCGTGGACTTCCCTACGTTGGGATTTCCCACGATATTTACAAATCCACTTTTGAAGTTTTCTTCTTGGCTCATGAGCTAAAGGGGTTGTGCAAGTTAAGCACGCTCAGAGGCCGTGTAGCCCCATACAAGGTAAACAGCTCCCCATGTATAACCGGCACCAAACGAAGTAAGTATCAGCTTATCTCCTTTTTTGAGTTTAGACTCCCACTCACTCAAGCAAATAGGTATCGTAGCACTACTGGTATTACCGTACTTTTGGATATTAATCATCACCTTTTCACTAGGGATCCCTAGCAATCGGGTAACCATATCTATAATCCGCAAGTTTGCCTGGTGAGGTACCACCCATGTGATGTCCTCTTCAGTTAGATTATTACGCTCAAGAACCTTTTGGCAGCTGTCTACCATGCCTTTTATAGCATGCTTGAACACGTGCTGTCCATCTTGATGTACAAAGTGCTCATGGCGTGCCACGGTATCAGCAGTAGCAGGACTAACTGATCCACCCGAATACATGATGAGGTGCTCACGTCCGATGCCATCTGTATGGAAGAGTGCATCTATAACACCTTCTTTGGCTTCTCCTTCTACTACCTTCGCTTCTAAGAGGGCGCAACCGCTTCCATCCCCGAAAAGGGGAAGGGTTTGCCTATCCGTCACATCAACAGCTGCTGACATTTTTTCAGTAGCTACGACAAGTAAGCGCTTATAACGCCCCGAGCGAATATAGTTAGCTCCTGTTTCTAATGCATATAGCCAACTAGGACAAGCACTTACTAAATCAAAGGTAAAAGCATTAGTACAGCCTGTTTCATAAGCCACAACAGAGCTGGTAGTAGGGAAATGGTAATCCGCTGTATTGGTTGCCAATATAACTCCCTCAATGGAGAGAGGATCCACCCCACTCTTATCCAAGAGCGAACGTACAGCCTGTATAGCTAAATAGGAAGCTCCCTTACCGGGAACTTTCAGTACACGACGTTCCTTAATTCCAACACGAGTGGTAATCCACTCATCGCTGGTATCTACCATCTTCTCTATATCCGCATTGGTCAGCTTATCCTCTGGTAGGAAGCTACCTACGGCCGTTATTACGGCTTCTATTGTTTGTGGCATCTTGTTAGCTAATTTGTGTCTTTCTATAGATGGCACACTTATGGGGTGCTCTTATCGTAGCGCCACGGTGCCAAGAATTTTTTGTAGCGTGGAGAGGATTGTAAGCTACGTGCTTACTCCTCTTCCTTCTCAATGGCTAACTGACCACGGTAATAGCCACACTCGGGGCATACGGTATGATAAATATGCCACGCACCACAATTGGGGCACTTTGCTATTGTGGGTACTGCTGCCTTGTCATGTCCACGACGTAAACGTGTTCTTGTGTGTGATTGTCTTCTTTTAGGATGTGCCATATCTCTGCGTTTAGCTTACTTTTTCTATTCTTTATATTATATGTATATACTCTTATTTTTTATGAGTTACGAGGTAATTAGTTATCCTCATTCTCATCAAGCAAAAGTCCTCTTTTGCGTTCCTCTTCTTCCTGTTGCGCATAATAACGCATACTATCAGCATTACACTCGCCATCTGCGTGCACCCTCTTCATAGGGATAGAGAGTACCACTAACTGATAGAGCAAGTCGTCCATGGGCAGTACAGGGTCGTCCATGGAAACAATGAGCTCCTCTACATCGTCCAAATCCGTAGTTTGACCAAACTTAACCACAAAGGGATAAGAGGCATTAATAGGCAAATCAAGATCATCGGCGCATCGGTCACATATCGTTTTCACAAAGCCTCTTAATGCTATGTTCAATTGGAATACATTGCCCGTACGATCGCCCTCTACGAAAGCCTCCACCTCTCCGCCATAAATATCGAAAGGATTTTCACGTGCGAAGACAGCATTCTCCAGAGTAAATTGCTCAGAGAAGTGCCCCTCGGGAAGTCCGCTCAGTACGATACGATTCCTATTACCTTTCATTGCTCATTGTTCTGTATATCAATAAGAAACGCTCCATACCTCATACGCTCCTAAAGCTTCAGTAGGAAGTCTTATCGCTATATTCCTTGCAAAGGTAGCAAAATAATGAAGAATGAAACATCTACCAAGTCTTTTGAGGGATATGAAAAAAGAATATTTTTGAGGAAAAACAGCTTTCTTCACTCAGGCATATCCACAGATGCTGCCAGTAAAACTATCTGCTTTGCCTTTGTTTCTGCCATTGCTTTAGCCGCTGCAGTAAGGGTAGCTCCGGTAGTAAGCACATCATCTAACAAAAGCACTCTACTACCGGCCGGAACCGAGTCACGTCCTATTGCAAAGGCCCCTTTCATACGGGTTAAGCGCTCCTCTCGGTGCATACCGGCTTGGCTTTGCTCATAGTGTCTACGCCTAAGCGCATGTGCGATGAGTGGAATGGAGGTCTCTAGTGAAATACCGCGGGCAATAATCTCGGCTTGATTGTACCTCCGGTGAAGCAGCTTGTGCGGATGGAGTGGAACGGGGACAATACAATCATAGTCTTCTCTACGCAAGTTCCAAAGCCGAGCTAGTAGCATACCCAAATAGAGTCCACCCTCTCGATTTCCTTGATACTTAATGCTATGGATTAGTTCCCGACAAACACCCTCCTCCTCAAATATAAATCCGCCCATGAAAGCGGTTACCACTTCGGGAAGCTCCTCAAAACGCTTCTGCCAAACGCTTTGCGTAAATGTAAATGGAATCAAATGTCCCAAACAGCGGACGCAGAGCACTGTTTCTGCCCTACTCAATAGTTTACCACAAGCCGCACACCTTCTTGGGAAAAGGAAATAGCGCAACGGTTCTATGAGCTCACTCAGCTTGTAGTTCTTTAAGAATGGCATACACATCCTTCAAAGAAAATCCTCTATTCACTGCCCACTGAATAACCTTACGCTCTATCTGGTCAGGTGTAGCCTCATCGAGGGTTTCAATTCTCCGCTGCAAAATACCTCGGAGTATATCAAGAGCCCCCTCCTCCTCCATCACCTGAGGAACAAGCGCATTCACAAGCTCCCTATCAAGTCCCATTTCGTAGAGCATGAACTTTATTTTATAGGGCCCCCAACCATTGAATCGGAGTTTGTCACTGGCATAAAGAGAAATATAGCGTCGTTCATTGATAAACCCCTGTTCGGTCAGATGAGACATAATTACAGCTATTTGCTCTCTACTCAATTCTCTGCGCATAAGCCACCGGGTCACCTCCTGAGGAGAGCGCTCTGCTTTTGCACAATAAGCCTCTGCATCCAGTCTGTGTTGCTCCTCTGATTTCTCTTTCTTCATCACGAATTGCTAATTATTCCCATAACGAAACGCTGTTTGCCGGAGAGATCCTTTATCAACTGCAAATCCGAGAAAAGCTGCGTAGCCCGAAATAGTGAAAGCGTCTCCTCCGCAAGAAGGGAATTTATCTCTAAATAGAGTGAGAAGGGCAAACGCTTTGGCAGCAAAGGCAGTAGGGCTGTAATAGCACGAAAGTAATACAAATCATCCTGATGAGGAAAAGCAAAGAGAGCTTCCTGCGGCTCATATGACAATACATGCTGTGCCAAGCTTTTTCGCTCCGCTTCTGCCACATAGGGAGGATTACTCACCAAAATGTCAAGTGGCTCTATTTGCTGAATGAAGGAGTCCGGTTGAGTCATATCGCCCTCAATAAGCTTTACTGCGCCTTTAATAGCATGCTCATAGCGAGTTACATTTATATGTGCATAGCCGAGAGCCGCACTACTCTTTTCTACCCCATAGATGTAACTATCTTTCAGGTAATAGGCCAGATAAAGGGGTATGGCAGCTGAGCCTGTACCTAAGTCTAAGATACGAGGGGATGACTCCAAAACATGCTTTTCCACAATGCGATTGCATAGCTCCTCCGTCTCCGGACGAGGGATGAGCACGCCCCGGCCAACCGATAAGTCGAAAGGACCAAAAGGCGCTTCTCCCACTACATACTGAAGCGGTTCGCCCGCCTTGAGACGAGCCTCCGCCTCCTTCAATCTATTAACTTGGGCACTACTTAGTACATACTCTGCACGCTGTATATACCACTCACTTCGGCTCATGTGGCAAATAGAGCACATGAGTGCCACTGAGATGGCAGCTGCCTCTTGCGGAGGATAAACGCCAAGAAGATGCTGCTCTACCTCCTTGCAAAGGGTTCCTGCTATTCCGGTTTGCTCCATATAACAAAGTTACTACCTTTACTTGATACCTCTGCATCTCATCTTGCTCTCGATATGGCTAAGCGTTCTGCCGAGCCAACAAAACCTTCTGAGCCATATTAATTCCTAAGGCAGCAGCTAAAACTTATGTAACTTTGCAGCATCGCACAAGAATATGATCAATGAATACCACCGGCTATATACCCACGCAAGAGGAAATAGAAGAGATCATACAACGATGCAATGAACTCAAGGAGATGTCTCCGGATAGGATTCTACTGGGGAAAAGTGCTCTTTCACATGCCTTTCGCCCCTTTGTTGCCCGAAGAGTAGCACTATGGAAACGCTGGCAACATAAGTTTCCCTCCTTTGCAGAAGCACCCTTTTTTATACCTACAGAGGTGGCTTTTCAACAAGCTTCAAGCGAGGTTTTAGCAAAGCATAAGGCAAAATATGTGAGTCGGGACACACATTTGATTGATGGGACAGGGGGATTGGGAATAGACTTCTACTACATGAGCCGTGATGCTCACTGTGCCGACTATTTTGAGCTTGATCCACTTCTATACGCAGCAGCGGAGTACAACATCAGCCGATTAAATATAGGTTCTGCCCATACATTACACCATTCAAATAGTATAGAAGCGCTCAAACAGCTCCGCTTAAATACCCAAACCCTACTCTACTTAGACCCGGCCCGACGGGATGCCGGTGGACGGAAGACATTCCTTTTAGAGGACACTCTACCCAACCCTCTTGAGGTAGTGGATCTATTGAAAAGTCTCAATTATCAAGGGCGCATACTTCTCAAACTTTCGCCCATGTTAGATATTGAGGCTCTGTTACACAGTCTTCCACAAGCGTCTCATATCTCCATACAAGCCGTTGGAGATGAAGTAAAAGAACTTCTTCTCTATATTGAGTCTATTGAGGTCTCGACATGCACTCCCGAGCAGATACCGCTCCACATTCATATTTATTCGAAAGAGGGGGCGAAGGTCTCTCTCTTCTCATGCTCCATTAAAGAAGAGCGTGAAGCTCAGGCGACTATAGCGGAAGAGATCGGGCCGTGGCTCTATTTGCCCCATCCAGCTCTGCTCAAAGCTGGTGCCTTCAAACTACTTTCCACACGATATAACGTCCAGAAGCTTGCAACAGACAGCCACTTGTACACCTCAAAAGAGTGCTGCGAAGCGTTTCCCGGGCGTATCTATCACACAGAGGAGGTGCTTCCTTGGAAATCCGGATTACACAAGCAGCTGAAAGGTCGTTGGCATGAGGCCGATATTACCGTGAAGAACTTTCCGCTTACTCGAGCTGCTCTTTACAAAACACTCCATCTACGTGAAGGAAGTGCTGTGCGCTTAATAGCCACGCAAGTAGCACAAACACCTGTACTGATTCATGTTACCCCACACTAACCGCCTGACTCCCTACCCCAAGCTCCTGTCCGGCTGTAGCAAAAGACACAAGTACAATGAATCAATTGGAAAGAAAACATGTATATCTTTCATGCGATAGATTTATATCTTTCAGACAAAATATCTATACCTTTCATCCAATAGATCTGTATCTTTTTTCCCCTGCATCAATACATCACAGTTAGCCTTTTGACTCCCCTACTACAAGGCACTAAGGATAAAGAGTGAGGAAGTACTCGCATAGGTGGGCAAATCCAATTGCGGATAAGAGAGAGAGTAATTGTACAAAGAGGTCAAATTTCTGATCCGTAAATAAAAGAAAGAGAGCCACCCAAAGGGCGACTCTCTTAAAGTATATACCTCCGTAAACTCTATTTAATTTAGAAATTAGCGTTATTCGGTGTTCTTGGGAAAGGAATCACGTCCCTGATATTGGTCATTCCGGTTACAAAGAGGAGGAGACGCTCAAATCCCAATCCGAAGCCACTATGCGGCACTGACCCAAAGCGACGAGTATCCAGATACCACCAAATATCCTTATCAGGAATATGCAACTCTTGTACTCGCTGCAACAGCTTATCGTAGTCCGCTTCACGTTCGCTTCCGCCAATAATCTCACCGATCATCGGGAAGAGTACGTCCATGCCACGCACCGTCTTGCCGTCATCGTTCTGCTTCATATAGAAGGCCTTTATATCCTTCGGATAGTCTGTCATGATTACAGGTTTCTTGAAGTGCTTCTCCACAAGATAACGCTCATGCTCACTGGAGAGATCAGCTCCCCAATAAACGGGGAATTCAAAAGTCACACCCTGCTCAATAGCCTTCTCTAAAATAGTAATTCCCTCTGTGTAGGTAATATGTTCAAAGGGGTGCTTCAGTACAAAATTTAAGCGTTCGATCAATTCCTTGTCGAAGTGCTCTTGGAGGAAGGCCAAATCATCGGCACAGTTATCCAAAGCCCACTGCACGCAATACTTGGTAAACTCTTCCGCCAAATCCATGTTATCGTGTATATCATAGAAAGCCACTTCAGGCTCAATCATCCAAAACTCCGCAAGGTGACGAGGGGTATTGGAGTTCTCCGCACGGAATGTTGGACCAAAAGTATAAATACCGCCTAAAGCCAATGCAGCTAACTCGCCCTCAAGCTGCCCGGATACCGTGAGCGAAGTAGGCTTGCCAAAGAAATCTTTCTTGTAATCAACTACTCCGTTCTGCTTTTTGGGAAGTCGCTCTAAATCCAAAGTGGTGACTCTAAACATCTGCCCGGCTCCTTCTGCATCACTCGAGGTGATAATAGGAGTATGCACGTAATAGAAACCCTTATTATGGAAGAAGGTGTGTATCGCTATGGACATATTGTGCCTTATACGATAAATAGCCCCAAACGTATTGGTACGCGGACGCAGATACGCAATATCTCGAAGGAACTCAAGTGAATGTCCCTTCTTTTGCAAAGGATACTCATTGGGATCTGCTGCTCCATAGAGAGTAATTTCTTCTGCCTGAAGCTCTATGCTCTGCCCTGCCCCTTGAGAAGCCACTAATTTTCCTACGGCACAAAGCGATGCTCCTGTGGTGAGCTGAGTCATTAGCTTCGCATCAAAGTGGGCATTTTCAGCCACTATCTGAAGATTGTGTATAGTAGAACCGTCATTAACAGCTATAAAAGAGACATTTTTATTGCCACGGCGGGTACGCACCCACCCTTTCACACAGACATCCGTATTTATTGGAGCTTTGTCAAACAGCTCCTTAATCATAGTTCTTTTCATAGATTTCTATCTGATGATATTGTTAATCAAATCGCCCCATCTTAAGATTTATAACTTCCGTCTCAGTTAAATAACGCCAATGCCCCCGAGGCAAGCGTTTCTTTGTTAGTCCGGCAAAGTAGACTCGATCCAAAGAACGCACATGGTAGCCCAAGTGCTGAAACATCCTCCTTACAATCCTATTGCGTCCGGAGTGTATCTCTATTCCCACAAGAGCCAGATTATCCTCATCTATATAACTGATTGCATCAGCATGTATTTCACCATCCTCCAGTTTGATACCCTCTGCCAACTGCTTCATATGCTCCACTGATACAGGCTTATCTAACGACACCTGGTATATTTTTTTCTTTAGCTGTGAGGGATGCAAAAGGTTGGCTGCCAAATCGCCATCGTTGGTAAGCAACAGTACACCGGTAGTATTTCGGTCTAAACGTCCCACAGGAAATATTTTCTCCTCACAGGCATTCTTCACTATATCCATCACGGTCGTACGCCCCTGTTCATCACTTACTGTGGTAACGCAATTTTTAGGTTTATTCAGTAAGACGTACACCTTGCGCTCAATGGACATTTCCTTACCATCACAAGTAATACGATCCATGCGCGTTACCGTTGTACCAAGCTTTGTTACGATTTCGCCATTAACGGCAACCCTCCCTTCTGCGATCATCTGATCTGCTACTCTGCGAGAGCATAGACCTGCATTTGAGAGATATTTATTGAGACGTATCGGATCACTTTTCTCAACGTTAAACTCCGGGTAGGAAATAACCTTCTCGGCAGCCGGTTGAATATGAAGTTTTTGCTTTTTCTTCTTTGTGTTTTTCTTGAAGGGTTGTCTCGCTCTATCAAAAGAATTGTCAGCCACTCTACGACCTGCGTACCCATGAGACTCGTTATACTCTCCATCACTCACTCCATAGGTACGATCTGCCTCACGACGTATAGCACTGGACGTACCGGGCTTCTTAGCCGGATACCGATGCCCTGAGGCGTAAGACGACTGATTTCTATCAAGGTCTGCAGTTTCTCTATTGAAAGAAGCGGGACTGGCGGAGACAACTCGAGAAGCTACTGCAGAACGTCTGTGCGAAAACGTCTCACGAGTTTTTCCCTCATTATTTCGAGAATTATTGCGTCTATCAGTGCCTTTTTCAATCGGGTCAAAGAGATCACTAGGGATAGTCTCTTTTGCCTTGCCATCCAAGGTACTAAGTACTGTTCTACCACCGGACGTTTTATCCTGTGTGTTAATCACAGCTTCCTGCGATGGATTATTGGTTACTCTGACCCTCTTGCGATTCTTTTTAGGAAGACCTTCCTCTTCCCTTAGCTCATCTCGAGTGAGGAATTCGGGGTGCACCTTATTGTATTGAGAGGACTCTTTAGGTGCGTTTTCGTCAAGCATACGTATCTTTTCTCCGGTTGGTCTCGGCTTATTATCTCTTACTACCGAGGAACTGAGTCCACTCACACCATTTAGATGAGAACGAACAACTTGTCTACATCGGTATGTATATCTACTTTCTACAAAAGTACTAATAAAATCAGATTCCTACGTAATTTAGAGGCGTTATGCTCATTATTTCGTTCTTTACCTGATCACTCAATGCTAAGCCTTCTACAAATGCACGTATCGTAGCCTCATCCATTGCCTGTCCGGTGCGGGTCAACTCCTTAAGCGCTTCATATG
Source organism: uncultured Bacteroidales bacterium (assembly GCA_947290775.1). Taxonomy (GTDB): domain Bacteria; phylum Bacteroidota; class Bacteroidia; order Bacteroidales; family Porphyromonadaceae; genus Porphyromonas; species Porphyromonas miyakawae. The sequence goes on along the minus strand of CAMYPM010000005.1, from coordinate 31,165 downwards.
GGTGCGGATACCCCTCGCGACGCAAAATGGTTTGAATTGCCTCAGCAACCACTTCATAGTTGCGAGATAGATCCTGCGAGATGCTCTTTTCATCTACAATCAACTTGCCCAATCCCTTTTTCAAACTCTCCAAAGCGATTAAAGTATAGGCAATAGGCATACCCTCATTGCGTATCACCGTTGAGTCAGTCAAATCACGCTGCAAACGAGAAATCGGTAGCTTACGGGCTAAGAACTCAAGCAGGGCATTCGCCAGCATCAGATTGCCCTCTGCATTCTCAAAGTCAATCGGATTGACCTTATGTGGCATAGCTGAAGATCCAACTTCACCGGCCTTTATCTTCTGACGGAAGTAGCCCATGGATATATAGCTCCATACATCACGAGCTAAGTCAATTAATATGGTATTGATGCGTTCCATAGAATGGAACAGATCTGCCAGATAGTCGTAGTTGGAGATCTGTGTAGTCAGCTCTTCGCGATGCAAGCCTAAAGAGCCCACAAAGCGTTGTGCGAAGCTTTTCCAATCTATATTAGGGTACGCTACATGGTGTGCATTAAAGTTACCTGTGGCTCCCCCAAACTTAGCCGTAATAGGGACCTGCTTGAGCTCCTTTTGCTGACAACGAAGACGATAGGCGAAGACCTCTATTTCTTTTCCTAAGCGGGTAGGAGAGGCGGGCTGGCCATGGGTATGAGCTAACATGGGAATATTAGCCCACTCCTTAGCCAAAGACTCTAACGTGGTTATGACCTCTTCTAACGTAGGTAGATAAACCGCTTCCATAGCTTCCCGCAACATTAACGGGAAAGCTGTATTATTGATATCCTGACTGGTAAGTCCAAAATGTACAAACTCACTATATTCAGTAAGATTCAAACGCTCAAACTGCTCTTTTATATAGTATTCAATGGCCTTTACGTCATGATTGGTTACCTTCTCAATTTCTTTTACACGCTGAGCAGCCGCATCGTCACACTCCACAGCAATAGCATTGATCTTTTGCTTGTCAGTGTCACTCAATTTGCCCTTAAGCTGCGGTACAACGTCACTCAATGCAAGAAAGTATGCCACCTCTACACGTACACGATAACGTATCAAGGCTGCCTCTGAAAAATAGGCTCTCAAACGCTCTGTTTTATTTCCATATCGGCCATCTACAGGACCTACTGCAGTCAATTCACTTAAATTCATCATCTTCATTTATTCGTTTCTGTATAGTAAAGCAGTTGCAAAAGTAGCTATTCCTTCCTCTCTACCCACAAAACCTAGTCCCTCACAAGTCGTTGCCTTTACTGAGATAAGGGTATCCGAACCGACTATCTCAGAGAGAGCATGACGCATCAACTCGATATAGCCCTTTAGTTTGGGGCGTTCTGCCATAATAGTAATATCCACATTAGCTACTAACCACCCCTGCTGCTTAACTAAAGCTACCACCTTAGCTAAAAGGATCTTACTGCTGATGTCTTTATAAGCCTCTTCTGAAGGTGGAAAGTGATATCCAATGTCTCTCAAGGAAGCTGCCCCCAATAGAGCATCACACAGTGCATGCAAAGCGACATCTCCGTCTGAGTGTGCTAGCAAACCTCGCTCAAAAGGAATTTGTACACCACAGAGTACTAACTGCCCCCCCTCTTGCCGGAAGCGATGTACATCAAAGCCGTTTCCTACGGCAAATGGAATACGAGTCATCTTCTATATCAACGGAATAAACTTCTTATTCCATCAAAGTCAAATGCGACTGTAAAGCGAAGTGTTTGGTCCAAAGGATTCGCTGCCACTGTAGAAATCAGATAGGAGGCATCAATACTAAACACACTCATCTTAAAGCCCGCTCCCAATGTAAAGAACTGTAAGTTCCCTTTATTCGGACTAATATAGGAATAGCCGGCTCTGAGGAAAAAACGGTTATCATAGCTGTATTCCATGCCGACCCCTAAATTTATTTCCTGTAACTCCTCTTTGAAGCCACCGGGGGCATCACCGAAAGACTTAAAGATACCTGCTATAGAGGAGGTATTGATGTATTTATCGTAGGCTTCTTTATAAGCTTCGGGATCCTTCTGATCCTGAAGTGGTGGAGTAGGCACTAGCAATTTATTGAGTTCCAGGTTAAGTGATAGTGCATTATAACTATCAATGGGATAAAGTAATCCTGTACCGATACCTAAATTAGTAGGAATGAACATTGATTGTCCTCCTCCGTAAGAAATCTTAGTACCGATGTTTTTGATATTGTATCCAAACGTCCACAAAGTTTCGCTTTGACCTATATAAAAATACTTTGTCAGGAATCCGGATATATCTGCAGCAAAGGCGTTCCCGGCTTGCGACTCACCTGTAGCAAGATTTTGGTCGCCCCTTATATAACGTAAAACAACACCCATTGAATAATCAGGCGTCAACTGTATAGAGTACCCAAAATCTACAGCAAACTCATTAGGATGGGCTTGCCCCAGTGATCGTGACATTTCGTCAAATTGCTCCACACTCCCCATGGAAAAGTAGCGCAAAGAGGCACTTAAGGCCTGATTATCGGAAGCCCCTATCTTGTAGTATCCGACCAATTCCATCAACTTTATATCTCTCACTATCTTAGCCAACCAAGGGGTATAAGAGAATGAGACTCCCGCCTTTGAAGAGAGAAAGGCATATTTAGATGGATTGAAGTACTGCGCAAAAACATCAGGTGTAGTTGACACACCTACATCTCCCATTCCTCCACTCCGGGCACTGGGATTAATCTGAAGAGAAGGCACAGAAGTAACCACTGCATTAAAGCGACGCTCCGTTACTTCGCCCTCATTTTGTGCCTTTAGAGGGGCATAAGCAGCACTTAGTATCCCTACGGCAAGGAAGATCTTGACTACCGCAGTAAAGCGGAAATTGATATGTCCTATATTCATACTATGTTATTATTCCTTTTGTTCTACAAGAGCAGCTTCGTCAACAATAACCAACTTGCCTGTTGCATAGCTTACTCTACCATTATTTCGTGTTATTACCCATCGGTAGAGATAGAGTCCCGACTGTGGGTTAGTTCCATAAGAGGTTGTGGGTAGCCACTTAATCTCTTGCGGTACATTTAGTTCAGTTTTTATTGAGATATTGTCACTTTTCGCTACTACCCTTCCGGTGAAATCAATCAGCTCTACATAGCCGATAAACTCTTCTCGAGGCTGATTGGTCTGTACCTTAAAGGTCACCTCTTTGCCTCGCACCACCGGATTGGGATATACAGCAGCTACAACTGCCTCTGCCGATAGATCTTTATTCACTCGGAAATGAATAGTCTTTGTAGACATATTATTGTACACATCCCATACCGTTAGAGTAGCCGTATGATCCCCCTCGGTTACTTCAGGTATTGTATAGGCAATAGTGCCCAAACCCGCTTCTGTAGCCGAAGCCTCATAATAATCATTTAGACTATAAGTATAGTCGAACTGGTTGTCTATACAAAGCGTAATACGATGTCCTAAGCCACTCTCAGAAAGATTAAGGCCACTATCTTCGTACACTTCAGCAAAGAAGAAAGGAGTGGGGCCGGTAAGGAAATAGTCTGTAGCCGTTGAGTCATTCAAAAAGCATTTTCTAATTTCCGGGGGAGTGGTATCTACCGCCAGACCTCCCGGAGAGCCGGGCACAACCTTAAAAGAGCGATCTACCCCCATAGCCTCCAGCTTCTTCTCTTCATCATAGGCATAAAGATTGATACGACCATTACCCTCTCCATAAGAGACATCCTTTGGTACAGTAAAAGTAAAATCGAAATACCCATTCTCAACCTTTGTATTACCGGCATAAATCAACCCGGGATAATCCGAATAAGGCTGTTTGTTCTCTAAGTAGGAAGGTATATTGGATTCTAATGTTTCCATAGTCTGCTCACTGTCAAAAACAGTCACAGCCATAGAGCCGTTAAAATCCCCATTCACAGCACCTCCTTGCGTTCCTATATAGCCTTTGACATGTACTTTTTCCAAAGCTTTAAGACGAATGGTATCACTACTTCCGAGCGATAAGTCGTTAATTGTATTGATTACGGCTTGATGAGAGGGAACATTAAGTCGCAAGGCAGGATCACCAATCAGCAAAAAATTAAGCTTATTGATAGTGTCGCTACTTATGCTAATCATCTTGTTCTTTGCATGCTTAAGTACAGTACCAAATCGGTATAGCTTTTCATCCTTATCCTTAGAAAAGAGGCTCTCAGTAATGGCCACATTAAGATTTTGATTGTAAATATCAATCACTACGCGAGTGGTAGTATAGAGTGCAATAGCAGCACTCTTTTCGTTGAGAAAAGCACGTTCACCGGCACTTGTCAGCGGGCTATCAAAATTGGAAAAATCACACGTGGCAGTAATCCAAAGAGGACAATGAGGAAAATCAAAGCGTTGGATATCAGCTACAGTAAGGATCTGTTCATCGCTCCAAGCAGAGGGGTTACCATGACCTGTATAATTAACAAAGAGCAAACCCTTCTTGAAGGCATCCATCAACTTACGTCTGGCACCTGGGAATGTATTTAAGCCATTCACAGTTTGGGAGGGAAAGGCATCAAAATAGACCTTTGTGAGCATCAGTTCAGGCATCAAGGATTCGGTTAGCTTAGCCAATTCCTCTGCACGCCGCAAATGTCCATATCCATCTCCATTATCAGCGACAAAACAACCGCGTGTTTTCCAAACTCCAGGATCAAGCTTGGACGCATAGTCTATACTCTTATTTACCGCTGCCCTTGCTTCGCTGAGTGTACGCACGGTAAAACGCCCTACACCGATCACCATTCGCTTCTTTCCGTTGGTTAGGTTGTCATCCTCTGGTAGTAGGTAAGTAAAATAGTCGTCCGTATTATAGCTATCCATATTAAGTGAATTAACACTTTGATAGGTCAACAAGAACTCCGTTCCACTCTTCTTAAGTGCTTGCCACTCATAACTTAATAGCCTATTGTCAGCAGCTCCATCACCAAAAAGTAAAAGATTCATAGGAGCTTCTGTGGGACTTTTAGCAGGATTAGCCGCCACCCAACGATCATAGAAATATTTGGTCATCAGACGATATGCCGTAGCATCCGGTGTGCCACTTGAAAATTCGTTGAAGAGCTGTTCTTGCGTCATCACGAGTACTTTAAGCCCCTCGTTGTCAGCATGAAACTGTCCCAAGCGTTTTGCTTCGCCCAAGAATGCTTTCGTGGAGATAATCATCAGGTCAGGCACACCCTCGTAGCCCCGTATATTCTGTGTTTCAACCGGCTCTAACTTAGCTATATTGTAAGCATCCTCAGATGCGCAGAGCACAAACTCTATCGGCTGCCCATTCTTACCCATGGCCGCATGATCAAAATAATCACCCGTGAGTTTAACCTGGCGCACCTCATTAGGACTCTCTATAGCCCACAGCAAAGAATTAGAGGGCATTTTGTCTATTTTGAATCGATAATTCAACCCGGCCCTCCTAAACAAAAGTTGCTTTCCTTGCTCATAGGAGAGACGCCCTTTGTATCTTATGAAAATATAGTCTAAATAGGATTTTTCGGTGGCCGGAGACAAACGTAAATTCAAATGAAGAGCATCGCCAGTGCCTTGAAAAGCATAAGATCCTCCTACATAGTGTCGTATACCCGCCAAGAAATTGGGATGGGATGTATCCTCCCGTCTATTCATTCGGTCCTCTATCACCCTCACACCCTCTGCCGAAAGCTCAAAGAGAGCCTCCGAATTAGGTAGAGCAACATAAGCTGCATAGACCTGAATATTACTTCCCGACACCGGGGTTCCATTATCAAACGGAATGGTCACTTTACGCTCCGCAGCACCGGATAAAGGCTCTCCTACCAACATACGGCCGGATTGCTTCAAAGAGGTAGATTCTTCTTCATGAAGGAGAAAGCCATCGTAATATTCTGCAAGGGGAGGAGTATCTCTCACCGAACCTTCTTCTTGCTCCATTAACTTAACACCGGCTATATCGGACAAGAAATAATACCCTTCCGTAGCGTAGTGATTGATCTCTCGCATATATGACTCCTTCGCATGATCATAGCTAAAGGAGGTAACACCTTCTGCATAGAAATAGAGAGCATCATTTTGCTGCACAATTGGTACAGCCGGCAATGCCTCGCGAGGTGCATCAGAGAGCTTCTCGCTAAGCAAGGAGCCTCCATATCCATATACACCCACTTCTTGAGGGTTTTCAAATCCGGCTTTACGCAATGCCTCATAGGAAACACGGTACACTCCACTCTTCTGAATAGCCACCTTTACCCACTTACCGGATGCAAAGGGACTACTTGCCACACCCTCAGCCGAGGCTATAGCAGAAAGCCCTACCACCAGTAGACAGCTATACAGCAGTTTGAGCCAATGGAATATGTGCCCGTTTCTCATCAATTCTATAACGTACTGCTCTCGGTTTTAGTGTATGTACCCGCACTCTTTATATGTCAGTATCTGTACAAAGGTAACGCATTTGCTTCTTTTCATGCTTTTGGAGGAAGTGCCCCCTTTAATAGGTGATTTATTAAATAGGCCATAAAAACCTCTACCAAGTGTATAATTCCGCATATTTGGGTATATTTGCTTACAACAACTATATACTAATAAACAAATGAAACTACTACTGATCAGTAATTCGGCAAGCCCCGGAGAAAAGTATCTTGAAAAAGCCTCCGCAGACCTTGCCCACCATCTCGGTGAAAAAGGTAAGGCTCCTATATTCATTCCATATGCCGCAGTCACTTATTCGTTTGACGAATATGTAGAAAAGGTCAATACCGCCTTAAAGTCCTACGACATACATGTGCGTGGTATTCATCGCGAAGCTGATCCTATTGCAGCTATTAGCCGTGCCGATGCGATTCTTGTCGGAGGGGGTAATACATTTCAGCTTGTAAGAATGATGCAAGAGCAAGGACTTATACAAGCCATACGTGAGCGCGTACTCCATAGTAATATTCCCTATGCAGGCTGGAGTGCAGGTAGCAATATAGCTTGTCCCACCATCTGTACTACAAACGATATGCCTATCGTAGAGCCCCTCTCTTTCAAAGGGCTTGACTTCGTTCCTTACCAGATTAATCCCCACTACTTAGATGCCCACCCTGAGGGGCATGGAGGAGAAACACGTGAGCAGCGTATTCTTGAATACATAGCAGCAAATCACGATCGCTATGTGGTAGGGTTACGAGAAGGCTGTCGCTTGTTAGTAGACGATAACGGGTCTCGTCTTATCGGTGAAAAACCGGCTCGCATCTTCAAATATGGAGAACCCATAAGAGAGGTACAACCGGGAGAATCTCTCAATTTTCTCTATCAATAAGAGACTTATCAACTCAAAGGAGAGCTGAGGGCAATTAAAGTGTCTGTACTTACGCAGCTTACATCCACCTATTGGAGGTAATACCTTGACGTCCTTATACAGAGGGCATATAAACGCACAAAAGGACGGATCCGAGAGGATTTCGTCCTTTTGTTTGCTATTCAACTTCCTACATTTTTCTGCAATCACTCCTCGCAGCAAGTGAGGGAGGACAGAGTATTTACTTCACTCTTTTTGCTGTATTATAAAGAAATAAGAGCAAGACTCCGAACTCAAATACTATACCGGTAGCGGTAGGTTAATGCACATCAAAGTCGTCTCAGCAAGACAGCACTTTATCCCAAGAAACTCTTGAGTTGCTGGCACTTGTCTCCCTGGCGCAACTTACGTATAGCTTTCTCTTTAATCTGTCGCACACGCTCACGAGTAAGGTCGAAATGCTCACCGATCTCCTCAAGTGTCATCTCCGGGTATTGTCCCACTCCAAAAAACATTCTTACGATCTCTGCCTCTCGATCGGAAAGTGTAGAGAGCACCCTATCAATCTCCGTATTGAGAGAGGACTGCATCAAGTCTCGGTCTGCACTGGGAGCATCCTCATTAACTAATACATCCAACAGGTTATTATCTTCCCCCTCCACAAAAGGCGCATCAATAGACACATGCTTACGGAAAGACTGCATTGTAGTAGCAATCTTCGTTTGATCGTCTCCAAGTATATCTGATAATTCGTTGATAGAGGGTTTGCGCTCATGCTCCTGCTCAAAAGCCTCTACTGCTTTTGTAATCTTAGAGTTATTACCAACCTGATTAAGGGGAAGCCTCACAATACGGCTCTGCTCGGCAAGAGCCTGCATGATAGATTGTCTGATCCACCATACTGCATAGGAGATAAACTTAAACCCTTTTGTCTCATCGAACTTCCTCGCTGCCTTAATAAGCCCCAAGTTTCCCTCATTAATTAAGTCCGGAAGACTAAGTCCTTGATTCTGATATTGCTTTGCTACTGAAACCACAAACCTAAGGTTAGCATTGACAAAGCGATGCAGTGCAGCAGCATCTCCTCTGTGACTAGCTTGTGCCAATTCTACCTCTTCGTCAATGGAAATCATCGGCAAACGACCTATTTCTTGCAGATACTTATCCAGTGATGCGCTTTCTCTATTGGTAATTGACTTAGTAATCTTTAATTGCCTCATGCTTGCTTATCTATGTACTCTTTCTTTTTTTCTATTGTCAGCACAGCCCACACACTCTCCACGCGGCATGAACTGTAAATGGATGAATTTGTTGATAGTGATATATCGCCCCGGCTTTCTACTACTTCTTCGCTTGTATATTCATCAAACACATGCTCGGCAGCGGTACTCTTTATCGAACACCGCTACTATAACCGACAAGCGGTGAAAATGTTCACTCTAAGCAAAGAAAGTAGTTTGCGAAGGGGATGAATTTTTCGTAAAGGCTCTACCTTCTAAAAAGGAACTGCTCCCCATGATATCTACACAAGTAGCATAGGGAGCAGTGTACAAAAAGATTAGCTAACTATCTCTAATTCAAATCAATCACTATAGATTTAATCCGTCCATTAGGATAAAAGCCTCTAACCATAAGAGCTTTTTCCTGACTTGAACGGCTCTGAAGCTGTGAAACAATGCGCATGGCATCATCCACACTCTGAATGCGTACGTTATTCATTGTAAGAATGATAAAGCCCTCTTTAATTCCATTCTGGCGGAATTTACCCTTCTCAACCTTATCTACAACCACACCATAAGAGATACCGTACGAACGCTTTTGCGACACAGATAATTCTTTAAGTGATGCACCTAAGAGCTTGCTCGCATCTGATTTCTTAACAATGCCCGTATTGCCCTCACTGTTCTTAAGCACTACAGAGAACTTCTTTGTTACTCCCTTGCGGTCCACTGTAATACTAATGCGATCACCAGGAGTCTTTGTGGAAATGATCTCTTGCACTTCGGTCATATTCATCACTCTACGGCCATCTACAGCAACGATTACGTCATGCTTTTCTATACCTGCGGCATAAGCTGCACTCACCTCAGCAAAATCCGTTACGAAAACACCGGCATCCACCTTTAAGTTGTACTTATCCTTCAGCTCTTTGTTGATGTCCGTACCAATTATCCCCAATACAGCACGCTGTACAGTACCGAATTTCTTTATGTCGCCTACTACTTTCGCTGCGGTATTGATAGGCACAGCAAAGGAATAACCGGCATAATTGCCTGTATTGGAGTAGATCATTGTATTGATGCCGACTAATTCTCCACGCGCATTGACCAATGCACCGCCACTATTTCCGGGATTAACAGCTGCATCCGTTTGTATGAATCCACCTATTTTCATATCCTCTCCGGGAGAGGAAATACGGCTACGTGCCTTAGCACTCACAATACCGGCGGTAACCGTGGAGGTTAGGTTAAATGGGTTACCTACAGCAAGCACCCATTCTCCTACACGCAGATCATCACTATTTCCGAAAGGAAGTGTAGGCAAATCTTTTGCTTCAATCTTTATCAGTGCAATATCTGTCGCAGGATCAGAACCCACCAATGTAGCTTTGAAAGTGCGGTTGTCATTCAGGGTAACCTCTATTTTATTAGCATCTGCAATCACATGGTTGTTGGTAATGATATATCCATCTTTTGATATAATCACTCCAGATCCGTAGCCTACTACCGGCCTGCTATCAAGCTGTCTACCACCTCCTCCGAAAAAGAATTCAAAAGGATCTATGCGGGAGACTTGCTGTTCACCTTCCACTTTGATATGCACCACTGCATGCACACTACTCTCCGCAGCTGGAATCAAATCCGGTGCTGACCCTACAGCACGAGACTGACCGGCTAAGGCTGTGTTATGGAAGCCATACTCATTGTCTGTAGCACTACCATAAGTATCGACATAGGAGACAGGCAAATCCGCATTAGTAATCTTATAACTGTACACAGCAGACGATACACCTGCTCCGACGGCTACCGAAAGGAGCACGACGAGGGATATTCTCCAGAATTTCTTCATATACGTCTTTTTCTTGTTATTCAAAAAACACCTTCTATCTCTATAGACGACTGGAGCAGTAAAAAGTTGCATAATCCTCCAAAGAGCGTCACAGAATGATTTAAACGCATAGCGGTATTAAGAAAAAAGTATGGAGTACTGCATAACGCATGTACCCCATACCTCAATAGCTAAAAGTCTCTATCTCAGAATAAGAGAGACTACGAAAGGTTATATCTTCCTATTACTTGCTTTCCTTTTGATTTCGCTTCCCATAGCGACTGAGGAACTTATCTACACGACCGGCAGTATCGACCAACTTAGCCTTTCCGGTATAGAATGGGTGTGAGGTATTAGAAATTTCAACCTTTATCAAGGGGTATGTTTCACCATCGATTTCAATGGTTTCCTTTGACTGTGCCGTACTACGCGTGATAAACATGTCATCGTTAGACATATCCTTGAACACCACCTTGCGGTACTCTTGTGGATGCAATTCTTTTTTCATTTTGCTTTCGTTATCTATAAGGCAGCATCGCCACCCGTTATTATTTCCTATCAGTTTGCAAAGGTAATAATTTATTCTTAATGACCAACGCACCTATTCCTACTTGCTCGATCCGATTTTCTCCACTTTTCCCCTCAGAGGTAGTAATTGTCTTCCTCAAAGATCAGAAAGAAAGGGGAGAAAAGCTTAACTTTGTACACATAGTGGCAGTAGTACCCATGAACGATATCATACAAGTTTTACCGGACAGCATAGCGAATCAAATTGCAGCGGGAGAGGTGATCCAACGCCCTGCTTCCGTAATCAAAGAGTTAGTAGAGAATGCTATTGATGCGGGAGCGAAAAACATCCGTATAGAAGTGGAAGATGCAGGCAAAGCATTGATACGTGTCACAGACGATGGGTGCGGCATGTCCCCACAAGATGCCCGTATGGCCTTTGAGCGACATGCGACCAGTAAAATACGTCGTGCAGACGATCTTTTATCCCTCCGCACAATGGGTTTTCGAGGAGAGGCGTTGGCCTCTATTGCTTCGGTGAGCCATGTTATGCTTACTACACGACGCACTACCGACGAGTTGGGAGTTTGCATACAAATCGATGGGGGCATAGTCGAGCAGACGACCAGAAAAGCCGCACCAGTAGGAAGCTGCTTTGAAGTGCGTAATCTATTCTACAATGTACCTGCCAGAAGACGCTTTCTTAAAAGTGATATAACCGAGTGGCGACATATACTCTCCTGTTTCGAACGGATTGCTCTTGTCTATCCGGACATTGCTTTTTATCTATATCAAAATGGGATAGAGGCCTCTATTCTTCAAGCCGGCACATTAGCGAAGCGAATCGCTGCTGTCGTGCCCAAACCCGGTGATAAAGGGTTATTATCTATAGACTTTCAATCGGAGGTAGTAACGATAAACGGATTCATAGGTAGCCCGGAGCATACCAAACAACGTGGGGCTAAGCAGTTTCTATTTGTCAATGGACGCTTCATGAAGCATCCCTACTTCCACCATGCCATAATGCAGGCTTACGAAGCTCTTATCCCTGTAGGTCAGCAACCTACCTATTTTGTCTATTTGCAAACCGATTCCTCCCGAATAGATGTCAATGTACACCCTACAAAAACAGAGATCAAGTTTTTAGACGAGCAGCCCATCTACCGTTTATTAGGCACTCTCGTCAAACAAACCCTGCACCGAGCTGTGGCGATGCCTCGCTTGGACTTCGATACCCAACACGTAGTAGACCTACCCACATACAGGGGGAAATCCGACAACAAAATTTCGCAGCCCACAATTAATCGGGATCACACCTATAATCCCTTCTCTGAAAACGCTTCCACTACCCCCAAAGAGCGCAACCTCAACTGGGCAACGGTATTCAGTAGTTTTGCCGCCGACACAACTACACACGAAGCCACACGTTTGACAGAAACGCTTATTGCCCCAATGGATACGCCAGAGGACAAAGCGGTCACCTCCTCCGGTGCTCCGCTCATTCTTACGGAGCGATATATGGCGGTAGTGCTCCATAGCGGCATGGCCATTATCGATGCCAAGCGAGCTGAGATGCGTATCAACTACGAAGAGCTCATAGATAAGCTAAGCCATGCAAAAAGCAAGGAGCGAAAACAAAGACTAATTATACCCCGTATAATGCACTTCAATGCAGAGGAGGCTGCCCTATTGGATACCCTTATTGAAGATTTAGATACCCTCGGCTTTGAAGTAAGTCCGTTAGGAGATGGTAGTTTTTCACTACTCACCACCCCATCTTTCCTAAACGAAGACGGACAAGTACTCATAGAGAATAGCATCCTTGAATTGATGGAAACAGAGGGAGACGGACGACAGACCCTAATCGAGGCCTTAGCACGCTCAATCTCTATACAACGCTATTCAGCACCCTACAAGCCTCTTTCACCGGAGCGTGCCGAGCAGATTGTGGCTGCTCTATTTGCCTTACCCGAGGCTTCCTATACGCCCACCGGTAAGCTTATACTACATCTTATCACCAACGAAGAAATAGCATCATTCTTTGCTTAATAGCACTACTCTCATGAAAGAGTCTCTATTTAATCAGCGTTTGCAGAGCGTGTTACATAGCTTGGAGGATGCCGACTCTCTCCGTTCATTAGAAAGCGCCTCCACCAGTAGCTTATGGATAAGCCAAGGGAATAGACAGTTACTCAACCTATCAACTAACGATTATTTATCGCTCTACGATGACAAAGAAATAGCTGCTTCCTTCCTCTCATCCTATCCCGAATATGCTACCCCCCATGGAAGTGGCTCTGCCCGTCTTCTCACCGGTAATTACGCTTTACTCAACGAGTTTGAAAAAGAGATAGCCTCTGCACACCACAAACAAGCTGCACGCCTCTTTAATAGTGGGTACCATGCAAATTGTGGCATTATTGCAGCTTTAGGACAGATCGAGGGAGTTCACTTTATGGTAGATCGCATGGTCCATGCCAGCATGATCGATGGGCTTACGATGGGACGGTGCAGTTTTTCTCGATTCCGTCATAATGATCTCTCACATCTTGCCGACCTGATAAAGAAAGCATTTGCTTCCACACAAACCAAGTACGTAATCATCGTAGTAGAGAGCGTTTATAGTATGGATGGGGACAGAGCTCCCCTAAAAGACTTGGTGGCACTAAAAGGGATGGATGAGCGCATTCTCTTATACGTCGATGAGGCGCATGCAATCGGAGTATATGGAGAGAATGGCTACGGGATAAGCGAGGAAACAGACACTTCAACCGAAATTGACTTTCTGATAGGCACTTTTGGAAAAGCTGTTTTAGGGATGGGAGCCTATATAGCCGCAGACAAAGTGGTTATTGACTATCTTACAAATAGTGCTCGCTCGCTCATCTTCTCAACTATGCTGCCGGAAGCTGTAATGGCGTGGAATAGATTTATTTTCCATCAATTACCATTCATGAAAGATCGTCGGCAGACTCTTTGGGAAACGGCACAAAGGCTGCGCAATGCCTTAGAAAAAGCCGGTTATGAGGGTTTAGGATCAAGCCAAATCATCCCTATCACACTGGGAAGTAATGAGCGTGCTCTACAGGCAGCTTATGCGCTTATGGAGAGGGGCTACTCGGTCCGCGCTATCCGCTACCCCACTGTGGCAAAAGGGACAGAGCGACTGCGCCTCTCACTTGCTTCTGCTATCACTTATGAACAGCTATCGCCACTTGTAGACTACTTGAGCAAATGAAAGCCGTACTACTCAACCCTACTTTACAGGAGGCATCACAGCTCATTGTATTCTTTACAGGCTGGGCAATGAACAGCGATGCAGTAGCCCACTTGGCTTTTCCCGAAAATACACATATTCTGCACATGGAGGACTATCGCACGCCCTCCCTCACTCTTCCTATAGACCTCACTCGCTACAGCAAGATTATCTATATAGCTTGGTCTATGGGTGTATGGGGTGCTGAAAGAGCCGTAGCTGAAGGTATACTACCCCAACCCAATGAAGCGATTGCACTTGCCGGCACTCCCTTTCCTTATCACGATGAATGGGGCATTCCAAAGCTCTGGTTTGAAAAAACACTTTCTGAACTAACCCCCGACAATAGACAGCGTTTTTTCCGTCGTATGGCCGGGGGCAAACGCCTCAGTAGCCTTTTTACAGCCTTAGAACAACGAGATTTGGAAGAAATACGCACTGAATTGGACACCGTACTCCGCTACGAGCAGACACACCGTCCGCTATGCGACTCACTCGCCTTACACTGGACTCATGCAGTAATCCCCAGTAAGGATCGCATCTTCCCGGCTCAAAACCTACTTTCCGTATGGCAAGCGTGCAGTACGCCTACAACCGTGCTGACCGATGCTGATCATTATATATTTGACAAATACTACTCCTGGCAGCAACTGCTAGACGAGGGGAGAAAACAAACTTTATGACGGCAGAGGAACGAATCAATAAAGCCTTCTCTAAAGCAGCAGAAGAATACGAAGCAAATGCCCTTGTACAACGGCAAATGGCTATCCGTTTAGCTTCACTGCTACCGGAGGGATTAGAAATTGATACAGCTTTTGAGTTTGGTACGGGTACCGGTCTACTCACTAAACAGATAGATTGTCGCTGCAAAGTGAAACATTGGCTCCTCAACGACCTCTCCGACAATATGCTGCGTACAGTACCTGCACTATCCGGCGAAGTTACATTCCTACAAGGTGATGTAGTGACAGCCTCCATAGGTGATCAAATAGGTCATCCACAGCTCATTGCCTCCTCGGCTGCCTTGCAGTGGATAGCGGAGCCTTTTGCGCTCTTGGAGCAGCTAACGGCAAGACTTCAGCCCAATGGACATTTGCTCATTGGTACCTTCGAAGAGGGCAATTTAGCAGAACTGGCGGCTCTGACAGGCAATTCACTTCCCTACTTTTCAAAAGAAGATCTGGAACACTTCGCTAAGGCAGCGCATTTACACATACAATTCATCGAAAGTGAATCTATTACACTCTCCTTTCCATCTCCTAAAGAGGTACTAATGCACCTAAAGAAAACAGGCACTACTCAATTACCTCATTGGAATAATGAGACTCCCCGACTTAATACAAGGAGTGCACTTAGCGAATTAGACCGATCCTATCGTCGCTACTTTTCCTCAGCGGATGGATCTGCAGTGCTGCTTTCCTACACACCGCTATACTTGTACGCCACAAAGTAAAAGATGGCTCTATTCAGAGATGTGATGCGGATTCACAAAATATTCCAATCTTTCGAGTAAAACTTTCTGATCTTTTCATCCATTTATCTGTACCTTTTCGCTAAAAGATCTGATCTTTTGCCCTCTTACAGGAATACCTCTCTTCATTCTATTTCTCATAGTATTTGAGCTTATACTCCCACAAAGTGTATTTGCCATAAATGAAGATACTCATAAATGGGGTGGCGCGGTTAAACCCTTTTAAGCTTATTAGAGCAGAATAAAAGGAATAATTCTTCCAATTTATCTACCTTTGCACAAGAATGATAAGGGGGATACGCTTATAAAGTATCGGCACTTCAAAATATAGATAAGGAACAAAAAACTTATAGATAATTAAAATGAAAAAGAGAATCTTCTACCCGCTACTCGTAGCTATTGCTATGGTGGCCCTTGTTTCCTCTTGTAAAAAGGAACAGAATTCGACAATCCTCACAGCTACTTTCTCAGAAAATGTAAAAGGAGCGATTAAGGCCATTGAAAATGAAAGTGATCGTGTTCTTTACATCCACAATCTACTGGAAGCAGAGGACTCTTTAGCTCTCGTGGATACCCTTCTCCTCACGGACGAAGTGCTTGAAGCAGGACTCAACCAAAAGATCGCAGCTAATCCTGATGCACTCTATACATTTACCATAAAGAACGTTGCCAGGATCTATTTCGTACCGGAAGTCGATACTGTAAAATTCGATATTGAAAACAATACCCCCTCGGGAACTCCCCTCAATGATGACATCAATGCTATAGTTACCAAACTACAAGATGGCATCAACCGCTATCACGCGATAATAGATCAGGAAGATGCTTCTGAAGAGGACGCTAAAGCTATTGAGAAAGAACTCTTTACGGCAGGGAAAGACTTTATCATGGCACACAAAGACCATCCTGTAGCATGGATCGGATTCTCCGTAGCTCAGAGCTTCTCTGATGATGCAACAAGCCTCAAGAGCATCACCGACGAGTCCCTACCCGGACTTGAAAAGCTCCCAATATATTTAGAAACCAAAAAGGTATTAGAGCAGGCTGCTGCCACACAGGCCGGAAGCATGTTTGTAGACTTTGAAGGTGAAGACGCAGAAGGGAATGCAGTGAAGTTGAGCGATTATGTAGGTAAAGGACAATATGTACTCGTTGACTTCTGGGCTTCGTGGTGTGGTCCTTGCCGTGGCGAAATACCCAACATCATAAAGATTTACGAAACCTATCGTAACAAGGGACTTGCCGTGTTAGGTGTAGGTGTATGGGAACAGCAAAAGGAAGATCATCTAAAAGCAGTAAAAGATTTAGGTATTTCCTATCCTCAAATCTTTGTTCCTAATAAGAGCAGCCGTAAGAACGATGCTACCGATGCATATGGCATCAATGGTATCCCTCAGATCATTCTTTTTGCACCGGACGGAAAGATCGTTGCGCGCGACCTCCGCGGTCAAGCTATTGAAGAAGCTATAGCTCCTTTATACAAGTAATACGCTTTCAAAAAAAGACTATGCAGCATACTTAAGACGGAAAGAAATCGGATAAAGGGGAAGCATACCCATCTCTGCGCAAACCAATATCCATTTCCACAATACCCAACATAGGTTTCTGTCTAAGTAGCTAAGTAATCATTCAAATAAAAGTGCACTACCCTTTCGAGAGTAGTGCACTTTTTACATATTAGGCCGCCCCAAGGAAGAATAGACTTGGACCCCTATTTCAGTTTCCTAATAATACTATAATACCTCAAAACCAAGCGAAACCAAAGTAGCCGCAAAGCGAGGGGCCACATGCTTCACCTGCCAACAAGTCGGCTCCCTATGAAACGAATAGGAAGTTCGAAGCGACTCAAATTGCTCCGGATTAGCTCGGAAAGATTGCTCTATTGCATCCAATGAGACCGTATGCAAGAGTGTCTTCTCTATAGTAAGGTCACCAAAATTGCTTGCATCAATGATATTATTCTCCAAAGGTGGAGGGGTAATCTGATCCAATTCGTCTTGCGCTATTTCAATACCAAAGAAGTGTGCTGTGGCCGTTACTACAGATTTGCTGCTCCTGGCCTTGCTCTCAGCCGAATAGCCGGCTATATGAGGCGTAGCCACTACAACTTTATCCAGCAGTGCTCTACTGATCAGAGGCTCGCCTTCCCAACAATCGATCAAAAGATCTCCAACCTGTTTTTGCTCACAGGCAGTGAGTAAAGCACTTGTATCAGCAACTGCTCCCCGCGAGGCATTCACAAGGGCTGTATTAGGACCAACCCAACGAAGCAAAGCATCCCCCATTAGATGATAGGTAGGATAGTCACCATCCTTAATTAGAGGGACATGAAATGTCAGTATTGAACAATCTTCAGTCAAATTCTTGAGCGATTGGAAAGGCTTATCAAAAACACGGAGCGCTAAAGGTGGATCACATAAAAGCGTTTTCATTCCTAATAGAGCAGCTTCCTTTGCAACGGCAGTTCCCACGTGACCAACTCCTACTATACCCAGTGTTTCCTCTTGCATTGGGCGCTCCAAGCGAATAGCTCGCTTTGCAAGAGCGGCAAAGAGCCACTGTGCCACAGCAGGAGCGTTGCACCCTGCTGCATTAGAAAGCACAATTCCCTGTCTATGGCAGTACGCTTTATCAATATGATCGGTTCCTGCCGTTGCTGTGGAAATAAACCTAATATTAGTTCCGCTTAAAAGCGACTCATCACAACGAGTGACAGTGCGAATTATGAGCCCTTCAGCTCCGTATTGGACTATTCGAGCATGCGTTATCTCTTTTGCAGAAAGAAACAGGACCTCGAAGTAATGGGGTAAAATATTCTCCACATAGGGAATAGCTTTATCTACAATAAGACGTATCATATCATCAGACCTTTAGAGAATAGCCTAAAAATAGAGAGGCTATAAGTAAAAAGAGACACTCCCCACATTAGGAGAGTGTCTCTAAAATTATTGTTTCAGCATAGGGAATGCTGCTAAGCTACATTACTCTGCTTTAGCCTCATTCTCGGTTTCTTGTGCATACTCCATATCGTGGCCGGTAGCCGCCTTCTCAGCTTCTATACGCTCATGTTCTTCGCGAGGCATGATGATCATATTACGCCAATCGGCAAGACCCGTTCCGGCAGGGATCAGATGCCCACAAATTACATTTTCCTTCAAGCCAAGTAGGTAGTCAGTTCTACCATTGATTGCAGCATCAGTCAGTACCTTGGTAGTTTCCTGGAAAGAGGCTGCGCTCATGAAGCCCTTTGAACGAAGTGCAGCACGAGTAATTCCTTGGAGTACCTGACGGCTGGTAGCCGGTATCGTATCGCGCACAGTCATTGTCTGAAGGTCGCGACGGCTCAAAGAGCTATTTTCATCACGTACTTCAGGAGCCGTGAGAATACGTCCGGCACGATATTTTTCGGAATCGCCTGCATCAAGGATTACTTGCTTACCCCAAAGCTCATCATTTGCTTCCTGGATATCCATTTTATCTACAATATCACCATCTAAGAATGTGGTATCTCCCGGATCCAAAATCATGGCTTTTCGCATCATCTGACGCACGATCACCTCGAAGTGCTTGTCGTTGATCTCAACATTCTGCTTACGATACACAGACTGTATTTCATTGACAATATACTCCTGAAGTGCAGTCGGGCCCATGATACTCAATATATCACTGGGCTTAATTGCTCCTTCTGTGAGAGGAGTACCGGCACGTACCATATCCTTATCCTGTACCAAGATGTGACTCTTAATAGGGATAGAGTACTTACGAACCTCACCCAACTTTGTGGTCACGGTAAGTATTTGTTGATTACGTGTAATCTTGCCAAATGTAACTTCTCCATCAACTTCTGACAATACGGCAGGATTAGAGGGGTCACGCGCTTCTACTAACTGTTGTACACGAGGTAAACCACCGGTAATGTCTCCTGCCGAGCTGAAGGTACGAGGAATCTTGTAGAGCTCCTCACCCTCTTCAATCTTCATATCCTTACTCTCAGGCAGTATGGAGAGACGGCAGTTGACCGGTAATGAGTAGCTTCTTAATACCTCACCGGATGCATCTACAATCTTAAGGGTTGGAATGACTTTCTTGTCCTTACCTTCAATAATGTAGCAATCCTTATAACCACTGGCAGCATCTATATCCACCTTATAAGTAGTGCCTTCCTTGAGGTTTTCATACACCACCGTACCACTTGTATCAGCAATCAGCACTGTATTGAAGGGGTCCCAATCTACCAGTATGTCTCCTGGCTTCACCATATCCCCTGATGCAAAATAGAGATGAGAACCGTAAGGAATATCGTACTGCTTGAGCAAGGTACGAGTTTCCGGATCCACAATACGCATTTCTGCTGTACGGCTTGTTACGATCTTACCTTTTTGCTCTCCACTGCTCTTAGGCGGATTTACAGTAGAAAGATAAGTAAACTCAAGTTCTCCGGATAGTCTGGATTTTATACTCTTATTAATCTTTTCGCTATCGGCGACACCCCCAGCATGGAAAGTACGAAGTGTAAGCTGTGTACCCGGTTCACCAATTGATTGGGCAGCGATAACACCAACTACTTCACCCTTTTCTACCAGCCGGTTAGTAGCTAAATTACGTCCGTAGCACTTAGCACAGAGACCTCGCTTAGCATCACAGGTGAGTACCGAGCGTATCTCAACCGATTTGATCGGTGAATTCTCTATCTCTTCTGCTTGCTGTTCACGTATTTCCTCGCCTGCCTTTACGATCACCTTACCGGTGACAGGGTGAATGACATCATTTAAAGCTACACGGCCAATGATGCGCTTATAAAGCGAAGCCAATACATTATCGTTACTATCTACGATTTCAGTTGCTTCCAGACCTCTAAGCGTACCGCAATCCTCTTCAGTGATAATAGAGTCCTGAGATACATCTACCAAACGGCGAGTCAAATACCCTGCATCTGCCGTCTTAAGAGCTGTATCGGTCAGACCCTTACGGGCACCGTGTGTGGAAATAAAGTACTCCAACACGCTAAGTCCTTCCAAGAAGTTTGAGATGATCGGGTTCTCAATTACAGAGCCTCCTCCCCCACCACTCTTCTGAGGCTTTGCCATAAGGCCACGCATACCGGCAAGCTGACGGATCTGGTTCGTACTACCACGCGCTCCGGAGTCAAGCATCATGTAGATACTATTGAACCCTTGATCGTCATTCTTGAACTCTTCCATTACGCGATTAGTAAGCTTATCGGTGGTCTTAGTCCAAAGATCAACAAGCTCATTATACCGCTTTTCAGCATTGATCTGCCCCATCTGATTAGCCATGATAATTTCATCGGCTTCATCTTGGGCTTCTGCAATGATATCTTTTTTATCAAAAGGCACAATCACATCTTCGATGTTGAAGGATAGACCTCCCTTAAATGCCATCTGATATCCTAAGCTCTTTACATCATCAAGGAACTGGGCAGTGCGAGCTACCCCACAGACCTTTAATACCTGCTTGATGATCTTCTTTAGTGACGACTTACTGATGAGCTGATTGATGTAGCCCACATCACTAGGCACACGTTGGTTGAACATCAGTCGTCCCACTGATGTCTCAACCATCTCCTTCACATGCTCGTTGTCTTCGTTTATGGTATCCACATACACTTTAATAGGTGAGTGTAGATCCAACTTTCCACAATCGTAGGCTATGAAAGCCTCTTCAGCCCCATAAAACGTAAGGCCTTCACCCTTAGAACCGGTGCGTAGCTTGGTAATGTAGTAAAGTCCCAAGACCATATCCTGAGAAGGAACTGTAATAGGCTCGCCACTCGCCGGATTAAGTATGTTGTGCGAAGCAAGCATCAATAGTTGTGCCTCTGCAATGGCCTCATTACTCAGAGGCAAGTGCACAGCCATTTGGTCCCCATCGAAGTCGGCATTAAAAGCTGTACAACTCAAAGGAGAGAGCTGAATAGCTTTACCTTCGATCAGCTTAGGTTGGTAAGCCTGTATACCTAATCGGTGCAGCGTAGGAGCTCGGTTCAACATCACCGGGTGTCCCTTGATTACATTCTCGACAATTTCCCAAATAACGGGATCTCGCCGATCCACAATACGCTTTGCACTCTTCTCGGTCTTTACTATACCACGCTCTATAAGCTTGCGCATGATAAAGGGCTTGTATAGCTCAGCAGCCATATCCTTAGGCAAACCACACTCATTCATCTTCAGTTCCGGACCAACGACGATAACGGAACGCGCAGAGTAGTCTACACGCTTACCTAAAAGATTCTGACGGAAGCGACCTTGCTTACCCTTAATACTGTCTGAAAGACTCTTAAAGGGTCGTCCATTGTCACTGGTAATAGCACTACTTTTATTTGAGTTATCAAAAAGCGCATCAACAGCCTCCTGCAGCATACGCTTTTCTTGACGGACAATTACGTCAGGACTCTCCTGCTCAAAGAAGCGAGCCAAGCGATTATTACGTGTAATAACCTTTATATAAAGTTCATTTAGATCACTGGAAGCAAAGCGTCCACCATCAAGGGGCATTAAAGGCCTTAGATCTGGTGGTATCACAGGAATGACCTGCATAACCATCCATTCAGGCTTATTAATATCTTTGGACGCACGGAAAGCTTCCACTGTAGGCAGGCGCTTTAAGGCCTCTTGCTTTCGCTGTTGCGAAGTCTCTGTCTGCGCTTTGTGACGTAATTCATCGGATAGAGCATCCAAATCCAAATTGCGAAGCATCTCAAGAAGAGCTTCACCACCGCTCTTAGCAATGAACTTATTAGGATCGCTATTATCCAATTTTAGATTATCCGGTTGCTCACAATAGAGCTTATCCAAAATCATATCATACTCCGGATTGGAGATTACCTGATAATGGGTTACATAACCGGCCGCCTTAGCTTCATCACTAGTAGGATCCATATCATCCGGACACTGAAGAATACCCGGTTGCAGCACTACATAAGCTTGATAGTAGATAATACTATTCAGCACCTTGCTGCTTAATCCCAATAAGTGACCTATTTTGTTGGGATTAGAGCGTGAATACCATACATGAACAACAGGTACATTCAACTGAATGTGCCCCATACGTTCACGACGAACCATTTTCTGTGTTACCTCAACCCCACAACGGTCACATGTAATTCCTTTATACTTGTTGCCCTTGTATTTACCACAATGGCACTCGTAGTCCTTGACCGGTCCGAATATACGCTCGCAGTACAAGCCATCTCGCTCGGGCTTGTAAGTACGGTAGCTTACCGTCTCATGACGGAGAACCTCTCCATGGGAGTTCTCCTTAATCTCTTCGGGAGATGCCAAAGAAACTCGTATAGAGGAGAAATTACTCTTTATCTTATTATCCTTTCTGAAGGCCATATATATACTGTTTTAGTCAGCTCGTACTCTTTCTACGTATTACTCTAATGTAAGGCTTAAACCAAGCCCCTTCAACTCATTGAATAGCACATTAAGTGATTCAGGAATACCAGGCTCAGGCATAGGTGTTCCCTTGACTATTGCCTCGTACACTTTACTTCTACCACTCATATCATCACTCTTTACAGTCAGCATCTCCTGAAGAATATGTGCTGCTCCAAAAGCTTCCAAAGCCCAAACCTCCATTTCTCCGAAACGCTGACCTCCAAACTGGGCC
The DNA here is from genome assembly GCA_947290775.1 of uncultured Bacteroidales bacterium. Lineage (GTDB taxonomy): Bacteria > Bacteroidota > Bacteroidia > Bacteroidales > Porphyromonadaceae > Porphyromonas > Porphyromonas miyakawae. Next base: position 7,936 of record CAMYPM010000005.1, on the reverse strand, counting down.
TTACCTCCCAGTGGCTGCTGTGTGATAAGTGAATAAGGCCCTATGGAACGGGCATGCATCTTATCATCCACCATATGCCCTAACTTCAAGAAGTAAGTAACTCCAACTGTAGCAGGTTGGTCGAATGGCTCTCCAGTACCTCCATCGTACAACTGAGTACGTCCATTCATTGGCAAACCGGCTTTTTTTGTTTCATTCTGAATATCCTCCAAAGATGCTCCATCAAAGATGTGTGTAGCATACTTGACACCTTGCTTGCGACCACTCCAAGCCAAGATAGCTTCAAAGAGCTGACCCAAATTCATTCGCGAAGGCACACCTAACGGATTTAAACAAATATCTACAGGAGTACCGTCTTCCAAGAAGGGCATATCTTCTTGACGTACTATCTTAGAAACAATACCCTTATTTCCGTGACGACCGGCCATCTTATCACCGACTTGGATCTTGCGCTTCTTTGCAATGTATACCTTAGCCTTTTTCATGGTGCCGGTAGGTAACTCATCACCTATAACCTCATCCAACTGACGACGTCGATAGTCTGCTTCTGTTTCCTTTACCTTACGCAGGTAATTAGCCAGTAGCATACCCACCATTTCGTTAGTCTCCGGATCATCTGTCCAATCTGAGTTAGCCACTTCGGTGAAGACCACATGCTCAAGAGCTTTCTCACTTAATGGAGTGCCCTTCTTAACCAATTCCTCTCCGATATAGTTAACTATGCGATTTGTAAATTTCTTATTGACAAGCTTTAGGAGTTTTTCTAAGAAGATCGCATCTATTTCCTTTTTCTTTGCTTCCAGCTCATCCTCAAAGCGCTGAGTGAGAGCTTTCTGCTCTTTACGGCTCATCCCCACATCAGCACGAGAGAATAGCTTTGTGTCAATAACCACACCTCGCAATGAAGGTGAAGCCTTCAGAGATGCATCCTTTACATCACCGGCTTTTTCACCAAAAATGGCACGGAGTAACTTTTCTTCCGGAGTTGGATCCGTTTCTCCCTTCGGTGTGATCTTACCCACCAAGATATCTCCGGGCACTACATGGGCACCTATACGAATGATACCATCAGCTCCTAATTCCTTAGTAGCTTCTTCGCTAACGTTTGGTATATCGCCTGTAAGTTCTTCCATGCCGCGCTTGGTCTCTCTTACTTCAAGTTCGTATTCATCAACATGAACTGAGGTAAAGATATCTTCACGAACCATGCGCTCATTAAGCACAATAGCATCCTCGTAGTTATACCCTTTCCAAGGCATGTAAGCTGCCAATATATTACGTCCTAGGGCTAGCTCACCCTTCTGAGTTGCGTATCCTTCTGTCAGTATTTGTCCCTTTGAAACACGTTGTCCCTCTTTACATATAGGTTTCAGGTCAATCGTAGTACTCTGGTTCGTTTTACGGAACTTCGGCAGCTTATAGACCTTTATGGGAGGATCGAAACTAACGAAGAGTTCTTTCTCAGTTTTATCGTAACGCACCTTGATTGTTTCGGCATCGGCATAGATAACCTCTCCATCACCCTCTGCCACTATTTGAGTGCGTGAGTCACGTACGAGTTTAGCTTCAATACCTGTCCCCACAATAGGCGCTTCAGGGCGAAGTAAAGGCACTGCCTGACGCATCATGTTTGAACCCATCAAAGCACGGTTAGCATCGTCATGCTCTAAGAAAGGAATGAGAGAAGCAGCAATGGAGGCAATTTGAGAGGGAGAAACGTCCATCAGGTCAACCTGAGAAGGTGCAATAACAGGGAAGTCAGCTCCATAACGAGACTTTACCCTATCCAAAATAAACTCACCCTTCTCATTTAATGGGGCATTACCCTGTGCCACATACTTATCTTCCTCTTCCTCTGCTGAGTAGTATCTCAGCCCCTTGTCAGAGAAGTCTACCCTACCATTCTTCACAGCTCGGTAAGGCGTTTCAATGAATCCCATATCACTCACCTTTGCATAGACGCAAAGCGAGGAAATCAAACCGATATTAGGTCCTTCAGGAGTCTCAATTGGGCAGAGACGACCGTAGTGTGTATAGTGGACGTCACGGACCTCAAAACCGGCACGATCACGTGTTAGTCCGCCCTTACCCAAAGCGGAGATACGGCGCTTGTGCGTAACTTCAGCCAGTGGGTTTGTTTGATCCATAAATTGAGACAGCTGATCGGTCCCAAAGAAACTATTCATTACTCCGGGAATAGTCTTTGAATTCATCAAAGCTTCAGGAGTAAACACCTCGCCATCGCGAACATTCATACGCTCACGCACAGTACGAGCCATACGTGAAAGAGCAATACCAAACTGTGTATAGAGCTGCTCTCCCACCGTACGAATGCGACGATTGGACAAGTGGTCAATGTCATCAATATTAGTGCGTGAAGCAACCAGCTCAATAATGTACTTGATAATACCCACAACGTCTTCTTGAGTCAAGACACGCTGTGCAGGATCAATCGAAAGATTCAGTTTTTTATTGATACGATAGCGCCCCACCTCACCAAGATCATAACGCTTCTCAGAGAAGAAAAGGTTATTAAAAGCCTCTTTGGCCGTATTATCATCTGCCGGCTGGATACCCCGCTGCAAGTGGAATATGTAGTTCCAAGCATCTATATCATTAATAGCATTATCATTTTCCAGCGTTGCGAAAATAATATCGCTAGCCACAGACTTTTCTCCTTCCTGAAACTGCTTCTTGAGAAGTATGGTATTGTAGCCCAATTCAATTAGCTTAGCAGCTACTTCCTCGCTAAGCTCTGTACCTCGCTCAAAAACAATTTCGCTACGCGGCATCTGAGTAACTTCACCGGTAGTCGCATCTGTCTGGATATCCTCCGTATAGGTTCTGTACACGCGCTCAGCGAGTGCACGACCATAGAAACGCTTCAGCTCACTCTTCGATACCTTTACCTCCTCTGCAATATCAAAGAGAGTCAAAATTTCTTTGTCTGTTGCATAGCCCATAGCTCTTAAGAGCATCGTAACAGGGATTTTCTTCTTTCTATCTAGATAAGCATACAATACATCTCCGGGGTCTGTAGAAAACTCTATCCAAGAACCTCTAAATGGAATAATACGTGCAGAATAGAGCTTTATACCGGAAGTATGTAGCGAAGTACTAAAGAAGACTCCGGGGGAACGATGGAATTGGGAAACAACCACACGTTCTGCACCATTGATTACAAATGTGCCACTCTCAGTCATGTAAGGAATATTCCCAAGGAATACATCCTTACCTACAGTAGCAAAATCTGTATGCTCCGGATCAGTACAATAAAGCTTTACTTTTGCCCTTAGGGGCACGCTGTAAGTAAGTCCGCGTGCAATACATTCGTCAATAGAAAACTTTGGAGGATCGATTGAATAGTCAACGAACTCAAGGACGAAGTTATTGCGAGTGTCTTTGATGGGAAAGTTTTCGTTGAAAACCTTAAACAATCCCTCCTTTTTACGCTGCTCTGGTGGAGTTTCAAGCTGAAAAAACTCCTTAAATGACTTCAATTGTACTTCCAAGAAGTCGGGGTATTCGAGCGGGTTTTGTATTTTCGAAAAGCTTATTCTGTTAGTATCCGGGATTCTTTTCATTGTCTATTTCGTATAAAAGGCGAGCAAAAGACGTATAACCGTAATGCAATTTTGTTAGTCAAAATGGGCTGCCTACATAGCAGCAAAGATCAAGAACCCTACCACATCTTGGGGTAGAGTTCTCGATCGTAAATACCTGATATACAGGTCACAGAAGTTTACTTCAATTCAACTTCAGCACCTGCCTCTTCTAGAGCAGCCTTGATAGCCTCTGCAGTAGCTTTGTCTACACCTTCCTTCAGATTAGTAGGAGCAGCATCTACAAGATCCTTAGCTTCCTTCAAACCAAGACCACAGTGTTCTTTTACTGCCTTAACAACTTGGAGCTTTGCAGCACCAAAACTCTTGAGGACAACATCAAAAGCAGTCTTTTCTTCTGCTGCTGCAGCTGCACCAGCTGCAGGACCTGCTGCTACAGCTACAGCTGCGGCTGCGGGTTCAATGCCATAATCTTCTTTAAGTACGTTGGCTAACTCACTAACTTCCTTTACTGTCAGCGATACGAGTTGTTCTGCAATTGCTTTTATATCAGCCATATTATTGGGATTCTAATTAATTCTGTTTTACTAATTTGCTTCTCTTTCTTCTAAGGTTTTGAGCAATCCATGTACTGTCTGCCCTGCGGACCCTAATGCCGACACAACGTTCTTGATAGGCGATTGCAATAGCAAGATAACTTCTGCGAGCAACTCTTCACGACTCTTGATAGCAATTAACTGCTCAAGATGTTCACCACCCACATAGAAGCTCTCTTGTACGTATGCAGCCTTCAAAGCTGGCTTTCCTAATTCCTTATGCTGCGAAGCAAATTCCTTAATGATCTTTGCAGGAGCATTTGCGTTATTGGAAAGCATCATAGCGGTATTACCTTTTAGTGAGCCATACAGCTCAGAAAAATCCACTCCCTCACAGTCGGCCAATGCACGACGTAAAAGTGTGTTCTTTACCACTACAAGTTTCACCTCATTCTTATTACAGAGGCGACGGAGTTCCATCGTATTCTCTGCATTAAGCGCCTCTACGTCCACCAAGTAGAAATGAGGATATTCTGATAAATAACCGGAGATGTTCTTTACAACGGTTCCTTTCAATTCCTTTCTCATATTTACTCGTGTGATTAGAGGTCTACTGATTTAGGATCTACTTTAATGCCTTTGCTCATCGTGCTGGAGAGGTAAATACTCTTCATATACGTTCCCTTAGCCGAGGTCGGCTTAAGGCGAATAATCGTATTGATGAACTCTTGCGCATTATCTCTAATCTGCTCAGCAGAGAAAGAGATCTTGCCAATAGACGTGTGGATAATTCCAGCTTTGTCTACCTTAAAGTCTATCTTACCGGCTTTCACTTCGCGAACTGCATCACCGATTTCATTGGTTACCGTACCACTCTTTGGGTTAGGCATCAATCCACGAGGACCGAGCACACGCCCTAAAGCACCTACTTTACCCATTACACTCGGCATGGTGATGATCACGTCCACATCAGTCCAGCCTCCTTTGATTTTTTCTATGTACTCATCCAGCCCTACATAGTCAGCACCTGCCGCTTTGGCTTCCTCTTCCTTGTCGGCTGTACATAATGCCAATACGCGTACTTGCTTTCCGGTCCCATGGGGCAACGTAACCACGCCACGCACCATTTGGTTGGCCTTTCGCGGATCTACACCCAGTCGAACATCTATGTCGACAGAAGCATCGAACTTAGTAAAAGTAATTTCTTTCACCAGTTTAGAAGCTTCTTCCAAGGTGTATAATTTACCGGGTTCAACCTTTCCTTCGACCTCCTTCTGTTTCTTTGTCAGTTTACTCATCGTCAATCATTCAAATTACTAGAAGTGTCACTTAGTCGGGAATTCACCCTTCACCGCAATTCCCATACTGCGCGCAGTACCAGCAACCATTTTCATAGCGCTTTCTACTGTAAAGCAGTTCAGGTCGGCCATCTTATCTTCAGCTATCGCACGGACATCATCCCAAGTAAGCTCAGCAACCTTCTTACGATTAGGCTCTGCTGAACCTCCTTTTACCTTAGCCTTTTCAACGAGTTGAACAGCTACAGGAGGCGTCTTAACGATAAAGTCGAAAGATTTGTCGGAATAATAGGTAATCACCACAGGGAGTACCTTTCCAGCCTTGTCTTGCGTTCTGGCATTAAATTGCTTGCAAAACTCCATAATGTTGATCCCTTTTGCACCCAGTGCAGGACCAACGGGTGGTGACGGGTTAGCCGCACCTCCTTTTATTTGCAACTTGATCTGTCCAGCAATCTCTTTTGCCATTTTATTCTACTTTTCTTTTACTCGGGCAGTAACCGGTGATGTTACTTCCCATCCCACTTTTTCGGCAGAGAGGTCATTTGCAATACTTCTTGATGATGTGCATAAGCAAAGTTGGAAGCAAACCTACGCTTTTCATCTTCTTACAAACTCTTTATACCAAGCGACATCAATCACTTGGAGTGCGTAACCACTCTTACTCTTTCTCTACCTGCGTATATGAAAGCTCTAATGGAGTCTTTCTACCAAAGATCTTCACCATCACCTTGAGCTTCTTTTTATCTTGATAAACTTCTTCTACAGTAGCCACGAATCCGGAGAACGGACCATCAATAACTTTTACGCTCTCACCTTCCATAAAGGACACATCATAGGTAGCCTCCTCGTCTCTGTCGTCTTGCTTACGCATCATACGCTCAACCTCATACATCGGTAGAGGCTCAGGCTTAGGCATACCCAAGAAGCCCACAACATTAGGCAAGTTACGTAAAATAAAGATCGTATCGTTATTGAGTATAGCCTCAATAAGCATATACCCCGGCATAGATGGGCGTTCCACTACGCGTTTTTTGGAACCACGCTGCACCATCACTTTCTCTGTAGGGATAAAGACATCAAAAAGATAGCCCTTGAGAGGAGCTATCTCGCGCTCCTTTTCAAGCATTTCTTTTACTTTGTCCTCCTTACCGGAGATAACCCTCAACACGTAATATTTACGTTCCGAGTGATCTTGCTCTGCCATGGTTTCCCCTTATTACTAATGGTTATACTGATTCAAATACCTATATACCTCTCTCTCCTATTATCCAATCGCCTAAGATTCCTATGCACTTTCAAAAAAAGAAAAGAACAGGAGTAGGGAAGGTGGATAACTAAATTACGAAGTTATAGATAAGTTTCATCAGATTTTCAAAAATCTGATCTACAATGAATACAAAAATAGCAATGATAACTGAAGCGATCATCACCACTACAGCACTATTCGTCAACTCTTTGCGAGTCGGCCAAGTGACCTTGTACACCAATTCATTGTACGAGTCCTTTACAGCCTGACCCATCTTGCTAAAAAATCCCATATCTATGCTATCTCTTCTATTCTTTACTCATGTAGTAATTCATACATAAGTTTTATTTCTTGGCACGGGTTGAGAGACTCGAACTCCCGACACTTGGTTTTGGAGACCAATGCTCTACCAACTGAGCTAAACCCGTAAGAACAGGAAAGTGGCGGCAAGGGAATTTACACTCACTACCGCACACTTACCCATCTCTTATTCAATACTGATTAACAGAAGATTGAATTAGTCTAAAAGCTCTGTAATCTGACCTGCACCTACCGTACGACCACCTTCACGGATAGCGAAGCGAAGTCCCACATTACATGCTACAGGAGAGATCAAGTCTACTTCAATCGTCACATTATCACCGGGCATTACCATTTCAGTTCCTTCGGGAAGCTTGATTTCACCGGTAACGTCAAGTGTACGGATGTAGAACTGAGGACGATACTTGTTCATAAAAGGAGTATGACGACCACCTTCTTCCTTCTTCAAGATATAAACCTCAGCCTTGAATTTGCTATGGGGCTTCACATCACCGGGGTGAGCTAATACCATACCACGCTTAATTTCATCCTTTTCAACACCACGGAGAAGAAGACCTACATTATCGCCTGCTTCACCCTCGTCAAGGATCTTTCTAAACATTTCCACACCGGTAACTACTGTTTTACGACCTTCAGCACCGAGACCGATCATCTGAACTTCATCGTTCACATGAACACGACCTGTTTCGATACGTCCTGTAGCTACAGTACCACGACCGGTAATAGAGAAAACGTCCTCAACCGGCATCAAGAAAGGTTTATCTACATCACGCTGGGGCAGAGGAATCCATTCGTCAACTGCATTCATCAGCTCCATAATTTTTTCAACCCATTTAGGATCGCCATTGAGCGCACCCAAAGCAGAACCGCGGATGATAGGGGTATTATCGCCATCGAAATTGTAGAAACTCAATAGCTCGCGCATATCCATTTCTACCAATTCAAGCATTTCTTCATCTTCAACAAGGT
>CAMYPM010000004.1 GCA_947290775.1 uncultured Bacteroidales bacterium | reverse complement strand
CATATTTCTGACTTATTATCTATAAAATATTGAGTAATAATCGGTTGTAAATACGACCGTTGCAATAGCCTGAAGAGCATTACCATTCCCAATTCGGTAACAAGTATTGGAGAAAGAACTTTTGCGTATTGCCAAAGTCTGACGAGCATTACCATCCCCAATTCGGTAATAAGTATTGGAAATTCGGCTTTTGAGGAATGCAATAGTCTGACGAGCATTACCATCCCCAATTCGGTAAAAGAGATTGGCAGTTATGCTTTTAGTGCTTGCCTTAGTCTGACGAGCGTTGTATGTAAGGCCTTGGTTCCTCCTATTTTTAGTGGAGACCATAGTGGAAACGATCAACATCGCATTGATTTTGGTTACCATAAAAAGTTAATTGTTCCAATTGGCACTAAACATCTATATGAACAAGCAGAGGGATGGAAAAAATGTTCTCCTATCGTAGAGGAAGATTTATAAGATTAAAATACTTATAAATACAATCAAATGATATTATGGCAGAGAGCATTTTCTGCCATAATATCCTCTTCAAAAAATATCCATAATGTAATCACAACACCCAAAATAAGTCGGAATAATAAGCCCAAAGGTAAACCAAAACCATTTGATCAACCTTCATCCCCATATAATACTATCCTCCTACTCCGGGATCACAACCGGTACATCAAGTAAATCCACTTTCGCTTAAAGGTAATGCCTTGGAGGGGGCTCGTGAGAGTCCTAAGTGATTGAGATTACCCGTAGCTGATTGTAGCCCTTCTGAGATTTGACGTAGGGACACGCTACCCGAGAATTGGCTGAAGATCATAGTCACCAAATGGCTCCACGAGTTAAAGCCCTTTGCATACTTGTCTGTGTCATGCTTCTTGACTAATCGTTGGATGAATTCTCGAGGTATGAGTCGGATTGCTTGTGCGAATAGTGTTATGTTTGCCTTTGAAAAGGGTGGTTTGTGACAGCTTTCACTAGCTGTGCTTTCTTTTCAATTACAAACCTACCCTTATCTCTTTATCCTGCAAAACGTTTAGGACACTATTGCCTTTCTGCTTATTTCACAAGAGAAATGCTTTCAGGAGAGTTGCACTTACTTTATAAGTAGTATTTCAATCAATCCGTAAAGAAAAGCTAAATGTAAGCCTATAGACTATAAATTGTCGATTTGAATTTTACCCTATGAGAAATCTTATGTACCTTTAGAGTACTAAAGTGTAAGAGAGTCTATTTGTTCTTGCTGATAGGTGTCAATGAATAGATTCAAAGATAAGTATAACAAACAATATTGTAGTATAATGAAACGTAGTATTACACAGCGTCTGCTTTTGATAGCCGTATGGGGTCTATCAGTATGTGCGTTAGGCACCCGCATCACGATAAAAGCAGCATCTCAAGGTGCAGGGACAGATTATGCAACCCTTGTCACCGCCAAGCCGGTAGGACAAAAAATAACCATTGCAATAACTGCGGATGGAGCTGTTACCGCAACCGGTTTAGTGGGTAAAGTAGAGGCGGACGGATTATATCGAACTTATGAGCTTTCTGCTCAGACGGTTACTTTATCCGGTGTTATCACTTATCTCGATTGTCATGCAAATGAGTTGACCTCTGTGGATGTATCACATTGTCCCGCTCTGACACAGCTCTATTGCTCTGAGAACTTGCTCACCGCATTGGATCTAACAAAGAACGTAAATTTGGAAAAGTTGCAGATCTTCAAAAATAAAATGCAGTCGGTGGACCTCTCCAAGAATAGTAAGCTGACGGATTTTTCTGCTTCCGAGAATAAGTTAACGTCGATAGATCTATCGGGTAATCCGGCGCTTGTCGATATAAAGGTTTGGAGGAACCAACTGGTCTCTTTGGATGTCTCTTCCTGTCCAAATCTCAAAACGCTTGCTTGCCACGGAAATAATCTCAAAACGCTCACATTGACAAATACGCATCAGATGACCTATTTGAATTGTGATGAAAATAAATTGACCTCCTTGGATCTTTCCGATAGCGAGCGTTTAGAGCAACTCAAGTGTGCAAGCAATCAGTTGACTTCGCTCAATATTACTAAATGTGCAGCGTTGACCCATGTATGGGCGAATAATAATCAACTAACTGCCTTGGATGTATCGTCGTGCGAAAAATTGGTACGCATTGAGTGTGCACAGAATAAGCTCACTTCTTTAGATCTGACGCATGCCGCTAAGTTGGCGTATCTTGTTTGCTATTCCAATGAATTAACCGCCTTAGATGTATCCAAATGTACACAGCTAAAGAAGATTTCTTGCGAAGATAACCGAATAAGCTGTGGAAATATGGAGTTGCTTGCCGGTGGACTACCCCAAAAGAGTGGTCTCAAAGGTACGCTTTATGTGGTTACCAACAAGGAAAAGGAAGCTTGCTCCGGGGAGGGAAATATCATAACAAAGCTTGTGGTTGCCTTGATTAAAGATAGGAATTGGAAGGTCTGCTCTGTGACAGAGCCCGGGTCGTCTGAGTCTGCTGCCTATGCCGGTCGCGATGGCAATTGTACAGATAATGTATTGACCTATGTAGTGACCTTGCAAGAGACCGTTAATGGAAGCGTAAAACTCGTGGGTGCTGACCATCTTGATGCTGTGCCGTATGGTACTGAAATAAAGGTAGAGGTTACTCCGGATGCAGGTTATGAGTTAGCAAGAATGGCAGCAAATGATGAAGATATTACCCAAAGCAAGCGTTTTGTGGTAAAGAGTAAGGTGCTGTTAAAGGCTTTTTTTGCTAAAAAGACTCAAGCCGAGGAAATAGCTGCTGAAGCTACTCATTTGTACCCCAACCCGGCAAAGGAACAAACACAACTTACCGGAGCAGCACCGCATACGGAGGTGCTCCTCTTCAGTATAGAAGGCACTTTGTTGCAGCGTGTATTGACAGATTCGGATGGTCGCGTCCAGCTAAAAGTAACTGCACTTGCTGAGGGAAACTATCCTTTGCTATTTACCGATGCAGCGGGGCAGAAATGTATTTCTTTGCTAACCATTAGGCATTGATGTACGCCTGAGTTTCTCAGAGGAGATCTCGCTTAAGAAGGGGGGTAGCTGTCCACGGCAGCTCCCCCTTTTTTAGTTTATGCCCTTTCCGGTTTCATGTTAAATGAAGTATTGTGCCAGGGCATTCAAAAGGTATAGATATCTCGTTTGAAAGGTTCTGATCTTTTATTCGAAAGTTATAGATGTTTTCAGCAAAAGATTCAGATGAAAAATGGACCCCCTATCTAGTTGCCTAGCAAACAGATAAACAAAAGCCCCCAAACGCTTCTGTCATTGCGTTTGAGGGCTCGCTACAGTTGAAGAGCTAATTCGGAGTTACCGATACAGCTCGTTTAATCGATCGCCAATCTGCATGCCGAGGGCATAGGCACGCTCTAAGTCAGCATCGTCGGGAGAGCCTTTCTGCTCAAGAGGTTCGCCCACCAATTCCCATTTCATTTCCTCTGCAAAGGGAGTCATTTTCTTAACTGCTTGCCCTGCCCATGAGCAACTTCCAAATACGCTAAATAATCTATCAGGGATCTCTCTCACCCGTAATAGCTCAAGTACATTGGCCATCGGCTGGAATACCCCATTACTATAAGTGGGACTACCTACTACCACTGCCCTATACTTAAATACATCACGAATAATAAGAGAAGGATTGCCACGAGACACATCGTAAGTAACCACATGCTTGATACCCTTGCTCCCAATACCTCTGGCGATAGTATCAGCCAAAGCAGCCGTATTTCCATACATAGAGCCATAGAGTACCACAGCACCCTTCTCAGCCTCATAGCGACTCAGTTTATCGTATATAGCTATTGCACGTGCAGCTTCGTCCGTCCATACAGGTCCGTGTAAAGGACAGATTGCCTTTATTTCAAGATTCATGCTCTTTACCTTCTCAAGGGTCTTCTGCACAAACTTGCCATATTTACCGACAATGCAGGAGTAATAACGCTCCATTTCCTCGAAGTAGTGCTTTGTATCCAACTGGGTATCCAGCACATTTCCATCTAATGTACCAAAAGTGCCAAAAGCATCTGCCGAGAAAAGCACCTTATCAGTCTTGTCATAAGTAAACATTACCTCAGGCCAATGCACCATAGGAGCCATAACGAAGGTCAGTTCATGCCTACCCAATGAGAGTGTGTCCCCCTCACTTACCTCAATGAGGTTATCATCTATGGTGGAGTAATAAGAGTTCATCATAGCAAAGGTCTTCTTATTCCCCACAATTCGGATATTGGGATACCTACGCTTAAGCATTCCTATAGAACCACTATGATCAGGCTCCATGTGATCCACAATGAGATAATCCACCGGACGGCCCTGCAGAATACCATCTATTTGTCTCAGAAAACGCTCTGAATAGCACAAGTCGACAGAATCCATTAAAGCGACCTTTTCATCTACGATCAGGTACGAATTATAGCTTACCCCATAAGGAAGCGTCCAAAGACTTTCAAAAAGGTCCTTGATACGATCATTTACTCCTACATAGTAAATTGAATCGGTTATCTGTATCTGCTGTAACATATTATTAATGCTTATAAATTCTCTTGTTTCTTTAAAGACTGCGCTTTTGTGTCAATGAAGGCACTTCTTTGGCAGGCTTGCGGAGAGACCAGATTATGAGTACAATTCCAACGATCATAAATGGGATACTAAGCACTTGTCCCTGGTTCAATCCTATTTTGGCTACCATGTTGAGTTCCCACGGCTCCTGTACTAACTTTAGCATCTCGACAAAGAAGCGTGACAAGAAAGTCCCAGTTAAAAAGACACCCAAAATGAGTCCCGGTCTTCTCCGTGCCGCATCACGTTTCCAGTAGAGCCACATACAAATACCAAAAACGAGTAAATAGCAAAGAGCCTCATAGATCGCTGTAGGATGACAAGCCACTTCATATCCTTCCTGCTGGCAAAGCTGCACCCACTCACGACTTCTATGAAACTTAAAACCCCAAGGCAAAGTAGTTGATCTTCCAAATATCTCACTATTCATCAGGTTTCCCATGCGAATCATAGCTGCAGCAAGCCCAGTCGGTACAGCCACCCTGTCTAAAGTCCACACAATGGGCTTTTTAGAGACCTTTCGAGAGAACCACCAGACTCCCAAGATTATCCCTATTGTTCCTCCATGAGAAGCAAATCCACCTTCCCACACTTTTAGTATCTCCACTGGATCCGATAGATAATAAGCAGGATCGTAGAATAAGCAGTGCCCTAAGCGAGCACCTACAATAGCGGAGATCACGACTGTCCAATAAAGTGTATCGAACCATTTTTCATTCAACCCCTCATGCTTCCACATGCGCCATGCTATCCATGGAGCAAAAACAAGTAAGCCGGTACCGAAAAGTAATCCATACCAACGCACTCCGCGACCAAAAAGGTTGAAGATCTCAGGATTGACATTCCAATCTATATAATTTAGTATCATCATGGGTTTGTACTGTTTTCCTACAATTGGGTATACAGAGGTAGAACACTATCAACACAAACGTGCTATCCATTGCTCCCTCTCTCCCGGCAGAAGATCAATAGGAGCCACTTCAGGTAGTGTATAGGCTCCGTGAGGCATGCGCAAAGCGGCTCGGGCAGCAGCTACCATTACCTGACCCGTAAGGGCGGGATTGTTGATATGCATCTCAAAAGAGGCGAGTTGATTATGCGTAGTACCCGATACCCCCTTGCGACTCATCTGCACTGCATGACCTTGATCCATAAGCCGCTCTACATTCTCCACAAAGGTTACATGCGTTTCGTCATGAACGAAGTAAGGATCTTTCAGGATAGCATTACGCACCTCCTCTTCTTTTGCATTATCCTCCAAGACGACATAGACCATTCTCCTATGAAGCCCCGTTCCTATCGGTATAGTTACCGAAAGAGCATCTTTAACTCCATCCAGCATTTTTACCGCAACGCTATGCCCCATACTCATACCGGGGCCAAAATCTGTGTAGGTCAACCCTTTCGGCATCATGGCTTCCATCAATGTACGAACCATAGAATCACTACCGGGATCCCATCCGGCTGATAGAATAGCAGTAGCACCATGCTGCTTTGCTACTGCATCCAATTGCTGCCTTAAGGCGGGTATATCGGTATGTATATCAAAAGAATCCACCGTTGAGATACCCTTTTCAAGCCATTGAGGAGCTGTTGCAGGCACCAAGCGAGAGGGAACTGTTAGAAGTGCTACTTCGGGAGTGCTGCTAAGTTCTTTTATATCCGATACTATGGGAGTGCCATAGATACTCTTTTCTCCAAGCTCTCCCACATGACGACGCACAATGCCAAGAAGTTCAAAGTCATCTGCTACACGTAGCGCGTCTTCCGCACTATGCCCTATGTGGCCATAACCGACCACTACTGCCGTTATTCGTCTCTGCATATATTCATTCTATACCGCCACAAAGATAATGTATTTCAATGCACTACACATGCAATTAGTTCCGTTCTTTTTACTTATTGCACACATCGCGAATAGCCGAAGATTACTCTCTGCTATGCCTTTGACTCTCCCCAAGGAGAATAAAATAGTGCTCCACTCCGGCTAATTTGTTTATTCATCTATCAACTCATATCATAAAAAAAGAGGACTTCACATCCATGCAAACCTTACATTTTGCTCCTTTTTTGAGTTACTTTTCTTGTTTAGTGATAACAAAATCGATAAGTGAAACTACGCATATATAAATTTCACAATGCTTTATACGCATATATTCAAAATGATTTTATATCTTTGCCCTTGATGCTGCCTGAAATGTTTTTAGGAAGCAGTTAGCACACGAGAAATAAACAAGAACAAGAAATAGAGTTTCAAAAAAGTATGAAGAAATTGTTATTTGCCTGTGCCTCGTTGGCACTCGTTAGTTTTTTTGCAGTCTCTTGTGGATCTGATGAACCGGATTTGCCTAAGGACAAGGTATCCATTGCATTGGCTCCTAATGAGGTTTCGATAGCTGTAGGGCAAGAGAGTGCTCCTATCTCTGTAGCAGTCACTCCCGAAGCGCGCAAGGGTGATATTGTATGGGAAGTAGCGGACAAAACGATTGCAACCTTTGACGCTGCCTCGCTGAAAGTCACCGGAGTAAAAGAGGGTGCGACCATGCTCATTGCAAAGATCATGGACAAAAAGGGTAACGAAGAGGCAAAAGCTCAAGTCAATATCAAAGTAACCGCCAAAGGTAAAGAGCCCGAAAAGATCACTTTGAGCATCACTCCTGCCTCTTTGACTCTTGCTCCGGAGGAGACGACCACAATCACTGTTAACGTACAGCCCGAGAATGCTGAATACACGGAGATTAAAGTCTTAACCTCTAATCCGGAAGTGGCCACCATCACAGCTAAAGCAGGTCAGAAGAATGTATTCGATGTAAAGGGTATAGCTACCGGAGAGGCTACGCTTACAGCCTCTATTGGGGAAGCATCTGCAACTTGTGCAGTTAAGGTGCATGTAGCACTCAAGGGAAAGGTCGTTAATGGCTTTTACTTTACAGATCAACTCCAACCATTTGATCTCACTGATATAACGGCTGCAGAAGACAGCATGGGTAGAAAGATATGCAACACAGAGAAAAACGTATACACTTTCTGGCCTGAACCAATGCCCAGTACCAAAGATCCTATTTTTGCTCTCATGTACTATACAGACAATAGTGCCACCTATGGAACAAGCAACTTTATGGGACAGGTAACAGAAGGGGTAATGGCATACTTTGACAAAGATTGGGGTAATGGAATTGACCTGTCAAAACCATTAGTTATTAATCCCAATGACATGGCACAATTCTCTGAGAATGAGTCTGCCTACATGATTTTCGTAATGGACCTCTTCAAATTAGATCCTAAGAAACAAAAGTTCTACAGGACCACGATGGGCGATGGCACTCGCTGTATAGCTATTACAGTAGAACCTCTAATGCCCAAGCACTTCCTTTTATTCAACCAGTTTGATCTGAATGGAGAGAATGCTCTTGATATCGTACTGATGAGTCAAAAGAGCTTCTTTTCGGAGAGCGCAAGTTACAATGGGGCGGGTGCTATTAAGATGAAGGCTGCCTATGAGCAATGCATTCTCTCATCTTTTGATATGAGACTACGATAAGCCGAAATAGAGCTTTTAATTCCTAATAACAATGGGGTGGAACGAGTTTGTTCTACCCCATTCTTTTGCAATAGACGAATGCTTTCTTAGTAGAAAGGCTTGACATAGTGCGAACTATGAGCACGAGGAAGAATAAAGAGCACCAACAAATACTACAGCTATTGCTTTCCTCTTAGCTTAGGATGCACTAGGAGTATTGAGTGTCCCCTATAAAGCATCAGTAGCTATTGAGATACCTTATGTCTGTGGACATAAGCGTTGCTCACAACAGCTACACCTGTAGAAACCACGAAGGTACTTAGGCTCTATCGGTGATACGGATAGAGACTGTGCAGAAGAGATAAAGAAGCCTTGTCTTATCCAAAGCTGAAGACAATAGTATGGCTCAATAATAAAGAGAGCCCCCATCCCAAAAGGACAGGGGCTCTTGTTTTGCTAATCTCAGCTGTAGCTATTATCGCTTCACGGAAAGACGTCTTGTATTCAACTTATATACACCATCTTGTAGTACAACCAGATAGGTACCCTCAGGAACATCTGATACATCCAATACAGCGGCTCCCGAAGCATCAGTCATTATGCTGAGCAGACGGACTCCGTCCATACTGTATAGCTTCACTTCAGAAAGAGCAGGTGCTCCCTGTATATTCACCTCTGTAGCAGCAGGATTGGGATATACCTTCAGTTTAGCTTCCGTAATCTCCCGGAGCGGAGAGACAAAGAGAGCTGTGACTGTTACATTCCTCGACACAAAGAACTTCTTGGTATTGGTGATATCTTTCTCATTGGCCATCAGACGCTGCAAGCTGTATCCTTCTTCAGGTGCCACCTCTACGGTAAGTTCTGTACCAAAAGGAACCGCATTCAGATCCTCTGCTCCCTTAATGGATATACTTCCATTGGTGGTTTTTGCAACGGTAACCTTAAACGTTTCGTGGTCATAATCAGCACAAGTGCCGGGGCGTCCCGGATAATCTTTGAGCTTCGTAGTATCGTCCTTTGGAATGTAATAAACCTTCCAAGCCTTAGCCAAAGCGGCAGCCACTTCGTTCTCTGTCATGATATTTCCGACTATAGGATCAGCTTTCATTTCCTTCTCGGTAATCACCACAAGAGTTCCGTTAACCCTTTCTTCTTTTCTATTCGGTACTTGATTTACAATAGACTCCATCGCAGAGCAGGTAAGCAAGTTTTGCTCACAGGAAATCCAATTGAGGATAGGGCACTTCGATACATCTATGGAAGCGAGCCAGTTGCTATTGCACTCCAATGCTTTTAGATTGGGGCAATGTGACAGGTCCAACGAAGTAAGCTGGTTACCATAACAATAAAGCATCTCAAGCTTCTCGCTGTTTTGTAGATTGAGGGAGGTTATCTTATTGTATTGGCAATCCAACCGCTCTAAGGCAGCACACTGAGATATATCCACCGTAGTCAACTCATTCTTGTGCACAAGGAGAGACTGCAAGTCGTTACACCCTGCTACGTTTACGCTCGTCAACTGATTTTTGAATGCCCACATATCACGCAACTTCGGACAAGTCGTTACATCCAAAGTGGTCAACTCGTTTTCTTGACTCCATAATTTGGTAAGCTCTACGCATTTTGTCAGATTGAGCGAGGTTAATTTATTTTTGAAGCACCACAAGTGTGTTAACCCCTTGCAATTGGTGAGATCCAACGTAGTGAGTTGGTTATTGTGACACCATAGTTCTTTCAGATTATCACATGCCTCAAACTCAAAGGAGGTTATTTGATTATCCTGACAGTGCAACTCGGTAATATCCCCTTCGAGTGTAACAGTCTGACCGGTAAGAGTATAGATGTAGTTTCCTCCTGTCCTAATCTGTCCACCCTTAATACCATCTGCTTTTACCTCCCCATTAGATATCACGTAGAGCTTTACCGTGCTACCTGCCTTTCTTGCTGTTTTGAAGGTAATCTTTGCAGCAGCGAATACCGGAAGGGAAAGGGTTGCTAATAACGCAAACAGCAATGCCTTCCTCGTAGCTTTTGACTTCATTGTGTAACTTTCTTTTCTTGCGGAATAATGGATTTCTGTGAGAGCTTATCTCTTTACAAAGCACATTTCAGACATTTCAAGAAATCACAACATCCCCATATATTCTTAGTACTATTGCTCCCTATGTCCTTTTAACAAGCACAAATATAGTCAGATTTCCCCTATTGACAAAGTTTTACTCTATGTTTTATCAGTTAATGGGGCTCTTTATTTGGCATAGAAATGCATTATGACCACAAAGAGTGAACACTTCGACAGATTATAGCTTTTATTTCTCGCTAATCATCTAATGAAATAAGTTGTTCCTATAGGTCTGTAGCTACCGAATGAAAGAAAAAACATCAGGATCTTTCAAGTAAAACATCTATAACTTTCGAATAAAAGATCAGAACCTTTCAAACGAAAGATCTATACCTTTTGAAATGAAATATCAGTGTACTAATACTTCATATGAGGATTGTGCTATATTGACGATAAAAGAGTTACCTTTGCAAACGGAAATTGCTTCGGATAAATAGCGAATGTATTTATGACCAAAACGATAAAAATCAAGAAGGGGCTTTCCCTCAATTTGAAAGGAGAGGCCTCTCGTGATGTTTTACCTGCAGCAGGCAATAGTAAAGTATATGCTTTAGTGCCGGACTTTTATGCAGGTGTTCTGCCCAAACCCTCAGTCAAAGTGGGTGATGTGGTAAAGAAAGGAGAGGAGGTCTTTTATGACAAACAATATCCTGAGATAAAGTTTGTAGCTCCTATAGGAGGGACCATAAAAGCAATTAATAGAGGTGCCAAACGGCATATCCTTAACATTGAAATAGCTTGTGATAGCGATTCACAGGAAGAGCGTCAATTTGAGCAAATAGATGTAGACAAGTCTTCACCGGAAGAGATTAAAAAATATCTTTTGGAAAGTGGGTTGTGGGGATTTATTATGCAACGTCCCTACGATATAGTGGCACGACCCAATATAACCCCTCGAGACATCTTTGTAACAGCAAACTTTACGGCTCCGCTTGCACCAGACGTCCCTTATCTATTAGAAGGTCGTATCGAACATCTTCGCTTGGCACTTAAAGCACTTCGCAAGCTCACTCCCGGTATGGTATACGTAAGCGTCTCCAAACCATTGAATCTTAATGTAGAGGGAGTGGAAGAGTACTTAGTAGAGGGACCTCACCCAGCAGGAACGAACGGAGTACTGATCAATAAAACAAAACCGGTCAATAAGGGGGAAGTCGTGTGGACACTAAAGGCCACAGACCTATTGGTGATCGGGCGCTTCTTGGCAACAGCAAAGGTGGATTTCTCTCGTCAAGTTGCTATTGTCGGTAGTGAAGTGAAGAAAACCGGCTATATGAAAGTGTTACCCGGATGCCCTGTTGCTGATCTTTGGGATGGTATTTTGCTTGATACGGAGCGGAAGTTACGTATTATTGCCGGAGATGTATTGGTAGGTACAAAGCTTGATGAGTCATCAGCTTACACCCCTCTTAATCTGGATCAGATTACAGTAATTCCTGAGGGAGATGATGTGTCAGAGCTGTTTGGTTGGATCGCTCCCCGCTTCAATCAGTTTAGTATGAATCATAGCTACTTTAGTTGGTTGACTCCGCGTAAGGAGTACCGGTTAGATGCTCGAATTAAGGGAGGTGAGCGTGCTATGATAATGAGTAATGAATATACCAAAGTGTTCCCTTTCGATATTTATCCCGAACAGTTAATTAAGGCAATCCTTGCATTTGATATAGACAAAATGGAGGCTTTAGGTATCTACGAAGTAGCACCTGAGGACTTTGCACTCTGTGAGTTCGTGGATTCTTCCAAGAAACCTCT
The DNA here is from genome assembly GCA_947290775.1 of uncultured Bacteroidales bacterium. GTDB lineage: Bacteria > Bacteroidota > Bacteroidia > Bacteroidales > Porphyromonadaceae > Porphyromonas > Porphyromonas miyakawae. The sequence goes on along the minus strand of CAMYPM010000004.1, from coordinate 82,162 downwards.
GCAGCAAATTGTCCGTCAAGCATTGGACTTACTGTATAAAGAGATGAATTAGTGGGTTTGGTCTTCGTAAGCAACTTACACACATTATGAAAAATTTCTTTGATAAACATAGAGCTACTTTCAGCAAAGGGGGCAAGTTGGCTTTCTTGCACTCTGTGTTTGAGGGACTCGAGACGTTCTTCTTCGTGCCCAATGAGACATCACACCATGGGGTGCATGTACATGATGCCATTGACTCAAAGCGTATTATGACAATGGTGATCATTGCCTTAATGCCGGCACTGCTCTTTGGTATGTACAATTTGGGCTATCAACACTATTTAGCTACCGGTCAGTTGGCTGAGGTCAGTTGGTTTATTTGTTTCATTTATGGACTGCTTGCTATTCTTCCCAAGCTCATTGTATCTTACTTGGTGGGATTGGGTATAGAGTTCGCAGTGGCACAGATGAAAGGCGAAGAAATCAATGAGGGTTACCTTGTAACCGGTATTTTGATACCGATGGTTCTGCCTATTGAAACGCCGCTTTGGATGATGGCTATTGCTACGGCCTTCTCGGTGATTTTTGCTAAAGAAGTATTTGGAGGAACCGGTTACAACGTGTTCAATGTCGCTTTAGTGGCACGTGCCATTCTCTTCTTTGCCTATCCTTCGCATATGACAGGAGACGATGTGTTTGTACGCCTGGGACATAGCTGGGGAATGGGTGGCGCTGTAACGCCCGTAGATGCTTTCTCGGGAGCAACTCCATTAGGACAGATAGCAACAGCGGGAAGTGAGTATCCTTCTGTAATCCAAAATGTTGTGGGCGACCCCATTTCCTATTGGGATGCCTTTTGGGGCTTTATCCCCGGATCTATGGGAGAGGTTTCTACTTTCTGTATCTTGTTGGGAGCTATTTTCCTTATTTGGACAGGAATTGCAAGTTGGAAGATCATTTTCTCCGGTGTTGTCGGGGCTGTACTAATGTCTCTTGTATTTAATGCCATCGGTACGACGGCCTCTATGCAAATGCCTCCTTTGGCTCACTTGCTTTTTGGCGGTTTTGCATTTGGATTGGTATTTATGGCTACAGATCCGGTTACCTCGGCAAGAACAGAAAAAGGAAAATGGATATATGGGTTATTAGTTGGGGTAATGTGTGTGTTCATTCGCGTATTGAATCCCGGTTATCCTGAAGGTATGATGCTCGCAATCCTACTTATGAATGTGTTCGCTCCTTTAATTGACTACTTTGTAGTGGATGCCAATATACGCATGCGTAAGCAACGTGCGCTGCAAGCTAATAAATGATGTATTACGTGTGTAGAATCAACAAGCTATTATGGGTAAGATGAATAAAGATAGTAACAGTTATACGCTTATCTACACAGCAGTGATGATTATCATTGTAGCGGTAGCTTTAGCGTTTACTTCGCAGGTACTCAGAAAGCCCCAGCAAGCCAATGAGAGAATTGATAAAATGCAGCAGGTGCTCCGTAGCCTCAAGCAAAATCCTGATGATAAGGCTCAGGTAATCAATGTCTATCAATCAACTATTAAGCGCGAGTTGCTTATCAATGATAAGGGTGACATTGTAAAAGAGTTTACCGGAAGCGAGTTGGGTAGCAGTGAGGTGTTTTATATGAACACAAAGAACCAGTATAAATATTATAGAAAAGATGCTACTACTCCGCTACCACTCTATGAAGCTGAGGTGGATGGATCTACCAAATATGTGATTCCGCTTAACGGAATGGGACTATGGGGTGATATATGGGGTTATATAGCTCTCAACAACGATGGATATACGGTGTATGGTATAGACTTTAGTCACGCTTCAGAGACGCCCGGGTTGGGTGGCGAAATTGTGCATGAAGCCTTCTCCTCCCAATTTGATGGAAAGCATATAGGTACTTTAGAAACCGGAGTAGTGGGTATAGCTGTAGTGAAGAAAGGTCGTAAGGTACAGAATAAGGATCAGGTAGATGGTATTTCCGGAGGGACGCTTACCAGCAACGGAGTGAACGATATGTTGCACGACTGCTTGATACCTTACAACGCTTTCCTCGGTAAGTTGGCAAAGGGAACTCCCGTAAGTAACGATATAACAACAGAAGGAATAAACTAATATGGATAAAAAAACAAAAGAGGTGCTCTTAGGGCCTCTCAATAATAATAACCCCGTATTGGTACAGGTGCTTGGGATATGTAGTGCGCTTGCTGTTACTTCTCAGCTGAAGCCCGCTATGGTAATGGGGCTTAGTGTGATAGTGGTAGTAGCTTTTGCCAACTTGATTATATCCCTATTACGTAAGGGAATTCCCACTCGGATACGAATTATTGTGCAGTTAGTTGTATGTGCCGCACTGGTTTCTATTGTGAACGAAGTATTGAAGGCCTTTGCTTATGACGTAAGTAAGCAACTTTCTGTATATGTCGGATTGATCATTACCAATTGTATCCTAATGGGACGTTTGGAGGCATTTGCATTGAACAATAAGCCTTGGGCTTCCTTCTTGGATGGAATTGGCAATGGGGTAGGTTATGCCATCGTGCTTATTATCATAGCCTTTGTAAGAGAGCTATTCGGTTTCGGATCGCTTTTTGGTATTCAGATAATTCCGAGCAGCTGGTATGATGCCGGCTATGAAAACTTCGGTTTGATGAATATGGCTCCTATGGCATTAGTGTTGTTGGCTTGTATAGTATGGGTACAACGCTCTCGTGTGAAGGAACTTCAGGAGATATAAATAAGAGCAGAAGACCTATTTGTTGAGATAGAGTATTAATTATGGATTATTTGAGTCTATTCTTCCGGAGTATCTTCATTGATAATATGATCTTTGCATATTATCTTGGAATGTGCTCCTTCTTGGCTGTTTCGAAGAATGTAAAGACCTCTTTCGGCTTAGGAATGGCAGTGACGTTTATTCTAACGTGTACTTTGCCAATTAACTGGCTGCTGGAGAACTATATCTTCAAAGAGGGGGCTCTCTCTTGGTTAGGTCCCAACTTTGCGAATATGGATCTGAGCTTCCTCTCGTTCATCATCTTCATTGCTGTCATTGCGGCTTTTACGCAGTTGGTAGAGATGATCGTAGAGCGTTATTCTCCTTCGTTGTATAACTCCTTGGGTATTTTCCTCCCTTTGATTGCAGTGAACTGCTCTATCTTGGGTGGATCTCTCTTTATGCAGCAGCGTGAGTTTGCTGACTTAGGCGAAGCTACTATCTATGGTTTTGGCTCGGGACTTGGTTGGCTATTAGCCATTGTCGGTGTGGCTGCAATACGTGAAAAGTTGAAATTCTCTAATGTGCCTAAGCCACTTCGTGGATATGGTATTGTATTGATAATTACCGGATTGATGGGAATCGCTTTCCTAAGCTTCTCCGGTGTAAAACTCTAATTCTCAAAACGTAAACCTATGGATGTCAATTATCTATTGATCCTAACCGGTGTGGTTGTCTTTTTGATTATCATACTGATTTTGGTCATCCTTTTGTTATTTGCTAAAAAGAAGCTGATACCGAGTGGCAATGTAAAGCTTACCATAAATGGAGACCGTGAATTAGAGGTGCCTTTAGGGGGGACTTTGCTCAACACGCTTCAAAATGAAGGTATTTTTCTCTCTTCTGCTTGTGGTGGAGGAGGTACATGTGGTCAATGCCGCGTGCAAGTGCTTGAGGGGGGTGGTCAGATCCTCCCGACTGAAACACCGCATTTTACTCGTAAGGAGCAAATGAATCATTGGCGCTTGGGATGCCAAACAAAAGTTAAGGAGCCTCTCTCCATTCTAGTGGACGAATCTATATTCGGCATTAAGGAATGGGAATGTGAGGTGCTGTCTAATCGTAACGTATCTACGTTTATTAAGGAGTTTGTGGTTAAGTTGCCCGAAGGCGAGCACATGGAGTTCAAGAGTGGTAGCTATGCACAGATTAAGATACCGGCTTATGAAGTAGATTATAGTTCATTCGACATAACCAATAAGGCGGGAGAGGATCCGTTCCGTGCCGATTGGGATAAGTTTGGTATGTGGGGTATTAAGTCTCGCAATACTGAACCTACTGTGCGAGCTTACTCTATGGCTAATTACCCCGAAGAGGGAAATATTATCACCTTAAATGTGCGTATTGCTACACCGCCTATAGATCGCAATACGCATACTTGGATGGCAGGGGTGCCGACCGGAGTTGCATCCAGCTATATTTTCTCTTTGAAACCTGGTGATAAAGTCACTATGAGTGGTCCTTATGGGGACTTCCATATCAATGAGAATAGCGATGCAGAAATGCTTTATATCGGAGGTGGAGCAGGTATGGCTCCCTTACGTGCTCAGCTATTACATTTATTCCGTACGGAAAAAACTACTCGTAAGGTTACATTCTGGTACGGAGCCCGTTCAAAGAGTGAAATATTCTATGAGGAAGATTTTCGCGCTATTGAAAAAGAATTTCCTAACTTTAAGTTTGTAATTGCTTTGAGTGCTGCACGGCCGGAAGATAATTGGGATGGACCTACGGGCTTTATCCACCAAGTGATATACGACAATTATCTCAAGGATCACGATGCACCTGAGGATATAGAGTACTACATGTGTGGACCCGGTCCGATGTCTGCTTCTGCACTTAAGATGCTGGATGACTTGGGGGTAGATCCGGGGCAAATACACTTCGATAATTTCGGATAAATCTATAAAGAGTAATAATTTTCGTTTCGTGACGACCCTGAGAGGATTTAAGGCCTCTCGGGGTCTTTTTTATGGGCGTTTTTAAAATAGCAAGCCTTTACAATTCTGCCGAGGCAGCAAACAAGGATAAGGCGAGCATGATTACATAGGTAACTGATTGCAAACGCTGCTTTTAGCTACTAGTTTCCACTGCTGGACAATGACCTTATTGTACGTTCGGAACAGTGCTTTTGCATAGGGTGACAGAGCCCTTTTCAGCAGAGCCGGTAGATAAGTTAGTCCGAGCACTCCCTCCTTCTTATATCTACTTGCTCATTAAGCGAAAAAACAACTATACCTTTCACGCAAAAGGTATAGATGTTTCAATTGAAAGTTATAGATAAATGGTGCGAAAGATTCTATGTCTTTTTGTCCGCCCTTTTACTCTCTCAATCCATCTTGGTGAATAAGTGCACTTACAAGGGGTCTGCGGCCTCGGAATCGTTCATAGAGTTCCATGGCCTCCTCCGTATCTCCTTTCTCCAGTATTTCTCGTCTGAAGCAGTCCGCCACGAGTGTATTGTAGATTCCCTTTTCTTGGAATAGGGAAAAAGCGTCCGCTGCCAGTACTTCGCTCCATTTATACCCGTAGTAGCCTGCTGCATAGCCTCCTGCAAAGAGGTGTCCGAACGCACTGCTCATTAGGCATCCCTCGGCTGGAAGCGGGAAGCAGGTGGCTTGCTTCATAGCATTTTTCTCGAATGCCTCTATATCCATAGGAATATCCTCCTTAGAGGTGATGGAGTGATAAGCCATATCAAGGAATCCGAAAGAGAGCTGCCTTTGTGTAGCATATCCACTTTGGAAGCAACGAGTCGCCAGAATCTTGTCTATTAAGTGCTGAGGAAGTGGGGCGTTTGTCTGGTAGTGCTTTGCAAAGCTTTGGAGAAACTCCGGCTCATAAAGCCAATTCTCCATGATTTGACTGGGTAGCTCTACGAAATCTCGCGTTACATTAGTCCCACTGAGCGATTTATAGCGCACTTGGGAGAGCATGCCATGCATGGCATGTCCAAATTCATGTAGCAGTGTATGTACATCTTCTAAATAGAGTAATGCGGGGCGATCTGCTTCAGGTGGGGTAAAATTCATTACAATAAGAATATGGGGTCGCTGCTTTTCATCTTGATCTTTCAAGTTATTCATCCAAGCCCCACTTCTTTTGCCGGAACGAGCGAAGAGATCCAAATAGAGCAGCCCCAAATGCCGGTCCGTTTGATTATCCCATACTTCAAAGGTTTTTACACAAGGGTCGTAAACGGGTATATCGCTACGCTCTATAAAGTGAATCCGATAGAGCTGTTCTGCCAGTCTGAGTACTCCGCTAACTGCTTGGTCAGCAGGAAAATAAGCACGCACTTCCTCTCTATTGTAATCCAATTGCTTACGACGGATTTGCTCAAAAAGATAGGGTATATTCCATGGTGTAACACTGAGTGTCGGGTCTTGCGCTGCCAGCATACGCAGTTCTGCTTGGCATTTATTACGCGAGGCCGTTTCTAATTCATTCAATAGCTTGATTACCTCTTCCGGATCAGAGAGCATGCGGTCTTTGAGTGCATAGGATGAATAGGATGAATAGCCAAGTATTTGGGCTATCTCTAAGCGAGCCGCTATGATTGTGCGTATGAGGTGCGTTGTATTGTAGCAGTTAGGATGATTGCCTCGTTGCATCCACGCGTAATAGAAGGTCTTACGAAGTGCCTCATCCGGTGAGTAGCTCATTACGGCTTGGTATTCGGGAGCTGTAAGGGCGAATAGGTAACCCTCTTCTTGTCTCTCTTCCGTACAGCGACTTTTTGCTCTATTGAGTATGCTTTTGGGGAGGGGCTCTACCGCTGCACTCTCCAAGGGTAAGAAGTATCTAAATAACTCCTGATCCTTCAGTGCCTGATTGCCAAAAGCTGTTGTTGACTTGCTGAGGCGTAAGAATACTTTTCCTAGATTTTCCCGTTGGGCTTCGTTGAGCGCGGCCCCACTATCAACAAACGATTCATAAGCGCGGTACATGAGGCGTTTTTCTTCTTTCGACAATGCAAGGGACTCACGCTGCTCATAGAGCGTGTGAATGCGTTTGAAGAGTATGGGGGAGTGTAACTTGCGCAGACGTAGAGCAGTAAGCTTAGGCGCAAACTCCTCCGAAAGGGCCATGAGTTTTTCAGAGGAATGTGCATGAAGAAGATTGTAAAAAGCCCCTAAAAGCGCTTCGAGGGCTTTTCCACTCTCCTCGAGTGCCAAAATAGTATTCTCAAAAGAGGGGGAGTCTGCGTTGCGCTCAATGGTAAGGATATCTTCCTCCTCTTGTGCGATAGCCTCATCAATAAGATGAGCAAAGTCATCCTCTTTCAGTACATCAAAGGGATATGCCCCGAGCGGGGTGTCGGGGTGTATAAAGAGGCTCTCGAGTTGTTCTTTAGGATTATTATTTTGCTGTGTGGACATATTCTTCGTTATAGGCATGCAGTTAGTTGATTACCTATGGCAAAGATAAGATTTTGATAAGCATGTTTATATATACAACTGCCCCTCCTACAAACGTATATGGCAGAAGGGGCAGTGGTTGTGCGTAAAAAAAGCGTTTAATGCTTCTCTCTAAGCCTGTCCAGCTCCTTTTGGAGTTGGGTTATCTTTTCATTTTGGTTGTCTATCGTGGATAGGAGTGCATGCAGCTCTTCATTTTCTATGGAAGAGGGGTATTCAGTTTCAATTCGTAAAATAAAGTCACTGAGTACATTCATATAGTTTGTGAAGGCTGCAAAGGGGGTATCGAAAGGGGAGAAGGTGCCGACAAGCTCTTTGCGGGTGTTCATATAGTAAAAATGGTCGGCACTTTGTAAGTAAAGCCAGTCTTGTAAGAGATTGTTGTCTCGCGTAATACGCACTCTTTCGCCCCATTTGAGGAGAAGCTCCTTGGCTCCCTCTTGTAGCTCGTTGCCCAGCCAAGGAGAGCTATCTTTAGCCTCCCCGATGATACTGATAGGGTACCGTACCTCCAGTGCACCACCGAGAGCTTTTCTCTCAATGGATTCCTTTGCTGTGGAGAAGCCTATCCCGGCTTCTTGAGCCATATGCGGTAGTGCCTTAAAGAAGTCGAATATGCCGGTTGCAGCACTCCATAAGGTCCCCATTACTTCATAGTCCATATAGAGTACGACTTCCTCTTCGTCGGTGGGTAAAGATTGGATGGCGCGTAGGAGCTTGTCTACTGTGTAGGGATAATCACCTGAGTCGTAGCGTCCAAATAGTACCTGTATTTTGTCACTAATAGCAGCGTTACGGACTAAGAGCTTTATGGGGTGTGCGTTGTTGGTTTGGTAGAGGTAGTTAGGACTTTTCCAGCCGAGAATATGCTTTGCCCCTTCGGTGAGGATTCCCTTATAGCCAAGCGCATAGACCGATTCAGCTATTTCATCATTATAGAGCAACTCCGTATTGCATACCACGGAGGGCGTAATGCCAAAAAGGGAAGTTACATTGCGAGAATGTAGACGCATTTGGTACGCAAACTCTTTCTTGTCGAAAAGCGATGCAATAGAGTGTGCATAAGGAGTGGCCAAGAAGTCGGTCCGGCCGGTTTCGGCGAGCAACTTGAAAGTATGGATAGTTTCGGGAGCAAAGGTTTCCAATTGCTCAATCATCGTGCCGCTAATCACAAAAGAGACCTTAAAGTCGGGGTTCTGCTCCATGAGTTGGAGCAAAGTTTCATTAGCGGGTGCATAGGTTTGTTTATTGTTTCGTCGGATGATTTCTTCGTTCTCGAAGTCATCGTAGTAATAATGATCATTTCCGATGTCAAAGAAGCGGTATCGTTTTAGTCGGAATGGCTGATGAAGATTAAATATGAGAGTGATCTTTTTCATCTGTTAGAGAGTAGTTTAGAATAAATATCCGATAGTTTGCGGCCCGCATCGTACCATTTAATGTTGTTTACCTCCTCCAGGCCTTTTTCCTTGAGGAAGTGGTGTAGCGACGGATAGGCAATCACCGAGTGAATGGCATTAGCCAGAGCATCTACATCCCAATAGTCTACCTTTAGTGCGTAGCGGAGTATCTCAGCGCAACCCGATTGTACAGAGATGATGGAGGGTACCCCACACTGCATTGCTTCTAAGGGAGAGATGCCAAAAGGCTCGCTTACCGAAGGCATTACATACACATCACTTGCTTTGTATATCTCATATACCTCTCTCCCTTTCATAAATCCGGTGAAATGAAAGCGGTCGGCTATGCGACGTTGTGCTACAAGTCGGATCATGCTGTCCATCATATCCCCATTGCCGGCCATTACAAAGCGCACTCCTTGGGTATTGCGAAGTACTTTTGCGGCGGCCTCTACAAAGTATTCCGGTCCCTTCTGCATAGTTATTCGCCCGAGGAAGGTGACCACTTTGTCCTTTACGCCTCGTTTGTCCGGAAGCTCTAATATTTGTTTGCTGAGCGGAGTTACTGCATTGTGTACCGTTGTTACCTTGTCGGGTGACTGATGATATTTGTCGATAACGGTGCGTCGGGTTAGATCACTTACGGTAACAATGTGATCGGCATGATTCATCCCATCCAATTCAATGCGGAAAACCTCGGGATTTACATTACCACGGCTTCTGTCAAAGTCGGTAGCATGTACGTGTATGACTAAAGGTTTCCCAGTTATTGCTTTGGCATGGATGCCGGCAGGGTAGCATACCCAGTCATGTGCATGGATGATATCGAAGTCTGTAGCGCGGGCAATCACGCCTGCAACGATAGAGTAGTTATTGATCTCCTCTAAGAGATTGTTGGGGTATCCGCCTGCAAATGGAATGCAACCCAAGGAATCCGTGTAGCGGTAACGAAAGTCGGCATAGAGGTGTTTGCGTAAACGGTAGTATTCATCGGGTGTGGTCCGTGGGCCGAAGTGTGCTTGTATCAGATCCGGAGTTACGTCTTTGTACACAATAGGAGTGGTGTCAGCACCAATGATCTTGACAAAAGTAGCCTCTTCATCTCCGTAGGGGTGAGGAACGACAAAAGAGATCTCATCAACTCCGGGCTGCTCGGCAAGCCCTTCGGTTAGTCCGTAGCTCGCTGTGCCTAATCCGCCGAATATATGGGGAGGAAACTCCCAACCAAACATTAATACTTTCACCGCTTATCAGTCGTCCAAAAGGTAATTAAAAGAGAGTTGTTCTTTCTGTGCGGCATGCTCAATAATGTATTGCCCCCTTAATATTTCTCCTACACTCATGGAAAAAGAGATCGCCCCGTGCCATTCATAGGGAGGGGTGCCATCGTACAGCTCCGAATAGGTAGCCACGCCATGTCGCTTAATTTCATCCGTAAGAGCAATAAAAATACGTTTCAGAAAGCTTATCCCTTTACTGCCATAGATACGAAGGTAGGCATCCGTGTATGCTCCCATGAGCCAAGGCCAGGCGGAGCCATTGTAGTAGGCTATATTCCGCTCTGATTGTAACCCATCGCAGTGGGGTTTATAGCCGTCGCTTCGGGGACTGAGCGTGCGAATCCCCTTAGGTGTGAGTAACTCTTTTGTAATGATATCCAATACATCACGCTGCTTGCGTCTCTCCAAGGGTGAGTAGGGCAGAGAAATCGCAAAAAGCATATTAGGTCGCACCCCTAGCTCTTTATATCCGTTTTCTAATACATAGTCGTATAGGTAGCCATATGGATTGATGAAGGTGCTGCAGAAGTTCTGCTGAATCTTTTGTAAAAGGGCCTCAATACTATGATCCTTCTCTCGTCCGGGCAGGGAGTTGTAGAACGAGAGTGCATTGAACCAAAGTGCATTTAGCTCTACTAAGTATCCATGCCTCGGAATAACCGCTTTGCCATCCACCTCCGCATCCATCCATGTTAAGGCACGTCCATCCCCCTCTAAATAAAGCAATCCACTCTCGGTGAGGCGACAGTTGGGGTGTCGGTTACTCAAATAGTAGCGGATAATCTCATCCAAAAGGTGACCATACTTGGCCGATGCAGCCTCTATACCTACAAAGTCGGCATACTGCATAATACAGCGAACAGCCCAAACTCCCACATCGGGATCTTTGAGCCCTTCTATGCGGCTTTCCCGGTAGTTGGCTTCTTGGTGGATGAAGTTTAGTAACTCCGGAATGGTAGTTTGCAAGATACGCTCAAAGGTCTCTTGTCGGTTTGCGTAGAGGGTACAGCCCGGGAGTGCAATGAAGGTGTCGCGGGCGCGTATGCCAAACCATGGGAAGCCTGCCAACAGATACTCTTTCTCGCCTTCTCTGACGTAGAATTGCTCGGCTGCATGGCGTAGGCACTCCGTAAATGAGGTGCGGGGAGGACGGCTTTGGGCTTCCTTTGCATAGAGCGTGTCGATGCTCGCAATGTCAAGCGAGGAGAGTCCTGCTGCAAAATAGATTGATTCACCCGGCTTAATTGCGCACTCAAAGTATCCCGGAGAATAGAGATCTTCCACTGACTCATATCCCCGAATCTTTTCCTTAAGGTATTGGAAGTGTTTGTACCAAAGTCCCTCTTCGTGGAAGGTTGCTTCGCCTGTGCATTGCATGTATAGCGTGGGATACTTAGGATAAAGACACATGGCGATACCATTTTCAACGGCGAGGCAGCGAGTGTCGGCTTGATCATTCTCGTGTGTGAGTAGTGTGACGTCTCGGAAAGCAACTAACGGACGCAACTGTAGCTTGGTGTCGCTATGTGCTTCCAGCAGTGTGTATTTGATGATTACCCGAGGTTGGTATCTCTCAAGGAGTATCTCTCTCTGAAGGAGCACTCCGCCTACTTGGTAGATGGTTTTGGGAACGCTATCTATGCTGCATGAGCGAATGTATTTGTGTCCACCGGGGGCTATATGCCCTCCTTCGTAGTAGTGAACAGCAGTGTGGAAAGGGGTGTTGTGCTGTATGACAGTAGCATCCAAAGAACTGAGCAATACATGATTGCGATCACTCAGCTCGGGGAGAGGTACTACCAGTAGACCATGGTACTTACGCGTATTGCAGCCTATTAAGGTGCTGCTACCGAAAGCCCCCATGCGATTGCTTCGTATGTATTCATAGCGGAGCGACTCATCAAGGTTAGCGAGTAGTGTGCGGTCAAATTTGAGATAGCTTTCGCCCATTGTCGTGTAAGTTTTTATTCTACATACGTACATATACAATATTGTAGCAGCTTTATTTTCTGTGCAGTGTATAAATTGTTTTACATGTTCACAGAGGCACTTTCGTTCGTTTGGTGCGTGCTGCCTGGTTGTATTTGTAGGTTATGTCCTTTTATTTTTCTGACTCATGGCAAATATAATAATTACAAATTACTAATGACTTAATTTTCTGCACTACGCACTCACTCTGTATCGTTATCTACAGTTGGTTGTATCTTCGCCATATGTCATTGTTTGTTAGGTTTGTATTGCTGTTCGTGAGAATCGTGATGTTGATTTTTTCTAACTTAATTTACTTATTTGCAGTTACTTGTTTGCAGTGTTGATGGGGAGTTTCAAGCTCCCCCTTTCCTTTGTAGTGCTTATTTTTGTATTAGCCACTCTGCGAGCTTGTTGCTTCTGTGGTGCAATTCATAATCGTTTGCTTGTTTGCTTTTTTATTTGTTTCTTTGCGTTATTAATTATTTGTTTGTTTGTTTGTATCTGTTGGGCTGGGAGGGGGTTCCAGCCCAACGCTTCTTAATTAATTCAACTAACGGACCTTTCTCGTATATCTGTGCGTAGGAACGCAATCATCGAATAGGTGAAAGTGGGTGCTTTCTGTACACCATTTCTTAAGTGTAGTATCTTGTGCTTTGTTAATGAATTTTTTGAGTGCTGCGATACTTACTTATCAATGGGGGAAGTAATAGCACCTTTCTTTTGCATGGATTTTATTTGTTTGTGTGTATAACCTCAATGTAAATGTGTTTGTCTTCTTTGAATGCGTTATCTTTGCAAGGCGAAGATAAGGTGTGTATTTGAGGCAAGTGTCCTTCTTACGTATCTTGTGTGTGGGAGGAAAGAGAAAAGAACGATAATCGAATGAAACAGGACGATACGAGGTATATATTTGTTACAGGAGGGGTTGTCTCCTCTTTGGGGAAAGGGATTATAGCCGCATCTTTGGGCAAGCTGTTGCAGGCGCGAGGCTATAAGGTGACGATACAGAAGTTTGACCCCTACATCAATATTGATCCCGGAACACTCAATCCCTACGAGCACGGGGAGTGCTATGTAACGGATGATGGTTGTGAAACCGATTTGGATTTGGGCCACTATGAGCGCTTTCTCAATGTACAGACATCGCGCAACAATAATGTAACGACCGGTCGTATATATCAAACTGTAATTCGTAAAGAGCGTCGTGGCGATTATCTTGGAAAAACGGTGCAAGTGATTCCCCATATCACAGATGAGATCAAGCGCTGTGTGAAGTCCCTTGGGGAAAAAGAGCACTATGACTTTGTGATTACAGAAATAGGCGGAGTTGTAGGCGATATAGAGGCACTCCCATTTATAGAAGCAGTACGTCAGCTCAAATGGGAAATGGGGCGGCGCTGTGCGGTAGTTCATCTTACTTATGTGCCTTTTATCAAAGCTGCAAAGGAGTATAAAACGAAACCTACACAGCACTCGGTAAAGCAATTACAGGAGAGTGGTATTCAACCCGATATATTGGTACTTCGTACAGAGCATCATTTGGAAGAGGATATGCTGCAAAAAGTCGCCCTCTTCTGTAATGTGGCTCCTGATGCAGTGATCCAGAGTATTGACATGCCTACCATATACGAGATTCCTCCCCTTTTGCTTAGTCAGGGCATGGATAGTACCCTTTTGAAGAAAATGGGAGTTGAACCCGGTCCGGATCCTGAATTAAAGCCGTGGCGCTCTTTCGTCGATCGCATGAAGCGTGCTACGGAGGAGGTGCACATTGCCCTGGTGGGTAAGTATGTGTCGTTGCAAGATGCCTATAAGAGTATCGACGAAGCGTTGCTCCAGTCTGCTATTTACAATGATCGGAAACTTAAATTGCAACTGGTGCAAAGTGAAAATCTTAAGGAAAAGGATTTGGAGAAAAAACTCGGGCATTGCGATGGTATAGTCGTTGCTCCCGGATTTGGTTCTCGAGGAGTAGCGGGTAAGCTATTGGCACTTCGGTATGCACGCGAAAAGGGTATTCCCACTTTGGGTATATGCTTAGGAATGCAGTGTATGGCTATTGAGTATGCCCGCAATGTATTGGGCTATAAAGATGCCAATACAGCTGAAATAGATGCCAATACGGCGCATAAGGTAATTGACCTGATGGATAACCAAAAGAATGTGACTGACCTGGGTGGGTCTATGCGTTTGGGAGGATATCCTTGTCGTTTGAAGAAAAACTCTAAGCTGGAGCAGGCATATGGCAAAGAACTTATTAGGGAGCGCCATCGTCATCGTTACGAATTTAATAGTGCTTTTCTGGATGAGTTCGAGCAACATGGTTTTCATGCAGTAGGGGTAAATCCGGATAATGGGCTGATTGAAGCCTTAGAGCTGGATGGTCACCCTTGGTATATAGGCGTACAGTACCATCCGGAGTATAAGAGCACTGTGCTGAACCCCAGCCCGCTCTTTATGAGCTTTATTCAAGCTGCTATAGCTCATCAGGCAAAAACAAACAAGTAAGTAGAACTATATATTGTATAGCATGGCGAAATAATGTAGCAATTAGATGCATTGTTCGTTGTCAAATAGTGTAAATGGATAAGAATACCATCATTGGGATGATACTGATAGCCGTTGTGATCTTCGGCTTTTCTATATTGAATCGTCCCAAGCCCCATCAAGAAAAAATAGATACTCCGAAAACGGAGCTGGCAACTACAACTGAGAGCGAAAAAGTAGAATCGGGGGATTCTACCAAGCAGTCAGTATCCGTTGGAGGACTCTTTTCAACTAATGAATCTACATTATCAAAGCAGATTGTATTAGAAAACGACCGTCTTGCAGTTACTCTTGATACAAAGGGGGGAATGCCGGTACGTGCTGAGCTAAAGGAGTATAAAACGTGGAATGAAAAGCCGCTGTATCTTTTTGATGGTGCAGCGCTTCTCAATATATATATTCGCACCATAGAGGGACGAATTGTAGAGTCAAAGGATCTTTCCTTTCAACCTATCGCAAAGAGTGATTCTACCCTTACGATGCGTTTAGTAGCGGATAGCATCGCTTATTTGGACCTCAACTATACTTTGCGCAGCGATGACTATATGTTGGACATGACGCTGACAAGTAATCAACCGGAGCGTATTTTCCCGGGCAATCTTAGCTTCCTCGACTTTGAGATGTCGCAGCAGATGCCCCGACAAGAAAAGTCATGGCAAAATGAAAATAACTATACCGGTATCTACTACAAGTTCTCAGACTCCGACGTAGAGCGCCTCAAGGAGACTAAGCAGCAAAGTGAAAAATCAGTAAGCGATCGTTTGCATTGGGTGGCTTTTAAGGACAAGTTCTTTGCAACGGTGTTTATTGCCGGAGACGAAGCGCATTATTTTGAGCATAACTCTATCGGACATACCACACTTCCTAAGGACGGAGCTTATACAAAGTCTGTATCGTTGGCCAGCTCTTTCCCCTTTACCTCCAGGTCTGGCGAAAGTGCAAAGTTCACCCTCTATATGGGTCCTTTGGAGCATCACCTGCTAAAGGCCTATGACAAGGGTGTAAATGGGCATGAACAGTTGCATTTAGAGCGATTGGTTTATGTGGGTGGAAGTCTTTTCCGTAGTATCAATCTATATTTGATCATTCCGGTGGTAGACTTTTTGAAAGGATTTATTGATAATTGGGGTATCATCATACTTTTGTTGACTCTGATCATTAAGTTGGCACTCTCGCCGCTTACCTTCAAGAGCTACATGTCACAGGCTAAGATGCGTGTACTAAAACCCCAAGTAGAGGCAATTAACGCCAAATATCCCGGCAACGAACAGAGCATGATGATGAAGCGCAGCCAAGAGACTATGGCACTCTATAAGGCCGCCGGAGCAAATCCGATGAGTGGTTGCCTGCCGATGCTCTTTCAAATGCCCTTCTTAATTGCACTTTATATGTTCTTCCCTACGGCGATAGACTTACGTGGTGAGCCTTTCTTATGGGTTAAGGACCTTTCCTCGTATGATGCTATTCTTACTTGGAACTTTAATATTCCTATCCTCACAGGGTTGATGGGCAATCATATTAGTCTCTTTTGTTTACTTTGGGCTGTGACAAATATTCTCTACTCGCGTTATACAATGAGTCAGAATGCCACAGGTCAGAACAACCAACAAATGAAGATGATGAAGTGGATGCCCTACATGATGTCTATCATGTTCTTCTTCTTCTTCAATAACAACGCATCCGGACTTTGTTATTACTATTTTATCTCGACCTTAATCACGATCTTGCAGTTCGTGGCAAGCCGTTTGATGATAAATGAGGAAAAGGTATTGGCTCGTATAGAGGAGAATAAGAAAAAGCCCAAAAAGAAGAGTGGATTTGCCGCACGCTTAGAAGAGGCACAGCGTAAGCAAATGCAGATGATGCGCGAACAACAAAAGAAACAGGGAGGAAAAAGATGACCGATATCCTAAAGCATGAGTGTGGTATTGCGATAGTGAGGCTTCGCAAGCCGTTGCAATATTACCAGGAGCAGTATGGCACTTGGATGTATGGGCTTAATAAGCTCTATCTCCTCATGGAAAAGCAGCACAATAGAGGACAAGATGGTGCCGGTCTTGCGGTAGTTAAGATGAGTGCCCCTCCCGGTGAGGAATACCTATTCAGAGAGCGTGCAGAAGGAAGCGGTGCTATCAGTGAGATCTTTAGTAGGATTCATCATCAGTTTGCCGATTACTCCTCAGAAGAGCTCTATAATCTTCAATTCGCAGAACAGAGTATCCCCTTTGCGGGTGAGTGCTATATGGGGCATTTGCGTTATAGCACCACAGGGAAAAGCGGACTTACCTATATCCACCCCATGGTGCGTAGAAGCAATTGGCGCGCTAAAAGTTTGGCACTATGTGGTAATTTCAATCTTACCAATGTAGATGCTATCTTTAAGGCAATAACCGACAAAGGACAGCATCCTCGCATTACGAGTGATACACACATTATGCTGGAGCAGATCGGTCACGCTTTGGATCGTGAGGTCGAACGCCTTTACCGTATCGGAAAGAATGAGCATAGTTTGGAGGGGATGGATATCACGCACTTCATAGAAGAGCGAATCAGTATCGGCAATGTGCTGAAGCGTTGTGCTCCCCTTTGGGATGGTGGCTACGTGATGTGCGGAGAAACGGGCAACGGAGAAGTGTTTGCTTTTAGAGATGCGCATGGGATACGTCCTGCTTTCTACTATATCGATGATGAGATCGTAGTCGTTGCAAGTGAACGGGCAGTTATACAAACTGTTATGTCAGTCTCTTTCGAAGAGGTAAAGGAATTGCAGCCAGGCGAGGCGCTGATAGTGAATCAAGCCGGAGACTGCAATTTTGAGCGTATCTTGGAAGAAGGTAAAAATGAGGCTTGCTCGTTTGAACGCATCTATTTTTCTCGTGCTAGCGACAAGGAAATTTATCATGAGCGTAAAGCACTAGGTCGTCAGCTTGTTCCGGATATATTAGAAGCAGTAGATCACGATTTGGATCATACTGTCTTCTCTTTCATTCCCAATACAGCAGAAGTAGCCTATTATGGTATGATGGAGGGGCTTCGTGATCACCTCAATGGAGTAAAGGCAAAGGAAATAAGCAAATTACAGAATCCCACCGAGGAGCAGATCAAATCTATTCTGTCAAAAGCGGTACGAAGTGAGAAAGTGGCGATTAAAGATATAAAGTTGCGCACTTTTATTGCCGAGGGAAATAGCCGTAACGATCTGGCTGCCCATGTGTACGATGTGACCTATGGAAGTATTGTCAAGAATGTAGATCGCCTTGTTATAATTGATGATAGTATTGTACGCGGCACTACATTAAAGCAAAGTATCCTGCGAATGCTTACTCGTTTGGGACCCACCAAGATCGTGATAGCTTCAAGTGCCCCACAGATTCGTTATCCCGATTGTTATGGGATCGATATGCGCCATATGGAAGAGTTTATTGCTTTCCGTGCGGCTGTGGCACTGCATCATAGGTTAGGTACTGCATCCGTGATTATGGATCAGTATCGTAAGGCTCTCGCTTATGTGCAGCGTCCTAAGACAGAAATAGTACCCAACGTAGTAAAAGCTATTTACAAGCCCTTTACGGCTGAGGAGATCACACGTCAAATAGCCGAAATGGTTCGTCCTGAAGAGTGCTCTTGTCCTGTTTCTATTGTTTTCCAATCTATTGAGGGGCTTAGGGCAGCGATCCCGGAGCATCCCGGAGCATGGTATTTTACCGGAGACTACCCAACCCCCGGTGGGTATCATTTGGTGAACGAATCGTTTATTCGTTACGTGGAGGATATATATATGAAGCATCCTAATTGAGGAGAAGCATTATGACAAAAGGAGTTTTAGTACTGGAAGATAACTCACGCTTTGAAGGTGTCTCCTTTGGAGCTGCGCGCAATAGCATTGGGGAGGTAGTCTTTAATACCGCCATGAATGGTTATCCGGAAGGGCTTTCCGATCCGAGTTTTATGGGGCAAATCCTATTGGAGACCTATCCCATGATAGGAAATTACGGAATGCCGAAGGAGACGCGCGATGCCAATCAAATATCAGAAGAATACGAAAGTGATCGTATTTGGGTACAAGGCTTGATCTGTGCAGATTACTCCACCCATTACAGTCATTGGGATGCCTCCTCTTCACTTGCTGATAAGTTGATAGAAAATGGTATTCCGGCATTAAGTGGAATCGATACACGAGCATTGACTAAGCATTTGCGTGAAAAAGGCTCCATGAAAGGTACTATTCTTATAGAAGGAGTGACAGAAGAGCCTGTGGATGAGCTATTTGAAACCCGAAACCTCGTGGCATGTGCTTCTATCAATGAGCCTATTATTTATGGGAGCGGCGCAACGCGCATTGCCATGATTGACTGCGGGGTCAAAAATAATATGCTCCGCCAGCTTATTAGACCGGAGGTAACCTTAATTCGGCTTCCTTGGGATTATGATCTCTCCTCTATTGAATATGATGCGCTCTTTATATCAAATGGACCGGGAGATCCTACGAAGTGCGGTAAGACGATATCCATGATACGCGACTGTTACAATGACAGTAAACCGATCATGGGCATTTGTATGGGTAATCAATTGATGGCTCTTGCTGCCGGAGCAAATATATACAAACTTAAATATGGGCATCGCAGTCATAATCAGCCGGTAATGGAGTGTGATACGAAGCGTTGCTTTATTACCAGCCAGAACCATAGCTTTGCGGTGGATAATAGTACTATACCGAGTGATTGGCAGTGCAGCTATATTAACTTGAATGACCATACCAATGAGGGCTTGCAGCACAAAACAAAGCCTTTCTTCAGTGTACAGTTCCACCCGGAAGCTTGTGGCGGACCTACCGATACGCTTTTCCTCTTTGATCAATTCATTCACACAGCAGTAAATCGTTAGACCTATGAAAGAAGCGGGAATCAATAAAATATTGCTTTTGGGAAGTGGCGCACTCAAGATAGGTGAAGCCGGTGAGTTTGACTACTCCGGAAGCCAGGCTCTAAAAGCTGTGCGTGAAGAGGGAATCCGCACGATCCTAATCAACCCAAATATTGCTACGGTGCAGACAGGAAGCGAAGTGGCCGATGAAGTCTACTTCTTGCCTGTTACGCCATATTTTGTAGAGCGTGTTATTGAGAAGGAGCGTCCCGACGCCATCCTTCTTTCTTTTGGTGGACAAACGGCTCTTAATTGTGGGGTGGCTCTATACAAAAGTGGTGTATTGGAAAAGTACAATGTTAAAGTATTGGGTACTCCGGTAGATACCATTATTGCCACGGAAGACAGAGAGCTTTTTGTTGAAAAGCTGAACGAAATATCTGTAAAAACAATCAGCAGCCGAGCTTGTGAAAGCATCAACGAGGCTGCTCATGCCGCTGAGACTCTCGGGTATCCGGTGATTATACGCGCTGCATATGCTTTGGGTGGCTTGGGAAGCGGATTCTGCGATAATAAAGAAGAGTTAGTTAAGCTGTGTGAAAAGGCCTTTTCGTTCTCCCCACAAGTACTGGTAGAAAAGAGTCTTAAGGGGTGGAAGGAGATTGAATACGAAGTGGTGCGCGACCGATATGATAATTGTATCACGGTCTGCAATATGGAGAACTTTGACCCTTTAGGCATCCATACGGGCGAAAGTATTGTGGTAGCTCCCTCTCAAACGCTTTCCAATGACGACTATCACATGCTGCGTGAACTTTCTATCCGTATAATTCGTCATCTTGGAATAGTAGGGGAATGCAATGTTCAATATGCTCTCGATCCTGAGAGTCGCGATTATCGTGTGATAGAGGTAAATGCCAGATTGTCGCGCTCTTCTGCATTAGCTTCAAAAGCAACGGGTTATCCCTTAGCTTTTGTAGCAGCCAAATTGGGGTTGGGTTACGCATTGCACGAAGTAGCTAATAACGTGACCGGTACTACCTGTGCGTTCTTTGAACCGGCTCTTGATTACTGTGTGTGCAAAATACCACGCTGGGACTTAGGAAAGTTCCATGGCGTTTCACGTTTGCTGGGCAGTAGCATGAAGAGTGTAGGCGAAGTGATGGCGATTGGTCGTACATTTGAGGAGGCTATCCAGAAAGGACTCCGTATGATTGGCCAAGGTATGCATGGTTTCTGTGAAAATAAAGAACTGGTGATACCTGACATTGACTCTGCACTCCGTGAGCCTACGGATCGTAGAATATTCGTAATAAGTAAAGCTCTTCGCCAAGGTTATACGGTGGATGCCATCCACGAACTTACCAAAATCGACAAATGGTTCCTCTATCGTCTAAAAGGAATAATCGATACGAGCGAACAGCTTGCCGCCTACGATTCAATTGAACAGGTGCCGGATGACCTGCTTTTATTGGCTAAACGACAGGGGTTTAGTGACTTCCAAGTGACACGTGCCATCAAAGGCATGAATGTAGAGATGGATGAAGCCATGATGGAGACGCGTAAGTATCGTCTTTCCCGAGGCATACGCCCTTATGTAAAACAGATCGATACGCTGGCTGCTGAATTCCCAGCAAAAACGAATTACCTATACCTTACTTATCATGGTTCAGAGGATGATATCGTTTTTCCCGAGCAGAATAAATCTGTGATTGTACTGGGAAGCGGTGCTTATCGTATAGGAAGCAGTGTAGAGTTTGACTGGTGCGGAGTTAACGCTTTACGAACGATCCGTCAGGCCGGTTATCCTTCAGTGATGATTAATTATAATCCGGAGACGGTTAGTACCGATTACGATATGAGTGATCGACTCTATTTCGATGAACTTACTTTTGAGCGAGTGCTGGATATCATTGAAATGGAAAAGCCGTTTGGTGTGATTGTGTCAACCGGTGGACAGATCCCAAATAATCTTGCTGTCCGTTTGGATGAGGTGGGTGTCCCCTTACTGGGTACCTCGGCCAAGAGTATTGATAATGCGGAAGATAGACACAAATTTTCTGCCACAATGGACGGAATAGGTGTTGATCAACCTGCATGGCGCGAATTGACCTCTTTAGAAGATATAGAGCAATTTGTAGAAGAGGTGGGCTATCCGGTGTTGGTGCGTCCTAGTTATGTGCTGTCGGGTGCGGCTATGAATGTATGCTCTAATCAAGGGGAGCTTGTACGCTTCTTGAAACTTGCAGCCAATGTGTCGCAGAAACATCCCGTGGTGGTGAGCCAGTTTATTGAGCATGCTAAGGAGATAGAGATGGATGCTGTCGCTGACAAAGGCGAAATAGTGGCTTATGCCATTAGTGAGCATATAGAATTTGCAGGTGTGCATTCCGGAGACGCGACTATTCAGTTCCCTGCACAAAAGCTTTATGTCGAAACAGTGCGTAGAATTAAGCGGATTAGCCGAAAGATTGCTCAAGCGCTATGTATCAGTGGCCCCTTTAATATTCAGTTCCTTGCAAGGGAGAATGATATTAAGGTAATAGAGTGCAATCTAAGAGCCTCTCGTAGCTTCCCCTTTGTCAGCAAGGTGCTCAATATTAATTTTATTGACTTAGCAACCCGTATTATGTTGGGTCTTCCGTATGAGAAACCCCAGAAGAGCGCATTTGACCTCGATTATATAGGAATTAAAGCTTCTCAGTTCTCTTTTAACCGTCTTCAGCAGGCTGACCCCGTACTCGGTGTGGATATGACCAGTACAGGCGAAGTTGGTTGTCTCGGAGATGATACGGATGAAGCGATTCTAAAGGCTATGCTATCCGTTGGCTATACTATCCCAAAGCGCAGTGTACTCATTTCGAGTGGGGGATACAAGCAAAAAGCTGACTTGCTTGAGCCTTGTCGTAAGCTTGCAGAGCGTGGATTTACTATTTATGCTACAGAGGGCACTCATAAGTTCTTACAGGATAATGGTGTGCCATCGGTACATGTGTATTGGCCTGACGAGGAGGGTAAGCCTCAAGCGCTCAATATGTTGCATGAGCGTAAAATTGATATGGTGGTCAATATCAATAAGAACCTCTCTCAAGGGGAGCTTACTAATGGGTATAGGTTGAGGAGAACGGCGATAGATCTCAATATACCTCTGATTACGAATGCCCGATTGGCAGCTGCTTTCATCAATGCCTTTACACACTTAACGTTGGACGACATTGAAATAAAGCCGCGTAGTGCCTATAAATAACCATTTCTCGTTCAAGCAATTCTCCTTATCACAGGAGAATTGCGCACAACGTATCACCACGGATAGCGTCTTGTTAGGCGCATGGGCTTCTTTACCTTGCAATGAGAACGCTAAAACGGTCATAGATGTGGGATGTGGGTGTGGTGTGTTGACTCTAATGTTGGCGCAGCATAGTCCTGAAGCCCTCTACTATGCAGTGGAAATGGATCCTTCGGCCGCAGCTACTGCAGCCAATAATGCCTCTTCTTTTATAGCTTCTTGCCGACCCCACTGTCAAATAAAAGTGGTCAGAGCAGATTTTAATGAGTGGTGGCGGGTGACACATCAAGCTTCCTCGATAGATCTAATCATTTCTAATCCACCCTATTTTAAGTGCGGGCTAAAAACATCTTCTCCTGCCAAGGCGTTAGCACGTTATAATGACACATTGTCTCTTGAAACGCTTATGGAGGCTTCTGCTCATCTGCTTAAGCCCGAAGGGAAAATAGCCTTAGTTACTCCATATGATAGCTACCGCTCGCTCTGTATGTCGGCAGCTTATCACCGCTTATCGCTGCTTCGTATGGCAGAGGTGGTAACCGTACGAGGCTCGCATCCTAAGCTCCTATTAACTGAATGGGGTATCTGTAGCAAGGGAGGTATCCCGGAGAAGGAGCAAATCGTGGTCCGGGAGCCTGATGGTACTTACTCAAACGAGTATCGTAAGCTCACCGCAGAATATCTCTTAGATTCTGCTCGATAATTTGATCTGAACATTTCAGTCAAAAGATCAATACCTATCGCTTCATAGATCTATACCTTTTATTTCATAGATCTGTACCTATTGCCGTCCCCTACATTAGCTTAAAAATCGTGCCCTAATACTTCATTGAATATTGATTTTGTTTTGGGTGTTTATATGCTGTGGATTGTAAATAAGGGGATGCAAACTCGGTTATAGGAAAAACCTAATAAAAATACAGCTTCAGACTTTGTCGCGCATAGTAGATTACTCCGGATGATGCACTTTCTTATGTGAGCTGCTGTGCCTTTGTTGAACTTTCCGTGGAATAGCCCTTGTTGCTTACATGAAAATAGGAGAGCGATAGGGTAGTGCTGTACAATTAGAATAAGGGGTGAAATAGCCATATAGATGATAAGATGTTTGTGGATATATGAAAATAATTATCTACCTTTGCACCACTCTATGGGGGAGATGAGCGATCAAGCCCGGTGAGTCGCCTGATAGAGGTAACAAGGAGGTGTGTTTAATCCGCTAATTGTTGCTAATATCCTGCGCTGGGGGGTCGACTTGGCTTTGACAGCGTGACGAAGGGACAGGTAAGCATGCCGTGCGTGGATATTGCTAGCACGTTAATCTCAGTGTATCGTAAAGATTTTAGTTGGCGAAAATAATTACGCTCTCGCTGCCTAACCGAAGTACAGTAAGTTACGGCTTTATCCGCTTACGATAGAAGTGGACGAGACGTCACCCGAAACTCTTATTCCGAAGTGATTCGAACTCGGTGACGCACCAATATCGGAATCTTCCGCGCAAGAGGCTCCCGTAGCGCCGGATAGTATTACCGGAGATAAGCTGTTGCCCACATAGAGGCTTTAACTATGGGCACGGCCGACAAAGCAAAGTGAAGATAAGCATGTAGAAAGCTTGTTCATTCCATGTTTGGACGAGGGTTCAATTCCCTCCGGCTCCACCCCTTGAACTATTTTGTCTCGTGGTGTAATGGTAGCACAACAGATTCTGGTCCTGTTTGTCAAGGTTCGAATCCTTGCGAGACAACACTTGCCGCTAAGCACAATTGCAATATTAATCTTTGCTGCGCTGTGTTTAGGGAAAGTAAAGTACGATTGTCCCGTGGTGTAATGGTAGCACAACAGGTTTTGGTTCTGTTTGACAAGGTTCGAGTCCTTGCGGGACAACTGGTATTTACGATAATTCCGTGCCTTTTATGTTCTTTCTTCTAAGAGCCCAAGTCGGGTTCTTTTTTTTGTCAGTACGATTTATATTTCTATAGGTAGACTGACGTAGTTTGAACTTTATTTATTCATAGTAGAGTCTATTTCGGAATTTATTTGTACCTTTGCCGTGCTGCATTGAATTCAATGATGCTTTTGTTGTGATTGAGAGTGTGCAGCAGAGTGTTAGAAGGTTGAATAAAGACAGAAGAAAATTTTTAAAGAAGTAAGGTAAGAAATATAATGCCTACAATACAGCAGTTAGTAAGAAAGGGAAGAGAATCCTTTACTGAAAAAGGTAAGAGTCCGGCACTGAATAGCTGTCCGCAGCGTCGCGGTGTGTGCGTGCGTGTATATACCACAACCCCGAAGAAGCCTAATTCGGCTCTCCGTAAGGTCGCTCGTGTACGTTTGACCAATGGTAAAGAAGTGAATGCTTATATACCGGGAGAAGGTCATAATTTACAAGAACATAGTATTGTCTTAGTACGTGGAGGACGTGTGAAGGATTTGCCGGGAGTACGTTATCATATAGTTCGTGGCACGTTGGATACAGCCGGTGTAAGTGGCCGTTTGCAGCGTCGCAGTAAATACGGAGCTAAGCGTCCTAAGGAAGCTGCTAAGAAGTAATACAAAGTTTCCTTTTGTACTAAATTATTCCTTCTAATCGCAAACGAATATAGAAAAAGTATCAGTAACAGGAGTTTGGGTTGCGTATCAGATATCGCTGGAAACGGTAGAAGCAATAAAACCCAAATGAGTGAGATAAGAAAAATAAACCGGTTTCGGTTTCGAATTGGATAGACTCACCAAAATAAAAGAGTTGAGTAAATGTTCCAGAGGGAGCGTTGAAGCGAGTAGCAACAAGGTCGGTATAAAACAGGGTGGAAATCCCTTAGAGATTTGAGAGATCCTCTCGCCGATAGATGTTTAGGTCTCTTTCTATTGCAGAGAGAACCGATTTCCGAAAGGAAAAGCTACAGCAGCCAATTAGAATTCGAACGCAAATAAAAAGCAGTAATGAGAAAATCCACACCTAAGAAGCGTCAGATTCTTCCTGACCCGATATATGGAGATCGTCAGGTGACAAAGTTTGTCAATCACTTGATGTATGATGGTAAGAAAAACATCGCTTTCTCCATCTTCTATAATGCTTTGGAGATTGTAAAGACAAAGATGGGCGAGGCTGAAAAGACTCCATTGGAAATCTGGAAAGCCGCATTAGATAATATTACCCCACAAGTGGAAGTTAAGTCACGTCGAATCGGTGGTGCTACATTCCAGGTGCCGACTGAGATACGTCCGGAACGTAAAGAGTCGGTTTCTATGAAGAACCTTATCTTGTTTGCCCGCAAGCGTGGCGGAAAGACAATGGCAGATAAATTAGCTGCCGAAATAGTTGATGCTTATAATAACCAAGGCGGTGCTTTTAAAAGAAAGGAAGACATGCATCGCATGGCTGAAGCTAACCGAGCCTTTGCACACTTCCGTTTTTAACCAAAGAACCTAAACTATAATGTCTGAAAACTTAAATCTTAGTTTGACGAGAAATATCGGCATCATGGCGCACATCGATGCCGGTAAGACGACCACGAGTGAACGTATCCTCTTTTACACGGGATTGACCCATAAAATAGGTGAGGTCCATGACGGAGCCGCTACTATGGACTGGATGGCTCAGGAGCAAGAACGTGGTATCACAATTACTAGTGCAGCTACTACTGCATTTTGGAAGTATAACGATAAGAAGTACAAAATAAACCTGATTGACACCCCGGGGCACGTTGACTTTACTGTAGAAGTAGAACGTTCGTTGCGTATTCTTGACGGTGCAGTTGCAGCCTTTTGTGCTGTCGGTGGAGTAGAGCCGCAGAGCGAGACTGTGTGGCGTCAGGCTGACAAATATCATGTACCCCGCCTTGCTTACGTCAATAAAATGGACCGTAGCGGGGCTAACTTCTTTGAAGTCTATCGCCAGATGAAAGAGGTGCTGGGTGCTAATCCATGCCCTATTCAGATACCTATCGGTGCTGAAGAAAATTTCAAAGGGGTGGTTGACCTGGTTACCATGAAAGCTATTTTGTGGCACACAGAGGACATGGGAGCTCACTACGAGGTAGAAGAAATCCCGAGTGAACTGCGTGCTGAAGCTGAAGAATGGCGTGATAAAATGTTGGAAGCTGTGGCAGAGTGCGATGATGAAGTAATGGAAAAGTACTTCGATGATCCCTCTTCACTCACAGAAGAAGAAATACGTAGAGCTATCCGTAAGGGAACGCTTTCTATGCATATTTTCCCGATGACTTGTGGTTCTTCTTTCAAGAATAAGGGAGTCCAGACCTTGCTGGATGCTGTATGTGCATATTTACCAAGTCCGGTAGATACGGATGAAATTGTAGGTTCACTTCCCGGTGATGAGTCAAATAAGCAAGTACGTAAGGTTTCACCCGATGAACCCCTCTGTGCACTTGCCTTTAAAATCGCTACGGACCCCTATGTGGGACGACTCTGCTTTTTCCGTGTTTATTCAGGAAAGCTTGAAGCCGGTAGCTATATTTTGAATACCCGTACCGGAAAGAAGGAACGTATTAGCCGACTCTTCCAAATGCACTCTAACCACCAGAACCCTATGGAGGTGATTGGCTGTGGCGATATAGGTGCAGGTGTAGGTTTTAAGGACATACGTACCGGAGATACAATTTGTGATGAAAATGCTCCTATTACGCTTGAGTCTATTGACTTCCCGGATCCGGTGATTGGTATCGCTGTAGAGCCTAAGACTCAAAAAGACTTGGATCGTTTGGGGGTGGGCTTATCTAAGCTTGCTGAAGAAGATCCTACTTTCCGCGTATCTAGTAATGAGGAAACGGGACAGACGGTAATTAGTGGTATGGGTGAGCTTCACCTTGAAATTATTATCGACCGTCTGAAACGTGAGTTTAAGGTAGAGTGTAATCAAGGTCGTCCTCAGGTTTCTTACAAGGAGGCCATTACCAAGCCGGTTGAGCTTCGTGAAGTATACAAGAAGCAGACGGGTGGTCGTGGTAAATTCGCTGATATCATTGTTCGTATCGAACCGGCTGACGAAGATTTTGATGGCACTTTGCAGTTTATCGATCAGGTAAAGGGAGGTAATGTGCCTAAGGAATATATTCCCTCTGTACAAAAGGGTTTTGAAAAAGCCATGAAAAATGGGGTATTGGCAGGTTATCCCCTTGATAAGCTCAAGGTGACTCTCCTTGATGGTAGCTACCATCCTGTGGACTCTGACCAGTTATCCTTTGAGGTGGCTGCTATGCAGGCATTTAAAAATGCATCTGCACAAGCTGGTCCCGTGCTGTTGGAGCCGATCATGAAAATCGAAGTTGTGACACCTGAAGAAAGTATGGGTGATGTGATTGGCGACTTGAATAAGCGTAGAGGCCAGATTCAAGGAATGGAGACAAGCCGTACCGGAGCACGTATCGTGAAGGCTGAAGCTCCTCTTAGCGAGATGTTTGGTTATGTGACGGCCTTGCGTACTATTACGAGTGGTCGTGCAACAAGCACCATGAGTTTCTCGCATTATGCAGAGGTATCCTCATCGATTGCCAAGCAGGTACTTGAAGAGGTTAACGGACGCGTAGATTTGGTAAAGTAGTAAATAAGTGCAAGACAAATAGCAATGAGTCAGAAAATTAGAATCAAGCTGAAAAGCTACGATCACACGCTCTTGGACAATTCTGCAGAAAAGATTGTGAAGGCTGTAAAGGCTACCGGTGCATTAGTGTGCGGACCGATACCTCTACCTACGCAAAAGCGTATCTTTACAGTTAATAGAAGTACGTTCGTTAATAAAAAGTCGCGTGAGCAGTTCGAGCTTTCATCTTATAAGCGTTTGATTGACATTCATAACGCATCGCGTCAGACGATTGATGCTTTAACTAAGTTAGAGCTCTCAAGCGGTGTTGATGTCAACATTAAGCTGTAGTAAGCGACAACTACGGTAGAATAGAAAACCAAGTAATAAGTATAATACAAGGAAATGCCGGGATTATTAGGAAAGAAAATCGGAATGACTTCCGTATTCAGTGCCGAGGGAATTAGTCTTCCATGCACTGTTATCGAATTAGGCCCTTGTGTGGTTACTCAGGTGAAAACAAGTGATAAGGATGGGTACGATGCCCTCCAGTTAGGCTTTGAAGATGCCAAAGAAAAGCATGTGGCAAAGCCTCAGTTAGGTCACTTTAGTAAAGCCGGGGTTTCACCCAAGCGGCACTTGGCCGAGTTCAAAGGATTCGAAGGTTCCTATAACGCAGGGGATACAATCTCTGTAGATATCTTCGAAAATGTACATTACGTAGATGTAATAGGTACTTCTAAGGGTAAAGGATACCAAGGAGTAGTAAAGCGTCACGGATTTGGCGGAGTAGGTCAGACTACTCATGGTCAGCATAACCGTAAGCGTGCTCCGGGTGCTATCGGTGCATGTTCATACCCTGCCAAGGTTTTTAAGGGAATGCGTATGGCCGGTCAAACCGGTAACGAGCGGGTAACGGTTCAAAACCTTGAGGTTATTAAGGTAATGCCTGAACATAACCTTTTGGTAGTGAAGGGCAGCGTACCCGGTGCTAAAGGTTCAATTATAGCTGTTGAGATGTAATATGGAATTATCAGTATACAACATAAAGGGTGAGGATACCGGACGTAAAGTTACGCTTGACGATGCAGTTTTCGGTATAGAGCCTAATGATCATGCTATTTATTTAGCAGTACGTCTCTACAGAGCTAATCAGCATCGTGGTACTCATAAGACAAAAGAGCGTAGTGAACTGAGCGGTTCCACGCGCAAATTATTCCGTCAAAAAGGAACGGGAGGTGCTCGTCGCGGTGATATTAACTCACCACTTTTACGTGGCGGTGCACGTGTCTTTGGCCCTCGTCCACGTAGTTATAGTTTCAAGTTAAATAAGAAGACCCTTGATTTGGCTCGTCGCTCTGCTTTGACCTACAAGGCACGTCAAGAAGCCATTAAGGTTATTGAAAAGTTTGACTTTGAAGCTCCTAAAACAAAGGATTTCGTGGCTCTCAATAAGCAGCTCGGATTAGATGGAGTTAAGTCTCTTTATGTAATGCCTTCAATTCCTGAGAATGTACTTCTCTCTGCTCGCAACTTACAGAAGACATCTCTCATAGAGGCACGTAAGATCAATACTTATAGGCTTTTGGATGCAAAGCAGTTAGTTCTTACTGAAGAGGCTGTAGAAGAGATAAACCAGCTTTGCAGAAAGTAATCTTTAGGAGAATAACGCTATAGCAATGAAAGAAAAGGATATTATACTGAGTCCGATCATCTCTGAAAAGATGACGGCAATCACAGAGCAGACTCCTGAGCGTTATGCTTTTCGGGTTTCTCCCAGAGCTAACAAGATTGAGATCAAGCGTGCAGTTGAAGCACTTTATAATGTAAAAGTAGTAGACGTCAATACACTTAATGTAACTCCCACTGTAAAAAGCCGTTACACACGTCATGGAATGGTTAGTGGTCGTGCTGCAGCCTACAAGAAAGCTGTCGTAACCTTGCAAAAAGGCCAAGTGATTGACTTCTTCAGTAGCATATAATAATTAGTAAAATGGGAATTAGAAAACTCAAGCCCACATCACCTGGGCAGAGACACAAGATTATCGGCGCTTTCGACAAGATTACAGCGAGCGTTCCGGAAAAATCCCTTGTTGTAGGAAGAAAAAAGTCCGGTGGCCGTAATAACACCGGAAAGATGACCATGCGCTATATTGGTGGTGGGCACAAGCAAAAGTACCGCTTCATCGATTTTAAGCGCACACGTGATGGTATCCCTGCAACTGTAAAAAGCATTGAATACGACCCCAATCGCTCAAGCCGTATTGCACTCCTCTATTATGCTGATGGAGTGAAGTCGTATATCGTTGCTCCTGATGGTCTAGAAGTAGGCCAAACGGTGCTTTCCGGTGCAGAAGCAGCTCCCGAAATAGGAAATTCGCTTCCTTTGTCAGCAATACCTGTAGGTACAGTGATACACAATATTGAACTTCGCCCCGGTCAGGGAGCTAAGTTCGCTCGTAGTGCAGGTACATTTGCTCAATTGGTTGCTCGTGAGGATAAGTATGTCGTACTGCGCATGCCAAGTGGTGAAACACGTCGTATATTGGCAGCTTGTAAAGCTACGGTAGGTAGTGTGGGTAATAGTGACCATGCTTTGGAGCGCAGTGGTAAGGCAGGACGCTCTCGCTGGTTGGGACGTCGTCCGCATAACCGTGGTGTTGTAATGAATCCTGTAGATCACCCAATGGGTGGTGGTGAAGGACGTGCTTCAGGAGGACATCCTCGTTCGCGTAAGGGACTTTATGCAAAGGGCCTTAAGACACGTAGACCTAAGAAGCATTCTTCTAAGTACATTATCGAGAGAAGAAACGAGAAGTAACCGATTAGCCGAAGATAAACATGAGTCGTTCGTTAAAGAAAGGTCCCTATATCAGTGTGAAGTTGGAGAAAAAAATACTCCAAATGAACGAGAGCGGTAAGAAAAGCGTTGTAAAAACGTGGTCGCGCGCTTCTATGATTTCACCCGATTTTGTGGGACATACAATAGCTGTACACAATGGTAATAAGTTTATCCCTGTGTACGTTACCGAAAACATGGTGGGGCATAAGTTAGGGGAATTTGCTATGACCCGTACTTTCCGCGGCCATTCGGGAAATAGAAAATAACCGTGGAAGGCTTACAAACCCATAGAAGTATTGAAATACAATGAGTGAAAAGATAAATGATAAGTCCACAGAGGCACAGCCGAGTACGATAGAGTGCTATGCTGTACTGCGCAACGTGCCCACACCACCGCGTAAAATGCGCTTAGTGGTGGATAATATACGCGGCATGGAGGTGACGCGGGCGCTCGGGATACTGCGTTTTTCTTCACGCAAGGCTGCAGCCGTTCGTTTAGAGAGATTGCTGCGTTCAGCAATAGCTAACTGGGAGGCTGCTAATAGCCGTCGTATTGAAGAGGGAGAGCTCTTTATTACGCGTGCTTTTGTAGATGAAGGAAGTACGCTTAAGAGACTGAGACCGGCTCCCCAAGGTAGAGGATACCGTATCCGTAAAAGAAGTAATCACGTTACACTCTACGTCAATTCAAAGCCAAACATCCAAAAGGAAGTAAATAATGGGACAGAAAACTAATCCAATCAGTAATCGCCTCGGCTACATAAGAGGTTGGGACTCCAATTGGTTTGGAGGTAAGAACTATGGTCCCACTCTTTTGGAAGATAGCCGTATTCGTGAATATCTTATGGCACGTCATGCCAAGGCAGGTATCTCACGTATTGTAATTGAGAGAGCGCTTAAGCTTGTTACAGCTACTATCTGTGCTGCTCGACCCGGTATGATTATCGGTAAAGGAGGTACGGAAGTTGATAAGCTGAAAGAGGAACTTAAGAGATTGACAGGCAAAGAAGTACAAGTGTATATACATGAAGTACGCCGCCCGGATCTTGAAGCTACTTTGGTCGCTGCTAATGTTGCTCGTCAGCTTGAGGGCAATATGGCTTACCGTCGTGCAGTTAAGATGGCTGTCGGTAATGTAATGCGTGCAGGTGCCGAAGGAGTTAAGATACATGTTTCCGGTCGTCTTAATGGTGCTGAAATGGCGCGTAGCGAGATGTTCAAGGAAGGACGTACTCCGTTACATACCCTTCGTGCTGACATCGATTATGCACATGAAGGCGCCCTTACTAAGGTCGGTATGATCGGTGTAAAAACATGGATCATGCGTGGCGAAGTATACGAAAAGCGTGACTTGGCTCCTAATTTCCAACAATATCGTCAGGCTGCAGGTCAGCGCCGTGAAGGTGGTCGTGGAGATCGTCGTGGTCGTGGAGATCGTCGCGGTAGAGGAGGTGATCGTCAGCGTAGAAATAACCGCTAATTGTAGAGATTGATATATGTTACAACCTAAAAAAACAAAGTTTAGAAGACAGCAGAAGGGACGCATGAAGGGTAATGCCCAGCGTGGTAACCAGCTTGCATTCGGCTCCTTCGGTATCAAGGCTCTGCAGAGTAAGTGGCTTACCGGTCAACAGATTGAGGCAGCCCGTGTAGCCGTGACTCGCTATATGCAGCGTCAAGGACAGGTTTGGGTGCGTATATTCCCCGATAAGCCTATCACTAAGAAGCCTGCTGAAGTGCGTATGGGTAAGGGGAAAGGTAACCCCGAAGGCTTTGTTGCGCCTGTTACGCCTGGACGTATGCTGTTTGAAGTAGAAGGAGTTCCCTTTGATATCGCTAAGGAAGCTCTTCGATTGGCAGCACAGAAGTTGCCTGTAACTACGAAGTTTGTGGTGCGTCGTGATTACGATGCTGAAAATCAGAATAGCTAACAGAGATGAAAGCAGCAGAAATTAAAGAACTCACTACGGAAGAAATCGTTGAACGAATTGGCGTAGAAGAGCGTGAATATCAGGAAATGAAGCTTAATCACGTTGTTTCTCCTCTGGATAAGCCCAGTTCTTTGACCGATAAGCGCCGCACCATAGCTCGTTTAAAAACGATGTTGGCAGAGCGTCAGATGAGTAATCAAGATACGAATAAGTAAAGAGGTATAAGCCGTGCAACAAGAGCAAAGAAATCATAGAAAAGAGCGTATCGGTATCGTTACCGGTAATAAGATGGATAAAACCATTACGGTGTCTATACTTCGTAGGGAAAAACATCCCATCTATGGTAAATTCGTAAAGAGTACCAAAAAGTTCTATGCACACGACGAAAAGAACGAGTGCAACGAAGGGGACAAGGTACGCATTATGGAAACCCGCCCTACCAGCAAAACAAAGCGCTGGAGATTAGTAGAAATATTGGAAAGAGCCAAGTAAACCATGATACAGCAAGAATCAAGATTGTCTGTTGCAGACAACAGCGGCGCCAAAGAGGTGCTGTGCATCAGGGTCCTCGGCGGTACAAGACGCAGATACGCAGGCATCGGTGATGTTATTGTCGTCTCCGTCAAAAGTGTCATCCCCGGTGGTGACATCAAGAAAGGTGCAGTAAGCAAAGCGCTTATCGTACGCACTAAGAAGGCAGTTCGTCGTCAAGATGGATCCTATATCCGTTTCGGCGATAATGCTTGTGTGCTACTCACTGCATCCGGAGATTTGAAAGGAACCCGTATATTCGGTCCGGTAGCTCGTGAGCTACGTGCCGTTAATATGAAAGTCGTATCGCTTGCACCTGAGGTGCTCTGATAATTAGTTTTTAAGAAGTTAAGAGACTTATGAGCAAGTTACATATCAAAAAAGGCGATACGGTGATGGTAAACAGCGGCGAGAGTCGCGGACGCCAAGGACGTGTCCTGAGAGTTATCCCGGATAAAGAGCGTGCTATTGTAGAGGGATTGAACATGCGTAAAAAGCATACTAAGCCCAATGCAAAGTTTCCGCAAGGGGGAATCATAGAACAAGAGGCTCCTATCCATATTTCCAACCTCAATGTGGTGGATCCTAAAACAGGTAAGGGAGTACGCATCGGACGTCGTCTCAATGAATCCGGGAAAAGCGTACGCTATAGTAAAAAGTCAGGAGAAGAGATTAAGTGATGAGCAATAGTAAACCTAATCTGAGAACAGACTACCGCGAGCGTATAGTTCCCGAGCTAATGAAGCACTTTGGCTATAAGAGTATTATGCAAGTGCCTCGCTTAAGCAAAATAGTAGTGAATCAAGGAATCGGTATCGCTACAGGTGATAAGAAGCTTATTGATGTGGCCATCAACGAGCTGACTGCAATCACCGGCCAAAAGGCGGTAGCTACCTATTCTAAGAAAGATATATCAAACTTCAAGCTGCGTAAAAAAATGCCCATCGGTGTGATGGTAACTCTGCGCGAAGATAAGATGTACGAGTTCCTTGAGCGTCTTATTCGCATAGTTTTACCCCGTATCCGTGACTTTAAGGGTATTAATAGTAAGCTTGATGGTCGTGGTAATTATACGCTAGGAATCGAAGAGCAAATCATCTTCCCCGAAATTAATATAGATTCCATATCTAAAATTATGGGGATGAATATTACCTTTGTAACATCAGCCGCAACTGATGAAGAAGGCTATGAGTTATTAAAGGCCTTTGGTCTTCCTTTCAAGAATAGTGCAAAATAAGGAGTATAGAGCATGGCAAAAGAATCAATGAAGGCGCGCGAAGTAAAGCGCCAGAAAATGGTAGCCCTCTGGGCAGAGCGTCGCGAAGCACTCAAGAAGCAAGGCGATGAAGAAGCATATCGCGAATTGCAAAAGATGCCTCGTAATGCCTCTCCGGTGCGTTTGCATAATCGTTGCTCCATGACAGGACGTCCTCGTGGCTATATGCGCCAGTTTGGTATTTCCCGTATCCAATTTAGGGAAATGGCCTCAAAGGGTTTAATCCCCGGAGTTAAGAAGGCAAGTTGGTAATACAGCGTCCTTTGAGTTTTAAGCAATTGTGAGTTAAATATTGTCCGATATACTCAAAGTAGGTATGATCGGATCAATTTAAATCGACAGTATAAAATGACAGATCCAATAGCAGATTATCTGACTAGATTGCGCAATGCAATCAGAGCCGGGCATCGAGTGGTTGAGATTCCTTCCTCGAAAATCAAGCAGGAAATTACGAAGGTTCTCTATGATAAGGGATATATTCTCAATTATCAATTCCAACAAGTCGATGACTGCCGTGCTGTGATAAAGGTCGCTTTGAAGTACGACCTACAGCAGAAAACAAACGCCATTAAAGCACTAAAGCGAGTATCCCGTCCGGGGCTGCGTCGTTATGTGGGTTACAAAGATATGCCCCGTGTACTTAATGGATTAGGTATAGCAATTCTCTCCACATCGCGTGGTGTAATGACCGATAAGGAAGCGCGAGAGTTGAAGGTTGGAGGTGAAGTGCTTTGTTATGTATATTAATCTTTTTAGGAGGAAAGAAATATGTCCAGAATAGGAAAACTTCCCATTTCACTCCCTAAGGGGGTAGAGATCTCCCAAAAGGATAATGTGATCACGGTAAAGGGGCCGAAGGGAACCCTGACACAAAAGATCGACGATCGTATCACTTGTACAGTAGAAGATGGTGAAGTAAAGTTTACCAGAGCAAATGATGATCGTGAACAACGTGCTTTGCATGGTCTTTATCGTTCCTTGATCAACAATATGATTCATGGAGTAAGTGAAGGCTTTAAGCAGACGTTAGAACTTGTGGGTGTCGGTTTCCGTGCTTCTAATAAGGGGCAGCTTTTGGAGCTTTCGCTCGGTTATACGCACCCGATCTTTTTGATGCTCCCTAATGACGTGAAGGTTGAAACAAAGAGCGAACGTAATAAGAACCCCCTTATCATGTTAGAGTCTGCTGATAAGCAACTGTTAGGTCAGGTGTGTGCTAAGATTCGTTCTTTCCGCAAGCCTGAGCCATATAAGGGTAAGGGTATTAAGTTTGAAGGTGAGCAGATCCGTCGTAAGAGTGGAAAGACAGCTGCAGCTAAGTAAAACAGTAAGGAGAGTTGAGTATGAATCAAAAACAGTTTAGACGTTTACGCATCAAAGCAAATGTGCGCAGCCGTATTAGCGGTACACAAGATCGTCCTCGCCTTACGGTGTTCAGAAGCAATAAGCAAATCTATGCGCAGCTAATCGATGATGTTGAGCAGCGTACTCTTTGCAGTGCTTCATCTCTGAAGGTTGATGCTAAGGGAACGAAGAAGGAGCAGGCTGCACTTGTAGGTAAAGAAATTGCTCGTGTAGCTCAAGAAGCCGGCATTAAGCAGGTGGTCTTCGATCGTAATGGATACCTCTATCACGGGAGAATAAAAGAGTTGGCTGATGCAGCCAGAGAAGCAGGATTAAGTTTTTAATATAGCGCTATGGCAGTATCATACAATAGAGTAAATTCGTCCAACGATTTAGAGCTTACCGATCGTTTGGTTG
Source organism: uncultured Bacteroidales bacterium (assembly GCA_947290775.1). Taxonomy (GTDB): domain Bacteria; phylum Bacteroidota; class Bacteroidia; order Bacteroidales; family Porphyromonadaceae; genus Porphyromonas; species Porphyromonas miyakawae. The sequence goes on along the minus strand of CAMYPM010000004.1, from coordinate 45,747 downwards.
CGATCAATCGAGTAACAAAAGTGACCAAAGGGGGTCGTACAATGACTTTCTCAGCGATTGTTGTTGTGGGTAACCAGGATGGCGTTGTTGGCTATGGTTTGGGTAAGGCAGGCGAAGTTAGTACAGCAATTGCTAAGGCTTCAGAAGCTGCTAAGAAGAATTTGATTCGTGTGGTTGTACACAACGGAACAATTCCTCATGACCAGAAGGGCGCATATGCAGGGGCTAAGATATTAATTAAACCGGCTTCCCAAGGTACCGGTGTAGTGGCCGGAGGTGCTATGCGTGCAGTCTTGGAGAGTGCGGGAGTAACGGATGTGTTGGCTAAAAGTCAAGGATCTTCAAATCCCCACAACTTGGTAAAGGCAACCTTTCAGGCACTTGCAGAACTGCGAGATCCACTGTCAGTTGCAAAGAGCAGAGGTATCTCTGTAGAGAGAGTCTTTAGAGGATAAGCATAACGAGAGAAACGTACAAATGGCTACTATAAAGATAAAGCAAGTTAAGAGCAGGATTCGCTGCCCTAAAACACAAAAGAGAACGCTCGATGCACTGGGACTTCGTCGTCTTGGTCAGGTAGTAGAGCACAATGACACACCTCAGATTAGGGGAATGGTGAATAAGGTTCACCACCTCGTAGAGGTCGTTGATTAATTAGATTTTAGAGAGTAAAGCGATATATGGATTTATCAACGCTAAAACCGGCAGAAGGCTCTACGCATAAGCGTAAACGTATTGGTCGCGGACCCGGATCGGGTTTGGGAGGCACCTCCACGCGTGGACATAAAGGAGCTAAATCTCGCTCGGGATATAAAAAGAAGATCGGCTTTGAAGGAGGGCAGATGCCTTTGCAGCGTAGGCTTCCTAAGTTCGGGTTTAAGAACATTAATAGAGTGGATTACCGTCCTATTAATCTTTCTTCCTTGGAAGCAATTGCAGAAGCGAATAATTTGGACACTATTACAAAATCAACTATCGTGGCTGCAGGTTTAGCCTCAAAGAACGATAAAATAAAGATTTTGTCAATGGGTGAACTGAAGCGTCCGCTTAAGGTAGAGGCCGACGCCTTCTCAAAGAAAGCAAAAGAATTAATCGAAGCAGCAGGAGGTTCTGCTGTGACGGCATAAGAGAGTTAAGAGCTTATGAGGTTCGTTGAAACAGTAAAGAATATATGGAAGATAGAGGATCTTAGACACAAGATCCTCATCACCATAGCCTACGTGGTTATTTACCGCTTAGGTTCTTTTGTGGTTATCCCCGGTATTAATCCACATGACTTGACTAGTCTGCAAAGTCAGGCTAGTGAAGGGTTATTAGCCCTTTTGGATATGTTCTCCGGGGGTGCTTTTGCCAATGCTTCTATCTTTGCATTGGGAATAATGCCCTACATTTCTGCATCTATCGTTATGCAACTTGCAGCGATTATTATTCCTTCTATGCAAAAGATGCAGCGTGAAGGAGAAAGCGGTAGACGCAAGATTAATCAGTGGACTCGCTATCTAACTGTATTAATTTTACTTCTTCAGGCACCTGCTTACCTTATGAACCTCTCTGTACAGCTTAGACAGGCTGGAGGAGTATTTCCCGGTGGCTTTTGGTTCAGTTTATATGCAACAATCCTACTAGCTGCAGGCAGTATGTTTGTCTTGTGGTTAGGAGAGCGCATAACAGACAAAGGTATTGGAAATGGTATCTCCTTCATCATCTTGATTGGTATCATTGCACGCTTACCGCATGCGCTTGTTGCTGAGTTTACTTTGCGCGTGTCTAGTTCGGCCGGAGGTCTGGTTGCTTTCTTGGCTGAGATCGTATTCTTGCTCTTTGTATCAGCAGGAGCTATCCTATTGGTACAGGGAACGCGTCGCGTACCCGTGCAATATGCAAAGCGAGTAATCGGTAACAAACAGTTTGGAGGTGCACGGCAGTACATACCGCTTAAGGTGAATGCTGCTAATGTGATGCCTATCATCTTTGCTCAGGCTATTATGTTTATTCCTGTTTCTATAATAGGAATGTTTAATGGAGGTCAGCAAGGTAGAGTGATGATGGCATTGACAGATACAACCGGTTGGTGGTATAATATCATCTTCGCTGTCCTGATTATCTTATTTACTTACTTCTACACAGCTATTACGATCAATCCTACACAGATGGCTGAGGACTTAAAGCGTAACAATGGCTTTATCCCGGGGATTAAACCGGGTAAACCCACACGTGACTACTTAGATACTATTATGGACCGTATTACCTTGCCGGGAGCTATATTCCTTGCACTGGTAGCAATTATGCCGGCTTTTGCCCAGGTGTTGGGTATTAGTGGCGCTTTTGCCCAGTTCTTTGGGGGTACGTCATTGCTTATCTTAGTAGGAGTGGTATTGGATACTCTTCAGCAGATTGAGAGTCACTTATTAATGCGCCATTATGATGGTTTGCTTAAGAGTGGACGTATCAAGGGTAGAACTGGCTCGATGAGTGCTTATTGATCTGTATAACTGAATTTATACCTGTAAGATGATCACACTTAAAACCGATGAAGAAATGGAGCTGATGTATGCAGCTAATCAGTTGGTGGGTAAAACACTTGCTGAAGTGGCTAAACACATCGCCCCCGGTGTATCTACATTATCATTAGATAAAGTAGCGCATGATTTTATCATGGATAACGGGGCATATCCTGCCTTTTTGGGTTATGGTGGATTCCCTGCTTCTTTGTGTATTTCGATTAATGACGAAATTGTACACGGTATTCCTAAAGCTGATCGCTATTTAGAGGAAGGTGATATCGTATCGGTGGACTGTGGCACCAAGTTGAATGGTTTTACCGGAGACTCAGCATACACGTTTGCTGTAGGTGAAATTTCCTCTGAAAAGCGAAAGCTCCTTGAAACGACACTTGAGTCCCTTTATGAGGGTATTAAAGCTGCTGTAATAGGCAATCGTGTGGGGCATGTGTCTCATGCAGTTCAAGAGTATTGTGAGCGACGTGGTTACTCAATAGTACGTGAGCTGGAAGGGCATGGCATAGGACGTGACATGCACGAAGAGCCTGGCGTGCCGAATTACGGACGCAAAGGAGTTGGAGCGATGCTTCGCAATGGAATGTGTATCTGTATTGAACCTATGGTCAATATGGGGAGTAAAAATGTGATCTTTGATCGGGAGGATGGATGGACTGTACGCACCAAGGATGGTAAGCCGGCTGCCCACTTTGAGCATTGCATCGGCTTCATCAATGGTGAAACACGTATTTTGTCTTCATTCGATTATATAAAGGAAGTAGTAAAGGAGAAAAAATTTTAATGGCAAAACAGTCTGCTATAGAGCAGGATGGAATCATTTTGGAAGCTCTATCGAATGCTATGTTCAAGGTAGAGCTACAGAATGGACATGTGATTACTGCTCACATATCCGGAAAGATGCGTCTGCACTACATACGTATCTTACCGGGAGATAAAGTAAAAGTTGAGATGAGCCCTTACGACCTTACAAAGGGACGTATTACTTATCGATATAAAAGCGAACAATAGCACAAAAGAAATAAGCGAATATGAAAGTAAGAACATCGGTTAAGAAGCGTTCAGCTGATTGCCAGTTGGTACGACGCAAGGGACGTCTGTACATTATTAATAAGAAGAATCCTAAGTTTAAGCAGCGTCAGGGATGATGCTTGAACAGTTTAAAAGTATAACTAAGTATAGAGTATGGCTGTAAGAATTGTGGGCGTTGACTTGCCCCAAAACAAGAGAGGAGAAATTGCCTTGACCTATATTTACGGAATAGGCCGCAGCAGTGCCGCTACCATATTAGCGAAAGCGGGCGTAGACCCAATGGCTAAGGTAACGGACTGGACCGATGAAGAAGCCTCTAAGATCCGTGAGATCATTAGTGCCGAATATCATGTGGAAGGCGATTTACGTAGCGAAACTCAGCTCAACATCAAGCGATTGATGGATATAGGCTGTTATCGCGGCATTCGCCACCGTGCCGGCTTACCCGTTCGTGGTCAGAGTACAAAGAACAATGCACGTACGCGTAAGGGAAAGAAGAAGACGGTTGCTAATAAGAAGAAAGCTACTAAGTAATATTTTTTTATGGCTAAGAAGGCTACAGTAAAGAAACGGGTTGTGCGCGTTGATGCGCAAGGAGAGGCTCATATTCACTCTTCTTTTAACAACATTATTGTTGCCCTCACCAACACTGATGGTCAAGTGATCAGTTGGTCGAGTGCAGGTAAGATGGGCTTTAGAAGCTCAAAAAAGAATACTCCCTATGCGGCTCAGATGGCTGTCCAAGATTGTGCTAAAGTAGCATATGATTTGGGTATGCGCAAAGTAAAGGTCTTTGTCAAAGGACCGGGCAATGGCCGTGAGTCTGCTATTCGTACCTTAGACGCAAGTGGTTTGCAGGTTACCGAGATTGTAGACGTAACTCCGTTACCTCACAATGGGTGTCGTCCCCCAAAGAGACGTAAAGTGTGATTCATTTGCAATCCATGTGTAAGAAATAGTGTATTGCTTGTAGTGTAGACAACTCTGAATAAGTTTGCTATCAGCCTATTGCTTTAGCTTCTAAGCGGATATCAATAGCTCCCCTTCTAACGGGTTGATCTGATCGCCTTTTTTCCCTCTCTTAATGATCAGATCTGCGGCTGCCCAATAGATGAATGAGGTTAAGGGAGCATTCAACTGCTGATCTAAGGTGTAAATACGACTGGTGGTCGCAATTAAGAGAATTATACGGTACAAGAAAAATAAGAGTAAATAAACATGGCAAGATATAAAGGTCCTAAATCAAAGATATCGCGTCGGTTCGGTGAACCTATATTTGGTCCGGACAAGGTGCTTAGTAAGAAAAATTATGCACCCGGCGAGCACGGCAATGGACGCCGTCGTAAACAAAGTGAATATAGCCTTCAGTTAGGAGAGAAGCAGAAGGCTAAATATACGTATGGTGTATTGGAGCGTCAGTTCCGTAATCTCTTTAAGAGTGCTCAGCGCTCAAAGGGAGTAACGGGCGAAGTGCTATTGCAGCTCCTTGAATCGCGTTTAGATAATGTTGTATATCGACTGGGTTTAGCCCGCTCTCGTGCGGCTGCTCGTCAGTTGGTGTCACATCGTCATATTTTAGTTGATGGCAATGTAGTAGATATACCCTCCTATACGCTTCGTCCCGGTCAGATTGTTGCTGTCCGCACAAAGGATAAGAGTATGGAGGTTATTCAGGCTTCACTAGCTGGATTCAATCATGCTAAGTACTCATGGCTTGCATGGGATGCGCCTTCAATGAGTGGAAAGTTCCTCAATGTACCTCAGAGGGAGGAAATTCCTGAAAACATCAAGGAACAACTGATCGTAGAATTGTATTCAAAGTAACCCTATAGGAGCAGTAACAATGGCGATATTAGCATTCCAGAAACCCGAAAAACTAATTATGTTGGAGGGTGCAACCAAGCGTACGGCGCGCTTTGAGTTGAGTCCCTTAGAGCCGGGATACGGCATTACAATTGGCAATGCCTTACGCCGTATTTTGCTCTCTTCGATAGAAGGGTATGCGCTTGCTTCCATTCGTGTAGAAGGGGTTGATCATGAGTTTGCTACGATTCCCGGCGTGCTTGAGGATGTAACTAATATTATCCTCAACTTGAAGCAAGTTAGACTCATGCCGATTGTTGAAAATGCTGTTACGGAGGAAATTTCCCTCTCTGTTTCAGGTCGTGAAGTGTTTAAGGCAGGTGACCTTAATGATAAGTTATCCTCTTTTCAGGTGGTCAATCCTGAATTAGAGATTTGTCATTTGGGTAAAAATGCCGCATTCAATATCGATCTTGTAATAAACAAGGGACGCGGCTATCACCCTGCGGAGGACAATAAAACTCCGGAGGATGCCTTGAATACTATCCCTATTGACTCTATTTATACGCCTATTCGTAAGGTTATGTTCCGTACGGAAAACTTCCGTGTAGAGCAGAAGACCGACTACGAGAAGCTTATTATGGAAGTTGAATCGGATGGTACGATAGATCCTAAGGTAGCTATGCAGCAGGCAGCAGCGATTTTAATTGATCACTTCAGCCTTTTTGCAAGCGATGAAAGTCTAGTAGTGCGCAAATTCCAGTCTGATGAGGAAGAGGAAGTAGATGCGGAAACGCTTCGTATTCGTCAGCTCCTCAAGGGCGAAATTAGTGACTGCGACCTCACGGTAAGAGCACGCAATTGCTTGATCGGTGGTAATGTGTACACATTAGGCGACCTTTTGAAGTACGATAAGAGCGAACTGCTTAAATTCCGTAATTTCGGGAAAAAGACACTGGAGGAACTAACTGAATTCCTTGAATCATTAGGTTTGGAATTTGGTATGGATCTCAGTAAGTATAACTTAGATAACGACTAAATCTACTCATGCGACATAATAAAAAATTCAACCATTTAGGACGCAACAAGGCTCACCGCGATGCTATGCTGAGTAATATGGCTGCTTCGTTGATTCTGCATAAGCGTATTTCAACGACTTTGGCTAAGGCAAAGGCTTTGCGCGTATATGTAGAGCCGATCATCACTCGTTCTAAAGATGATACAACTCATTCAAGGCGTATCGTTTTCTCTTATTTAGGTAATAAAGAGGCTGTAAAGGAACTTTATGGACCTGTAAGTGAGAAAGTAGCCAATCGCCCCGGAGGTTATACGCGTATTTTGCGTACCGGCTATCGCTTAGGTGATAATGCTGAAATGTGTATTATTGAGCTTGTTGACTTCAACGAAAATATGCTCAAGGATGCTAATGCATCTACACAAAAGAAGGCAACACGCCGTACGCGACGCTCTCGCGGTGGAGCTAAGAAGCAGGAGGAAGCTACTACTCCGGTAGCAGAAACTCAGGCTGAGGCACCTGCTGAAGAGCAAAAGGCGGAATAAACTGCTGATATACTCGTCTATTGGTAGCTTCCCTAATGTGTAGTTGTCACTGACGTAGTATTATAGGGGTTTAAATAATAATACCCGAAGGGAGAGTCCTAAACTCAACCTTCGGGTTAATTTTTTTCTACGAGCTTTGTTTTATGATAGCAAGGGGGTAAAAAACAGTAGTCTTAGGTTTGTAAAGTGGTAGCCTTAGGATGCGGGTTCTATTTGCTCCTTGTATTCTGATGGAGTCATTTTGCTGACGGCCTTAAAGGCTCTTAGGAAGCTTGAATAGGTATCAAATCCGCACAGCGTAGAGATCTCTGTAAAGCTTAGCGAATGGTCGTACTTCAATAGTTCCATAGCTTTGCGAATTTTGACACCCTGTATGAGGGTGCCCGGTGGATAGCCGGCAACAGCAATCATTTTGCGGTATAGCTGACTCGTACTCATGCCAAGAGAAGCGGCAAGCTGTACCACTGTTGCTGCCTCTTTCTCCTCCAGCAAATCAAAGACAGCCTGTGATACATGCGTGAGAAATTGAAGATCTGTTTCAGAGCGATCTAGCACTATTTCTTCTGAAAGATCGATAGAAGTCTCAGTCTGTTGTGACGGTTGGCTCTCTTCGGGGGAGGTATAAACTGTTGTCAGCTCTTCACCTTCCCAAGCTTGAGTGTACTTCTTCTGTAGCAATCGCCTCCTCTCCAGCAGATTTTCCACTAGTGTACGCAGCTCATCGCTATTAAAGGGTTTGGTCAGGTATGTATCTGCGCCTGCTTTTAGCCCCATTATGCGGTCCTCTTCGGTTATTCGAGCCGATATGATAATGATAGGTATATGATTAACGATCTCATTGCTACGCACTTGACGGCATAGCTCCAATCCATCCATTTCCGGCATCATCAGGTCTGTGATGATCAGGTCAGGGACCTCTTCAATAGCCACCTTCAAGCCATCAGCTCCGTTTGTCGCATAGGTCACCGCATATCGATCGGATAGTTGGGAGCCTATGTAGGTTGCTACATCATAGTTGTCCTCAATGATGAGCAAGCGATAGTCGTATTCATGATTATCATGATTATCTTGATCTCTATCCTCATGGAGACTATCGATCTCCTCCGGCAATGTCGGGTTATTGACAGACTCTTCTGATGAGAGTAGTTGTCGACAGTCGTTGTGGATAGGAATAGACAGGTGAAAGACAGTTCCTTCACCGAGTTTGCTCTCCACCATTGCACTTCCCCCTATTGCGCCCATAATCTGTTTGACCAGTGCCAGCCCCACTCCCGAGCCAAGCGTATAGGACTCTTTTGCGCCTTGGTAGAAAGGCTCGAAGATATGCGCGACTGTCTCACTGTCCATGCCGATACCTGTGTCCGCTACCTCTATGTGCAAATTCTCCTCTACACGGTGTGCGAATACTTTGATGGATCCGTTTGAAGGCGTAAACTTGAGTGCGTTGGAGAGCATATTATTGACCACCTTGACCACATAGTCTGGCACAAAGTCCATCACTACTTGCCCCTCGGAGTAGTATGTCAGGGTAATTTGGCGGCTGTGTGCATAGTCCTGATAGGATTCCAAAATCATGGCTATGTAGGGAATGATATCTCCGTTACGCCAGTCGGGGTTACCCACAGAGGATTCAATTTTGGAGATATCCAAAAGTTGGTTTATCAAAGTTAGCAATCCTTTACCCTGTCGCTCGATCACTTGCCCCATGGCCTCTATCTCCTTGGGATCGTGCTGTTTTGTCTGGAGGTCATGGCTCATGCCAAGAATGAGGGTAAGTGGGGTACGAAACTCATGCGTAATATTTGTAAAAAAGGTCTCCCTCATACGTGACATACTCTTAAGCGCTTGATGGTTGCGTTGTCTAAGGCGACTCAAGTAGAGCAGTATGAGCACCAAGCCGGCTAGCAGGATGAATCCCCCTCCGAGGATGGTAAAGCCCACACGGCGTTGCATACGCTCTTTCTCGAGTGTGCGCTGAGCGGCTTGCATTTGCGCTTCCTGTATATTACGCTCAATGTTGAGACCGGTATTTTGGATACGGTTTACCTTTTCTATATCCATCATGTTGTCTCGCTGCGCCATAGCCTCTTCATAAGCAGCCAGAGCCGCACCACAGTCCCCTTTTCGTTTATAGATCTCGTAATACAGCATGTGAATTTCTGACAAATGCTCAGGAGATTTGATACTCTTTGCTATCTCCTCAGCTTGGGCAAGATAGGTCATGGCCTGAGCCTCCTCGTGAGTGGCATAGTGAATGCCGGCCAATGCAATTAAAGAGGTTAATGCGTGCCATTCATCTTTGGAAGACCGCATCATGCTATAGGCTGTTTCATACTCTTGTCGGGCCTTGTCGTACTGTTTCTCTATTTCGTAGAGTGACCCAAGGTAGCTATGGCACAAAGATATGCCTAAGTCATTTTTGGCTCTACGGTTATACTCCATTGAGCGTTGATAGTAAAGTCGTGCCGAATCGATCTCTCCGCGATGCTCAAATATAGAGCCTATGTTTGCATAGTTTATGGCTTGTCCTACATCGCTTTGCAGCTCTTGCTCGCCTCTCAGAGCCATGCGGAGTGCACTGTCTGCGCGTTCGTAGTTACCCAGCGTTAGGTAGACGTTAGCCAATCCGTTTAATGATATGACGCGGTTTTTCTTGGCCATAGAGGTGGTGTCGCTATACTCTTCGCTTATCTTCCAAGCACTATAGTGATATTCTTGTGCAGCATCCAGAACCCCTACACGACGGTAATCCGTACCAATATTATTAAGAGCCAGTACCCACTCTATTGTATCTCCAAGAGCTTTTGCTGGCCTTAGTCCTTCACTATGAATACGCAGAGCCTCCTCAAAGCGGCTCTCATTACGCAGCTCTTTGCCCCACTCTCTGAGTGCCACCACACTTCCCAGCCGATCTCCTTTGCGCTCCAGCTGCTCTTGTAGTTGGGCAAGAGAATCAATGTTGTATGCGGTGCTTACGATACTATCTGCCTCACGACGCTCTGAGTCACTATAGACATTGGGTTTGCGGCTGCACGATATAAAGAGCAACAGCAGACAGAGCATTATGTAGGGTAGCATACCCATGCGATATCCCTTAAAAGGGAAGGGAGCTGCATACGCAGTCGAGTTTTTAAGGGGTCGGTACTGTATATCCTTACCGGGTATGGACTTCTATCATGGTCAAATTTACTTATACAAAGATATGATTTTGGAGTCAATGCGCCAAAGCACGTGAGTGTCAGTGCTTTAAGTAAGTAAATTGCTTTTTTTGCCGGGTGTGAGCATAACGCCTTCGGGTAAAAATGCATGATTTTGCATAGTTATCTACCTCCAAATGCACGATTTTGCATAGCTTCACTTCGGGCGAACACCTTGGTTCGCCCGAAGACTTTATATTGCGAGATATAGACACGCTGCCTAAGTTCTTTGAGTGGCACTTGACTTCTCCCGACAAAAAGGCTCTGATGTTTCAAACGAAAGGTTCTGATGTTTCAAACGAAAGATTCTGATGTTTCGGATGAAAAATAGGGATCTTTTCAGTGTCTTGGAGAATTCGATACAGCAGAGCCTCATGTTTGGCAGTAGATGCTTACCCCTTATGGATTCTTGTCCTGCGGCTCTTCAGGTCATTGGCGTAATGAATTACAAAAGGAATTCTTTAGGGAAAATACCCCTATGTTGGGGAGAACAAAATAGGGAAAAAGATTTTTTTCATTGCAAATAGGGGTTATGTATTGTTTATTTGAAAATAAGCGTTACCTTTGTATTCGCTTTCGGAAAGCATTGCCCAAAGAGGTAAGCCGGAAGAGGCAAGCGAAAGGTTAACTACCATTTGAGGTGCGGTAGTTCAGTTGGTTAGAATACCTGCCTGTCACGCAGGGGGTCGCGGGTTCGAGTCCCGTCCGCACCGCGAAAAAGCGAATAAGAAAAAGCCTGTGACATTTAGTAGGCTGTTCGCGAGGGAAAGGCAAGCGTGCCTTTTTCTTTTTCAAGGGGGTACACAGTGGCCTTAGGCAAGTTCTAAAGAATGCCCAAGTGGCGGAATTGGTAGACGCGCTCGTTTCAGGTGCGAGTGTTGAGAGACGTGCAGGTTCGATTCCTGTCTTGGGCACGGTGGGTGGAGTGCTTCCCTTGATTCAATAGCAATATGCGCGAGTGGTGGAATTGGTAGACACGCTACTTTGAGGGGGTAGTGCCAGCAATGGTGTATGAGTTCAAATCTCATCTCGCGTACCAATAAGGGGAGAATGCTTTCGAGCTTCTCCCCTTTTCTTTTATGGTGTAGTATAAAATGTGTACCTTTCCATAGGTAAGTTGTAGAGCAAAAATGATAGACTACGAGCGTGAGTTGAGTGATGAACAGCGTGCCGCTGTATTGTATGATGAGGGTCCTTCGCTGGTAGTGGCCGGGGCCGGCAGTGGTAAAACACGTGTTCTTACTTACAAAGTAGCCCATTTAATAGAGTGTGGGATACCGGCTTCCCGTATTATGGCGCTTACGTTTACCAATAAGGCTGCGCGCGAGATGCGGGAGCGAGTAACCCGTCTGGTGGGAGCTACCTCGCTGCACGGTCTTTCAATGGGTACTTTTCACTCCGTTTTTTCACGTGTTATGAGGCCCTTTGCCCATTTCTTAGGGTATACGAGTCAATTCACCATCTACGATACGACCGATACCCGGAGCTTAATCAAGAAGATCGTTAAAGAGCTTGGCCTGGATGTGAAGATTTACAAGCCACAAACGGTGCAAGCTGCTATCTCCCGTGCAAAGAATAGCCTTGTATCTCCCGAAGTATATGCGTCAGCTAAGGAATATCGGGATTATGACAGCTTTTTGATGATCCCTCGCACCTACGAGATATATGCCCTCTACGCAGCGCGTTGTAAAGCAGAAAATGCGATGGACTTTGATGATCTGCTCTATCAATTCAATATATTGCTTCGTGACTTCCCTCAAGTACAAGAGGTTTTTAATGAGCAGATAGATTGGCTACTTATAGATGAGTTTCAAGATACCAATCCGGCGCAATACCTATTGGTGCGTAAGCTAGTAGAGAAAAAACAACGGCTTTTTGCCGTGGGAGACGATGCACAGAGCATCTACTCGTTCCGAGGCGCTGATGTGCAGAATATATTAAGCTTTACCCATGTCTTTCCTGCGGCAAAAATTTTCAAATTGGAAGATAATTATCGTTCTACACAGCGCATAGTAGCTCAGAGTAATCGGGTGATAGCTTTCAATCGGCAGCGCATTCCTAAAGAATTACGCTCCAACAGAGGGAAAGGTGAGAAGATCGCTTTGCGTGAGTATACTAGTGGTTTAGATGAGGCTATATCCGTAGTTGACCTAATTGCTCAGCGCCTACAGTCTGACAATAAGTTGCAGTATAAGGATATAGCTATTTTGTATCGAACTAATGCGCAGAGCCGTCTTTTTGAGGAGCAGCTTCGTCGGCAAGGTATCCCCTATCGGATTTATGGGGGTATGGCCTTCTATGCTCGTGCCGAGATAAAGAATCTTCTTTCCTACTTCACCTTGATAGTAAATCCTGATAGTAATGAGGCTTTTGAGCGTGCGTTGAGTTACCCAAAGAAGGGAATAGGAGAGAAAAGCATCGCTGCAATATTAAAGCAGAGCAAGTTGCGAGGCTCTTCCCTGTATGCCACCTCTTTAGCCATTGTATCCGGTCAGATTACAGAGGGTATTTCCGGTGGACTAAAGAAGCGACTTGCCGCTTTTGTAGAGCTACTCCTTAGCTTGCGCAAAGCACCCGAGGGTGGGTTCTTCGAGTGGGCAAAGATGATCTTGCAGCAGAGTGGAATCGAAGAGGATCTTAAGCATGATCTAAGTGTGGAAGGATTGTCTCGCTTGGAAAATGTTGAGGAGTTCCTCTCTGGAGTAAAAGAGTTCGAAGCGGAGTATTTAAGTGCCGCTATTGAGGAGCAGAGAGGTATTACATCGGATGAGATGATGAGTGCTTTTCTGCAAGGGGTTGCACTCATTACCGATATGGATACAGACCGACGCAGAGAGGGTGAAGCAGGTCAGGATAGGGTGAACCTGATGACCATTCATGCAGCGAAGGGCTTAGAATTCCGAGAGGTATATATAACAGGATTGGAAGAGGGGCTATTCCCTTCCTATAAGAGTATTGACCGAAGCGATATAGAGGAAGAGCGGCGCCTATTCTATGTGGCGATGACTCGTGCAATGGATCGCTGTACGCTCTCGTTAGCGCGGATTCGTATGATCAATGGAAATAGTGAATTCCAGTTGCCATCTATCTTTTTGAAGGAATTAGATATGTCACACTTGGAGCTACATACCTATACCGCGGATTGGGAGTTAGAAACGCAGCCCTTGCCGGCCTATGCAAAAAGAGAAACGACCCCTCAGAGTAACCTTCACGAGACCAAGGAAGTAGGTCCGCTTTCTAAAGTGACCCCCTTAAAGATGCCTCGCACTGTCCAAAATGCGCTGAAGGTAGGCGACAAAGTAGAGCACAATCGATTTGGTATCGGAACCGTGCAGCACGTGGAGGGTAGTGCAGCAGATAGACGCGCCGTTATCTTATTTCAGGGGGTAGGCGAGAAGACTATTTTACTTCGTTTCTCGCATCTGAAAGTGCTTTAGGCTTCTTGCTGTGTCTTCGTTTGAGCTTTTGCACTTCCAGTATATAGGCAATGCGACCGCTGAGTGCAATTAAAAGCACAGAGAATACAATAAGAGCAATACCGATTACTCGTGTGGCATTAAGGGCTTCTTCAAAAACAAGAAATCCGACCAACACGGCAGTTAAAGGCTCCAGGGCTCCTAATACAGAGGTGATCGTAGAGCCTACTTTCTTTACACCGGCTACCATGAGTATGTTGGCTACAACGGTACAGAGTAGCGCAAGGAGCAGCATGAGAATCCAGTCTGTGGGTACGGAGATAGGTTGTAAGCCCCCGGAGAAAAAGCTGATACAAGTAAACGCTAAGCTACTTGAGGAGAGTGCCCAAAAAGAAAGAGTGATCGAATTCAAATCCCTTACAACGCTTTTATTTACGATTACTAAATAGCTGGCATAGGCGAGCCCTGTCATCGCTACAATAGTAAAGCCCATCATAGAGACAGCCTCTGAGCTGCCAAAGAGTCCACCTATGAAGGCAACGCCAAGAAAGGCGATTGAAATGGCTATGATGGTAAGCTTATGAGGTCTCTGCTTATAAATGAGTAGCATGAGGATAATCACATAAACCGGATAGGTGAAGTGAATTACCGTGGCGATACCGCTGGTTAAAAATAAGTAGCCGATTTGCAGCCCCCAAGCACTACAAGTATAGATAAGCCCGAGCAAAAAAAGTATAAGCAGTTGCTTGTGGGTTACCCTCAGGGAAATATGCCGTACTTGTGCTATTATAAAGAGCATAATAGCCGCAAAAAGAAATCGATAAGCAAGAATGGAGGGGCTATGCAATCCATGCTTCATCATTGGGAGCGTGAAGAGTGGTATGAACCCAAAGCAGATGGAGGAGAAGGCTCCGCATAGAGTGCCTATAAGCTTGTCGTTTTTTTTCATGATAACCGGGGATACTTATTCGAGCGTTATGTAGCAGGAAATGGGCTTATGATCACTAATTGTAGCGCCATTATCTACTTTACAAAAGCGTGAATGGATGTTTTTGCTATGGATGATGTGGTCCAAACGAAAGCCCATGTGATTGTAGTTAAAACTAAATCCGAAGCCTGAGCCGGAGTGTCGAAAGGCATCAACTCGTCCTTCCGCAAGTCGGTAGTGCGTATACGAGATCGGTGTATCATTAAAATCTCCTGCGATTATAAGATATTCGCTATCGGTAAATGCAGGATCCATGCGGAGAATATCCACTTGTTCGCCCCTTTTTCTAAACGCAGGTCCTAATTTTTGTCCCATCTGTTTGCGCAAAGCTTGCGTGTCCGCCGTTTTGACTAAATCAAGGTACTTTTCGGCATCTTTATTGGTAAGTCGAAAGGATTCTAAGTGTAGGTTAACCACCGTAAGGAGCTTCTTATTGATAAGAAGCCGATAAACCATACCCCCATTGAAAGTAGATGAGATGGGAAGCCTTCTAACCTCTTGAATGGGGTATCTGGATAGCAATACTAAGCCACTTCCTCCCGCTTTCTGAGCTAAATGACGATCTATGTAAGGGTACTCAGGGAAAAAACTCCTTAGCGTGGCTTCCGATACATAATTCCTCTTATCATCAATGAGTAGAGCTTCTTGTAAACAAACTATATCTGCACCCTCCTTTTTAATGTAGGCTAAAGACGCATTAGGTTTACCGGGCAAATGCTTCTCATATCCAAAAGCCTGTGTATTGAGAGAAAGAACCTTGAGTTCATTGGGTCTGCGTCCCGGAGTAGACCCTCTGTGAATAGGAAAGTAAGTGAATGTGGTAGGCGCTACTACTACGAGTAAAAGTATATTGGCAACCAAGCTACCCCAGCTGCGCCTCACTACGCTATAGATAGTGAAAGCAATGATGGGGAGCAGAAGGAAAGGATAGCCTAATCCCAAAAAAGCAGGCAAAAGGGAGCTTTCCGGAGAAATGAACTGAGCAGTAACCCCAAGTAGCAGCAAGCAGGCAAAGGCAAAATTGACTATTCTACGTACCGAACTAAAAAAAATATGCCCGATGCGCTTGAGAATACGGAGAAAGTTGTTCTCTTTCTTGGATGGAGCAGTCTTTTTGGTCGTCATTTTACTATTGCCACAATCTACTTCGCTCTTCTTTACTAAGAGCCTTATATCCGCTTCTGCGAGCTTTTTCTTCGCTTTCCTTGCGCCTGACACAGCTTTCTGTATGCGCTTTCCTTACGTGCTTTTGTTTCATCGCAATGCCCCATATCACACCTGTAGCTGCACCACCCAAATGAGTGATTACACCTCCTGTATTCCCCACTAATAGTGGGTAGAAAGAGAGTACTATAAGGAGTATGCCTAATGTAAGCGTACTAAAGCACCATCTGCCTATGGGCATTAGGGTATGGTGTGGTGCGTAACAACTAATAGCCATCGCTATCGACATTACTGCCCCGCTTGAACCTAAAAGAGGTAAGGGGAAAGGATGTAGTCCTAAACTATTCATGGCTTCAAAAACAAGAGGGTAGAGCATCCCTCCTACCAATCCCCCCAATATAAAGACCCTAATTAGTTGTCGCTCCGTGAAGTAGGAGAGAAATACCTTCCCAAATCCATACAATATGAGCATATTAACCACTAAATGAAGGACGCTATTGTGTAGCCACATATAGGTAATAGGACTCCATGGGCGCCTCATGATGTCACTCAAGTAGCCATTGAGCCAAAAAAGAGATTCAATGCTATAATGGCTTACCAACGAGGAGCCTACCACAAAAGGTATGGCAGCTATGATCAGATAGAGTGCCACACAAATGGTGATAAGTGGATAGTGACGAAGCTTTGTAATAATGGTCATTTGCCCGGGATTAGTTATACGGACCACTTATTTTCCCCTTTTTTCGCCAAAGTAAGACTAAAATAAGACCTCCGATCATACCTCCTACATGGGCAAAGTGAGCCACTCCGGAAGCCATCCCTTTAATACCGAGCAGGAGCTCAATAATACCATAGAAGACTACAAAATACTTCGCCTTAATAGGAATAGGGATAAAGAAAATGAAAATGGCTGCATTGGGAAAAAGCATTCCGAAAGCTAAAAGCAATCCAAAGATAGCACCTGAAGCTCCTACAGTAACATACTGCTCCGTTGCATAACCTCCACTCAATAATGCCATTTCATGTAGTCCGAAGTACCATACTATCTGCTGCGTGATGGCGGCGGTAAGAGCACATACCCCATAGAATATAAGGAAACGTCGGCTCCCCCATAAGCGTTCTATCTGCCCTCCGAACATGAAAAGAGCAAACATGTTGAAGAATAGATGGGATATACTACTATCATCATGCAGAAAGGCATACGTAATGAGCTGCCAAAAAGAGAAATTAGGCGCTTCAAAGTAGTGCATCCCCAATAGGTCTATCAAGTTGTATCCAAAGCGGAGAAATACCAACTCGGCAAGCCACACCAAACCATTGATAATAATAAGGTTTAGCGTTGCCGGAGGTAATGTGGCTAGAATACTATTACGTCTATATCGTCTTTCCATATTTATCGCTTCTAATATTTAGTACCAACTTCCGTAATCACTTGCTCCGTTCTTTGCATTGCTCATGTCGTACTTAAGGTCTTTCAGAATTTGTGACGTTACACCTATTGTAACCGCATAGCTTTTGTATATACCTACCGGTACAATATAAGCACTCATTTGCCAGCAGTGCATGTTGCGCGTGACGGATAAGGTCATATTTGTTATCTTTTTCTGATCAAAGTTGTAATTGGCATCAAAGGAGAAGTGCCAATTTTTAGTTGGCTGAATGTCCCCTCTAAAGCTGAGGTTATGCGTAAGCTTATAGGGGTATTCCTTTTTCTCCGTATTAAAGTTTTGCCTGTCCCAGGCTAAGTTCATACTATAATTCACAGAAAAAGACCAAGGAATGGACTGCTTTACGTATCGATCCTCGTCTAACTCGCTTAAGTCTGCTATATTAGCTGTATTACGACTCAACGCACCTCTGCTCCTCCGCTTTAGATCAGGTGGATTCCCTCTTGTCGGTCCCATATCGTCCATAGGAGAGGTAGGCAGAGCCTCTTCTCTCCTTGAAGAGGGTTCATCTTCCGATTCCTCTTTGCTCTTTTTCTTGAATAGTCTGTTAAAGAAGACTCCAATCTTATCAATCGTTTCATTGTTGAAGGTATAATTAAAGCCTGTACCGGTACCAACGAGACGGCCAAAGCCTTTCCCATGAGCTATCCTCAGCTTATTTACACGATATGGACGTACTGTACCATTGTTATCTACAGAGTAATCATACAGATAGGGATCAAAATCGCCATTGAGTCGTATAGCAAAGCGGTTAGTAAAACGCAGTGCTAAACTCACGCTTATGTTACTCCACTGGAATGAGTCGGCTGCCATGTTGTAGCTTGTGCGCCAGTCGAATTGGTCAATAAGGCTTATCTTTTTAGATCCCTCACCGATAGAATCACGTGTGTTGCGCACTTTCATTTCAAGGTTGTTTCCCACGGAGAAGCTGATTAGTCCCTGTTTACCCCGTCCGGGAGGAGAAAAGATCCCTCTTTGGAATGGCGAGTATATTTCTTCACGGGGATTTCCGTTGTCGTCTACATATTGTAGGGTTTCGTAGTAATGCCAAAAAGGCGCTCCAAAGTCCGGTCTATAGCTAATGGAAATAGATGGCGTCATACGGTGACGGATCATCTGTACCTTATTACCAAAGATGCTCCAAGGGGTGTAAAAGCCGTATAAGGTAGTCGATAGAGATACGGAGGCATTAAAGTCTTGTACGTGGTAGAAGCCATAGGTTGTATCGGCATCCACTACGCGCTTCAAACTATCGTCATAAGCCCGATACACCTTCTGAGTGTACCAACGGGCATTATAGTTGAAGCTTGGAGTTAGCTTGATGTAATTGAACAAATCGAAAGAGGCCGATATGGGGATGGAGTGCTGCATCCCATTCTTCCAATCTTTAATAAGGTTGGACTTGAGTATAAGATTCTCTTTTGTGGTAATACTGTTTCGCAGCAATCCATTATAGGAGAGCGAGATTTTCTCGTACCATTGCTCTTTCCCCACCCGTTTCTTTCGCTTAAACGGATAGATCGTGCTTAATGAAATGGATAGGTTGGGCAGTGTGACCGACAGGGTGGAGTCACGGCTTCTTTGGTCTATATTGAAGGACGCCGATAGGGTAAGCGGAATAGAGGTAAAGCGTCGTGAATAGCTAATGCTGGAGCCTTTGGTGTTTTGTGCATGTCTGTCGGGATCGTAACGAGTATCTTCTGAATTATGGTTATAGCTACTTGTTGAGAAGTTGACACTTGCCGAAAAGGTGCGTAAGGGGTCTACTTTTGGATCTTGTGTATGTGACCAATTTATATTGAAGTCGCGTGACTGGGAGAAGTCTCCCGGTATATGTTTATCTCCTTTTTGGGTAGACACAAAGCCTGCATTAAAGTGTCCTGAATATTTATAACGCTTACGGTAGTTTACGTCTGCATAAACAGCCCACGAGCCTTTTGTAAATAGGTCTGATCGGAGTGTCAGGTCTACGTAGTCATTGATGGCAAAGTAGAAACCAAGTCCTCGTAGATAGAAGCCGCGCTCTGCCTCTTCTCCATACGAGGGCATAATGATACCGCTGGTTCGCTTTTCATTAAAAGGAAAGAACCCAAACGGAAGCCCTATCAAATAGAGTGGCACGCCCCCCATTACCATATACACAGGACCTGTGACTATGTTCTTTTCCGGACGCACTTTGGCCTTGGTCATATAGAGACAAAAGTGGGGATTCGCATGGTTGTCACACGTTGTAAAAGATCCTCCTTTGAGGTACATTGTATTGTCCGGCATTCGCTTACTCTCCTTGCCGGACAAAAAGCCCTCTCCCTGCTGGGTGAGTACTCCGGTGATATAGCCCTTTTGTGTTTGGTAGTTGTACCGTATAGTCTCGGTCTCAAACTCCTGTTTGCCATCTGTAAATACAGGGTATGCAGTGGGATGTCCTAAGCTGTCTAATACATAGCTGGCGAATACCTCTGAACTATCCACACGCATCTTCATGTAATTGGAGTTGAGCTTATTCGTCTGGTAGCTTACACTCCCCGGTCCAAAGAAAAATACCTCATTTTGTCCCAATAGTACGATAGAGTCTTGTGCTGCAAAATGAACTATATCCTCCAATACAATAGGCGCTTCGCTATTTCCTGTGCTTTGTGGACTTATTGCTGTGGTATCGGAGGCTACTTTTGTTGAATCTACCGGGGTACCGATACTATCCAATGTACTTTGGGTAGTCGCCGGCTTTGGTTTCTCGGGTGTGGGCAGCTTTGCCGGCTTTCCAAGCGATGTGGGACGGGCATTTGCATTAGATGGGGCGGAAATTTTAGTGGATGCTTGCTGCGCAACGCTACTATTATGGGATGATGTGCCGACAGAATCAATCTTCATGGGCACTTGTGCAAGGGCCGGAAGTGCCTGTATCCAAAGCAAAAAGAGAACAAAAAGCACCGGCACAATGCCTCTCTTCAGGGCATGCACCACTCGCTCGGTAGTAAGCATACTACTGCTCTCTATATAGGCTCTTCTCATTCGGACCATCCTTTGCGGTCACAAAGGTAAGCATTTGACTGCACTGCAGGTGCTCTTACCTCCTCAAGATAAATATTCTCATTAACTGATTTCTTTATTGATATGTAATGTACAGTCTATATCTTTGCTACAAGGATTTTATAGGAGGAACGAGCAATGACCTACATACGATTAGATAAGCTAAGAGAGTATTATAAGCCGGAGATACCCGCAGTATTGGAGGAAAACTATCAAGTGGATATTGACTCTTCGGAGGATCTTCCCCCTGTGGAAGAAGAGATTAAGCGGCTATTCCCCAATACCTGCCACTTACCCCTGCTCACCATACAGGAGAGTAATGGCTCGAAAAGAAATAACATGCGCCCGCTTCATGTGGGAGTAGTGCTCTCCGGAGGACAAGCACCCGGAGGACATAATGTAATTGCGGCTATTTATGATGCCTTAAAAGCATATCATGCAGCTTCTCGTCTGTACGGCTTTTTGATGGGGCCGGGCGGCTTGATTAAGCATCAATTTATAGAGCTTCATAAGAGTCTCATTGATCGCTATCGCAATAGTGGCGGTTTTGATATGATTGGCTCGGATCGTACCAAAATAGAGTGTGTAGAGGACTTTGAGCGTGTGATTGACATCGCGCATCGCTTGGATCTTTCGGCTCTGGTTATTATTGGTGGAGATGATTCAGCAACCAACGGAGCTCTATTGGCGGAGTACTGTGCAGAGAAAGAGGAGAAACTTTGCGTAATAGGTTGTCCCAAAACTATTGATGGGGATCTCAAGAATCGTTTTATAGAGACCTCTTTCGGGTTTGATACCTGTGTAAAGGTGTATGCCGAATTAGTTGGTAATATACAACGAGACTGCTATTCTGCGAAGAAATACTGGCACTTCATTAAACTAATGGGGCGCAGTGCTTCCCACTTAACCTTGGAGTGTGCTTTGCAGACGCAGCCCACGATAGCTATCATAAGCGAAGAGGTAGAAGCCAAGCAACAAACTTTAGACGATATCGTGCAGATTATTGCCGATGTGGTGGTAGATCGTTACAATCGAGGTTACCCATTTGGTGTAGTCCTTATTCCCGAGGGACTGATAGAGTTTGTACCCCGCATGAGGCGATTGATCAATGAGCTCAATGAGGTGCTTCGTGTGAATGAGAAGAATCTACTTATCGTAAAGAAAAGTGAGGTAGTACGTTACATTGCGAGCAAGCTGACTACGGAGAGTGCTGAAGTATTCTTATCCCTTCCTAATGAGGTGGCCGGTCAGTTAATGTTAGAGCGAGATCCGCATGGTAATGTACAAGTGAGTCGTGTGCAAACAGAGGAGTTGATTGTGAGTCTTGTGCGCAAAGAACTCAAGAAACGCAAGGAGCGAGGCAACTATGATGGTAAGTTCTCTGCACTTACACATTTCTTCGGATATGAGGGTCGCTCCTCCATGCCAAGTAACTTCGATGCCGCCTATTGCTATGCCTTAGGGCTCACGGCTGTTGCATTAGCTTCCCATCATGCCAATGGATATATGGCTGCTGTGGGTAACTTGGTTGCTTTTCCGGGTGAATGGAAACCGCGTGGTGTACCCTTTGTTTCCATGATGCATATGGAAGAACGCGAGGGACGATGTCTACCGGTAGTCAAAAAGAGTCTTGTGGATCTTGAGGGTGCCCCCTTCCGTTATTTTGTTGAGCATAGAGAGCAACGAGCACGAGCCGTTGACTTTCGTTACCCGGGACCAATACAATACTTTGGTCCTTCGGCAGTATGTGATAGTACTACTATTACGCTTCGCTTGGAGCACGATCTCTCCGCTGAGGAAGATAGTGAAGAGGCTTTGAGGGAGCAGCACTGATCCCTAAAGGAATACTTTGAACATCTGCTCTCATTCGTCTTGAATGGGGGCAGATGTTTTATTTTTTTATGGCTTCTTTATTCGTTAGGATTACTAACCTTATGCCGTAAGCAAAGCAGACTATGGGCAAAAGCGTATTGAGGATTGTCAAACTTACCGGATACTTCTCCACTGAAAGAGCCATGACCGCTGCAGTTGATACAAAGATCAATGAGATAAATAGACGAGTAATCGCTAATAAGCCGGCTGTTGCCCTATTGACGCAAGCTGAGTTTGCTTGTTTCCCCCATGAGGGGTTAATCCCCTTTATAGGGAGCCGGATTATTCCACTGAGCAGTATATTGAGCAATATATTACCTACTACTATATACCAAAGAAAGGCTTTTGCTCCCCATCCATCTGCTGACCTATTGACCCCATAGTGTGTGGGAATAGAGTCAGGTATCTTACTATAATAAAGAGCTAACAAAACTGCAGCGGCAAGGGCAACGGCCAATGAGGTGATGCCCATTATCCGTATGGTTAGGGGTATTTTATTTTTGGTGAAGTTGTTGCCCTGTTTCATCCTTTTTCCCTGTGGGTTAGTGGTACGAAGATAGGTAAAAAAGCATTAGAAAGAGATTCGCTTATTTTCTGCAATGGAACTTTTCTAAGAGACGCAACTATACGCTTGATGACGAGGTTGCATCAATATTGGAAAAACCCTATAGGGTTTCTCGGAAAAGGCTGTAGGGTTTTTGAGAAAATCCTATAGGGTTTTTCCAAAAAGGTTCGGATAAAAGATTTAAGATCCCTTGATGTATTATGCTTTATTATGGAACCTGAGTGTCCTAATGATGCCTTACGCTGCTTTGACTAATCGGTAGACTGTATTATTTATAAAGAGAGTACCTTTGTGTTTAGTAAGCAAGATTGGATAGGCTTTTTCGGAGCCTTTTCTGAGTAGATAGAAAGAAAATGAGTGATATAAAGAAACCACGTGTGCGCTTTGCACCAAGTCCTACGGGACCACTCCATATAGGAGGAGTGCGTACTGCGCTATATAATTATCTCTTTGCCCGTCACTTCGGGGGAACAATGATCTTACGTATTGAGGATACCGACAGCAAGCGCTTTGTCCCCGGTGCTGAGGCTTATATTATTGAAGCCTTAGATTGGTTGGGTATAGAGATAGATGAGGGTATCGGTAAGGGCGGTCCCCATGCTCCATATCGTCAGAGTGAGCGTCGGGACATATATCGTAAGTATGTAGGCGAGTTACTTGCTGCCGGTAAGGCCTACAAAGCGTATGATACTGCGGAAGAATTAGATGCTAAGCGCGCTGAGTTGCCCAACTTCCAATACGATGCAACAACCCGATTGAGCATGAAGAATAGTCTTTCGCTAAGCAGCGATGAGTGTGCTGCACTGGAGAAAGCCGGTGTGCCTTATGTGGTTCGCTTTAAAGTTGATCCGGGACAAGAAGTAGTGGTAAATGATCTGATACGTGGTGAGGTGCGTATCAATTCTTCTATTTTGGACGACAAAGTGCTCTATAAGCAGAGTGATGATTTGCCTACCTATCACTTGGCTAATATAGTAGATGACCACCTGATGGAGGTTACCCATGTGATCCGAGGCGAAGAGTGGTTGCCCAGCTCTCCGTTGCATAAGTTGCTGTATGAAGCTTTCGGCTGGCAGATGCCTGAGTTTGCCCATCTGTCGTTGTTGCTCAAGCCGGAAGGCAATGGTAAACTGAGTAAGCGGGATGGAGACCGTCTTGGCTTCCCTGTCTTCCCGTTAGAGTGGCATGATCCGGTATCCGGTGCTATTTCTTCAGGTTATCGCGAAAGTGGTTACCTACCTCAGGCAGTGGTTAATTTCTTGGCACTTCTGGGATGGAATCCCGGAGATGATCGAGAGGTTATGAGTATGCAGGAGCTTACGAAGGCTTTCTCGTTGGAGCGATGCTCAAAGAGCGGTGCAAAGTTTGATTTTGAGAAAGGAAAGTGGTTCAACCATTACTATATCCTTGAGATGTCAAGTGACGAGTTGGCTACAGAACTGCGTAGGCAGCTCACTTTGAACGGCATAAACGAAGGAGAAATCAATACGGCAGCAGTGGCGGTGGCTATTAAAGATCGTGTAAAACTATTGCCCGATATGTTAGCAGAAGCACGCTTTTTCTACGAAGCCCCCACTACCTATGATGCGAAGGCGGTGAAGAAGCGTTGGAAGGAAGATACCCCTCTCCAAATGCAAGAGGTTGTAAAGACGCTCCAGACAGTTAGTCCCTTTGAAAGTGAGCCAATAGAAGCGGCTTTGGAGGAGATGATTGCTGCAAACAATTACTCAACGGGTGCTGTGATGAACGCAATGCGTTTGGCTTTAGTAGGTGCATTAAGTGGACCTCATTTGGCAGATATACTGGCTATTTTGGGAAGAGAAGAGTCTGTGCGCAGAATAGAGCAGGCAGTCGCTTCAATTAAATAGTACAATGGTGGGTATTTCCGTTATTATTCCCGTCTATAAGGTGGAGCCGTATCTCAGGCAGTGCTTGGAGAGTGTACTGGCACAGACTTACACTGATTGGGAGGCAATTTGTGTGAATGATGGTTCTCCCGACAATTGCCCTCAGATCTTGCGAGAATACGCAGCTCGAGATAGCCGTATTGTAGTTATTGATCAGGAGAATGGGGGGCTTTCGGATGCTCGTAATACGGGTATGCAGCACACAAGCGGTAAGTACGTAATGTACTTGGATTCGGATGATTTTATCCACCCTCAGACGATGGAAATAGCTGCCTACCTAATTGAAAAAGAGGGAACGGATATCGTATCGTGGTATAAAGACAATCGCTATCGCTTGAAAACATTAGTGCATCACCACTTGGGGCGCAATACCGATAGCGTAATGCCCTATGGAATAAAGAAGCGTTATCATCCGGAACGAGTAAAAAGGGTGGTAACGCAGGATGTTTATGCTCATGCTGTGGAGTATTCGCATTCTTCCATAAAAGATCCCATCAAACATTGTTATGTGTGGAAATACCTTTTCAAGCGAGAGTTGATTGCGGATATTCCTTTTATCAAAGGACTTTCTTATGAAGACTTCCCTTGGTGGAGTGAGGTGATGTTGAAGAATCCAAGCGTAACCATTACCCAACTCCCGCTTTATTACTATCGATCAAACTTTCACTCTATAACAGCTCAGAGAGATCAACTGAAAAAACTCTATTTCAATGTGGAGGGGCTCAAACACACCTATCCCATGTATCAGGAGCGTGCGACCGAGTATCAGCGCACTCAATGGGAGCGGAACTTTATGTGGGCTGTAGTTCATTGCTCTATGCTGGGTAAGATCCGTCTAATCAAGGAGCCTGAGGAGCGTGCCGAGGCAAGACGTATGGTAGCCGAACTGTGGGAAATGGGCGTTTTCTCCAAGCCAACAGATAAGAGGGAGAGGGCGGCACAAGCGACGATTCGTGCATTCTTAGATGAGGCTTGAAGTCTGTTTGCCGGATTTTGTCAATAGAGATTTAAAGGTGAGGATTTATGCATACAAAGCCTTATCTTTGTGAGAAAGAATTACTAAGGATTGAAAAGATAAATATAATATGAAGACAACACCATTTACAGAGAAGCATATCGCTTTGGGTGCCAAAATGCACGAGTTTGCCGGCTACAATATGCCGATAGAATACACGGGAATTATAGAGGAGCATATGAATGTGCTTCAGAACGTGGGCATCTTCGACGTATCCCATATGGGAGAGTTTTGGGTAAAGGGACCAAAGGCTCTCGAATTCCTTCAGAAGGTTTCTTCTAATGATGCCTCTAAGCTTGAAGTAGGACAAATTCAGTACAGCTGCTTCCCGACAGATAAGGGGGGTATTATGGACGATTTCCTGCTTTACCGCTACGAAGAAGATAAGTACATGATGGTTCCTAATGCAGCTAACGTAGAAAAGGACTGGGCATGGTGCCAGAAGCATAATACGATGGGTGCAGAACTTGAGAATGCCTCCGACAATATTGCACAGCTGGCTATTCAAGGACCCAAGGCTACGGAGTTGATGCAGTGCCTTACAGATATTAATCTTAGTGAAATACCCTATTACACATTCAAAGTAGGTGACTTTGCCGGTTGTCCGAATGTGATTATTTCAAATACGGGCTATACAGGAGCCGGAGGTTTTGAGCTGTACTTCTATCCGACTTATGCAGAGAAGATTTGGAACGCTCTCTTTGAAGAGGGAAAGAACTTTGGAGTTATGCCTGCCGGTTTGGGTTGTCGCGATACGCTTCGCTTGGAGATGGGTTTCTGTCTATACGGAAATGATATAGATGAAACGACCTCTCCCATAGAAGCCGGATTGGGTTGGATTACGAAGCTCGTGGATGGAAAGGAAGCATTGATTGGTCGCAAGCTCCTTGAAGAGCAGAAAGCAGGGGCACTTACACGCAAACTGGTCGCCTTTGAACTGAAGGACAAGGGTATTCCACGTAAAGATTACGTGATTGCTAATGCAGAAGGTAAAGCAATTGGCAAGGTAACCAGCGGTACTATGTCACCGGCTATGAAGAAGGGTATTGGCTTAGGTTATGTAGAAAAAGAATATGCTAAGGTGGGTACCGAGATAGCTATTCAAGTTCGTAATAAGAACCTTAAGGCAGAGATCGTAAAATTGCCTTTTAGAAAATAAGCGTAATTCATCTTGACTAAATCAAACGTTCCTATAGAAGAACGGTACTATCTGCGTGGGGCCTTGCTAAAGAAAGGTCCCACGCTTGTGGTTGCCTCCCTGTTACTGATACTAATAGTACTTCTACTGGTATTGCTCCCCCAGAAAAGCACTGCCCCATGGTGGACTTACCTACCTTTGCTTGTGGGGTGGGTTGTTGCATTGGTGCTACTGCTCAGAACTAAAGAGTTTTACTATATCAATCAGGCGGATAAGGAGCTGCAAGTAGCTATTGTGTGGAGTGATAAACTGCAAAGTGTAGCCTCGCTTCAAACAATCTATCAAGCTACTTGGCTGCCTCATACGAAGGAGGTTAAGTTAGTGACAAGCCGAGGAAGTGATTTTCTCAAATTGAGAAACGGAGAGCAATTTATCCAAGCTTTACAAGATAGTTACACTCGTCTCTATTCTTCTGAGGAGAATTCATTAGAAGTAAGGGAAGACGCTACAGAGGTATCTCAAAAAAGCTCCTTG
The DNA here is from genome assembly GCA_947290775.1 of uncultured Bacteroidales bacterium. GTDB lineage: Bacteria > Bacteroidota > Bacteroidia > Bacteroidales > Porphyromonadaceae > Porphyromonas > Porphyromonas miyakawae. The sequence continues at coordinate 18,565 of CAMYPM010000004.1, read as the reverse complement.
AAAGAGAATGAGCCCTCAAAGAATATATAAAGCAAATTGCACAGATAAATGATGCGTTTCTCTCATTGTCCTAGCCGTATCTTATTGGATCATTACCTGACTGAGGGTACAAGCTTGTATGATGTGGTGATAGTAGTGGATGCTCTTCGTGCTACTGCTACCATTACTCGGGCTTTAGCGTCAGGAGCGAATCGTGTGATTCCCGTTGCCTCTCTTGAGGAGGCATTGGCTCATATTGGTGAAGCAAATGTGATAGTAGCAGCTGAGCGAGGGGGAAAGCGTATTGGTGCTGCACAGCTTGGTAATGATCCGGCAACTTATACTCCGGAAGTAGTGGCCGGAAAGGATATTTACCTCACCACTACTAATGGGACCGCTACGATTAAGGGCATAGAAGCATACAGTCAGGCGGAAATATTGATAGGCGCTTTCACTAATATAGGTGCATTGACTGAACTTATTGTAAGGGATTACGCTGAGGCTTCACTTCTTGTCGTAGGTGCCGGTTGGATGGGGCAGGCAAGTTTGGAAGATAGTTTATTTGCCGGATACCTGGCAGATAGCCTAATGAAGGAGAATGTATCCCTACAATTGGATGATGCGGCTTACTTGGCTATTTTGGCAGCTCGTGAAATAGGTGATGACCCCATAGAAGCTATTAGCAAAGGAGAACACTTTAGGCGGCTAAGAGCTTTTCTTTCATATGAGGTGATAGCGGCCTGTCTGAAAAGAGATGTAGATACGCTTATCCCTCGTTATGATCGTCTTTCGCAGAGCCTCATTCCTCTTTTGTAAAATCCTTACGAGCCTTTATAAGCCCGGTTGTGGCTGGAGGTACTCGCATGATATCTTTTCTTGATACGTTATTTGGGTATTCTGACCTGCTCGCGTAGGTATTCTGTGCGTGTCGTATCAATTGTTTCTGTAGCATCTTCTAAAGGAAGGCCTTACCTTTTCTTATTGACCCGTTACCCAAATTATAAACGGTGGCTAAGAACATTTAAGGAAGTGCGCTAAGACTTGCTCCAAAGCGACTCGTTTCATCTCGTCCACTTAGCCACATCTTTCCACTAATAAGTCTACCGTTTGAATCAAAGTATGGCTTTTCGCAGGGATTGTTGCCCTCTTCCTCTAGAGATGGCAAATGCTCAATCTGCAGGAAGTATTCCTTGTCGTTGTATCCGTAGTGGGAGAATAGACGTTCTGCCACACTCCCCATGGTGTGTCGTATATTGATCTCTACGAAGGGGTGCAGGCATAATGTATTCCCCTTGCGGTAGCTCATCATATCGATTCCTACAGGACCTTGGTAGTAGGGGACAACTTCGCGAAGGAGAAACTTCTTGTGTGCTTCTACTACGTGTTCGATAATACTGCTTCCTACCTCATTTGTAAGATGCTGCAAAAGCATTTCTTGAGAACAAACCGTGTTGCCTATATAGCGAAAGTGGTCGGTGTAAAAGTGCGATAGTGCCTCTTTACGAATATATTTGTTCCCTTCAATTGTGTATTCTATCGCCCAATCAGATACTTTTTCGTAATAGGGCTCTGCAATTAGTGGATATTTGCAACGAACCTTGGAGTATTCCTTGGAATTAATGAGGTGAATGCCCCTACCGGACGAGCTGAAAGGTTGTTTGATGACAAACTTATCTTGCGACAATTCGTTGGCAAACATCTTCAGCTCTTGCTCATTGTTTATAATTGTAGGAGTCGGTAGATCCCATTCCTTTAGAAAGTTTGCCGTTAGGGTTCGGTCAAAAAAGCTATTGGGTAGTTGCTTTGTAGTAGGGGGTATGATCTTCTTATCGAATAGCTCCGGGTAATCCCTTATGAGCCGTTGGACAAGAGAGGGCTCTCTTCCCCAAAGCTCTAACTGAAAAGGTGTATCGAAGTCGGCTTGCAGTAACTGCTTCGTCGTATAGCATTGTCTCGCAGGTAGGCAACTTCGTTCCGGTAAAGGGGGTAACCCCTCCTCAATCCAAACGGCATCAAGTGGGTTATCACCAACAAAAAAAGCCGGCAAGGCTGAAAGGTCACGACGCATCTGTCGTACCAATCGAGAAGGAGTGTAATGTATCGCCTTACTGCCTAAGGCTACTTCGTTGCCTATATTCAGTAGCCATAGGCGGGGAAGTCTATTTTCGTCCATAGTCAGCCGGTATCTCTCCCCACAGCTCTGTTTTCCACTTGAGTAAAGGAGGACGAGTTTCCTTCGGATGTCCTGCCAGCCAAGCCTCAGCTCGGGCAATTAGTTGATGGGCACGCTCAAAACGTTGGGTGTGCGGTATAGTGCTTTTTGCTTTCCCTTCTGTAACCCACTTGATGGCTGTTTGGCTGTCGGAATAGATAGGGATGCTTTGGCCTGTTTTGACACAGAGTGCCATGGCATGAACGATGGCAAGAAACTCTGCAATATTGTTCGTCCCCTCAAATAGCGGGGAGGTAAAAATGATCTCTCCTGTATCTACCCATACGCCTCTATACTCGGCAGGTCCCGGATTACCACTGGTAGCTCCGTCCACGGCTATACTACGAGCTATTACTCCTTCGGCATGGACGGATCGAGTTGTTCTTACTGATCCTTTTTTGTGAGTAGAAAGAAATGCATCCGGATGTATGCCTAATGCTTCCTCGGCTTCTTCACGAGAGGAGAAAGATTTGTAGCGAGCTCCTTTATAGCCTTCTACATAACTGCGGCATTCCTCCCATGAATCGAATATACCTGTTTCTGCTCCTACCCATACAGTGTACCACTTTTGCTTAGCCATGCCAGTGGATTAGTATAGCCCATTGGTATAGAGCGAACTGAAGTCTGCCTCTGCTCCCTCTTGTTGTATATCTTCCTCGTTGATACTCTCCAGCACTTTATCCGCTTTCTCTGGATTGTCCTGTTTGCGATAAAGGTCAGCAAGACATCGCTTCATGCGAACTGTAGCGTGCTCTTCTTCGTAAAAGGGGCTTAGCAGAGCGATAGCCGCCTCTACATGTCCCTGAGTTTCATAGAGAGCTGCTAAACGCAGGTGAGCCTCTTCATTAAAAGGATCTATATCAATCGCCTCTTTGAGTGCCTTTTCTTCCTTCTCCAGTTGCATGCGTTCGGCCGCTATTGTAGCTGCATATAGTGCAAATCGCTCTTCTTCCGGAAAGCGCTGACGCATATCCTTGATCCAGCTTTCGGCTTCCTCTAAACGATTGGCCAGCAGAAGGGCTTTTGTTTTGTAGAGAGCCACCCGCGGGTGATCCGCTTGAAGAGATAGGGAGCGGTCAGCTGCCTCAATGGCACGATCATAATCTTCTTCTCCTACAGCAAGCATTGCTTCATAGAAGCGCAAAAGCGCCTCTTCGGCATCGTCTAATGATAGAGCTGACGTTTTTGTAAAGCATTCGGATGCCTCTGCATAGCGTTCTTCCGTAACCAGTAGGTTAAGCAGGGATAGGTGAAGGGAAGTATGCTCAGGAGCTTCCTGAGACAGGCTCTTGTATATCTCTATTGCTTCGCTATTTTTCCCCAAGCGAGTCAAGGCACTAGCATAATAGTAGCGATTCTCAAACTCGGGATTTAACTCAACTGAGCGAGCTAAGTATTCTAAAGCTTGTGTTACATATCCTGCACGTAGTAGACGGAGTCCGTCGAATTTAAGGGATTCGGCATTACGTATCCGTTGCTTTTGCTCCCGAGTCGCTTCTTCATCGCCTTCGGATATATTCGTGGCTGTGTGAGAAGTAGCCGTCTCTTCCGTTTTGCTCGGTAGAACGCTATCATTTGTTTTTGAAAAAAGTTTTTTGAAGAAGCTCATAAGTCAGTTGTCTGTTGCTCGCATATTTTAGTATGCAAAGTAACCAATTTTGCTCCTCTTTGCCAAGAGAAGAAACATTATTATGGGACTTGTCAATATTATTTACGCATAATGCGGTTTGATTAGCATATTATTTAAGAGACATTTCGTATCTTCGTATTACGTAATAATGAAATTAGATAGTGAAAAACAAGTGAGAATAAAACGATCAATACTTTTCAGTGCCTGTGTAGCTTCTGTTGTGTTATTATTGGGCAGTATAGGCTGTACTCGAGAGAAAGAGCAAAGTAAACCCACTTTGACCAATGAGGAGAAAATAGCGCTCTTTAAAACACGACGCAGCGTGAGGCAGTACCAAGATGAGATGCCCTCAAAAGAGCTACTCGCTTTGGTTACTGAAGCCGGTAGCTACGCACCAAGTGGTTTAGGGAAGCAGTCTGCAAAGATAGTTGTTGTAACCAATCGTGCAGAACGCGATCGCTTATCTCGACTAAATATGAATTTACGTGGCGGAGAAAGCGATCCTTTTTATGGTGCGCCGGTAGTGATCGTCGTATTGGCAGATAAGAGTGTACCAACCTATCTGTACGACGGAAGCGTTGTGATGGACAATATGCTCAATGCAGCTCATGCCTTGGGTTTGGCCACTTGTTGGGTGCATGGCGCTGATGTAATGTTTGAAAGTAAGGAGGGTAAGCAAATCCTTAAGCAATGGGGAATAGGGGATAATTACGTGGGCATCGCAAACTGTATTGTCGGTTATGCTGCCGGAGAAATTCCTCAAGCTGCACCTCGAAAAGCAGACTACATACAGTGGGTTGAGTAACCTACTTTTCTCTTCTGAAAAAGATACGGATCTTTCATTTCTTTTATCAGAAACTTTGGTTGCAAAGATATGGATCTTTTAATTGAAAGGTCCATATCTTTTTTTTTGCAATGCTATAGCTCTCTATACCAAAATATCTTTGTCACCCTTTTATCCCCGAATTAGAGTAGGGAAATAGAAGTAATTAATATATGTGGAGATACGGGAGCGGCATTTAAGTATTGTATGGGGAATTCGGTCAATACGGGGTGTTTTTTCTTTGGCAAAGTGAGTGAAATGTAGTAACTTCGCAACGATGAACTCAAAGGATCTGTCTTTGAAAAAGCCTTGAGTAGATGAGCCACCCAAAAGATCGTAAGGAGAGAGATGGCTTTGTACAAACTGAAAGTAACTAAGACAAATACAAAAAAAAACTATGATGACCCCGGAAGAACTAAAAAAATCGGGCTTTGCTACAAAAAGCATTCACGCAGGCGCCGAGCACAACATGCATGGTACTTTAGCCATGCCAATCTATCAAACCTCAACTTTCGTATTTGATAGTGCTGAGCAAGGCGGACGCCGCTTCGCATTAGAGGAAGATGGTTACATCTATACTCGCTTAGGCAACCCCACGGACACTTCAGTGGAGGAAAAGGTAGCTGCCCTTGAAGGTGCAGAAGCTGCTGTAGGTGCCGGAAGCGGTATCGGTGCTATTGTAAGTGCCATTTGGGTAGCCGTTAGTGCAGGAGATCATATCGTTGCAGGTAAAACTCTTTATGGGTGTACCTACTCATTCTTGGAGCACGGACTGAGTCGCTTTGGTGTGGAGGTGACTTTTGTAGATACAAGAGATCCGGAGAATGTGCGCCGCGCTATGCGTCCCAATACAAAGCTGGTCTATCTTGAGTCACCGGCAAACCCCAATATGTATATGGCAGACTTGGAAGCGATTGCTAAGATCGCACATAGCCAAGAGGGTGTAATGGTGATAGCCGATAATACATATTGCTCGCCTTACCTCTGCCATCCTTTGGAATGGGGAGTAGATGCAGTGGTGCACTCAGCTACCAAGTATATCAATGGTCATGGTGATGTGATCGCAGGATTTGTTGCCGGTAAGAAAGAGTATATTGATCAAGTTCGTTTAGTGGGAATTAAGGATCTTTCGGGTGCTGTATTGGCTCCGTTTGATGCTTTCTTGATCGGGCGTGGATTGAAAACGCTTCATATACGTATGGAGCGCCACTGCGAAAATGCTATGAAGGTGGCACAATTCCTTGAAAAGCATCCAAAGGTAGCCTCTGTAACTTATCCCGGGCTGGACAGCTTCCCACAGAAGGCATTAGCAGATAAGTACATGAAGCTTCCCGGAGCAATGATTGCTTTTGAAGTGAAGGGTGGTCTTGAAGCGGGACGTACACTGATGAATAATGTACATCTCTGCACACTTGCCGTTAGCTTAGGTGATGCAGAGACGCTTATTGAGCATCCGGCTTCTATGACACACTCTCCTTACACACCTGAAGAGCGTGCTGCAGCAGATATATCCGAAGGTATGGTTCGCCTCTCTGTAGGATTGGAGGATGTAGAGGATATAATAGCTGACCTTGATCAAGCGTTAGCAAAAATATAATTCTTAGGGCAGGTAGTACATGGCAGACAGATTCGTCGTCTCTGCGAGGAAGTATCGTCCAGCAACCTTCGGGGAGTTAGTAGGACAAGAGGCCATAAGTGCCACCTTGCAGCGCTCTATTCGTCAGAATAAAATAGCGCATGCATACTTGTTCTGTGGCCCTCGGGGAGTCGGTAAGACGAGTGCTGCACGTATCTTTGCCAAAACAATAAACTGCCTTGAGCTAACCCCGGAGGGAGAGGCTTGCGGACACTGCGATGCTTGTCGTGCTTTTGAGCGTCAGCAAAGCCTCTCCGTATATGAGTTGGATGCAGCATCCAACAACTCTACGGACGACATCAGACGACTTATTGAGGAGGTTAATGTACCCCCACAGACCGGAAAACACAAGGTCTACATCATCGATGAGGTACATATGCTCTCGAAGCAGGCTTTCAATGCGTTCCTTAAAACATTGGAAGAGCCTCCTTCCTATGTGGTCTTTATCTTGGCTACAACGGAGAAGCAGATGATTTTGCCAACCATCCTTTCGCGTTGTCAGGTATATGATTTCAGACCTATTCCGGAAGATGTAATTGTACGACAGTTAAAGCTGGTTGCTCACAATGAGCAGATACCGGCCGAAGAGGAGGCTTTGGCTATTATAGCAAGGCATGCCGATGGGGGAATGCGAGATGCCCTTTCTCTTTTTGACCGTATCGCAGGTTTTGGAGATGGGCAGATTACCTATAAGCAAACTGTCGACAGCTTACATATATTAGATAAAGACACCTTCTTCCAAATAGCAAATTGTCTGCATCGAGGAGATAGTGCCAAGTTGCTTGGGCTGCTGGATGAAATATATGCGGATGGCTTTGACGGAAAAGCTATTATAACAGGACTGAGTGCCTTTTATCGAAATCTTTTCCTTGCTGTTGAGGACGAAACGCTTCCCATAGCCCAAATAGCAGAAGTAGATAAAACTGCTTACGTTGTATTGGCACGCTCTATAGGAAAGCCTGCATTGTACACTACTATCGCTAAATTGATGGACTGTGAGCGACAGTACCGTATGGCTAACGGAAAGCGCCTTTTGGTAGAAATGACTTTATTAGGTCTCGCGCTTTCAAAGGAATTGAAAAGTGCAGTCTCTGTCTCTAATCAGCCTGTAACTTCTTCGAACCAATCAGCTGCATCATCCCCTCAACCAACTACACCCGCTCCTGCTTCTTCACCCTCTGTAGCTGCCTCTCCGCAACAGGGCGCCACAGCAGCACAGCCGGCCTCTCCCAGTGGACGGCCTATAGCACGCAACCCACTAACCAAAGGGGTGGTTAGTTTGCGGAGTACTGAGCAAAATAAAAAGACTGAGCCGAAGGGTGCTTCAACCCCGGTGTCCTTGTTAGATGCTTGGGCTGATTACAAGGAGCATAGCAATATGAACGACCCCTCCAGGAAGTTCATGAACTCCCTATTCCCTACGATGCACAAAGGGGGAATAGTGCACTTTACCGTAAGAGAAGAAGCGCAGCGAGAAACTCTATTAAAGGAGGAACAAACACTTTTGGGGTGTCTATCCAAATTGCTCCAAAAGCCCCTTAGGCTACAAGTAGATGTGGCTTCTCCTGAGCAAATTTCACATATACATAATCCGCGGGAGTGGATATCAGACGAGATAAAAAAGAAGCCTTCCCTCAAGAAATTATTTGAGGAATTAGACTTATATGAGAAAGGTCGGTAAACTCCCCAAAAGTAGTAATTAACACCTATAACAATATTCATAGAAATGACAAAAAGAATTATTTTACCTCTGCTGCTAATTACCATGGCCATCATGCCGTTGGCAGCACAAGAAAAAGAGAGCGAAACAAATCAGTTTACGGTAGTAAAGGAATTGCCCATTACACCTGTTCGAGATCAGGCCAACTCGGGAACTTGCTGGTCTTACTCGGCAATTGGTTTCATAGAAGCTGAAATGCTCCGTGTAGGAAAACCGGAAACGGACCTTTCGGATATGTTTCCTGTAAGTATGTCTTATCGTGATAAGGCGGATAGATACGTACGTTTGCATGGCAAGCTCAACTATTCACAAGGAGGCTCTTTCTACGATGTCCTCTATGTGCTCAAACACTATGGAATCGTGCCGGAAGAGGTAATGACTGGCTTGAATTATGGAACAAAGAAAAATAGCCATAGTGAGCTAGCTGATGCAAGTAAGGCTTACTTAGATGCAGTAATAAAGAACCCTAATGGGCGTCTATCTACTTCCTGGAAGCAAGCACATGCTGCCATTATAGCCTCTTATTTAGGTGAAGTGCCGACACAGTTTACGTACCAAGGTAAGACTTATACCCCGAAGAGCTATGCCGCTACATTGGGCTTGAATTTTGATGATTATGTATCGCTAACAAGTTATACCCATCATCCTTTCTATACTCAATTCCCCCTCGAAATAGAGGATAATTGGCGTTGGAGCAGTTCTTGGAATATTCCTATTGAGGAGCTTATCCAAGTAATGAACAATGCAATTGATAAGGGTTATCCTATCGCATGGGGTGCTGATGTAAGTGAAGTAGGTTTCAATCGCGACGGTATCGGTGTATTGGCTGATATAGAAGCTATCGAAACAGCCGGTAGTGACCAAGCTCGCTGGATTGGCCTTAGCTATGGTGAGCGTCAGGCTGCTATTAGAAAGATGATCAACGATCCTAATTGCCCGGAAATTAAGCCAACTCAGGAATATCGTCAAGAGTGCTATGATAATTACACCTTGACTGATGACCACGGTATGGTTATTTATGGAAAGGCAAAGAATCAGGCAGGGCGTCCTTTCTTCATGATTAAGAACTCTTGGGGCGAGGCCGGTGCTTATAAGGGTATTTGGTATGTAAGTGAAGCTTATGTGGCAGGACGTACTATGAATATAGTTGTGCACAAAGATGCTATTCCCTCCACAATAAAAGCTAAGTTGGGCATACGCTAAAGAAAAACCAGATAGGTTTTTGTTAGGAAAAACTGGGGAGCCTTACTATATTTGTAGTAGGACTCCCCAATTTGTTGGGAGAAGAGCTTTTAATATGTGGAGGAGAAGAGTATGAATGCGCAAAAGAAAAAAGTTATTCTCATAACGGGTGCAACCGGAAATGTGGGCAAAGAGGCTCTTTTGCAGCTTGCTAAAATGTCGGGTCGGTATGAGATAAGAGCCTTTGACCTTAAAACAAAGAAGACGGTTGCTATATTTGATAAGCTAAAAGAAAGGATCAAACGTCGTATAAAGCCAAAATACGGAGATATAACCAAGATGCAAACACTTGAAGAGGCAACGCGTGGAGTAGACGTGACCTTCCACTTTGCTTCGCTCATTCCCCCGATGGCATACAATGATCCCCAGTTGACTGAAAAGATCAATGTGGGCGGAACACGCAACTTGATAGATAGCTTAGAACGAAATTCTCCCGGCAGCTTTTTACTCTTCAGCTCTTCTGTTGCTGTATATGGGGATAGAATCCGTAATCCCGAGATACGTGTAGGAGATCCTATCTGCCCCTCTTATGGAGACAACTATGCAGTTACTAAAGTCAAGATGGAGCAAATGGTTAGGGAGAGTAAACTTAATACTTGTATCTTTCGACTTTCTGCTATTATGGGTGCAGGTAATCATCATATGTCGGGGATTATGTTTCTGATGCCGTTGGCTACTCCTATGGAATTTACTACACCACGTGATACGGCAAGGGCCTTTGTAAATGCTATTGATCATCTTGATGAACTCAAAGGAAAAACCTTTAACTTGGGAGGGGGTGAACAATGCAGAGTGGATTATGAAGAATTCTTGCAGCAAAACTTTCAAATTGCCGGCTTGGGGGACTTGAACTTTCCCGAAGGGGCTTTTGCTGAGCATAATTATCACTGCGGTATCTATGTGGATGGAGGTGAGTTGGAAAATATTGTTCACTTCCGTCGTGATACGCTTCAGTCTCTTTATGAAATGACCCTCCGTGCAACTCCCTTATGGAAGCGGATAGGGGCTTGGTTGTTAGCCCCCATGATTAAAAGTATGTTGCTTCGCAAATCTGAACCTTATAGAGCTTATAAGAATGGTACGGAGGAAGAGCGTAAGCGTTATTTCTTCCCTGAAACAGTAACTATGCTGGAGAAAGCTAATTCATAGTATATAGTATGCTTAGATTTGCACCTGCTAAGATTAATATTGGACTATATATCACCGGACAACGTGCGGATGGCTATCACACGATCGAGACGTGTCTTGTCCCTATACCCCTCTGCGATATTATTGAGATAACCCAACCGGAGGGACTTGTAGAGGATGCTCTTTATATCAAGGGGCTTCCTATCAAAGGCGCTGCGGCAAGCAACAGCATTTTAAAAGTACTACAAGAACTTAGAAGTAGAGGCTGCGAAGTCCCTCCCTTGCGTATTGAATTGGTGAAGCGTATCCCCTCAGAGGCCGGATTAGGAGGAGGATCTTCCGATGCTGCAGTAGCCTTAAGGGCTGTGAATGATTTATTACATCTACGATTAACAAAGGAGGAGCTTGCTTCTGTTGCTGCCGTGGCAGGAGCGGATACTCCCTTCTTTATCTATGATGGCCCCATGTTAGCTACAGGTATAGGAACTGACTTAGAGCCGGTTGAATTGCCGGAAGAGCTGCGATGCTCTTATGTGGTAGTAGTGAAGCCTCCATTAGCAATAAGCACAAAAGAAGCATATGCTCTTGTTGCCAACGATTCTTCCTCAAAGGGATATTTAAAGAGAGTGTGGAGTAGAGCAGAGTGTTTCACTTGCACACGGTTAGTAAATCAATTTGAGGCGGTGCTTTTTCCTCGCTATCCTCAGTTAGCCAACCTGAAACAGACTTTAATAGATAAAGGTGCTTATTATGCCTCGTTGAGTGGAAGTGGATCAGCTGTCTATGGCCTTTTTAAGGAAAAACCTCAAATGGGGATTGAGTCTCTTCCCCAAGGAACATTCCTTTGGCAAGGATCTTTTAATGAAACATTCCATAGTATTCCGTTATGAAGCGAATTTTGTTTGTCCTCCTTGGCTTGTTACCTGTCTTAGTTACGGCACAAGTGAGTGGAGATGGGTGTAGATTAGCTGAGGTGCGCTCTCCAGAAGGTGAGCGGATGCATTGCTATGTAGTGCATGTAGTCAATAATGCTTATACGCTCCGGATTGAGGCTCAAGCAGGAAGCAAACTTTACTTTTACAGAAAATCAGCGGCAGATCGTGAGGAGGTCGCTAATGCTTCGTTTGAAAATAACTGCTTTGAGTTGAATACACCTCAGTTGAATTGCGGTTATATTGTAGAAAAAGCATCCGGATTGCCTGATTATTATTGGTTTGCCCAATATGAAAGTGTCCCTCTTCCCAGTGAGCAACTAAAGGTATCTTATGATGAAGAGGCGCCTTGCGAGCTTATTAGAGTGAGCGCAAATACTTCCTTTGCAACCTGGCCGTGTCACACACCGCAAGGTGTTGAAAAACCATTAGAAAGGCAGTTCCGAATTTCCTATACTGATATGAAGTATGATGAGGATACACATGCTTTCCATGAAGAACAAAAAGAAGAGCTTCTCACTCCACAACAAGAATACTTAACGCTTTATGCGCCTCTTGCCGATACTTCGTTTAAGCTTTTAGGAGATCAGTATACAGAGCTTTTAGGGGTTGGGTATCCTCCTCTTGAAAGTAATATGCTGGAGGCTCAGCGTATAGAGTTGCATGCTCTTTATACGATAGAAAAAAGCAGTGCAGATACATTAAATAACCAATCTCGAGTTATTAGTGCCCCTGTGGAACTTACTATGCAAGCCTTCGCCAACGAACCGGCAGCTGCCCGCTACTCATGGCGTATAGCACGCGGACGTAATACGGGGCAAGAGGATGCGTCTATTATTTTTAGAGCTGAGGGAGCCGAAACCTCGTTTATATTTACTGAGATGGGGAGTTACACAGTTATGGTAGAGGCTATTTCGCGAAGTGCACAATGCAATACATCCGGTGAACAATATGTGATCGATATTGCTGCTTCTCGTTTGGAAGTGCCGAATGCCTTTAGTCCTTTCTCTTCGCCCGGAATAAACGATACTTTTCGGGTCGCTCACCGCTCTTTAGTAGAGTTTAAAGGCTATATCTACAATGCGTGGGGTAATCTGCTTTTTACTTGGGACAATCCGGACGAAGGATGGGATGCCACTTTTAATGGAAAGCCTGTACCTACCGGTGCGTATTACTATGTAATTATTGCCAAAGGAGCTGACGGAGTGGATTACCATCTCAAGGGGCATGTGAATATATTAGGAAGCAACATGTACGGAAATGACTCCACCAATCCTAATGAACCAAACCCAGTACCTTGATTTTTCTTGTTATAGATCTTTGTATTTGCAGAAGCGCAAAAGAAATAGTTAGGTAGAGTAGTCGGTACTATAAATAGAAAGAAGAGAATGCCTGAAGGCATTCTCTTCTTTCTATCTACAGTAAAACTGTGCTATTTAGGCGAAGTGCTTGTGTTAGGTCTCTTAAAGGACTCTCTCAACTTCTGAGAAAGTAGCGCACTTTCTACTTCTTGAGAGTCTGTCTAATACGATTATCTTCTACAAGCCTAATCCGTGATATAAATAGTACTTACTTTGTTGCCTTAAACCAATCGTCTACTGCTTCGTTAAGTACCATTTCTTCTTTAAAGCAGTACGCACCCGTTTTAGGAGATTTCTCCATACGGATTACTTTGGAGTAGGCGCGGCCGTCTTTACTACCGCCTCTAAATGTTGCAACTGATTTTTTTGCCATGGTATATTACGCTCTCTCCAATGATTTACTTTATCTCACGATGAATCGTGTATCGCTTGAGGATAGGATTATACTTCTTAAGCTCCAAGCGTTGGGTTGTATTCTTCTTATTTTTGGTCGTGATGTAGCGGCTAGTGCCGGGCAGACCACTTTCTTTCATTTCCGTGCATTCGAGGATTACTTGCCCTCTTGCGTCTTTACCTTTCTTCGACATCTTCTTTTCCTCCCTTACTTAGTCGGTGCCTCAAGAATGGTAGCCTCGGTGAGGTACCCTTTCTCCACAGCTCTTTTAATTGCTTCGTTAAGGCCAATGCGGTTAATTAAACGCAGCCCTGTTGCGGATACTTTAAGTCTGATCCAGCAGTCCTCTTCCGGCCAGTAGAACTTCTTTGTGAAGAGGTTGACGTCAAACTGTCGCCTCGTGCGATGATTGGAGTGCGACACATTGTTACCGGATATAGCACGTTTACCGGTTATTTGACAAACTCGTGACATTGCTTCTATTCTGTTGTGAGCCCGAACTGCTGTGGCCGGACCCATAGTTTATATTACTATAATATTCTTTTTTAGCACGTTAGCCGACTAATATGAATCACTCAAGGGGTTAGCATCATGACCTTGGTGACCGATCATTACGGATATTGCGCTTTCAGTTGGCAAAGGTACAAAATAATTTCTGATTAACGACAATCGCCTTTCTTATAGTAGAGTGTGATTAATCAACTTATTGATTTGTATGCCAATATTGGTGCTCTTTTATGTTGATGCGGTAACTTTGTAGCTGTAATGGATAACCTTTTATAAGAGCAAAATACAATGAACAAAGAGATCATATTTGTAAGCGGTATAGATACGGGAATAGGGAAAACGGCTGCTACCGGTTATTTGGCTACACTCCTGCACCAGGAGGGCATCAAGGTAACCACCTCTAAACCGGTAGAGACAGGCATGCATGGGGTGAGTGAGGATCTTTCAAAGCATAATCGGATTGCTCCCTTTTTAACTGATGACGAAGTAGCCCAGCACTACCGTAATAGTTATCTTTTTACTTATCCGGCCTCTCCACATTTGGCTGCTGCAATGGACGGTGCCGGTATTGATCCAGAGCATATTCGTGAGGATAATAAAAAACTATTAGACTTGGGCTATGAGGTGGTTTTAATGGAGGGAGCAGGCGGTTTGATGGTGCCACTCAAGGAAAATTTACTAACAATTGATTTTGTGGCAGAGAGTGGTTATGCAATGGCATTAGTCACATGTGGCCGATTGGGAAGTTTGAATCATACTCTGCTGAGTTTGGAAGCATTAGACAAACGTCGTATTCCCCTGCGCTATCTGCTTTACAATGCTTATCCAAATGAAGAGAAGCCAATAGATAGCGAAAGCCGCAAATATTTACAACATCTACTGAAAGCACGCTATCCGACAGCCCGCTGGGTTGATGTACCCCTTCTCAAGGAGGCTGAATAGAGACCTTAATACAAAAGAGTAACTTTGAAAAAGGGCAGTACTGAAAACCAGTACTGCCCTTTTGGAATTTCTAATGTGAATAGCTTATTCGCGCCCTTTTAAAAACGCTCTATTTGATAATGGTGCTACTTACATTTTCAATCGTTACTACATAGACTCCTGAGGGAATTTTGCTTATATCCAAGGTAGTTGTCTCAGTAGTAAGAGTGTTTCTCAGGTATAGGGTGCCGTCTATGCCATGGAGTGTAACCTCTTTGCCTAAAGGCGCATTCTTGATGGTGAGCACATCCTTGAGTACGACTATTTGCCAAGCCTTATTTGAAGCGATCTCTTCTTTATAAGTGGGGTTTGTCACCTCATCGGTATCTTCGTCATACTGGAGTAACTTCCAGTTCTTAGCTTCAGCATCCTTAATATCTTTGTCAAATACCTTCATGGGGCTTTTTTCTCCCTTAACTTGTACGGTAAGTGATCCGGCAGGATCTAAAGGAGTGTTGTTGGCATCAAAGCGCGATGGTAATCCCTCTATTATTGTACGGAGGCTTTCATGGCTGAGTTTAGTCCGATAGATAGATATGAACTCTAATGAAGTCGCAGTAGGCAATTTGAGCGATTCCAAAGGATTGTCATAAACAGCTACCGTGTTGAGCTTCCCACAGGTTGAGAGATCCAATGAGGAAATTTTATTTTCACTACAGAAGATATGTGCTAGCTCTGCATTCTTACTTAGATTAAGCTCCGTAAGCTGATTGCCTGAACATGCGAAGTACATCAGATCCTTACACATAGATACGTCTAACGAAGTGAATTGGTTAGATTCGCACCATAACGACCACATACTAGTATTTGTAGAAAGATCAAGCGCATTTAACTTGTTGCCGGTGCAATCCAAATAATCAAGGCTGCTACAGCCTGTCAAAGTAAGCGTAGCAAGTTGGTTGTTTTCACACTTAATTCTCTTTATTAGAGCGTTATGTGAAAAGTCAAGAGCTTGTATTTGGTTATAACTACACTCAAGGCTTGTTAGGTTCTTAGCCTCGTCCAAGTTAAGCGTTTGGAGCCCATTATTGTGCACTTCTAATTTGGTAATGTCTCCGGTGAGCCGAATGTCCTGACTCGTTATTTCGTAGGATACCTCTTTGTCCTTCGTTAAGTTGCTTTGACCATCAGGAAGTTTCAATCCGGAGGCACTTACTTCTCCGTTAGCAGTTACTGAAAGGGTGATCTTGCTGCCTACTTCTTTGTTTGTAGTAAAGGAAATTCCCGGTTCTCCGCCTACGCTGGGTTCGGGGTCTCCATTCTTTACGCAATAGATCATGCCTTTCCATCCCTTGGCAGTTGAATTGTGTTGAAAAGCAACTGACATACAGCCATCGGGGGAGTTAGAAATAACAGAGAATTTTGGATTGTCAGGGTTTCCCTTAAGTGCTAGTATAGGTGTTATTCCTTTGGGCCAATCGTAGTAATATTCGCCATCTTCGTCCGCCCCATTCCACAGTTCAATGGCTCCGGCATAGAACCGCATATGGTCATTGTCTCCGATTTCCATTTCTTCAAAGACAATGGTGATGTGTGAATCCGCATTGACCGGTTTGAGTTGGATAATGGTCATATTTTGGGTGTCCCTCATGTTATTTTCAGGACCTCCCGAGTCATAATAGGGGCGTGGTTCCCCGGCTACTACATCGTAGCTGAAAACAGGTCCTTCGCTACCTGTTTGGAAGATTTGTCCCTTCTGAGCCGGTAACGCAAAGGCGACCAACAAGAAAAGGGTCAATAGAGTAATTGTTTTCTTCATTTTACTTTTGATATTTGGGTTGTAAATGCTTTATTCTTGAAAGATTTTGTCCATTATCATCATGTTGTGGCCCGCAAAGTAACATAAAAAGAGTCAGCTGACCAAGAGTTTGCCTATGAAGAGCAATGCATTTCACCTTTAATAAAGACATCTTCTTCACTCCTTAATTTGTAGCTGCTCTGTGAAAAGCGTAAAAGGGGTAGAAAAAACATCTGTATTTTTCGTCTAAAACATCTATAAGTTTCAATGAAAAGATCTGTATCTTTTAGATGAAATGTATTGATCTTTTTTTGTAGTAATGAAAGCTTCCGTACAATTCCTATCTCCGTGAAGTGATTCCCCTTACTGACTTCTCATTAGCGTATCAGCAAAAATAGATGAATAGACAAGGAAAATAATTCTATTCTGCAATAATTTATTACCTTTGCAGCCACTGAAGCCGAGGATGGCATCTCCTTTCGTGGGATAACCCTTTGCAGCAGCTTACTATAAGACGAAAACGAACATTAAGAAAGCATATAAGAAAGTAAAAGCATGATAGTAGTACCGGTAAGAGAGGAAGACAATATAGAACGCGCTCTGAGACGCTATAAAAGAAAATTTGACCGCACAGGAAGAATGCGTGAATTGCGTAGCAGACAAGCTTTTGTTAAACCTTCTGAGCTGAAGCGTAAGCAGAGGGAGAAAGCTATCTATATTCAACGCCTACGCGACGCTGAGGAAAATTAAGCTCTCCTCTCGACCTACTTTTTATTTTCGAGGAAGAGAATACTTCTCTCTATATTATTATTCCCTCTTGAGGCAACCGGCAAGTTGCTCAAGAGGTTTTGTCGGTTAGAGTGTGTCGTATGGATAGAGGGCAAAATATATCGAGGGTGGTTACACGAGAAGATATGCTCTCTCGCTTTGTGCTGTGGTTGCAATACGAACGAAACTATGCGGATCACACCGTGGCGTATTACACAAAAGATGTGCTTGCTTATTATGACTATGCAGTCATGGTTAGCGATGATACGTTCCTCCCATCTGCCGGTGATCGAGATATAGTGCGTGGGTGGATATCTCACTTGATGGATAGTGGCCTGAAGAGTGGCTCTGTACTTCGTAAGTTGAGTGTAACGAAGAGTTTCTATCGATATCTTTTTCGAGAAGGGGCTATTACGGCTAATCCGACCCAAGGACTGAAAGGGCCCAAACAGGAAAAAGTATTGCCGGCCTATCTCACAGAGCGAGAAAGTGCTACTCTGATCGATGCACCTATTAATGAGGATGATTTTGAGGAGGTGAGAGATCGTCTCATTGTGGAAATGCTATATGAGACGGGGATGCGTCGCAGTGAATTGGCGGGATTGAAGAATACAGATGTACGCGTTGATGAGTCTCTATTACGCGTTTTAGGAAAGGGAGATAAGGAGCGGATTATCCCTTTTGGAAGCAGATTAAAGGAGCGTATTAAACAATACCTACTTCTTAGGGGAAAATGCGTTGGCAATTCTCAGTTTTTTTTTGTTACTTTGAGGGCAGAGCCTATGGGGGTGGATAGAGTGTACAGAGTTGTAAGAAAACACTTAGATATGATACCTGGCTTGGCAAGACGCGGTCCGCATACGTTGCGGCATTCCTTCGCTACCGATATGCTAAACGAGGGAGCTGATTTGACCGCCGTTAAAGAGTTGCTGGGGCATAGTAGTTTATCTACAACGGTTCGTTACACACATACTACTTTCAAGGAACTGCAGAAAATGTACCACGCTCATCCAAGAGCACAAGCTGAAGAAAAGAACATGGTAGTAAGAATTCAATTTGTCCATTTAGACGCAGATAAGGCGTTGGAAGCCTTTATTCAGAAAAAATTAGATCGTCTGGATCGTTTCTTTGACGAGGTGATCCATGCCGATGTGGTTTTAAAGGAGGTAAAAAGTAATGAGGGTAAAGATAAATTTGCCTCCATTCGTTTAGGAATACCGGGAAATGATCTATTTGCCGAAAAAACTGCTGCTTCATTTGAAGAAGCAGTTGATTTGAGTATCGATGCCCTTAAAAAGCAGATTGAGAAGGCAAAAGATAGCAGAAAATAATTATTTTTGCTCCGCATAGTTGGTAAATCAATTTTTATTGCTACCTTTGTGGTCGGCTTGCCGAAATTGTGTTCGTGACGTATAGCACTTCACCGGACGCAAGCCGAGAGAAGCCCAAGTGGTGGAATTGCCTGTGTAGCTCAGTGGTAGAGCACTTCCTTGGTAAGGAAGAGGTCCCGGGTT